>NZ_DHYG01000060.1 GCF_002414005.1 Psychrobacter sp. UBA5136
TTTTGGGTTTGGTATTAATTAGTCTTTTTTCACTTTAAAGTCAGTATGGCAGGATTTACAGCTGTCACCGACTTGCCCAAGCGCTGGCAAAACTTGATCAACGCTGGTTGCGGTTTGGGCAGCGGTATTTAAGTTAGCAGCAGCTTTTTGAAAGTCATCGGCTTCTGCACGAAAATCATCAACGTTGCTCCAAACGGCTTCAGTTGCGTTACCTGTGGCTTCTTGGTTTTCAAAGTGGCTCCAAGGATTGGCTGAGTCTTCAGCTAAAAATGCCGCTTGCTCTTTAAACACCTCGGCATCAAAGGTATCTGGTGCTTCTGCCATATCGCCCATGATACCCATCGCATCACTCCAGCTTTTCATACTGTCTTGGCGCGCTTTGACGTCAGGGTCGACTGACGTACTACAAGCCGTTAGACCTAAGGCAGCGGCCATTAAGGTGATGCTAACGATAGACTTGAAAGATTTATTATTAGAAACCTGTGCCATCTGTATTGCTCCTTTATACGTGGCTAATAAAAAGGTGCCGTAGCATTTGCATGCTCGCCACTTATTAAATTGCTACTATGAATTAAATGTTATTGTTTTAATTGCTAAAGACAGCTGAGTCCTAGATTTTTACCATGCATCCGTTTTAAATCTGCATTTTTAAACCTGTATTGCTGTTAATTAAACCTTAATCAACTAAGATAAAATAGGACAATAAAGTACCTTTTTGTAATGGCATTTTCATCTGCTATGAATTGTCGCTAAAGCGAACTTCATATGCTAAAAATGACAATGGTCTATTTAACCATTTGGCTGCTCTCAAATAAAAGACAGTAAATAATAAAGGTCAGCAGTAACGCTGACCTTGATAATATTTTTCCGAAAATTTTTAGAGAGCAAATAGGGTCGTTTATACAAGAACCTAAACGCTGTCTGCGACTTATTATGCCAATCATGACTATAAAGTCAACCAATCACGCTGTTTTAGGTAAAAATCGGTTAATTCAAACTCGGGCGTTCCGGGTGCAGGTTCAAAGCGATAGTGCCAACTAGCAAGCGGCGGCATGCTGACTAAGATGGATTCGATGCGGCCATTACTTTGTAGCCCAAACAGGGTACCACGGTCATAAACAAGGTTATATTCAACGTAGCGTCCGCGGCGGTAAAGCTGGAATTCTCGCTGCGCTTCGGTATAAGGGGTGTTTTTACGCTGCTCAAAAATTGGTAAGATGCCTTCAAGATAACCATTGCCAACCGCTTGCATAAAGTTAAAGCAGGTCTCGAAATCCCAACCGCGACTCTCAAAATTGACGTCATCATAAAATAGCCCACCGATACCGCGCTGCTCATCACGATGGCGCAGATGGAAGTATTCGTCACACCACTGCTTAAAGTCAGGATAGACGCTATCGCCAAACGGCGCGCAGAGGTCATAACAGACCTGATGCCAATGTACGCAGTCGGCAAGGACAGGGTAAAATGGCGTCAAATCAAAGCCACCACCAAACCACCAAATCGGCGCTTCGCCCTCGGCTTCAGCAATGAATAAACGCACGTTGGCATGACTGGTCGGCACATGAGGGTTTTTAGGATGCACAACCAAGGACACGCCCATCGCTTGCGCTTTACGGCCAGCAATATCAGGATGGCGCGCGGTTGCCGAGGCGGGTAGGTTATGCACATGGATATGACTAAACATCACGCCCGCTTTTTCAATCACTTCGCCCCCTGCCAGCACGCAAGAACGGCCACCGCCGCCCTCAGGACGTTCCCAATCGTCGGGCACAAAGGTTGCTGGCTTATCATTGCTACTGCCGTCACGCTCTTGCGCCTCTAAGGCTCGGCAGATACGCGCTTGCAAATCCACCAAAAACTCGCGCACGCGTCTGATGTCATCGTGGGTTGGCGTCACTGCCGCAGTGGTTTCTGGTAAATTGTCATTGTTATCTGTATTTGGTATGGTCATAAAATATCTAATTATTTACTATTTATTAAGGTGTAAGGCGGTATTGAAGTCTTTATCAAGCAGATGGCCCATGCGGTCGCGTTTGGTCGCTAGATAGTCAGCATTCATATCGTTCACCCCGACCAACAACGGCACGCGCTCAACCACATTGATGCCATGCTCGGTTAAGTAAGCGACTTTATCAGGGTTATTGGTGATGAGACGTACGCTATCGACACCGACGTGAGCAAGCATCGGTCCGCACATATCATAAACGCGCGCATCAGCTGGTAACCCTAACATAAGATTGGCATCTAATGTATCATGCCCCTGATCTTGCAAGGCGTAAGCACGGATTTTATTGGTCAAACCGATACCGCGCCCTTCTTGACGCAAGTATAATATCGCCCCGCAGCCCGTCTCTTGTATCGCTTGCATTGCGGAATTAAGCTGCGGCCCACAATCACATTTTAGTGAGCTAAAGGCGTCGCCGGTCAAGCATTCAGAATGAATACGTATCAGCGGAATAGGCGCTTCTTTTGGCGTTTGACGGTCTTGGCTTAATGCTGTGCCCTGCTGATTTAAAACATCAGCTTGATTGGCTACAGGTAAACCGACAGTAAGCATCACATGCTCTTGACCGTCTTCATTTTCAAAGATATGAATGTCAAACTCGCCGTGACGAGTAGGAAGTTTGGCGCTAGTGATAAATTGATATGACATTAATGTCCTGCATAAGCTGATCATCGTGACGCTACGGTCTGCGACTACCACTCTATACCATATAATAGTAGTCAAAATAAGGCACATGGGCTGCTAGGAGAAATAGCATACGGATGCTGGCTGGTGGAAATACACACAAAGTTCACAGACGGCGCACGATGATTAAAGCGACAATTAAAAATAAATGCTATTATGCCATACTATTTTGACGGATACAGTGACAAGTCTTTGCCCTTACATTACTATGTCGTCACTGTCGCCTGATACGCGCCCAATATGAAGGCAAAATCAGCAGGCCGCCTCGGGTTTTGTATTAGGTCGTGTCCTTATTTTAAAATGCCGATAAAAAGTTCACATTTGAAAGAGTTGCTTTATTTTCAATAGCGTATTTTTCGTTATTCACAATTACTTTAACAATTACTTTAACAATTACTTTAATAATTATTTTAACAGTTGCTTTAAAAGCTGTATCAATAATCATATAGTCGATGGCATTTATCAGTTTATGATGTCCACGCTATTATTAACGCCCCTTAGAATGTCAGCCGTGGTAACGCCGTCTCGGTATTCTAAGGTAGCATCTTGTCAGCAGATTGGTAGGTATCGTACGTTTTATGCAGCAGTCACCTCATTCCCCACAGTCTAAGTCATTATCTGCGTCAGCCACTGATTCTGCTGCACCGCTATCAAACCTGCAAAAAACCTATGCAGTCATTCCCCGTGAGCGTCCGCATACGCCCCTGCTTGATACGGTAGCAACGCCCGCTGACCTTAAAGCATTTGATGAGGCGCAGCTAATCACTTTGGCGGATGAGCTACGGCTTTTTCTGCTTTACTCAGCCGGTCAAAGCGGTGGTCATTTTGGGGCCAATTTAGGCGTGATTGAATTGACTATTGCGCTGCATTATTTGTTAGATGCGCCGCAAGATCAAATCGTTTGGGACGTCGGCCATCAGGCTTATGCTCATAAAGTGTTGACCGGACGCCGTGATAGGCTTGGCAGCATACGCGCAAAAGATGGTCTGACCGCTTTTCCAGAACGCGCCGAATCTATCTATGATACGTTTGGCGTTGGGCATTCATCGACGTCTATTTCAGCCGGCCTTGGCATGAGCTTAGCGCTGCGCTATCAAGGCCGCGCGCAAACGGTCGCTTGTATTATTGGCGACGGCGCGATGACAGGCGGCATGGCGTTTGAAGCGATGAACGATGCCGTGCAACAAGATGCAGATTTGTTGGTCATTTTAAATGACAATGACATGTCGATATCTTGCTCGATTGGCGGTTTCTCGCGGCACTTAGCGACACTATGGGAATCAGGCTATCAGGTAGATATCTCTGATGCAGGCGAGCCAATATTATGCCAGCGCCCTGATATGCAGGCTTATGATCGCCGTAAACGTCATAACGAGCTGCGCGATGTGCCGCAGTTAGAAGACAATTTATTTAAAGCCATTGGCTTTACCTATTTTGGTCCATTTGATGGGCATAATATTCCTGAATTGCTGCGCGTGCTATCGCTTGCCAAGCAAGTAAAAGGCCCGGTGTTAGTCCATATTTATACTACTAAAGGTAAAGGGTTTGCGCCTGCTGAATTAGACCCCGTAGGTTATCATGCCATTAGCAAATTACCTGCTGAAGCTAGCGAGAAGGAAGCAGTAAAAGCCAGTCTAACAGCCAACAAGTCGCTATTAAAATATTCGCAAATCTTTGGGCAGTTTTTATGTGATAAAGCCGCTGCTGACGATAAGCTCCTTGCCATTACTCCAGCTATGGAAGAAGGCTCGGGAATGATTGAGTTTGCCCGTCAATTCCCTACGCGCTTTTTTGACGTGGCGATTGCTGAGCAACATGCCGTAACTTTGGCAGGCGGCATGGCAACCCAAGGCATCAAGCCAATCGTGGCGATTTATTCGACATTTTTGCAACGTGGTTACGATCAGCTGATTCATGATGTGGCGCTGCAAAATCTTGATGTGATGTTTGCCGTTGACCGCGCCGGTCTAGTTGGTGAAGATGGCGCCACCCATGCAGGCGTGTTTGATTTTGCCTTTTTACGCTGCGTGCCGAATATGCTGATTGCCGCGCCAAAAGATGAAAACGAATGCTATCATCTGCTGAATACTTGCTATGAATACCAAGGCTGTACAGCAGTACGCTATCCGCGCGGCGTTGGCGTTGGCGCGACGATTACGCAGCCAGCACAGATTTATCCTATTGGCAAAGCGGTGGTAGAGTCGGTATTGGGAAGCAACGATGCGCCTAATAAATTGGCGTTATTGGCCTTTGGTACCATGGTTGACACGGCTCAGCAAGCAGCAGAAAGCTTGATTAATGACAATATAACATCAGACTGTCAGGTTCACGTGGTCAATATGCGCTGGGTAAAACCGTTAGATACCCATTTGCTTGAAAGCTTAATTGAACAAGGCATCACCTACATTGCAACCTTAGAGGAGCATATGATTATGGGCGGCGCGGGCAGTGCGGTAAATGAGTATTTACTAAACGAATCAATAGCCTTTAAAAACAGCCGCCCAGTAATCTGTAATATCGGTATTCCTGATCGCTTTATCGCTCATGGTTCACCAGCAGAACAAATGGCTGATTGTGGTCTGGATGTTGCAGGGGTCGTCAGCCAGCTCCAGCAGTTGCTAAAATAAAATCCTATCACTCAAAAAAAATTGCTAAAATAGCGGATTGAAAAATAAAGCATTTTTGCTTTTTGCTTAAACCTCGCCTATTTGCCGTAGGTGTGAATTATTTGACAACTTGGGCGCACGACTGCTGGCATCATATATTTGGTATGCTAGGCGGCTAGGGTTTTTATTAGTTATTAATATGATTCAGTTTTAAGCAGGTTTTATTTTTGTACATTTTATCAGTCGCATCTCTTACGTAGTATTCATTCATCAAGCAAATAGGTTATTTATGGAACCCATGGTCGTCATCGCAGCGCGCGCTGCTGAAAAAGTCGGTAAAGAGATTTTATACGCGCATCAAAACCGCCACAAAATCGAGCTGGATATCGAGTCAAAAGGGCTTGATGGTTTGGTCACCCGCATTGATCGTTTCAGCGAAGAGCTGACGATTGAGACGTTAAAAGCCAGCTACCCAAATCACTCATTTTTGGGTGAAGAGTTTGGTATGCAAGAAGGCCGCGGCGAAGATGCTGACTGGTGCTGGATTATCGATCCGCTAGATGGCACCAAAAATTTTGTCCATGGCGTGCCGCAGTTTTGTGTCTCTATCGCCGTGCAGCATAAAGGCGTGACCCAACACGGCGTCATTTATGACCCTGTGCGTGATGAGATGTTTTCTGCCAGCCGCGGTAAGGGCGCGCGTCTAAACCAGCGCCGTATCAATGTGAGCGAGCGTAAAACGATTGATGGCGGTCTATTTACTACCGGTCATCCGCTTGAGCGTAAACGCAATGGCGAAGTCATCTCTTATGCCAAGCAGCATTTTGAAAGCTTACAAAAAATCTCTGAAGCCGGCGGTCAAATTCGCCGTTTAGGCTCAGCCGCGCTTGATTTATGTTATGTTGCCGCTGGTCGTTTTGATGGTTATTTTGAGATGTCCATCAAGCCTTGGGATATTGCCGCTGGTGAGCTTATCGTAACCGAAGCCCGCGGCGTCGTCGTTGACCATACGGGCGCGCACAACTCGATGACTACAGGCTCTATCTTTGCTTGTAATGTGAAATTATTAAAACCTTTAATGCAAGTGGTTGTCCCAACGTGGGGCGATATTTTGTAGTCTGACGTTATTGAAGATTTAGAAAATTAATATTAAGAAAAGCTGGTTCCGTTATGGAGCCAGTTTTTTTGTTTTGCCATTCTCTTTGTCGTCACTTTTATCTGTAACCGTAATGCCTTGAGATTCAAGCGCTTTACTGGTGCGTTCCAACAGCTGCAACTCTTCTTCTATCAATACCAGTATATCTTGCACATGCGGCAAGGCTTTACTACAAGCGGTAATACCAAATTCAATCTTGTCCAAATAGCTGGCAAGGGTGATATTCATCGCTTGTCCGTTAAGTACAATCGACGCTGGATACAAAGATTGCAGGCGCGCACCATTCCAATAAAGCGGCTTTTCAGAGCCAGGGACGTTTGAGATAATAAGGTTAAAGGCCTGTTTTTTTGGGAATATATTTGTTGCCAAATTGATGCCTTCCCACGCATAAGCAATCACACTATAGTTAATCACTTGCGCCTGATTCATACGGCGAAAACGGCGTTTGCCATTATTCATACTGCGGTGAATTAGCTTGATTCGGCTGAGTGGATCGTCTAAATGCGTCCCCAAATTGGCCAGTACAAATGACAGCTGATTGCCCGCTACGCTATTATCCGTACGTAATGACATCGGTACAAACGCAATCAATGGCTTACTTGGCAGCGCATCCATCGCTAGCAAGTAACGGCGAATAGCACCGGCACAAACGGCAAGCACCACATCGTTTTTACTGATGTTTAGACGCTCAGCAATATCATTAAAACGCTGTATATCATACGACTGGGCGGCGATACGCCTTGAGGCAGAAATGCGTTTATTAAGAATACTCATCGGTGCTGCAAAGGTGCTGACATAACTGTCGTCACCAAGATGTTTTAAATTATCGAGCAGTTCTGTAAACACGGGTTTAATGGTCGATATTTGCTCTTTGATAATCCGCCGCGCCGAGCGCTCTTTTGGCAAAATCGCATCGACTTGATTACGGTGACGCGCCATCAACGACCAAATCGGTAGCGTGACTGGTTCGGTTGGCGATTGAGATAAGGATTTTTTCACAAGGCGCATCGCCGCAATACCATCAACTAAAGAATGATGGATTTTAAAATATAAAGCAAAGCGCTCAGGAGCACCGACGCTTTCTGGCTGAATACCTTCAATAACATGACATTCCCACAGTGGCATCGCACGGTCTAAAAGGCGACCATGCTCTCTTGACACATACATCAACAGCTCGCGTACGCGGGCAGGTTTTGGTAGCGCCACATGATGCAAGTGATGCTCCACATCAAAATTCTTGTCTTTTTTCCAAAATATCAGATGCTCAAGCACTTGGTTAAAAGGAAAGGTAGGCGATACCTCAGAGTGCTGCATTTGTTTGACCAATTGACAAACAAAATTGCTATCCGCATTTTCTGGCAATTCGAATAGGAGCAGACCACCGACATGCATGGGCTGTTTACGCGACTCAAGAAGTAAAAACAACTGGTCGACCGCTGTGAGAAGTCGCATAATAAATCCTTTTATAAAAATGAAAATTATTCAATAAAACAAAGGCCAAACGGTTATAAAATATCCAAAAAAGCTTACTAATGATAAAAATATCCCTACGACATTCTTATCATTTTATAAGTTATTTTTAGCTAAAAATTCAAACTAGAGCTTTAAAATAAAAATTAAACAATTACTGAAAAAAGTAGCCGGTCTGCGGCGAGCTAGCAATGGCCATTTTGCGCATGGGCATACGGCCCGCCAAGAAAGCTTGACGCCCGGCCCAAATAGCGTGTTTCATGGCCTGCGCCATCAGCACAGGATTTTGCGCATGAGCAATTGCTGAGTTCATCAGCACGCCATCACAGCCAAGCTCCATGGCAATCGCGGCATCAGAAGCCGTACCAACGCCAGCGTCAACCAAGACGGGCACCTTAGCATTTTCGATAATCAGGCTAAGCGTATGGCGATTAAGCAGGCCAAGACCAGAACCGATCAAGCTACCAAGCGGCATAATCGCCACGCAGCCCATGCTCTCTAATTCTTGCGCGACAATAGGGTCGTCTGATGTATAAACCATGACTTCAAAGCCGTCATCAATTAACTCTCTTGCCGCTTTTAAGGTTTCCATCACGTTTGGATAAAGCGATTTTTCATCGCCTAATACTTCCAGCTTCACCAAATTATGCCCGCCTAATAGCTCGCGAGCAAGCTTACACGTGCGAACCGCAGTTTTGGCATCAAAGCAGCCTGCGGTATTGGGTAAAATGGTATATTTATCAGGTGAAATGACATCTAATAAATTCGGCTCATCGCTGTTTTGTCCGATATTGGTGCGGCGAATAGCAACGGTGACAATTTCAGCTTCTGAGGCGCCAATAGCCGCGCCCGTTTCAGCCATATCTTTATATTTACCAGTACCGACTAGTAATCGAGATGAGAAGGTACGACTGCCAACCGTAAAGGTATCATTCGATAAGGTATTTTGTGAAAATGACTGAGCGTTGGCATTAGAAGTTGTGTGTTGTGACATAAGGTTAATCCTAATAGCGGGCGAACAAAGGTGACTAATGACGTAGTGAACAAGGTGACAAAAAATGATGAACAAAGACTGGCATCAATACTAGCAATGATTAACGTAGAATAATTAAATATAGCTAGGGCGTGTCTTCAATTCATCTTACAATGAACGATAGTACACGCCAGATAAAGCATTGACTTAAAATTACGAGCTAACTTCTCATAGCGAGTGGCGATACTACTAAAGTGTTTAAGCCTTGCAAACATATTCTCAACAAGATGGCGCAGTTTGTATAAGTAGCTATCGAATTCTGGATTAGGCGCTTTAGCATTGCTTCTTTTGGGAATTATAGGAATCATGTCATGCATGCAAGCTTTATCCCTGATCGCTTGTGAATCATAGGCCTTATCAGCGATAAAGTAGTCAGCTTGTCCAATCATGTCAATCAGTTCACCTGCAACTTGACTGTC
>NZ_DHYG01000028.1 GCF_002414005.1 Psychrobacter sp. UBA5136
TTCGAAGTTGAGAGTGGGGTATCTATATTTAATTTTATAGGCGCAAGTTGCTGCAAGAGAAGGGAAGTTTGGCAAAATTTATGCTATGATGCCAAGCACTATAGCTGACGCTTACAGTATTCAATAAGCCTTTACAATGCGCAAAGCTAGCCTGCGATATAAGTGGGCAAATTGGTTTTGGTATTGGTTCTAGCGTTGATTCTAGCATAGTCGCTATACGATATTTTGCTTTATCTTTTTTGTATTCTAGTTGCCGTTATTTATCTCCCAAACTTGGCATGACCAAAGGAATTAACCGACATTATGTACGCTGAAGAAACCACCAACGTCGCCGCAATTAAAGACATTCGCGCTCGTGAGATTTTAGACTCGCGCGGTAACCCAACGATTGAAGCTGACGTAATCTTAGCTGATGGCACCGTTGGACGTGCTGCTGCTCCAAGTGGCGCATCAACGGGCTCACGTGAAGCGCTTGAGCTGCGTGACGGCGACAAAGACCGCTACATGGGTAAAGGCGTTAAAAAAGCCGTTGCCAACGTTAATAGCCAAATTCGCAGTGCGCTCATGGACAAAGAAGTCACTGAGCAGCAAGCCATTGATGACGCGATGATTGCGCTTGATGGCACCGAAAACAAAGACAACCTTGGCGCAAATGCCATGCTAGCAGTGTCACTTGCGACTGCTAAAGCTGCTGCTAAATCCCAAAGCCTGCCACTGCATCAATACATTGCAAACTTACGCAATCAGACGTCTTTGACCATGCCGGTCCCGATGATGAATATCTTAAACGGTGGTGAACACGCGGATAATACCGTTGATATCCAAGAGTTTATGATTGAGCCCGTTGGTTTTACCAGTTTCTCAGAAGCCCTACGTGCGGGAACAGAGATTTTCCACAGCTTAAAATCGGTACTAAAGTCACAAGGCTTAAATACCGCGGTTGGTGATGAAGGCGGCTTTGCGCCAAACCTGCGTAGTAATGAAGAAGCCATTACCGTCATCATGCAAGCGATTGAGCAAGTTGGCTACAAAGCTGGCGAAGATATTTATCTGGCTTTAGACTGCGCGGCCAGTGAGTTTTATAAAAATGGTCAATATGTCTTGGCAGGCGAGGGTAATAAAGCCTTTGATAGCCAAGGTTTTTCAGATTACCTAGTAGGCTTGACGCGTCAGTATCCTATTATCTCTATTGAAGACGGTCTTGATGAGTCAGATTGGGATGGTTGGAAGTATTTAACTGAGCAAATCGGTGATAAAGTTCAGCTGGTCGGTGACGATTTATTTGTCACCAACCCTGCTATCTTGCAAGAAGGCATTGATAAACATATTGCCAACGCGATTTTGATTAAATTTAATCAGATTGGTACTTTATCAGAAACCTTAGATGCGATATATCTGGCGAAGAAAAATGGCTATGCGACGATTATCTCGCATCGTTCAGGTGAAACAGAAGACAGCACCATTGCAGATTTAGCCGTTGGTACTGCTGCTGGTCAGATTAAAACTGGTTCACTATGCCGCTCAGATCGCGTGGCAAAATACAATCAGCTCTTACGTATCGAACAACAAGTACGGGCAAGCTATCGCGGCCGTGAAGAGTTTATCGGTCTACGTGGCTAATAAGCTGAGCAGCTAAGAAGTTAGGCTTAACGCTAGCGATATATCGTCATTAATACGATGGTGTATCGCTTAACAAGCCTGTGTGGTTTTTAATTCTGAATATTGTCTCTCTACCGTTTGGCGTGATCCCTTTATGAAATACTTTAGCCAATTTATTCTCCTTGCTTTAGCGGTTGCTGTGCTTTTGGGACTGCAATATCAATATTGGTTGGGCGAAAACGGATATTTTGAGCACAATAAGTTGCTGTCGCAGATTGATGAGCAGCAACGCTTAAATGACAATCAAATGGCGGCAAATAACTTGTTGCGTACCGATGTCCATGATTTAAAAACGGGACTCGAAGCAGTAGAAGAACATGCACGTTTGGATTTGGGCTTGATTAAGCCAAATGAAACCTTTGTTCAGGTATCCACCGCGCCAACGACGCACAGCCGTTATTGATTTTAACTTCGCCCATTTAACTACGCTCATTTAACTTCGCCGAGATAAATGGTTATCTATAATTTGTTCTGTTTATATTTACACTACGTCTTCTTTTAACCTTCCTTTCTATCCAACCCAGTCATATCATCATGGAATCTGACCATGAGTATTACCCAAAACCATCCTATGAATACCACCCCCCATATCCATGCCATGATTGTCGCTGCGGGTCGCGGCAGCCGTTTTGGTGCGACTGTTGCTAAGCAATATACCTTGCTGCAAGGACAGACGCTGTTACAGCGTAGCGTGGCACGTCTCGCTAGTAGCGCTTATATTGATAAATGCTTATTAGTAGTAGCAGAAGATGACAATACGGCGCAGGCGCTTGATTTTGCCCTGCCTATCCAATATACGAGTGGCGGAGCAGAGCGTTGGCAATCGGTACAGGCTGGAGTCGAGGCGATTGTTAAGTCAGGAGCGCAAGCGTCAGACTTGGTACTTATCCATGATGCTGCGCGCCCTGCTGTGCCCAGCCAAGACATCAATCAGGTCATTGAAGCGGCGATGCACGAGCCTTATGGCGCGATCTTAGCGGCGCCAGTTGCTGATACGCTAAAGCAATCCTATACGGCATCCTACAAACATGCTAGCGCTGTTTCTGAGCATAGCAATGCCTGTAAAGACAACAATGAAGCCTATTCTTATATCAAACATACGCTTGAGCGTAGTAATGTGTGGCAAGCGCAAACGCCGCAAGTATTTCGCTTAGGTCAGCTGCGAGAAGTCTTGGCTTACGTGGATAAGCACCAACTGACTATCACCGATGAAGCCAGCGCGTTTGAGTATCTAAAGCTGCCGATACGCCTTATCACGGGCAGTCGCCAAAATATCAAACTCACTTATCCTGATGATGCTATCTTGCTTAGCGCCATCCTTACCGCGCAGTCCTAACATTTCTCCTAAGCATTCTAAAGTTCTCTAGGGCATTCTTTTTTTCTTATTTATGTTATCGTTTATTCATTCCCATCATTCCAACCATTCCCCTATAAATCTTAAAACTTGGAACTTAAAACTCAGTTTTGAGGCTGAGCAAGCTGCTGCGCTCATTTTTACTGTTATTTTCCTGCGCTTTTAAGCGTCTCATCGCGTCACTGCACTAAAAATTCATGCACTATTACGAATATAAATAAAGCTAAATGACGGCTTATTATTAATAAGTCGTTATTTAATATAAAGATATATTGCTTTGATGACTAAATTAGCCTATGATGTAACCAACTTAATACAATTAATATAAACATTTATAAATCAATAATATAACAAGCTGATTAGCTATCTTTAAACGTCTTGTCACTATGTATTTTTCTAAATTTAGTATGGTTGTCTTAGTGCATATAACTAATAATAGGGAGAAGCTGCTTGTCAACAGTCAATGATTCGACAAATCCAGTAACGCCAGATCTCTGCCAGCTCGTATATCTGAGCCATATTACCTCGACTGGTCTTGCAAGTGCGAGTACGCTTAACGACATCGCAGAGGTCGCGATTGAGCGTAATCAAGCCGATGAAATTACAGGTATCCTTTGCTACGGCAATAGCTACTTCTTTCAGTGTGTGGAAGGTTCTGAGCAAGCTCTCACCAATCTTAAAAATCGCTTGTTGGTAGACGACAGGCACAAAGATTTAAAAATATTGGATTTTTCGGCTATCCCTGAGCGCCGTTTTGCCGCTTGGTCGCTACGTTCGATTACGCTTGAGCGTTGGATGATGAATGAGCCTAAGCTTAAAGCCTTTATGCCGTTTAAGCCCGATGCTTGGGAGTTTGATGAATGGCGGCAGTTTTTAGATATTCTACAAGGCTATTATGAAGAGCAAGAAAGATCCGGTGCGCTTGATACTCAGCCGATAAAATACAATACGCTAGGGGTAACCTTAGGTAAAGTAGTTGGCCAGCACCAAGCCTTTTTCTTAATTCAGACCATACTGGGCAGCTTGATAATATTAGCGCTGCTTTGGGTGATGTTAGCAGATAAGATTTGGTAGATTATGCTAAATAGTTAAACCCATACATTTAAAAAGCCAGCATAGATTGCTGGCTTTTTGCTGCGATAAAAATCCTATAAACCGCTTTTGTTTTTATCATAAGAGCTAATGATTTAACCATTAATGATTTAACAACTAATGATTAATGACAAATAGACAAGCATAAAAAAGCCCACTCACAAAAATGTGAATGGGCTTTTGCTGGTGCGCTTAGTAGTCTTATCGATGCTTTACAGCAAACTTGCTAATAAGTGACGCCAAATAGTGGCGTCCCCAGGGGGATTCGAACCCCCGTTACCGCCGTGAAAGGGCGGTGTCCTAGGCCTCTAGACGATGGGGACTAGTAACAACGCTTCAGCTGCTTTCACCATTTATACTGAAGTGGTGCGTATTTTAATGGCGACCGCGTCTGCTGTCAAGCCTTTTTCTACGTCTTTTTAAAATTAAATATCTTTTTTTGAGTGCGCGGCGTGGATGCAGGTCATTACGTTTTAAATGATGCCGAATCCACAACGACGTACAAGCGCTAATGGTCAACGCCAGCAGCATGTAACCGATAATGGTTGCCCATAACTTAAACTGTGGTTCCATAGCAAAGTCCCTTTTGTTAAGCTCAAATAATCCATAACAGGTCATTGACTATAGATAACACTATTATTTCAGTTTAACAATGTAGAGGACGTATGCTTTATTTTACTTGGCATTGTTAGCGTTGTTAGCGTGGGCAACGTCTGCGCTTTCTGCCTCATCCTCTGCTACTGCCACATTATCCTGCTCATCATGCATAGCGTTCGCTAGCATCGGGTAATGATTGAGAATATAACAAAACAGCTCGGCGGTCTTTTGGGTATCGTAGAGCGCTGAATGAGCGTCATTGCCGTCAAAATCAAGCCCTGCTGCTTTACAAGCACGGGCTAATACCGTTTGTCCAAATGCAAGCGCCGAGAGCGTCACGGTATCAAAAACTGAGAAGTTATGAAACGGGTTGTGACTTTTACTATTGGTACGCAGTACTGCCGCATTTAAAAACGCTAGGTCAAAATGGGCGTTATGACCGATTAGGACGCATTGACGACAGTCTTCAGCGCGGCGCACTTCTTTTAGACCTTTAAAAATACGGCGCAGGGCGGTTTTTTCATCTTCGGCAATGGCCCTGCGCAGTGGATTACTAGGGTCAATGCCAGTAAAGGCAAGCGCGCTTGGCTCAAGATTTGCGCCTTCAAAAGGTTCGATATGAGCGTTAAAAGCCTCGCCTGGATAAAACACGCCCTGCTCATCAAGCAGCACAGGAATACAAGCAATTTCTAGTAAAGCATCCGTTTGCGCATTAAAGCCGGCCGTTTCGACATCGACGACGACGGGCAAAAACTTACGAAAACGCTCTTTTAAGCGCATGGGTGCTTGGTCGTCTGCGGCGTTATCGCTATCAGCAGTATTGCTTGGCGCACTATTAAGACGACTATCGTCCGTATTGGCCAAATCGTGTAAGGCGGCATCGTTTTGAATGGTCATATCAAGTTAAATCGCTTTTATCAGTCGTGCTGTGGTATTGAAGTAAAAAATTAAATAAATAAGTACAAATATTATAATACGCTACTGGCATAAATTTTCCTTGCTTGCTGTACGCTTCGCACTCCAGAGGCTGCGCAAAATTTATACCAGTAGCACGATGTTTATTTTATGGGGGATCGATTAGATAATAGACATACAGGCAGTTTTACGTCGTTGCTGTTAGTCTTTAATGGACCAAGGCAACGTCTCACCAGCCATCAATGGCGTTAACGATGAACCATCAAAGTATGGATAGTTGGTTGGTACTTGCATCGGCGTATTTATCAAGGTGATGCTGCTCTCGTTCACGGGCAAACCGTAGAATTGGGCGCCAAAACGGCTCGCAAATCCTTCTAATTTGTCTATTTTGCCCACGCTATCAAACGCTGTAGCGTATAGTGGTAGCGCAGTGGCGGCACTATAGCAGCCGGCACAGCCACAAGTGGCCTCTTTTTTATCCGTCGCATGGGGCGCAGAATCTGTGCCTAAAAAGAATTTTGGATTGCCGCTGGTGGCGACATCCAACAATACTTTTTGATGGCTTTCGCGCTTCAAAATAGGCAAACAATAAAAATGCGGCTTGATACCACCAACCAATAAATGGTTGCGGTTAAACATCAAATGCTGCGGCGTAATCGTGGCTGCAATTTGGTTGCCTTGTTCTAAAACGAAGTCAGCAGCATCACTAGTGGTGATATGCTCCATTACAATTTTCATGGTAGGAAATTTAGCAATAATTTGCGCCAATACTTCGTCCAAAAAACGCTTTTCACGGTCGAAAATATCGACATGGTCGTGCGTGACTTCGCCGTGTAGCAATAATGGCAGATTATATTTTTCCAACGCTTCAAAGACATCGACGCAGGCATTGATATCGGTGACGCCGTCAGCAGAGTTGGTCGTTGCGCCCGCAGGGTAGAGCTTAACCGCTTGTACAATGCCTGATTTTGCCGCCATTTCAATGTCGTGAGCGGTGGTGTTATTGGTAAGGTATAACGTCATGCGTGGGTCAAAGACCGCTTTACGCTCAGCGCTTAAATCGCTTGCTTCTAGATGCTGCATGATGCGGGCACGATAGGCATGGGCATCATCGACATTTTTTACAGGGGGCACAAGGTTTGGCATACAGATGACGCGGTTAAAGCTTTGGGCAGCGTGTGGAACGGTAGTTGCCAACGCCTTATCGTCGCGCAAATGAATATGCCAATCATCTGGCTGCAGGATGGTTAATTCTCTAATCGAATCGGTCATAGTGTCATCGCGCTCTATATCTTTATACGGGAGAAAAGGAGAGTGTTGCTGAGCTGCTATCATAACAGATTTGCCTACTTGACTAAATATGTGGCCTTACTAAATATGCAGTGCAGTATTTGTGCATAAATGGCATCTGTACATGAATACTGAGTGATTTTGCTCATAAGTTAGCAACACTATTTATCAATGAAAGCCGATAACCAGTGAAAACCTTATACCAAATGGCGCTGCCACTTTTGCCGCTAGTAAATATGATGTACACTGAGCAGGCAATCTATCTTGTATTGATTTCATCCCATCCTGCGCATTTTTATTTCCCATTAAATGTATTCGACAATAAATTCTTATCTTAGGAGTTATTCATGGCTCAGCTTGATCCAAAAAATATTAATAAAATTGTCTTGGCTTATTCCGGCGGTCTTGACACCTCAATCATCGCCAGATGGTTACAAGAAACCTATGATGCAGAAGTGATTACTTTCACCGCTGACATTGGTCAAGGTGAAGAGGTTGAGCCGGCGCGCGCTAAAGCTGAAGCCATGGGCATCAAGCATATCCATATCGAAGACTTACGGGAAGAGTTTGCCCGCGATTACGTATTCCCCATGTTCCGCGCCAACGCCATTTATGAAGGCGAGTATCTGCTAGGGACTTCTATCGCGCGTCCATTAATTGCTAAGCGTTTGGTTGAAATTGCGAAAGAACACAACGCCGATGCCATCAGTCATGGTGCGACGGGTAAAGGTAATGACCAAGTACGTTTTGAGCTTGGCGCCGTTGCCTTATCACCAGATGTTGTGACCATTGCGCCGTGGCGTGAGTGGGACTTATCGAGCCGTGAAAGCTTGATGAAATATGCTGAAGAGCATAATATTCCCATCGATTATGCCAGCAATAAGAAAAAATCGCCGTATTCAATGGATGCCAACTTATTGCATATCTCTTATGAAGGCGGTATTTTAGAAGATCCATACGCCGAAGCAGAAGAAGATATGTGGCGCTGGTCGGTCAGCCCTGAAAACGCGCCAGATGAGCCACAATATTTAGAATTAGAATACAAAAAAGGTGATATCGTAGCTATCGACGGTGAAGCGCTTAAGCCTTATGAAGTGATGATTAAGCTAAATGAGCTTGGCGGTAAGCATGGTATTGGCCGCTTAGATATCGTTGAAAACCGTTATGTTGGTATGAAGTCGCGCGGCTGCTACGAGACGCCAGCTGGTACCATTATGCTAAAAGCGCACCGCGGCATTGAATCACTGACGCTTGACCGTGAAGCGGCGCATCTAAAAGATGAGCTAATGCCACGTTATGCTAAAATTATCTATAATGGCTATTGGTTCAGCCCCGAGCGCATGATGTTACAAGCCTTGATTGACAAATCACAAGAATATGTCAACGGTACAGTGCGCGTTAAATTATATAAAGGTAGCGTTAGCGTTGTTGGTCGTAAGTCAGATGATTCATTGTTTGATGAAAAAATCGCTACTTTTGAAGATGATGCGGGCGCTTATGATCAAAAAGACGCCGAAGGTTTTATCCGCTTAAATGGTCTACGTTTGGCGATTGAAGCCAGCCGTGGCCGTGATTTATCAAAGTAAGCACGCTTTGCTAGACAAAGTATGTATAAAAAGGCGCTATTAATGTAGCGCCTTTTTTGATGAGTTTTTATGCTTATAAACACCTTATCAATCCAATTTATTTATAGTCAGTTAACAGTAAGGTCGCTATCTCATGTACTGCTGATATACGTTTTTTGCAGCCTCTGTCTGCGTAGGCACAGCAAGCAAGAAAAACGTATACCAGCAGTTGCATAGCGTCTTTTAAGATATTTTGACTTTATTATTTAGTAGGTTTTGGTTCTTCAGCACTATCTTCATCATCGTCTATCATTACGATTGCCACGTCCTGCTGTTCACGTTCCTTGAGGCGGTCTTGTTCGATGACTTCTTCTGTTGCCAGTTTGACTCCGTCAGATTTCTGGCCTTGGTATTTAAGCGTTGCAAGTCCGCCAAGAATGCCAATAACGACGATAATAATCAAGATAACAGGATTTTTCCATAAAGGTAGCGGTTCGTCGTATTCAATCGGCTTTTCACTGGTGGTGGTCGGCGTATTGTCATTATTACCGCCGATTAAACCCAAACTGACCAGCGGCGGCTTGGGCGGGCTTGCAGGTTCAGAGGTAATGCGTAGGCGATTTCGCTGCAAGTATATCTCTGAAATCTTCGCGAGTTGTAGCAGCCAGCGCTGATGCGGTAAGCTGATGGCTGCCATTTCGGCAAACACCAGTAAGTCACTATGTTTACCTTGTTGGGCATTGGTAGATGAGCGCCCGATGACTTTTAAGTAATTGCCCGTCGCTTGCTGCATATCTTGCACAGGTTCATTATTTTCAGGTTTGAACGTGGTCAACTCATGCCAATATGGATTAAAAGCGGGCGGGGTACTGGCAATTTGCGCTGTGCTTAATAAAGTACGCTCTGTAGGGTTTTTTACTTCTGTTTCTGTTTTTGATTCTGCTTGTAGAGCAGCTTCTGTAGCAGTATTTGTTTCTTTATTTTCATTAGGCTCAGTCCGCCCGGCAGACATTGACACTGACATTGACGTTGGTTTATGAGCCACAAAACGCTCTACGGATAAAAACTGCGGCTGCAGCGCAAACCAATTGTCCATCTCATCATTATCAAGCTGACTATATTCCGCTAAAATCGCCAGTTCACGCAGCACAATCACGCATAAGGATGTGAGCAATATCTGGACTTGTTGCGACGTCGCATCAATGCGCTCGGCAATGTAATCACTGGCTTTAACCACGCGAGCATTTTCATAAAATAACGCATCCGCCACCTCATGGCGATAATATAAGGTCGCATTGATGGTGGAAAAATTCATCGAGTTATATTGGCGTAGCTCTTTCACGGCACCGCGCGCAAACAATTTTTTACTTATGGTTTGGCTATCACTGTGCTGCTGATAAGCAAGTAGGGCACTGACAATGGCTTGCAAACTGGCATCCATCGCCAACCGCGCTTGCGGTAATGACAGCTTGGCGGCATCTGCCAATAATGACACCATCGGCTTGGTATCTTGATAGAGAAAATCATACATCGACACACGTGTCGGTGAAATAGTCGTCATAATCTGCTAGCATCAAAAAGTGTGCCCCTATATTACGGTGCCAAATGCCCTGATACAATCCCTTAATAATAGAAAAGCGCAATCATTTTATTCAAAACTGATTTGCAGCGCAGGCGATAATAATCCTTGTCGCCTTGATGACAGGCGGAAAATTTCTATGACAAATAACGAAATCTCTGATGTACAGTTAGTGATTAATATTGCTCAGCAAACCTTAACGCTTTACCAATACGATAAAGAAGTGGCGCACTATGCGGTATCTACGGCTAAAAATGGCATAGGCAGCCAGCAAGACAGCGGTTGTACGCCACTTGGCAAGCACGTTATCGCAGCAAAAATCGGCGCCCGTGAGCCCATGAACGCGGTGTTTGTTGGACGGGTTCCCACGGGCGAGGTATACAGTGCTGAGCTTGGCAAGCTACATCCTAAGCGCGACTGGATACTAAGCCGTATTTTATGGTTACGCGGCGTTGAAGAAGGGTTAAACAAAGGCAGTAATGCCCAAGGCGGCTGCGATACCTACCAGCGTTATATTTACATTCATGGCACGCCTGATAGCGAGCCAATGGGCGTGCCGCGCTCTCATGGGTGTATACGTATGCGTAGTGAGGATATTATGGAATTGTTTGAGCAAGTTACCGAAGGCTCCCCCGTGACCATTGTTGCTCACTAATATTTACTCGAAAAATCACGCTTAAAAAAAGACAACGCACCTGATGGTAGCTGTCTTTTTTTGATGAATTAAGGGCTAATTATAGATAAGACACAACGTTAAAAACTATTGCCAGTTTCTATTACTAAAATTTATCAGCAGTTTGAAGCTTAGCTAAACGTTTTTTCGTTTTTTTCTCAGCGCTTATTAAAGAGGCATTTAACCAGCCTGCACCATACAAAGCATGAGCGTCAGTGCGGGCTTTATGTTGATAGTATTGCTGATAATGAGTGCTATCGAGTTGTTGACCGAGGGCTTGTTGGGCTTTGACGATACGTTTTAGCAAGCGCTTGCTTTTATTTTTAGCTTTTTTATTGTTGGACTTTTTATGAAATACAGGCGCTGCAAATTCGCTAACGTAGCGTAGTTTTCCCAGCTGACGGTGCAATTTACGATGTAATTTATAGTGCGCTTGGTTGTCATTCTTTATAGGCAAATCTTCATCCTGCGCATCCAAACTTTGCGAATTCCTATCTTCTAAATTAACGTCTTTTAAATTAACACCTTCTAAGTCCACACTTTCTAAGTCCAAATTTTCTAAACTTATATCGTCTAAATCCGCGCTGTCGGCTTTAGTATAAATAACTTTATTCAGTTTTTTCTCAGCTTTTCGCAGTTTTTTATACCGTTTGTCCAATATTTCTGTGAGCTGATCGGCGGCGAGTTTATCTGCTTGTGGTTCAAGGCTAGGGTCACTCATGGTAAACGCTATCAGCTCAAGCAAGGTCAATTGCAAGTCATTGGCGCGTACCACATCAATAGGTGTGATTTTTAACACTTCAATTTCTGCCGTCCAATCAACGCTTGGCGCACCGTGTTCTTGTAGACACGGTTCAATATGATTGGCAAGATAAGCAAGCTTTTGATAGTCAGCAAGCAAAGTCGCCGTTTGTTTAAGGATGATTAACCAATCAGGATTGAGCTCATCAGAGAAGCTGTTAAATGTCTTGAGCGCGGTGCGTAAGCGCTGAATACCGTGACGCAGTTGTAAAATATGCTCATCGTCAGTGCTGCCAGCGGCGATAGCACTGCTGTTAGGCAATATTTGCAGCAGGCAATTATGGACGACCGCGCGTATAAAGGCGGGCTTACTGCTGTCTTTATCGACAGTCAATTCGCTAATATTCGCGCTGACTGCTGGGCTGTGGCTTTCCCCTTTGATAAGCAAACCACCGCGCTCGGCTTTGGTGACGGTAGAGAGACATAATTTGTGACGCTGACACCACGTTTTGGCGGTGGCAAATAGAAAATCTAAATCGCCCGATACCAACTCAAACTCAATTTCTTGAATCGTATCGCGCTGCGTAGCATCGCTGCCGTGAATAATCTCTCCATAATCGTATGCCATCTCAATGCTATTGCGGGTTTCATCGTCGATATTCTCTATTAATAGCCGTGTGGTGCGCTCGACATCGGTGACATATAGTCGTGTGAGCGTTTTGGCCAATTTCTTTAGTTTAAACTCCGCTAGAGCAGGGGCAACAGCGGTGTCTTTATAAAGGCTTAAATCAGGCATCAGCGTATTAGTGTCCAGCATCGCCTGTACTTGCTCATTGTCCAGCACTGCATTATGCTCCAAACGTGCCGCAATACCATCGCCCCCCGCTTTGATAGTCTGCACCCATGCATCACCTTCGCGGCGAATACGTAAACCAATACCCGCTTTGGCAAGCTGCTGATCAGGGGTATCATAATAGTGGGCAGCCAGTTGCGTGACCTTGGAGGATTTAGTATTTGCTTGGCGCATCAAACCTTTTAAGCGTGGCGCTGGTACTAAAAATTTCAGCTCTATCTCTTGCATGATGGCTCCCAATTATTGTAATAAGTTTGTGTGATTACCATCGTATGAAAGCTATGGATGAATGACAAGTAAAAGTTTTTTCGGTTTGCTAAAGGAGCGCTGTATAAACTAACCGCTGTTAATTAAACGGCACTTTAGAAGTACGGTGATTTAAATAAATGAAAGTATGTAAAGCCCATAAAAAAACCGCCCTACAAAATAGGACGGCTTTTTTATAAAATGTACTTATAAGTGGTCGGTCATTAGAACTGGTTCATGGTGTTCTTGCTGCCGCCAGCTTTAAGGGCGTTGTCACCAGAGAAGATTTCTTTGTGATCATCGCCAAGGTCAGAACCCGCCATTGCTTGGTGCTTAACGCAAGCGATACCTTCACGGATTTCTTTACGTTGTACGCCAGCTGCATAAGCAAGCATACCTTCTTCACCAAAGTAGCCTTTAGCCAATTCATGAACGCTAAGCGCAGTAGTGTGGTAAGTAGGTAGCGTGATTAAATGATGGAATACACCCGCTTCACGTGACGCATCACGTTGGAAGTTTTTAGCGGCTTCGTCAGCGGCAGCGTCAAGTTCAGTACCGTCGTAGTCGCTACTCATCAAGTTATCTTTATCGTAGCTTGATACGTCTTTACCTTCTTCTTCCCATTTAGCGATTACTTGTTTACGGAAGTTTAGCGTCCAGTTGAATGATGGGCTGTTGTTGTATACAAGCTTAGCTTTAGGCTGCTGCTCTTTAATACGATCAACCATCATCTTGATGTGTTCTACGTCTGGAGTTGGTGTTTCAATCCATAGTAGATCAGCGCCGTTTTCTAGAGCGGTCACACAGTCAAGAACAACGCGGTCGATGTTGGTGTCTTCGCGGAACTGATATAGACCGTTTGGCAAGCGAACTGGACGTACTAGTTTGCCGTTGTGTTTAAGAAGGCTGTCGTTTTCATTGGCTTCTTCGATGGTTACTTCTTCCATTTCTAGGAAGTCGATGTATTGAGAAGCAAGGTCGCCTGGCTCATTTGATACTGGGATTTTTTGCGTCAGTGATGCGCCCTCAGAGTCAGTACGAGCAACGATAACGCCGTCTTCAACACCTAGCTCTAAGAATGCATAACGAATGGCGTTGATTTTTGCGATGTAGTCTTCGTGCGGTACAGTGACTTTACCTGCTTGGTGACCACATTGTTTTGCGTCAGATACTTGGTTTTCAACTTGGATAGCACAAGCACCCGCTTCAATCATTTGCTTGGTTAGCAAGTAAGTCGCTTCTTCGTTACCAAAACCTGCATCGATATCAGCAATGATTGGCACAACGTGTGAATCAAAGTTTTCGATTTTTTCTAGGATAGCTGAGGTGTCTTGACCAGCTTCTTCTGCAGCGTTTAGCTCACGGAAGTAGTCGTTTAACACTTTAGCATCGGCTTGACGTAAGAAAGTGTAGATTTCTTCGATTAGCTTAGGTACAGAGGTTTTTTCATGCATAGATTGGTCAGGTAGAGGACCAAACTCAGAACGCAGGGCGGCTACCATCCAGCCAGATAGGTAGATGTAAGTTTTTGACGTGGTACCAAAGTATTTTTTCTTAGCGTACATGGTTTGCTGAGCAACAAAACCATGCCATGCGCCTAAAGATTGCGTGTACTGAGACGTATCATTGTCATAGTCTTCCATGTCTTGACGCATGATTTTTGCAGTATACTTAGCGATATCCAAACCCGTTTTAAAACGGTTTTGCATCATCATACGCGCCGCATCAGTTTCGCTGATATTCTGCCAGTTACCGTGCTTTTGCTTTAATTCACGTACTAAATCGATCGCTGATTTATATGCAGTTGACATCTATAGTCTCCTTGGTGGGGTGAAAATTAATAAAGAAAAGTTATTAAAGTGGATTTGGGATGTTGTGTATAAAAAGATGCTAGCAGAAGTAAAGGTTTAAAATAACAGCCTTTTGCGTGAGCAGTCTCTACTAAACTATAAGAAAATTATCATAAAAGCAATCAAAACCTGTCGAATTGGTCAGCTTTTATCTTTGGGCTTAGCTGGCGTTTTTATGGGATTGGTCGCCAGCTAAGTATTTATTACCCTAAAGTCATTTATTACCCTAAAGCGAACAAAGTAGCCATTCAAGCGTAAAAACTGCTGCGAGCAAAAAAGTAATTTTAAAAAAAGCTAAGTTTGCAAAAAACTGATTGGCGCATTAAGTTTTACGGCCATCTTTTAGCACAAAAATGCGATAAAATAGCCCTTGTAGCTGACTCATTAAAACGCATGATGCCGGTCCAATATTAAAAATGACTTATCAGCGCTTGCTAAGCACTATAGCTAGATTACCTTGATTTATCTAGTTTATGATTATTATCTTGGGTATTTCATTTAGTTATAGTATAGATGAAACAATAGCTTGAGCGGGGCATCTTGGGTTATAATGAGCGCATATTAAAAATATTTAGATAAAAAAATACTTACATTCTGCGGTTATCGGATGTTTTATAAAATAACAGGATGAAAAATGCCACGCTTAACCAAGATTAGGGTGGCATTTATTCTACGGTAAAGAGAAATATTTATGAATTTGCAGCGGGTTGATTTAAATTTACTGGTTCATTTAGATGTATTGCTTCGTGAAAAAAATGTGACACGTGCTGCTGAGCAGCTTGGCATCACCCAGCCTGCGATGAGTAATATTTTGCGGCGTCTGCGTAAGCTGTTTAATGACCCACTATTGGTACGCTCATCGGAGGGCATGACGCCGACCGAGCGCGCGCTTGAGTTGCAGCCCCGTATTCGCGAGATACTTGCCGACTTGACGCAAGTGCTTGAGCCGCGTACCGAGTTTCGCCCTTATAGTACCTCGCGGGTGTTTCGTATCATGACGTCGGACTATGCCGAAGCGACTTTGGTGCCAAAGCTGGTCAAAGCACTGCGTTCTGAAGCACCCAATGTCATTTTGGATTTCTTGACGCCATCCGATGTCTCCTATCGAGACATGGAGCAGGGACGCGTGGATTTAGCGATTAACCGTTTTAATGAAATCCCGCAAAGCTTCCACCAAGTCTTGGTTTGGCGCGATACCTTTAGCTGCTTATTGTCTGCTGAAGGCCCGTACGCCAACCGTTTTAATTTAAAAAATTATCTAAAAGCGCAGCACGTTTGGGTATCCAAAACGGGCATGGGCGTCGGCTTTGGGGTCAATCCAGAAAAATCTGGCGGGCTTGGCTCTATCGATCAGGCGCTGCAACGCTTAGGGCAAAAGCGCCAAATCAGCGTCTTTACCCGTCACTATCAAATGCCAGCCATGCTTGCGGCGAATAAAGATTTGATTGCTACCTTGCCGACGCGAGTAGCTAGAATGCAAGCCAATAACGACAGCATTATTATGGAAGAGCCGCCGTTCTTCATCCCTGAGTTTGAGCTGACGATGGCGTGGTCGCCATTGTTACAGCACCATCCAGCGCATCGCTGGTTACGCCAGCTTATTATGCATGTGGCGCGGCAAGTGGTTGCTGAAGAAGAAAATCCGCCGCCAGAAATCCCGGTTATCAATCATTTGTTTTAGGGTAGTAAAAGTAAAAAATAGCTACTTGATAAATTTATAAAACCAGCTCATGGGTAATGCGCTGGTTTTTTTATGGGCGCGATTTTTTAACACAGTTTTTTAACACAGTTTTTCAACACACTTTTTCCAACAAGGTTTTTTAAATGCACCTGTTCCCTATAAAGGCGTGACATCATTAACATCTTCCGCACACTTCTTTATAACTTGTAAAACTATAGGTAAAGCATTTTGTTATGATAAATAAAATTAAGAAAAAAAATATAAAAAGTCAGTATTGTTAAGTGTTTCGACATTATTGAGTCACTCTTCAATAAAGCATTAATCAAAATAAATGGTTGATTAATAAACTATTTATTACCTAAGAATCAAATAAATAAGGACGATTATCATGGCAGATATCACCACTGTGAACCCAGCGACGGGTGAAAATATTAAAGACTATAATTATATGAGCGATGACGAAGTCGATAACATTATCGATGCCTCGCATAAGGCGTTTACAAAATGGCGTCTGGTCAGTGCCGATGAGCGGGCAAAAGTCATCAACTCTATTGGCGAGACGCTCATGAAGTATAAAGATGAGCTTGCAGAATTGATGACTAAAGAGCGCGGTAAAACGCTTGCGGGCAGCTTAGGGGAAGTTGATTTATGTAAAGCTATTTGTGATTTTACTGCCAGCGAAGGCGTTGCGGCATTAGCTGACGACGAACGCGACATCGAAGGCATCAAAAAAGGCTTAATCAGCTACGACCCAATAGGGATTATTTATGGTATCCAGCCATGGAACTTCCCAGCTTATCAAGTGTTTCGCTATACCATTGCCAATTTGATGGCGGGCAATAGTATCTTACTTAAACACGCCTCTAACGTGACTGGTTCAGGACTTTTGATTGAAAAAATCATGCAAGAATCTGATTTACCAGAAGGTTTATTCCGTACGTTAATTATCAGTCACGATCAATCAGAAAAAGTCATTCAACATGAAAAAGTACGCGGCGTGACGCTAACGGGTAGTGATGTAGCGGGTAGAGTCGTGGCGCAGCAAGCGGCAAAAGTGTTGAAAAAGACCGTTATGGAGCTTGGCTCAAACGATGCGTTTATCGTATTAGAAGACGCTGATTTGGACTTAGCAGCAGCAACTTGCGCCCATGCACGTCTGTATAATAACGGCGAGACCTGTATCGCGGCAAAACGCTTTATCGTCGTTGATAGTGTTTATGATAAATTTCGTGACCTTGTGATTGAGAAATTTAAAAGCTACAAAGTTGGTGACCCAATGGAAAAATCAACCGACGTGGGCCCGATGTCCAGTAGCAAACAGCGCGAGAACCTGCATAAGCAAGTACAAGAAAGTGTGGATAAAGGCGCGACTATCACCTTGGGCGGCGAGATACCTGATAAACCGGGCGCTTTTTATCCACCAACGATTTTGGAGAATATTAAGCCCGATCAGCCAGCGTATAAAGATGAGCTATTTGGCCCGGTTGCCGCCCTGATCCGTGCCAAAGATCAAGAAGATGCCTTGCGCATTGCGAACGACAGCCGTTATGGACTGGGCGGCGCTATCTTCTCTAAAGACGAAGAAAAAGCGATTAATTTAGCGCAGCAGCATTTTGATACGGGTATGGTTTATATCAATGGTTATGACTTGGTCAGTCCAGGTTTGCCATTTGGTGGCGTGAAAGACTCAGGTTATGGCCGTGAGCATGGTGGTTTTGGTATCAAAGAGTTCGTTAACATCAAAGCAGTGCACGTTGTCGGTAAAAAACCTGCTTAGTAATTCAACCACTTTAGACTTATCATTTTAAATACCTCGTTATTAACTAACGGGGTATTCTTTTGGCTGTAAATTATCCGTTAGTTAAGCATACAAAAAAGCAGAACCAGTTACGGATTCTGCTTTTTCATAAAATAGGTATGTTGGTTTCTAATCATTTAACCATAGCTTTAAAGGTAGGGCAGGTAAATAAGAAGTTTCAGCATCATCGACTTGATTATCCAAGTTAATGACTCCGCTTGCGATCAGTAGTATCGTCCACGGTAAGAGTTGATGTTCGGCCTTTTGCACACGGGCTTGTAAGCTTGCAGCGTCATCTTTTTGACTGACTGCCAACATAGCTTGGGTTAAAACTGCACCAGCATCAAGCTCAGCGGTGACGACATGGATACTACAACCATGATGGCGTTCACCCGCTTGTATCGCACGCTGATGGGTATCAAGACCCTTATAAGCAGGTAGCAGCGCAGGGTGCAGATTAATCATTGGCGCAGGTGCATTATCGATAAATGAGCTGCTTAACACCCGCATAAAACCTGCTAAGACAATCAAATCAGGTTGCCAAGCGCTTAGTTGCGCGCTGGCATGGGTTTCAAAGGTTTTGATGCCCATGCGTTTGCCGCTAGCAACGTGAGATAAGATGGCAACGGGAATAGCGGCGTCATTGGCACGTGAAATGGCATAAGCATCTTCGCGGTTACTGATGACGCCAACGATTTCAATCGGTAGCGCGCCCGCTTGCATGGCATTTATCAATACTTGCAGGTTGCTACCACTACCAGATACCAAGACGGCGACGCGTAACGGCTGAGCTGTGTTTTTCGCAAGGTCTTGAATGCTTTGAATGCTTTGTAAGCTGTCGTCTGGCATTAACGGTACACCACAGCGTCCGCTTCACGGCTAACCATTTCACCCAATTTCCAAGCGTTTTCGCCCGCATCATTTAGTATTTTGATCGCAGTTTCTGCTTTATCTTTTGGCACAACGATAACAAAACCAACGCCGCAGTTAAAGGTGCGGTACATCTCGCTTTGTTCAATATTGCCTTGGGTTTGTAGCCACGTGAATAGCTCTGAAAACTGCCAGCTGTTTGTATCGATGCTAGCAGCTAGATGGTCTGGTAGTACACGTGGCAAGTTATCGGTTAAGCCGCCGCCGGTAATATGTGACATAGCATGTAAAGCTGAGCTACCAAGGGTATCTTGTAAGGCCTTAATGGCTTTAACATAAATGCGAGTAGGCGCCATCAGCGCATCTTGAATAGGCTGACCATCTAATTGCTCGTCGCTTGTCGTCACATCAACGCCGCTGACTTCGATGACTTTACGCACCAATGAATAACCGTTCGAGTGGGCGCCACTTGAGGCAAGAGCGATTAATACATCGCCTTCTGCGACGTTTTCACCAGTGATGACCTCGCTTTCTTCAACAACGCCAACACAAAATCCTGCTAAGTCATAATCATCATCTTGGTACATGCCGGGCATTTCAGCCGTTTCGCCGCCGATAAGGGCGCAATTTGACAGTTTACAGCCTTCGCCAATGCCCGTGACAACAGTTGCCGCTACATCGACATCAAGCTTGCCCGTTGCATAATAATCTAGGAAAAATAACGGCTCAGCACCGCAAACCAATAAATCATTAACGCACATAGCGACCAAGTCGATACCAATGGTATCGTGACGATTTAGCTGTAATGCCAGTTTAAGTTTGGTGCCAACACCGTCCGTACCTGACACCAGCAGCGGTGAGGTGTAACCAGTCGGAATACGACAAAGCGCTCCAAAACCGCCAAGTCCGCCCACAACCTCAGGACGAGAGGTGGCTTTTGCCACTGATTTAATACGTTGCACCAACGCATCGCCAGCATCAATATCAACGCCAGCATCTTTGTAGCTTAAAGAAGGCTTGTTACTCATGGTCATCTCACAAATTTTATAGGAATGAAGGTCGGTCAGTAGAAAAGCGGATCGGTCATGTTGATTTTGCAGATAGTGCGCGCATTATACCCAAAAATGCCTCACACTCGCAAAGCAACTTGCCTATATTTGGCGGATAATTGACCAAGAATGACAATAAAGGCGCCATAAGACACAATAAAAAATTAAGAAACAAAAAATGACTGATTTTTTGTCGGACTCTGCGATAATAAACGCCAGAGTTGTTGTCGAAACTTACGACAGCGTTGCCGATAAATCACATTATAATTATAAAGTTATCGGCCATCTATTTTAGTTAATAGACCATTTTAAGCCAGCATTTTACATTGACTTAACCTTAGGGCCACCTTTAATGATAAACCAACCAATAGATCCCTTTTTTCGGCGCCTCTTTATCGTCGTAGCTATTGTTGTGGCGGTATTTTTATTATATATGATGACGCCAGTCATCGTGCCATTTGTCGTGGCTTTTGTATTGGCTTATTTATTCAATCCGCTGGTCAAGCGTTTATCGAAATATATCAAGCGCTGGATAGCGATTATTATCGTTTATTCGACGATTACCCTTGGCATGGTACTGCTGCTGTGGTGGTTAATTCCCACTTTATGGCATCAGCTGCAAGCGGCGTGGGAGTATTTACCCAAGGTGCTAAATTGGTATAATCAAGTCGTGCGTGAGTGGTTTATCCATCACAGCCGCATTCGCCTGCCAGAGCTAGAAGCAAAAGGCTTTTCTGACACGCTAGTCGATTATATGCAGGCCAATTATAAGTTTGCTGATGCCAGCAGCATGATGAGTCAAATACTGGCCTCCAGTATGAACTTTATCAATAACGCTGGCCTGATTGTACTGGTGCCGATTTTGACCTTTTATTTCTTGTTTAATTGGGATCAGCGCCTGCATACTTGGAAGATGGCGATTCCAGCGCCTTATTGCAAAAAGGTGATTGCTATTGTCAAAGAATGCGATCAAGCATTGATGGCATTTATTAAAGGGCAATTATTGGTCATGGTGTTACTGGGCGTTATTTATGCGGTACAGCTGCAGCTTATCGGGCTTGAGCTTGGCTTGATTATCGGTATGGTGGCGGGTATCGCAAGCTTCGTTCCGTATTTAGGCTTTGGGATTGGCTTTATCGCCGCGATTATCGCCTCTTTATTCCAGTTTGGTCTGGATTGGACTTATCTAGCCTTGGTTGTTGGCGCATTTTTGGTCGGGCAAGCGGCAGAAGGTTATATTTTGCAGCCGCTGTTATTAGGCGACAAGATTGGTTTATCGCCATTGTGGGTTATCTTTGCAGTGCTAGCCGGCGCGAGCTTGTTAGGCTTTGTCGGCATGCTCATTGCGCTACCGGTATCTGCGGTCCTCAACGTTTTATTCCGCCATTTATACGCTTATTATCAATCGACTGACTTTTATAAAGGACGTAAACAATTGGCTCTGTTTGAGGAATAATAAGTTAACAATAAATAAGCTTTATTTAACTTTCTTTCTATTAATTAGATGCGAGTTTAAGCCGTATATCAGGAATTAATAACTTATACCCCACTCTCAACT
>NZ_DHYG01000023.1 GCF_002414005.1 Psychrobacter sp. UBA5136
CATACTTTTTAGAACACCACCGATTTATTAAGTAAATTTATCGTTTAGGCTTAGAGCATAAATATCGCCTTAAATTTGCATAAGCATGTTGCACAATCGTGACGCGCGTCGGCGTTATTGGTAGCCAAACGCATACGGCAATTGACCTTGGATAAACAAGCTCGTATAGTCAAAAAGACGTTATGATTACTCGTATAGGACACGCATTTGTACTTCTCTCATAAATCATCGAAGCTTAAGAAGCTGGCAATAAACACATTGGATAAATGTGTTTTTGCTCAGAAGTCAAATAAGCTGCCAGCGTTTAAATCATTGCCATCGAGATCAGCGTTTGCGCTAAATTTAGGCGTATCCGCGGCATTACTGACATTGGCAACCACTGCTAATAGTGCAAGCTTACAAGCCGCGTCATTTGCTTACGACGCATGGCAGACGTCAGGCGCGAGCGAATTGGATTTACCCAATTTGCGCGGGCCAGGGCTAAGTTTTGCTGAGCAATACCAAAATAAACTGCTCGGAGAATGGTCATTAAGAAACATCAATGGCCGCGCTAAGATGGAGCATGACCCTTGGATTTATGAAACCATTAAAGAGATGACGTGGCGGCTTAATGCGCAAGCCCGTCAGCAAGCGCCACTCGGCTTGGTTATTATTGATAATCCTAGTATCAACGCTTTTGCAGCACCCGGCGGGGTTATTGGGCTAAATACTGGGACGATACTCGCGGCGAGCAGCATGGATGAGATTGCGAGCGTCGTCGCGCATGAGGTGGCCCATATTAGCCAGCATCATTATGAGAGCGGGGCGGATGAGCGCAAAAAAGCCTTGCTGATGCAAATAGGCGGTATGCTGGCGGCGATAGCGGCCTCAGCGGTCGATGGTGATGCCGCTGCCGCCGTTATGATGGGCAGTCAGACCGCCACCATGAATAGCAGCATGGCTTTTAGCCGTAATAATGAGCGTGATGCCGACCGCGTTGGTATGCAAATCATGAATCAAGCGGGTTATGATCCACGCGCGATGCCGCGTTTTTTTGCGACGATGAATCAAAAAAGTCAGCTAAACCAAACCGCCAATCAATTCCTGCCCAGTTTTGTGCGCTCGCATCCTTTGAGTAACGAGCGTTTAAGCGAGTCGCAAAGCCGCGCTCAGCGTTATGATGCACTGCCATTATCCAAGCAGCAGCGCCATCAAGCATTGTTTGATTTGCTTTACTGGCGTGTACAAAGTACGGGCAAGCATGTCTCTGAAACCGCATTGACGACCGCTGCTAACAATAGCGTTGGGGCAAAATTAGCGCTGATGTATTGGTTTGGTGAGCAGCAGCGCTTTCGTGAGGCCGATGAGATATATGCTGAGCTGTCAGCGTTGCCAGCGGCCCAGCGGCAAGCATTAGAGCCGCTATTGTCCATTACTCAAAGCCAAATCCTGACGGAACAAAATAAATGGCAACAAGCGGCGGAACTCCTTGAGAGCCAGCAGCGCTTATATCCCGAGCGCCGTGACCTGCGCCTTTATTTGGCAGAAGCGCTGACCAATAGCAATCAGCCAGCCAAAGCGCAAGCATTGCTCAAACCCTTGACCGAGCAGCAGCCAAGCGACCGTTATGCGTGGCAAAGCTTACAATTGGCCAATGAAAAAATCGCCAAAACCACAGAGTCGCCGCAGCTGGCAAAAATCGCCACGATTAATGCGCTGCGTTATCGCAGTCATGACCAGGTATGGAGCGGACGCTACGAGCGCGCGCTGACCTCTTTAACGCAAGCCAAGCAATTGGCTGAGCAAATGCAAAACACCGCGCAAGCCAGTAGCGCCCGTCCACTACTTGCCAATATTAATGCAGAAATCAAAGCAGTAAAAACCGCCAAAGACTTTAAGCCTTAGGCGGTTATTTGCTAGCTTGGGTTCATATAAAAATTAAACATATATAACAGTCTGACTTTAAAAGCGATAGAGTGCGACTGAGATGAATTTTCCGAAGCCTCTGTGATAGCAGCAAGCAAGGAAAATTTATATCAGTCGCGCATCGCTACTCACGTATCGATTTTATTTTAAGCTAACCATAGCGTCTCTAATCTTGGTTAACCCTGCAGCGCGTCTTTGACCAATTTAGAAATTAATGCGGGGTCAGCGCGGCCCGCCGTTTTATTTTTTAACACACCCATCACGCTACCCATATCGCGCATTGACGTGGCGCCTTGCTCTTTGATTTCGGCATTAACCAAGGCGGCAAGCTCGGCATCATCCATTTGTTTTGGCATAAACTCATTGATGATATCAATCTCAAACTGCTCTTTTTCCGCCAAATCATCGCGACCATTTTCGGTGAAGATAGACAATGACTCATGACGCTGCTTGAGCTGCTTTTGTAGCACTTCTAATACTTGCGCATCATCAAGTTCGGTTTGGCGGTCAATCTCAATTTGTTTGATGACCGCTTGCACGTTGCGTAGTACTTTGACGCGCTCAAGCTCACGCGCTTTCATTGAGTTTTTGATGGTGTCAGATAACGTCTGTTTAAGTTGGCTCACTGTTATTATTCCTTATAAGTATGGGTAAAATAATGCTTAGTAAAATGACTGTCGATAAAGTAAGTGGGAATAAAGTTTTAAAGAAAAATCTGCCAATAATCTATCAGCAGCAATAACAAAAATTGTAGCATAAAAAACGCCACTGTTATTCATCGATAACAGTGGCGTTAGTGTAGCGCTGGTATTTAGCTAATCGTCTTAGTGATTAGTACATACGAGTGGTACGAATGGTTTCGCGTTGTAATTTTTTCTTATAACGCTTTACAGCAGCGGCTTTTTTGCGCTTGCGTACTTGCGTTGGTTTTTCATAAAATTCACGCTTACGTACGTCTGATAGAACGCCGGCTTTTTCACAAGCACGTTTAAAACGACGGATAGCGATGTCAACTGGTTCGTTTTCTTTAACCTTAACTGCAGGCATGAAATCTCCTTGATTAGGATGAGATATAAGGGCATTAGTTTGGCTGTGTATTAGTATTTAGCCGTAATATCTCAAGATTATCGGCATCAGCTCAAACTAGGATGGTCTTGCGCAATAGGACAAGGGCGCTTATTTTAAACAAAAATAGCAGCAAAGTCAAAGGCTTTAGCGTATTTATACAGAATAAAGGGTTAAATAAAGGCCAATAAACTTTAACTGCACAGTACAAATATAATGCGATATAAAATGGCGCTCTGGTGTTAATATTTTTAATAATCTTTTAACAAATAGTCAATAAATCATGGACAAAACAGCTGTTTAGCAATAACGGCTTACATTGGGTATGTGGTATCCTATATTCAGTCTGCTGCTTAGCCTTAAGCCCTAACTTTTAACTCTTAAAAATAGAGATCTATAAAAAATAGGTGTTTATAAATAGGTTCTAGGCAGATTTGGCAGACTTTACAACGCTTTAATAGCTATCTTATTGAGGATCTTTGAATGAAAAGTGGCATAAAAAAAACAGCGGTTAGTACGGTATTATGGGCGACCTTGCTTGTTACGATGGGCGTTAGTCTAAGTGCTTGTAGCAGCGAAAAAGAGGAGGCTGGTGCAGAGTCGGGTGAAGTATTGGCAACCGATAGAGTCGATGAAGCATCAGAGCTTGCGCGTCAAAACGCGCCTGAAGCAGAAAAACTGGACTTCCCAGAATCCACGCCAATGCCTGCTGCTGACACGGCAGAAGGTGAAGAAGGGGCAGAAGGAGGCGCTGCGGGTACTGAAGTTGCGACTGCAGAAGATGGCGCAGCGACAGATACGGCAGGAAACACGGCTACGGCAAGCGCTGATACAGAAGCGGCTTCTACTGCTAATACAGAAACCACGGACACGGATGCAGCGGCGACGACTACCGAGCCTGCCACAAACTAATAGCAGTGAATCAAAGTGAGTAAGTAAGCGCGCACTCAGTTCATAATATCGATTCATCACTGCCAGCTACTATTACTATTAATATGCCAGCAATAACATTGAGGTTTACATTAATAATCTATAGATGAGGGAATAACTATGACTATGCAGCAAAAAACAATGAAAAAAAAATCAGTGGCTAAATTGGCACTAGCGAGCCTAAGCCTTAGTGCGCTTCTGGCACTCAGCGCTTGTAGCGGCGGTGATAATACGGCAGCTGAAGAGCCTGCTGCTACCAATGACACTGAAACAGTGGCGGTAGAGCCGGAAGCGCCAGTTGCAGAGACTGAAGTAGCAGCGCCTGAGCCTGCGGTTGAAGCAGAGCCTGTCGAAGCACCCGTAGAGGAAACCCAAGAAGCACCTGCTGAAGAGGCGGCCGAACCTGAAGTGTTAGCGGCTAATGCGGGCGAGCAGTTGTATGAAAAGCAGTGTAAAGCCTGTCATGCAACGGGATTGTTGGGTGCGCCAAAATTTGGTGACAAAGCCGAGTGGGCACCGCACCTTGAAAAAGACATAGAAACGCTACACATGCATTCTGCCAAGGGCTTTAATAAAATGCCTCCACAGGCCAATGACAATGTAAGCGAAGCGCAAGTTCATGCTGCCGTAGATTATATGGTTGCTGCTGCTAGCTAATGCTAATATTGCTTGTTGAAATTTGCTAGACTGACCGCCATTGTAAGCTAACAGTGGCGGTTTTTTTATTAATGTCGAAATGCCGTCACAACGCATATTTTTAAAGCACTTTTTAAGTAATAAGTTCTGCATAGTGCATAGTAAGCGTAAAATATGCACAGCAATAACCGCTGCAAAGTAAAACATAAAGGCACATAGATGAAAGTATTGGGTTTAGAGACCTCTTGCGATGAGACGGGTCTGGCAATTTTTGATAGCGAGCAGATAACAAGCGACAATAAAGGGTTGCTTGGACAGGTGCTGTATTCTCAGATAGAGCTGCACGCCCTGTATGGCGGTGTGGTGCCTGAGCTTGCCAGCCGCGACCATATTCGTAAATTGGTGCCGTTATTTAATGAGCTATTAGAGCAGTGCGCTATCACTAAAGATGAGATTGATGCCGTTGCTTATACCAGAGGGCCGGGGCTTATCGGCGCTCTAATGACAGGTGCGTTATTCGGTCGCAGCTTGGCTTACGGCTTAGATATCCCAGCGATTGGCGTCCACCATATGGAAGGCCATCTCTTGGCGCCGCTGATGGGAGCAAACCCACCCGCATTCCCATTTGTCTCGTTACTAGTTTCTGGCGGTCATACGCTACTGATTGCCGCCCATGGTATCGGGCAGTATGAAATTTTGGGCGAATCCATCGATGATGCGGCGGGCGAGTGCTTTGATAAAGCAGCTAAAATGCTTGGTCTGCCATATCCTGGTGGCCCTAATATTGCTAAATTAGCAGAAAATGGCGACCAAAATGCTTATGATTTACCGCGTCCCATGCTGCATCGCGGTTTGGACTTTTCCTTTAGCGGTATGAAAACAGCGGTGCATAATCTTATCAAGGACACCGCAGGCTCTGCTGGCGATCCGCAAGTGCGCGCCGATATTGCGGCAAGCTTTCAACATGCGGTGGTCGATACGTTGGTAAAAAAATGCGTCAAAGCACTAAAACAGGTCGAGATGAGCCGCTTGGTTATCGCGGGCGGCGTCAGTGCCAATAGACATTTGCGTGAGACACTAGAGCGTGAGCTTGCTAATATCAATGCCACCGTTCATTATGCCCCGCCAGCCCTGTGTACCGATAATGGCGCGATGATTGCTTATGCGGGCTACGAGCGCTTGCAAGCCGGTCAAGCAGATGATTTGGCTGTTAGCTGCGTTCCGCGTTGGCCGATGACCGAGTTGCCTGCGCTATAAAGGCTAAATGCTATAAGCTATCTCATACTTAACCTATTAAACTTTATCTTATTTAAGGATAGATTATGCAGTGGCTTGCAATTGGTTTAGGTGCTGCCATTGGGGCTTGCCTGCGCGGCTGGCTTGCGCGGTTTAATCCGCTACATAGTTGGATACCACTTGGCACCTTGGGAGCCAACGTGTTAGGTGGATTGTTAATAGGGTTGGCCTTGGTGTGGTTTGAGCGAATGGGCAGCGGCTTATCGGATAATGTCAGATTATTTTTGATTACGGGTTTTTTGGGCGGGCTAACGACTTTTAGTACCTTTAGCGCCGAAGTGTTTACCTTTATCCATAATGGCAAACTACTTGCTGGTTTAGGACTTATTGGGCTCCATGTTGGGCTAACCTTACTGGCTACCGCGCTTGGCTTTTATTTATTTAAATTGGTTCTGTGACTTTTGTTAGATATCACTTGCTTGGAGGTCTGATTTAAATAGTTCCTTTATAGCAGTCTGACCACTGCCGTCAATCC
>NZ_DHYG01000012.1:0-248 GCF_002414005.1 Psychrobacter sp. UBA5136
TAACTTTGAGTTTTCTTGCTGCCTTAAATGATAATTTTTATAGTTAGAAATAACTCCGAAAAGAAGTTAAAACCAACTTTATTTTTTAGCATTCTGTGTCAGCAAAAATCCACACAAGTTGTTCTTTAGTTATGCTTTTAAATAGTGTCAAGCTACTGTCGTCCAGTAACCGATATATAAGGTATTTCTCTTGGCTAGTCAGTCTAAGTTAAGCACTTATTCTATCTAGCGAGCCGACTATCATATCA
>NZ_DHYG01000012.1:399-11198 GCF_002414005.1 Psychrobacter sp. UBA5136
AATATTATTAGTCTTTATCTCGCCTTATCCCTTAATGAGGTGCGTATTATAGACGCTTTATTTGCTAAGTCAAGAAGTTTTTTTATTTAGTTTGAAAGTTTTTATCAGGCTACTTCTACTTATAGGCAGGTTGAATGAAACTCTCTCGCTAATGGTGGTTTATTCAGTGCTAAGCACTTTGTAAACACTCTTCCCTTTCGACTGGGTGGCATTATACGCGCATTTGAAGGTGGGTCAAGGGGTTATTTAGATTTGTTTTAAATTAGTTTGCATGGGTGCGCTCGGCATACCCTACTTACCATTTTTGTACTATAGCTTCCTAAACATACCCCTGCTACAGCTTACCTATCTTTTTAAAGAAGGCTTTATAGGCGGTAACTTTTTTATCTAATGCTAAAGGATAGGCGCGTGAAGTCGAAGGTAATCTATATAAGGTAAGTTCATTCACCTTAGCTTTATCATTCGCATTATTCCGCCATGTATAAGGATAAACCATACTTTGATTGGTCTTAGGATATTTCGATTTGGCAGGTGGCTCCGCTAATAAATTGAGCAGCACCTCGGTTGCTTTACCGCCCGTGGTAAATAAGGTTTTAACCTTTGGTACTTGGGGCAAGATATTATCTAGATCAACTGGCGTCACAACGGTTAAGTTTTTATCTGAGGCGTTACCCGTTTCACGGATGGCCCGATGCACCGTGGGACAAGAAGCAATACCGCGCTCAAACATAAAGGCGCGGATACGCTCGGGATCAAAGCGCTTTTCATCGCCTACTCTAAAGTAATTCATATCATCAAAGAACACGCTGCCATAAATACGCCACATATCATTATAAAAGTTCGGGTAGTGAAAGCGCATGGCCCATTTATCGGCGGTTGGTGGAAAAGTACCCATCATCATCACGGTGGCGTCGGGTGGTAACACGGGTCCGAAAGGATGGGTTTCTACTTCGGCTGCTCTGGTTTCAGACATGAGCGGATTGGTAGCCATTTTATTAGGATTTTCATGAACGTCGGATGGTTGTGTAGTCATAAGATTCTTCATCAGAAAAGCGGTTTTTTTGGTATCATAGCAAGCCTAAACACTACTTCATTTCTCACGGCGCTATCTGGTCAAATATAGTCGACTTAAAATATAGGCGTAAAAGACGCTGAGTACAAAAATGCTCGGTTTGAATAAAAAGCTACGCTCTTAAAAGGCTATGCTTTATTTAACCTAAATTGGCGTGGCTTTAATAAAAATCATGACCGTTCTAATGATGACTTCATTAAAACCAGCTTTGCTCTAAAGCCTTATATGCATTTGGCTTGCTTTATTATTAGAGCGCTAAGCTTACTATTTATAGGCCAGCTATAGGGTTGAAGTGCGGTAAGTGTTTGTATCTTTTATACTAATGGCAACCGCAGTAACTGCGCAAGCATCAGCTAAAAACCAAGAGAGTACTTATGAATGACTTAAAAATCACCGTCATCTATCATCCGCTAGTCCGTCATAAACTCAGCCTTATGCGTGAAAAAGACTGTAGTACCTATAAATTTCGCACCCTAACCAAAGAGCTTGCGCGCTTGATGGCTTATGAAGCAAGCCGTGATTTTGAAATTGAAACCTTCCCGATGCAAGGCTGGTGTGGTGAAATCACTGGTGAGCAAATTTCGGGCAAAACTGTGACTATCGTTCCTATTTTGCGTGCTGGTATCGGTATGCTAGATGGCGTGCTCGATTTAATTCCGACGGCGAAAATCTCTGTCGTTGGCTTACAGCGTGACGAAGAAACCTTGCAGCCGGTACCGTTTTTTGAAAAATTTGTCAGCCACATGGACAAACGCCCTGCGCTTATTATTGACCCAATGTTAGCCACTGGCGGCTCGATGGTTGCAACCATTGAGATGCTAAAGAAAAATGGCTGTACCAATATTAAAGCGTTGGTGTTGGTTGCCGCTCCTGAAGGCGTGCGTTTGGTGAATGAAGCGCATCCTGACGTCACCATTTATACCGCCGCACTCGACAGCCATTTAGACGAGCACGGTTATATCATCCCAGGTTTAGGCGACGCGGGCGATAAAATCTTTGGTAAGCAGTTATTTAACAAGTAAGACAACGCCTTTAAACCAAGACAAGCCGTCGTTATAAACCATGACACATGTACAGAACATCAATGATAAGGATATAAGATGAACGTATTGATTACAGGGGCAAGCGCGGGTTTTGGCAAAGCGCTGGCTGAGCGTTTGGTTACCAATGGTCACCGCGTGATTGGCTGTGCCAGACGCCTCGATAAGTTGCATGCTTTGGCAGACACCTTGGGCGAGGCATTTTTACCTGTGGTCATGGATGTCAGTGACACGGCGACTATCCCGCAAATCCTTGCTGACTTGCCTAAAGATTTTAAGCAAATCGATGTCTTGGTGAATAACGCTGGACTGGCACTCGGCACAGAGCCTGCGCAAAATGCCAGTCTTGATGATTGGATGCGAATGCTTGATACCAATGTTAAAGGTTTGATGGGCTTAACGCATGCAGTCTTGCCAGCCATGGTGGCACGCGATAGCGGTTATATTATTAATGTTGGTTCGATTGCTGGTAGTTGGCCTTATTTTGGCGGTAATGTTTATGGCGCAACCAAAGCTTTTGTCAAACAGTTTAGCTTAAATCTACGCGCGGACTTACTTGGTACGCAAGTAAGGGTGACTAATCTTGAACCGGGTAATGTCGCGGGCACCGAGTTTTCAAACGTGCGCTATCATGGCGATGACGATAAAGCCGCCAAGGTTTACGACGGTTTTAAAACCATGACTGGCGATGATATTGGCGATATTTTATTATGGCTGATTGAATCGCCCGCCCATATTAACGTCAATCGTTTGGAAGTGATGCCTGTGGCACAAACTTATAATGGTCTGACCATTGCAAAGCAAGATTCATAAACGTTTATTAGCTCTTTAACGTAATTCATAAGACCGAAGCAATATAGTCGCCTCTATATTGCTTCTTTTTTTGACTATGACATTATCTTCATCGACCAAGCGCAATTCCCGAAAATCCAAAATCAATACCTCATTACGCGTGCGCTCGCTGGTGCGTTTATTATGGCGAATGGGAAAGCCTAACACCTCTCTGCCACTCACTATTATTTGATTAATAATAACCGTTGCATGGCTTAGCGCCGTTTTTTCATTAATTTTTTGCGCGTTCATTACCGCAGTAGCAGGATTCACTGTCGTGGTTAAAAGTTTGGTTTGGCGCACACTTTTTGGCATAGCGCCTGCAAAAAATAACACTTGCTCTAGTGGTAAATACTGCGCGTGGCGCATAAGCTCGCGGCGAAACAGTGCCGGCATATCGGTATTAAAGCTGTCCTCTGTTTGCCGATAAAAGGCGGTAAAGTTACGATGTAAGTAGCGCCCAAATACAGTGCTATTGATCCAATCTTGATAGACATCATTGGCTAATAATTGCTGCGTAAAGGCGTCGGCATCTGGCGTGTCCTCTGCCATGAGCATGGCCATCAATAGCGCCTGCGGCGTCGTAAACGTTTGCTGCTGCCAAACTTGCGGATAAAGATGACTGTCAAGTAATGGTAAAGTCAGCTTGCCCATACGCTATTATCCTTATTAATCATTGAGCCTACTCTTCAATACCTATAGTATCTACTATATAACTTCCTATCAAACGTATATGGCCTTATGAAGACAAGCTTGCTTACTTTACCTGCTAACTACCAGCTCCAAACGATAAATATCGCTGCGGCTGATGGTACGCTTTTGCCAGTTTCTGTGATAGGAAATGGACAACCTGTGCTGCTGCTACATGCTTACGGTATGGACGCGCGTGAGTTTTTGCCGTTTGTTTTGCCTTTAGTGAGCAAATATGCCTTTTATCTGCCGCATTTACGAGGCTTTGGCGCTGCAAAAGACATCAATCTGACCCAATTTGATTTTGTCCGCCAGTATGCCGATGATATGAGGAACGTCATTGAACACGTTTGCTTAGCGCGCAATATAGAAGCGCTACCTGTTGCAGCCATCTCGATGGGTGCGCAAGTGATGTGGGCGTATTTCGAACGTTATGGCAGTGCAAAAGTCAGCCGTTATTTAAACATCGACCAAAGCCCTGCGATTCATAATCAGCCTGATTGGCAAGGCGGTCTGTTTGGCGCGCGCCAGCAAGAAGTGTTTGATATTTTTCATAATGTCGTCAATATGACTTTGCCCTATGCTGCGCTCGATAGCTTTACTCATCTGCCGTTTACTATAAAACGCCGGGTGACTGACGTTGAGCGACTGTTTTCTTTATTGTCAGTCAATCGCCCGCGTTCCAAAGCGCTCATACAAGTCTTGACCCATCAAAATGACCATAAGCTGGTATTTTACGATCATAGCATCTGGCAACATAAGATGCGCTGCTTGCAAGCCTATTTGACATTGCCATATGATTTTCGCGGCGCGCTAGAGCGCGTCACTATTCCGGTGCTCAATCTCATCGGTGGTCGCTCCAAGTTGTACGATCCAATATGGCAGCAAAAAACTACCCATCTGTTGCCCAACGCTCGCGAGGTTTTGTTACCGCGCTCAGGTCATGCAGTGCCGCTGGATGAGCCGATTGGATTTTATAAAGTGTTAAAAGGGTTTTTGCAGGGTTAACTGCTCATTTATATAAAAAAGCGACCTTCATGGGTCGCTTTTTATTTGGGCAATAAATTTTGAACGTTTTAATATATCATTAGTCAACTAAGGCTTTAACCAACTCAAATCGTGGCACTTCCTTACCGTCACGTATCACAGTTTCACTAAACATGGCTAATGGTCGAACCCATACGCCATATTCACCATATAAGCAGCGATAAATCACTAACGCCTCTTCGGTTTCTGAATGCTGCGCGGTATGCAATACCTGATAAAGATTGCCTTTATAATGGCGGTAAATGCCTTGGGGGATTAATTCTAATTTATTGTCTTTCATGGTTAGCTAGCTTCTCTATCAACTTGATTTTATGTTCAGGCCATTCATCTTTTGACATGCTATACATCACCGCATCAGTAATTTTGCCATTTCGTCGTACTTTAATGCCACGTATGACGCCATCTTTTTTGGCACCAATTCTTTCAATTGCCTGCTGCGATTGAGTATTTTCAATATCTGTACGCCACCCAACGGTTAGATACTCTAAGGTTTCAAAAGCATGGGTTAATAGCATGAGCTTACAGGTCGTATTGACGTGACTACGCCAGTACGATTTGGCATACCATGTATAGCCAATTTCTAAGCGCCTTGCTTGAGGTAAGATGTCATGATAACTGGTACTTCCAATAGCTTTTCCCATCCTTTTATCTATCACTGCAAAAGCCACTCTATCAGTCATATTTTCGGCTCCATTAATATAGTCAGCTACGGTTACTGGCGTAGGTACAGATGTGGTCACCTTTTTCCAAAGCTCACCGTCTCGGCAAGCCTCTATTAAGTCATCGGTATGACTTAGAGTTAACGGTTCAAGAGTAACGCCATTATGTGATAGGGTTGATTGATTTAGCATATTTTTCTCTCAAGCAATCGTAAATACAAAAAATAGTTTACCCAAGCAATGAGCTACCCCACCGTCACTTTTGCATAAGCCTTTTTACCCGCTTGGATAACCACCGTTTGTCCTGAAGTTAAGCTAAAGCCCGCGTCAACGACTTCGCCATCGACTTTTACCGCGCCACGTTTGACCATGTCTTTGGCGGCTGAGTTGTTTTTAGCAAGTGCCGCTTGATTTAAGATTTGCGTGATAAATAGCGCGTCTTGTCCTTCCAAATCTAACGTTACTTCTGGCAAATCGACTGGCAATTCGCCATCAGCAAGCACGTTGCCCGCTGACTTGTGCGCATTAGCCGCCGCGTCGGCATCGTGGAAGCGCTCGATTAATTCTTCGGCAAGAATGCGTTTGATTTCTTGTGGATTGCGACCGTTTTCCATCTCGCTCATTAACGCTTCGACTTCTTCCATCGGCTTAAAGCTTAAGAATTCAAAGTAGCGGCGGATTAAAGTATCTGGCATCGACAGCAGCTTTTGGTACATGGTGCCTGGCGCATCATAAATACCGACATAGTTGCCAAGAGATTTTGACATTTTATTGACGCCATCTAGCCCTTCTAGGATTGGCACCGTGATACAAACCTGCGGCTCTTGACCATAACGACCTTGTAAGGTACGTCCCATCAGGATGTTAAAGGTTTGGTCAGTTCCGCCCAGCTCGACGTCGGCTTTTAGCGCGATAGAATCATAACCTTGTACCAATGGGTATAAAAACTCATGAATGGCAATGGGCGTTTGCGCCGCGTAGCGTTTAGAGAAATCATCGCGCTCAAGCATACGTGAAACGGTCAACTGGCTTGACAACTGAATCATATCACCCGCTGACATGTCTTTAAACCATTCAGAGTTAAAGACGATCTTAGTTTTTTCTTTATCCAAAATCTTAAAGACTTGTTCCGCATAAGTCTGCGCATTCACTTTGATTTGCTCATCGGTCAATGGCGGACGCGTGCTGTTTTTGCCAGATGGGTCACCAATCTTGGCGGTGTAATCGCCAATTAAGAAATAAATCTCATGACCCAAATCTTGAAAATGCTTGAGCTTGTTAATCAGCACTGTATGACCCAAATGCAAGTCGGGTGCGGTAGGATCAAAGCCTGCCTTGATACGTAACGGACGGTTTAGTTTTAGTTTGGCAACTAAATCTTCTTCGGATAAAATCTCTTGCGTACCGCGCTGAATCAAGGCAAGTTGTTCTTCTAGGGTGTAAGTTTGGGTGGTCATGATGCTCTCTTTATTGTCTTTATTAACAGGGTAAAGCGTTTGGGCTAATTAGAATCTCGTAGCCAGCAAAAGATGTTAGAATTTGAGGGATATACTAGCGTTTTTTAAGGTAAATTGCCATGACCAAGCCTGCTCAGACTATGAATGATCCTGAAAACACCGAATTTTTAGTTCACTCACCTAGTTTCATAAATAATGACGACGATGCAAACTACGCTTCCTTAACCGATGCGCTTGAGCAAACGGTATTTGAAAATTTCGATGACGGCTTATATATCGGCATGATGTCTGGCACCAGCTTAGACGGTATGGACGCCGTACTTTGTCAATTTGGTAATGAAGAAGACAGGCAACAACCGCTGCAACTGTTAGCCACTTATAGCCAAGATTTCCCGCCGCGCCTGCGTGAGGTGTTATTGGCCTTGTGTCAGCCAAATGGTATCAATCATTTAACACCTACAATCGGTGAACCAAATAGCGAATTAGACTGGTTTGGCTGGGCAAGTAAAGCATACGCTGATTTTGCTAGCGAGGTGGTCAATAATTTATTGCAGCAGTCCAATACCGATAGTGAGTCGGTCCTAGCGATTGGCTGTCATGGGCAAACGGTGCGCCACCGTCCGCAAATGGGCTTTAGCTTGCAATTGGTTGATGCCAATATCATTGCTGAGCGTACCGGCATTAGTGTGGTCAGTGATTTTCGCCGCCGCGATATGGCCGTCGGTGGTCAAGGCGCGCCCTTGGTTCCTGCCTTTCATCAAGCTTTGTTTTCTACGCCTAATAGTACGCGGGTGTTATTAAACTTGGGCGGTATTGCCAATATCACTGTTTTGCCAGCCAATGCTAACCTTATTAACGCTAATCCTGCTAATGATACGTCTGGTAACGATAGTCCGGTTATTGGTTATGACACCGGCCCTGCCAATTTATTACTCGATGCGTGGACATCACTGCATACCAATAAAGATTATGATGCTGGCGGCGCGTGGGCGCAATCAGGACAAGTGGTTGAGCCACTACTTAATCAGCTGATTGAACATCCGTTTTTTGCGCGTACTTATCCAAAAAGCACGGGGCGGGAAGATTTTAACTTAGCATGGCTACAAAATGAGCTACAAAAATTCGATCAAGCCTCTGCTCATATTCGTTATTCTTCAGCCGATGTGCAGGCAACATTGACCGAGCTGACCGCCATGAGCGCCAGTATGCAAATCAATACGTTTATTAATGCTCATGAAAAAAGCTCGGTCTATGTTTGCGGTGGCGGTGCCTTCAATGACTATCTAATGACGCGTTTGCAAGCGCATCTGCCTCATTGCACAGTAGAAACTACGGCAAGCTTAGGGCTGAATCCAGCTTGGGTCGAAGCCGTCGCCTTTGCGTGGCTGGCAAGGCAAACGCTAATGGGTGAAACGGGTAACTTGCCTGCCGTCACGGGCGCAAGTAAAGGCGTGGTATTAGGGCAAGTTTGTTTTGCTTAATGATTGATTTATTAGTTAAATTTTAGTTTACAAACGTGCACTTATGTGTTTTATAATGACGGTCAAAATACCTTCTTTTTAGGATCGCACGTACAGGATATATCGCATGAGCCAGCACAGCAGTTTACCGACCGACTCACTGAACGAACCATCGCCGAATAATGCCGACACTCAGGCGCATAAGCCACGCGAACAAAGGCAGAAACCACCGCACTACGAGCGTCCTGACGATATGCGCGTGGTGGTGACGGGTATGGGCGCTATTACTCCGCTTGGTCTTGATGTCGAGAGCTCATGGACGCGCCTACTTAATGGCGAAAGTGGTATCGCGCCGATTACTCATTTTGATGCAACCGACTATCGCGCGCAAATTGCGGGCGTGGTAAAGGATTTTGACGCCAAGCAATATATGAATGCTAAAGACGCGCGCCGCTATGATGAATTTATGCATTATGCGGTTGCTGCATCCGCCATGGCATTAAAAAATGCCGGCTTTATCGATGAAGTTAGCGCTGCCGATGCGCCTGTACAAGATGCCGAGCAAGAGCGCTTTGGCGTTATTTTGGGTTCAGGCATTGGCGGTATCCAAACCATTGAAAACAGCCGCGATACCCTACGTGACAAAGGCGCAAGCAGGGTCTCGCCTTTTATTATCCCAGGCTCCATCGTCAATATGGCGGCAGGTTTGGTCGCGATTAAGCACACCTTAAAAGGGCCAAACCTTGCGACATCGACCGCTTGTACCACCGCAACCCACGCTATCGGGCTTGCCGCGCGTTTGATTGCTTACGGTGATGCCGATGTCATGCTGGCGGGTGGCAGTGAAAAAGGCTCAAGCCCACTTGGTATGTCAGGTTTTGGAGCGATGCACGCCTTATCAACTCGTAATGACGAACCAACCAAAGCGTCGCGGCCGTTTGATAAAGACCGTGATGGCTTTGTGCTTGGTGATGGCGCTGGTGTCGTGGTACTTGAAAGCCTCGCCCATGCTAGCGCGCGCGGGGCAACGATACTTGCTGAGCTGGTTGGCTTTGGTATGAGTGATGATGCCAGCCACATTACCGCCCCACCAGAAGATGGTAGCGGCGCGGCGCGCGCCATGCGTAATGCCTTAAACGATGCCGGTATTGAGCCTGCCGTCGTTGGCTACGTCAACGCCCATGGTACCAGCACCCCTGCTGGCGATGTTGCCGAATCCATTGCCATTGAAACGGTATTTGCGCCCGTAAAAGACAGTATCTTGGTCAGCTCAACCAAGTCGATGACCGGTCACTTGCTTGGCGCCGCTGGTGGTATCGAAGCGATATTTACCGTCCTAGCCCTGCAGCATCAGCAAGTACCGCCAACCATTAACTTGGACAATGTCGAAGACAACTGTAATCTTGATTATGTGGCCAATCAATCGCGTAAAGTCGATAATCTGCAATATGCAGTCTCCAATAGCTTTGGCTTTGGTGGCACCAATGGCTCATTGATATTTGCCCGTTGGCCGGTTCAGCCCTAAACTAAAGAGAAGGTCAAAACAGCGACAAAAAGCGCGTCTTCTAGCTGTTGTAACCTTGGTGTCAGATTGGCTACGTTTGACCACTTGCAGCCCCTTATCGTACTTGCGTATGATAAGGGGTAATTTTTGCAACATTTATGGACGATACCATGTCAAGCTACTCATTTTCCCATCAGTTTTATCAGCGCTGGACGTGTGCGCCAGACCCTATCCGCGCCTCTATCATCCAAGAGCTTACCGATATCTCCACCCTATTACAACACGACACGCCGTTTGAAACCTTTGTTTTTAGCACCCATGACTTAGATGCGCATCTTGATGAACTTTATGAAAATCACGAAGCCGAACAAGCCATTGCCAAAGCCATCGCCGACAAACAAGCGCAGCAACAAGCGGCTGCCGAAAAACAACGTTTAGAAGAAGAACAGCGTTTAGAAAAAGAAAAAGAAAAAGAAAAACAGGCAAAAGCAGTAGATACTAAACGTAAAGAAGAAGAAAGATTAAAAGCAGCAGAAGCGGCGCAAAAACAGCAACAGCAACCTGAGCAGCTAGATACCGATAAAGACAACGGTGCGAGTGAAACAGAAAAATCAAATGCTGCTAGTCATGCTGAGGAAAACCAAGCCGCTGAAAAATCAGATACTACAAACGCTAACATGGATAAAAAAGCCATTCACGAGCCATCCAATGCAGCAAATGGCGCAAACGATAACAATATCAAAACCGTTATCGATAAAGCCGTCTCAGACGCTGCCATTCATCTGTCTTTAAAGGATACTAAGCTTGGCGCGACGCATCCAGATTTGATCCGCGAGCTTGAGATGCATGTGGACGATTATCTAAGCGAGCAAATGATGCAAATTTCTGAGAATTTAAAATCTTGGTTGCGTGCCGAGTTGGCACAGCATTTAACCGAACCCGATATGACCCGTGCTGATGACCATAAAGAGAATACCGCTAAAAAAAATATTCATTAGTGATAAAAATTGCTCCATACCTATAGTCAATCCCACCTAAA
>NZ_DHYG01000005.1 GCF_002414005.1 Psychrobacter sp. UBA5136
TTTAGGTGGGATTGACTATAGCAGCTGACCTTTATAACTCAATAAACTGGCCCAAATCTTCTTTTTTGGCCTTTTGAGCAACCTTTAAAGCGACGGCGGCATCAAAGCTTGCAGCGCCAACCGACTTAAACAGCGTCATACCTTTATCGGCATTTAAGTCAATACTGACTTTTTCATTGACCAAATCACTTAATGTTCCCGTCAGCTTATCCCACTCCCAAGTACTATCATCGTCTTCGTGAGCTTGGATCAAATCGCCCGCCTCATGTAAGCCGCCCTCGGCGTCATCGATAATAACAGCACTGCTGGCCTCTATTACTGAGTTGCTAACTTCCTTCATCGATGCTTGATAAGCGCCAACCGCATTGATGTGAGCGTCCACTTTTATTTGCGCCGCTTCAAACAAGCCTGACGTCGCGCGTGTTGCCAAATTGATAATGTCGGCGTCTTTAAGGGCCGCTTCCATATCGTCGCAAACCATAAAATCAACGTGCCACTGGGGATAGTCTTTTTTAAATTTCTCCTGAAACTTATGCGCTGTCTGCGTGGTTCTGTTCCAAAGGTTCACCTGCTTGATGTTTGGACGCACAGTAAGAATGGCATTGAGCTGTTCATACGCCATCCCGCCCGTGCCTACCACTGCTGCCACCCGACTATCGGGATTTGCTAAATATTTCGTGGCGATGCCAGACAGTGCTGCGGTGCGTACCTGAGTGATATATACCCCATCCAAAAAGGCCAGCATCTCTCCTGTGTCATTGTCAGAGACGGTGACATTGGCCATGGTGGTCGGCTGATCTCGCTTAGGATTGTCTGGGCAGATATTGACCAGCTTAACGACTGCATATTCGTTGGTACCATCAAATACCACTGACGGCATGGATAAATGCGAGCCAGAACTCTTTGTACTGCTTTCTGTAAAGGTAGGAATCACAAGGCGCTCAGGCGTCTTTACCCAGGATGGATGCGCGTTTTGCACTTTGAGTAACTCTTCAATAGCATCGATTGCCATCGGCATGGTCAGCTGTTCTTTTACCGTATGAATATCTAAAATTCGCATAATGTTCCTTAAACTGCCCTATAATTTTATTATTAATCATCCCTAAATGTGACATTAAAAAACCTCACAAGCAACCCGCCATTTATTAAAGCTTTTATCACGGTTTATAATTTTAAAATAATCTTAGCGATAAATTTAAATGTATAACTTACAACTACGGCCATATTGACTGTTATATTTATAAGAATTGGGACAAATTTTAACCAAATAAACAACCAAACTATGTAAATAACCAAACTATCTAATAATTTTGAGACATTGACCAGCGTGATATAAGGTCAATCCCAGTTCCGTAAAGCTCGATTTAAGGCCGCCAAAAGGGATTTTTGCTTCTTCCAAGGTTTTAAACGGGATAGGAATACTGTCTCTATTGCCGGTCAATATATACTCGGCAAAGCATTTACCCATAAGCGTACCCGTGGTGATACCGCGACCATTATAAGCCGTCGCCGTCAGCAACCCTTCATCGGGCTCCATCACGCGAAAGATATGGTCTTGGGTAAAGCCAAAGCTACCGCACCACTCATATTGCCAATTAAAGGCGGGCAAATCTGGATAATAGCTTTTTTGCACCGCATTGGCCCACGACTGGTAAAAAGATTTCGGTTTCATCTGTATACCACCAACCGTGCCCAATAGTAGGCGATTGTCGCTATCACGGCGGAAACTCGATAACGCCAAGCGGGTATCCCACGCCCCCGTTTTGTAAGGTAAAATACGGTCTGCCGCCTCGCCGCTGAGCGGTTCAGAGGCAATTTGATAGTAATAAACCAGATAAAAAGTTTTGGTAATTTCTGTCCATTCGCCTTCGCTATAGGCGTTGGTAGCAATAATAACGCGCTCAGACTTGACGCGCGCTTTAGCAGTCCTTGCATACCAGTGACCATCTACTTTTTCTAGCGCTTCAACGCCAGAATGCTCATAGATCGTCACGCCAAGATTTGTGGCGACTTTGGCAAGGCCTCTGACGTAAGCCAGCGGATTGATGGTACCCGCGCGGTGGTCCAATAAGGCTTTATTGATACTGGTGGTACCGCAGTACTCATGGCATTTGCTGCCAGTCAATACTTCAACATTGGCACCGCGGCGGCGCAGCTGCTCGTATCTGATATCGACATCGATTTCACCTTTGGCGTTATGAGCCATGTGAATGTTGCCCGCTTGCGTGGCCTGTGCATCGATGTCATAGCGTTTGATTAAGTCAAATACCAAACTTGGTGCTTGTCCAAGGGCTTCTGTCAAACGCTCACCGGCGGCTTCACCCAGACTAATACCCAAGTCATCAGGGCGCGCCCAAGTTCCGGCGTTCACGAGCCCAACGCTTTTGCCCGAACCGCCACTACCGATGGTTTGGCTTTCAAGCAAGACAACCTTGACGCCTTTTTCAGCCAGATGAATCGCCGCTGACAATCCAGTATATCCGCCGCCAATGATGCAGACGGCCGCTTGGGTATCGCTACTCATTTGGCTATAAGCATCAATATTAGGCGCGGTCATGTTCCATAAACACTGCTCTTGCAACATATCATATTCCTTTATTAGCGCGCTTCATTGACAGAAAAAGCAACGTCGACCTTTTTTACTTCAGGCTCTTCGCGCGGTATAAATTTATCAAGGAATGCCCACAACAGCCCAAATAAAGGCGATAACCAACAAGCAAATGCAAAAGGTGCATAAGTCAAGGTGGCTATCCCAAGTGTTGCTGCGACAAAACTACCACCCATATTCCACGGGATAAGTGGTGACAAAAGCGTACCCGCATCTTCGATAGAACGCGTCAACGTTGTGCGCTTATAGCCCATGTCTTTATACTTATCTTGCAATAAACGCCCTGGCAAAACGCAGGTGGTATAAACGTCACCGATGAGCGTACCGACACTCAGCACACTGCCGTACGTCGTAAAAACCAACCCCAAACGCGATTTTACGAAATTATTAATCTTCGCCATGATGGCCTTTAATGTGCCGTAGTGCTCAAGCGCTCCAACAAAACCTAAAGCAAATATCGTTAAGCTGATCACCCATGTCATCGACATGACGCCGCCCTTTGACAACAATTGATCTACCACTTCAAAACCCGTTTCACTGACAAAGCCATTTTGCAGGACATTAAAAACATCACTCACGCCCACGCCTTGCATAAAGACGGCAATCACTGAGCCTACCAGCACCCCGCTTAACACGGTCGGTATCGCTGGCATTTTCATCACAGCAGCGACAATGACCACTAACGCTGGCAATAAGGTGATGACACTTAAGTTGTAATTAGCCGCTAAGCTGTCTTGTAGCGCACGAATAGATGACAAATCGATGCTATCGTCACCATAACCCATGCCAATCCAAGCATAGAGCGCCAAAGCGGTAATCATGGCAGGTACGGTCGTTGGCAACATACCCTTAATATGATCCCAAAGATCGACGCCCGCCGCGGCTGGGGTTAAATTAGTGGTATCTGATAGCGGTGACATTTTGTCGCCAAAAAAAGCACCGGAGACGATAGCCCCACCTGTTAGATGCGCGGGAATACCAAGCCCCATGCCAATTCCCATCATCGCAAGGCCAACCGTACCGACGGTACCCCACGAAGTACCCGTGGCAACAGAAATAATGGCGCAAATAAGACAGACGGAAAATAAAAATGAGGAAGGCGAGAAAATACTAAAGCCGTAGTACAAAATGGTTGGGACGGTTCCAGCGATAATCCATGCGCCGATGAGCATACCGACGCCCATCAGGATAATCATCGCTGGCAGGCCAATTTTGATGACTTTTAAAAACCGCTCCTCCATACCCTGCCAACTACGGCCACGCAGCTTCATAAAAAAGCCGGTGATTAAAATACCGCAGGCTAAGGGTATGTGAGGGGTAAAATCTTTGAATACGAAAAACTGTATCATCAGAATGATAGCAGTCAATACAAGTGGCGCAATATCGAGTAAAAAACTAGACGACGGATCATAACCGTCTATATCGGGGTTATGCGTTTTATCATCGATCATAATAGTTCTACCTTCCTTAGTAGTAGTCGATGGGAGTGGCAACCAATCCTTGATTGCTTATCTTTTTAGCCTGCCAAGCTTATATAACGTAAGCTTGGCAATTTCTTTATAAATAAATCAAATCACTAAAAGCTTGTATTAACCGAAGCTAATACCTTGGGCAAGTGGCAGCTCTTTTGAGTAGTTGATGGTGTTGGTCTGACGGCGCATATAGACTTTCCACGCATCAGAGCCAGATTCACGGCCACCGCCGGTTTCTTTTTCACCGCCAAACGCCCCGCCAATCTCAGCGCCACTGGTACCGATATTGACGTTAGCAATACCGCAATCACTGCCGCGGTCACTGAGGAAAGTCTCAGCCTCACGCAAATCATTGGTAAACACGCATGACGATAGGCCTTGCGGGACATCGTTTTGCATCTCAATGGCTTCATCAAAGTCTTTATAAGTCATGACATACAGAATGGGCGCAAACGTCTCGCTTCTGGCGACGTCGTTTTGCTCATCGAACTCGACAATGGCAGGCGTGACGTAGTAGGCATTAGGGTATTTGTCTGCAAGGACGCGCTCGCCGCCTGTGACAGTGCCACCCGCTTCTCGCGCTTTTTTTAACGCTGCTTGCATGTTATTAAAGCTGTCTTCGTCAATCAGTGGGCCGACCAGATTGCCCTCTAATGGATGACCGATGCTGACGGTTTCATAAGCGGATTTGATACGCGGTAGGATATCGTCTTTGATAGATTCGTGGACAAATAGGCGGCGTAGCGTTGTACAGCGCTGCCCTGCTGTGCCAACGGCTGAGAATAAAATACCACGTAACGCAAGGTCTAAATCAGCACTTGGCGCCAAAATCATGGCGTTATTACCACCCAGCTCAAGTAAGCATTTACCAAAGCGATTGGCAACTTTTGGCCCAACTTCTCGGCCCATACGCGTACTGCCCGTGGCACTCACTAAAGCAACATCTTTATGCTCAACCAAGGCATTACCGACATCTGTCTTGCCAAGTAAGACTTGCGACAAATGCTCTGGCGCATCGCCAAATTTGGCCAAGGCTTTTTCAAACATCGCCTGACAGGCCAAAGCCACAAGCGGAGTTTTTTCTGACGGCTTCCAAATCACAGGGTTACCGCAGACGATAGCCAGCGCGGTATTCCACGACCACACCGCAACGGGGAAGTTAAAGGCAGAAATGACACCAATCACGCCAAGCGGATGCCACGTCTCACGCATGTGGTGACCCGGACGCTCTGATGCAATCGTCAAACCATAAAGCTGACGCGATACCCCAACGGCAAAGTCGCAAATATCGATCATTTCTTGCACTTCGCCTAGGCCTTCTTCTTTGATCTTGCCAGCCTCAAAGGACACCAGCATACCTAAGTCTTCTTTGTGCTCACGCAGCACTTCACCGAGCAAGCGCACCAGCTCGCCGCGTCTTGGTGCAGGCACAACGCGCCATTCTTTAAAAGCTTTTTTGGCATTGGCAATCTTGGTATCGACCTCATCAATGCTGTCCAAGGTTATTTTGCCAATCACCGAGCCATCAATCGGGCTATTTACGTCAAAATCGCCATTTTGGTATTGCGCTTCTTTGACCCCCATCGCGGACATATACTGCTTGATCATAATCAATCCCTTTTGTATTAATTTATACTTCCTTGAAAGACTTATTAACTTAACTTGTATAAAGCTAAGTTGCAAAATAATTAATTTCGTACTGCCATTCCTTTTTGGAATGCTGCGCAAATATTACATTTATCTATAAATGCCTTAGCTAATACCATTTAAGCACTGCTATCTAGAGCATTGCTATCTAGAACAGTGCTGTTTAGTTGCGCCAAACACGCTTTCAGACTTTGGGTTTGCAGCGTTTGATAAAGCTCAAGCTCATCGTACACCTGAGCGCCCAAAGCATTCTCAAACGCCTCTTTATTAGCCTGACCTTTATCACTGCGTTGCTTACTGTTTTGTTCGCCGTTTTGTTCTTCTTGTTCATTGCTGTCATGCAGATTGGACTGAAAAATCCCCGCCGCACTCACTGGCAAAAAATCTTCATAAACGATAGGTTCTAGGCGAATCATCCCTTGCTGAAGTAAATCAGTAATTGTTTGTTTTGCTAAAGCGTCATTTACGTAGTCTACATCTAAAGATTTTGGCTCGAAATGATCCAGCGCAAGCTCAGTATCAGCGCAGCTTATCTCTGCATCATCAGCCGCTTGATAGTAAAAATAAGCCAAACCCTCATCATGCAGGGTTTGATAATCATCGGGGAATGCCTCAAAGGAGCGTTCTAAAATCTGATAATATTCCGAGGCATTATCGGCATTTGGTGTCACGCCCAACTGGTGGCGGGCTTGATTAAGCAGCTTGTCATAGAGCGCTCTGCCTTTGGGCGTCAGCGCCACGCCGCGCTGCTCAATCTCCCCAAAGCGCGCGGTGTGATGCCCCGTTTCATAGCCGCCTTCTGGATTTTTAAAATTAACCGCTTCTTCTAATGCCTTAAAGCTTGTTTGACGTAATAAAATAGGACATTCTCTCTTCGGCGGCCCTTCTATGATGGCCTTTGGCGGGATGCCTTTTGCCTGCATACCTGCTTGCACCGCATCGATATCTAGCGTTCTAGGCGTCAGATGGTTGATATGCGGGCCTTTAAAACCGACGACGTCTGCAATAAGCCCATGTTGCGCTAATAGCTGCTGATATAGCGCTTTAGATACTGGCGTATTGTCGTGCCAGCGAAAGGTTTCTAATGCTTCTTTGACAAATTGCTTAGCGTCTTCCGCCGCCAGCCCGCCCTCCTCCTCAAAACGCTCAATCAGGCTAATAACGTTGTCCGTAAATATAGTGCGCTTATCCAACGCGGTTATCGCTTCTTGTTTTAAGGTCTCGTCATCAATCAAATCTAGACGCAATAGAGAGGTGAACACGCGAAATGGGCTGTTATTTAATGACTGGGTATCAATAGCTCGAAAAGCCGTGGAATGCACAGGCACGCCAGCGGGCGCCAAATCATAGTAGCCAACAGGGTACATACCCATGACCGCAAACAGCCTACGCATCATGCTCAGCTCAGCGGCGGTGCCCAATCTAATGGCCCCATGACGCTCCATATTTAGCCTATCAATCTCTCCGGTGTGCTCAAGTTGCTGTTTAATATCAGGCTGCTGACTTAGCACCTCTGCATTTACTTCGCCCACCAAATCAATGAGGTCGCCGTATAACGGCACTTCTTTTTGGTACATCTCTGACATGGCGATAGAAAAATCATGGCGAATATCATCGCTATTGATAAAGGTATTTTTCACAAGTATGTATCCTTTTAAATTAAAATATCTTTTTTTGGTAAAACAGTCGTATCAGAAACTTTTAAAAATTCTCAGTAACTTTTAGGAACTTTCAGAAACCTTCAACAACTACAGCTTTGACACTTCATTAGGAATGCTACTTAGCACGCCTTTTAAAATATCAAGTCCCGCCGTTAGGGTTTCAGGCTCAATCGTGAGCGGCGGCAGTAAGCGAATAATATGCCGATATTTGCCACTTGGCATCAGTAGCAAACCCTGCTCGCGCGCTTGTTTTAACACGTAAGCCATGATACTTGGATGGGTGCCATAAATCGGATGGCGCAGCTCGATACCGCGCATCGCCCCCATTCCTGTAAGCCCATACAGCCATGGTGAGATATTTTGTTGCTGCCAGTCATTGACAGTGTCTTCAATGGTGTTGGCATAATGCTTAGCCGACTGCCAGACTTCATCGTCTTGCATAATATCCAAAGTAGCATTTGCCGCCGCACACGCCACCGGATTACCCGAGTAGGTACCGCCCAAGCTTCCTTTAGGCAGCCCATTTATCACGCCAGCTCTGCCGACTACCGCCCCAAGTGGTAAGCCGCCGGCGATACTTTTACCCAGCAATAGCAAGTCGGGCTCAATCCCTAAATGCGTAAAGGCAAACGGCGTCCCTGTGCGGCCATACCCAGACTGAATCTCATCCATAATAAGTAAGATGCCATGCTCATCACAAAAGCTGCGTAGATATTTAGCAAACGTCGCTGACAGCAGCTGAAAACCGCCCTCGCCTTGGACTGGCTCGACGATAATGGCGCCGATATTGTCCACATCGGTCTCCACGGCAAAAAGACGCTCTAAAGCCGCGATCGCCTGCTGATCGCTAATATCATTATCGGGACTAGGAAAAGGAATATGATAAACGCCGCCGGCTAATGGCCCTAAGCCGCGCTTATAAGGCGCGACCTTACCATTTAAATTAACCGCCGCCAGCGTACGCCCATGAAAGCCGCCATCAAAGGCAATCACGCCAGTGCGGCCCGTCTGCATACGGGCGACTTTTATGGCATTTTCGGTGGCTTCTGCGCCGCAGTTGGTGAGCATGCCTGCAAGCTCGCCCTGAATAGGAATCCATTCACACAGTCTTGGCATAAAAGTTTGATACGGCTGATGAGCCGCGGCGTTATAAGCGTAATGAATCAGAGATTGCGCTTGAGTGACAATCGCGCTGACAATGTGAGGATGACAATGACCAAGGTTTAAGACGCCAATACCGCCGACAAAATCAATATAGCAACGGCCCTTATCATCCCAGACGTTGGCATTTTTACCCTTGGTTAGCGTCAGCGGATGCACCATCGTAAAGGCATCGGTGACGTTGTATAGCTGCTCCATAGCGGTCTCTTATCTTCCTTGATGAGACATCCATTTGAGCAAACCGCTTTACTATCAGCAAACGAATAATAGTTGTGGCGCCATTCCTTTTTGTCATTGCCATGTTTATTATTGCCATATTTATCATTGTCATATTTATCATTGACAAAAAAACCGGCTCAAGACCGGTGCGTTTGTATTTTTCAAACTTTACTTTTGCAAACTGTGCTTTTTAGGGTTGTTAATCGATAAAAGATTAATAGCTAAAAAGCTCAAATCTGCCTTATATTACAAGATAAAATCTAAATCTTGCTCAGGCTCCGATGATTTTTCAAGATAAGCTGAAATCCATTCTAAAATGACCTTGATTTTATGTGAGTTGCCCATGGATAAAGGGTAAGACATATAATAAGCCCCCCTGCCTTTTGACGCATAACGCCACGCGGTCACCAAAGCACCGGAACGCAGCTCGGGCGCAACCAAACGTAGGGGCACCAATGCAATGCCATAGCCAAGTAATGCCGCCGAAATAGTCGTATGAAAGGTGTCAAAGCGCGGGCCGACAAAGGTACCATCGATACGAATATCCTGCTGCCTAAAATACTCATACCAAGCACTAGGACGTGAGCTAAGTTGTAATAATGTGCAATTATCTATGCTGCCTGTACTACCCATACATGCGGCTTTGTCCGTTAAATAATCAGGGTGACAGACGGCGACATTATACTCATCAAAAAGCTTAATCGACTCCATAGCGCTCCAAATCCCATCGCCATATAAAAACGCCACATCAACGTTTTGATCTTCAGAAAAAAACGGTCCAGCCAGCTCTTTAATCGTTAAATTAATCAGCGGGTTTGCTGCCCCAAAGCCATTTAATGCAGGCATCAGCCAGCGCGAACAAAAGGTCGGATGCGAGACGATTTTCAGTACCTCTGAATTATCACTGTTTGACATTAAGCTGGTGGTCGCCGCCTCGATGTGCTTGAGGATTTCTAGCACCTCTAAATAGTAAGTTTTACCAGCGGGCGTTAAAGAGATGCGATGCGGTGTACGATAAAACAGCGACAGGTTCAGCATTTCCTCAAGCTGCGCGACTTGCTTACTAATAGCGCTTTGCGTCATGTGCATCTCTTGCGCGGCATTGGTAAAACTTAAATGCCGCGCCGCCGTCTCAAAACACTGCAGCGCCGTGGTCGAAGGATACCTTCTAAAAGCAAGTGGGGTTTTATCAGTATTCATAACGTATTCATTCTTTTCGCCACATAAATATTAGGGCGTGTCCTTATTTAAATCAAATATTGCACCTAATCAGCTACCGACTCAGATGGATAGGCCAGTTTACAGGTTTAACGTTGCTATTATCACCCTATTTTAAACGTTACGTTAAACGACCGTTAAAGAAAAACAGCCTAACACTCTTATTTTAGCCGCTAATTCTAAGCGCTATTTTTTGCCTTAAAATTCTCCCTCACCTTGCAGCCCTTATAAATACGACCTTCTTAAAAAATTCAACCAAAGCACTGTGTAGGTAGACTTAAATAGATATCTCTTTACTTATAAATTCTATTAATAAATCTATGGTACACAGGTTGACAATCCTTTACCTTTATTCACCTGAAAAGCGCAAATTTTTTTATTATATTGAAGGTGTTGATAAGGATTTTATAGCCACTTAGCGCTATGAGATGTTTATTAGCAGTTTACTAACTTCAATAATTAAATTTCATTGGATGAATATAAAATAAGGAAGGTATAAAATGACTAATCAATCAAACAACTCAAACCAAAACGATCAAAACAACAATCAAGGTGGCAACAACAGTAACCAAGGTGGCAGCAACAATAGTAACAACAATCAGGGTGGCCACAATCAGTCAGGTAGCAACAATAATAGCAATGGTGATACCTCAAACCGCGGCTTCGCTAGCATGGATTCAGATAAACAACGTGAGATTGCTAGTGAAGGCGGCAAAGCTGCGCATGAAAAAGGCACGGCTCACGAATTTGATTCTCAAGAAGCGCGTGAAGCCGGTAAGCAAAGCCACAAAAACGATAATAACAATAGCTAACAATAACAAAAAGGATAGTTGGCTACACTCGTGCTATCTTTAGCTTAGCTCAATTATCGTGAGATCGTTATTAAGGGCGACTTTGGATAGTTTTCAAAGTCGCTTTTTTGATGAACTTGTACCTTAATAAGCCCCTTAACTATAATAAGGATATTAAAATGAAAAACTCAGCAATGAAAAAAACCTTTCAAAACAAATTATGGGTAGCGGTATTGGCGAGTCTTATCGGTCTTAGCGCATGCAGTAATGACCGAGAAGACACGGCTGACGCCAATCCGGAAACTGCCACTACCGACGCTAGCGGAATGAACACTACCAATGATAACGTTCAGTCCAACGATGCCGAAGCTGATGAAATGGCGCCCGTAGCCACAACGCAAGACAATGCAGACACGATGAACACTGCCACAGATACCTCTACAGGCAACACAGACAACGATGAAGATCATACCTATTATTCTGGCGTAGACAGCGCAGAGGATGGGGAAAAAGGGGTTGATGCTGTCACTGTCAATGAAAACAATCCGAACCTAGACCAGACTCCAGCCGAAGGCGTGCAATAAACTGGCAAGCAGCCTATCTACTATAGCTGGCAAGCAGCCTATCTACTATAGTTAGGTTTTTATAAAAGAAAGAGATACAGCAAGAATAGTATAAATTTTTCGCAGCCTCTGTCGGCGTAGGCACAGCAAGCAAGCAAGCAAGCAAGCAAGCAAGCAAGCAAAATTTATACCAGTCTTGCGTATTTCAAACCTATATCTATTTTATTTAGTACCGATTATGCTACCTAAAACCCAATCATGCCTAATATAAAATAAGCGAGACCATAACAGTGCTCGCTTATTTTTTATCTCATATCTTTTATCTAATCATGTTAAATAGCACAACTATCAGTCTTTGCGTCTATGCTTTGGCTTAAAGGGTTTAGAGAATTGCAAAATGATAAATCCAACGACTGATAGAATAATGGCAATTTCATAACGCCCATAAGCGACCGAGATGCCGATAGCCGCTGTGTTCCATAGCCCAGCAGCGGTTGCCGTGCCTTTTGCGCCATCCTCATTTTTAAAAATAGCCCCGCCGCCGATAAAACCCATTCCCGTAATAATGCCATACATGATTCTCGCTTCCGCGTCAGAGCCCTGATAGATATCCATACCCACCAACATAAACGCGCATGAGGCAATCGTCACCAAAGGAAAGGTTCTAAGGCCAGCGCCGTTGTCTTCAAGTTCACGGTTAAGAGCAATCGGCAGCGACAATATAAAAGCAATGCCCAGCTGAAAAGTATGGTACGCCAAAATTGTTAGATTGATATCGAATTCAAACATAGGTACAACCTAAGAGTCCATTTAGATGCCCATCGACCGAATTGAGGACGCGCCCTATCCAGTCTAAGTCAAAACCCAATTCCGTATCAAGTGCTTAGTGTATCAAGTGCTTAGTTCTTAAAACCAATTCTTTAAGGAAAATTTATACCAATCGCACGGTATCGCTTCTAAAGTGAATCGACTATAGGCGAAATATTCGTGTCATAAAACTAGGCCGTGCTGCATAAAACCGTAAACACTCACCATACAGACAATGTATTAATAAATATTTTATATTATTTGGAACAGTTAGATTTTTTGCAAAGACTGCTAGACAAAACTAAATGATAATCTAAAAAAGGGATACGGCAATGGACAGCAGAGATGTGCACGAAGAGAGCATGGATGAGCAGTATAAAAACCATCAAAAAATGGATGTGCACAATAAAAACAATCACCCACTAAATAATCACACCCTAAAAGGTGAATGGAACCACCTTAAAGAAGCGGTAAAACAAAAATGGGCAGATTTAACCGATGACGATCTTAACCAGATAGAAGGCAATCACGACAAACTGGTTGGCCGCGTCCAAGAGCGTTACGGTCATTCAAAACAAGATGCGGAGCGTGATGTAGGCGAATGGCGCCGCGACAATCAGTGCTAAACAGGGTTTTCTTACTAAAAAACAGTTACGCAAATTCATCAATCCATAAATTGAATAGTTACGAACAAAGTACTGTAATAATGTAAGTAAATAGTGGTTGTTCTTATTTTACGACTTTTGATAAAGAAAAGGAGGAAAGCGTGACCGATACTTGTGCAAAACTGTTAGCAGACAAGGGATTGACCGTGGTTTTTATCGAAAGCGCGACCGCGGGCTATTTAGCGCATTGTTTTTCTGTTAGTCCCTATTCAGGCGATGTATTGATGGGCGGTTTAGTGTGTTATGACGCTTCCATCAAAAAGAACGTGTTAAAGGTGTCCAGCGAGTTAATCGAGGAGTATACGCCTGAATCTTTAGAGGTGACCCACGAGCTCGTCGTTAAATCTAAAAAAATGTTTGAGGCCGACTTGCATGTCGCGTGTACAGGGCTGCTAAAGCCTGGCGGTTCTGAAACCAAAGAAAAGCCCGTCGGTACGTTTTTTTACTGCATTGGCTATAAAGGCGAGATTTATGATTTTCGCCGCGTCTGCCACGGCGAACCTGAGCAAAAGCTACGCAGTATAAACAGTCTTATTTGTAAGAGTATTATTGACGTGGTCAACCAGCATACGGATTGATGCCTACCAAGCTAGCTAGTTTACAATTTTATTGTTCAGCGCTTTCGCCCAGCCTCTTGAATGATGACAACGATTGCACACTTCATCTGGCGCTGAGATGTACTCGACATAGGCGCAATGCATACAGGCATAAGGATGGCCATTTTCTATTACCTTTGCTGCCTGAAATTCTTTAGGAAAAATGGGTAGACCATACTGCGTCTCATCGTGTGGAAATAACAAGACACTAAATTCGCCATCCGTTTCGAGCAATCCAACCTCCACTTGCCCTAGGTGACGCACGCCTTGTTGCCGCATTTCAGTAAAGAATTCATCGTGCGACATTTTACCCTTTTCGACATCTTTCATAATTAACAAGCCATTTTCTACGATATAGGTGGGCGTGCCTTCTAATAAAAGCTCAAAGAGCTTGTGCTTTGTGGTGAACCACGTACAAAGTCTATAAAGTAGTAGAACAAGGCTCATGATGAGCACTGCTTGAATCAGCGGTAAATCTTCTGTAAACATCGGGTCACCAGCAATAGAGCCCAGTGCCAAAATAATGGTTAACTCAAAAATAGTGAGCTGGCGAATGCCGCGTTTGCCGGTACTGCGTAGCAATAAAATGATTAAGCAAAACATGATGGTGGTGCGTATGACTATCTCTGCTGCAAAAGACCATGTCGTGTCATAAATAAAAATACTTGTCCAATCCATCTTATTCTCCATTATTCTTTTTTATTTCACTATTTTTTTATGTATAAGTATATTAAGGCGAATCGCAGCCTGATGTATAGCGCTTTTGATACTGATGTCTTAAAATAAGTCCTTACTTAAAAAAGGCTGCTAGCCCTATAACAAAAATAGCGCTAACAACCTTTTATATGAGCGGTTTTATTAAATTGACGCGAAAATTTTTTTTGCTTAACAATGCCTAACTAAGCACAACAGTGCCTAACATTGCTTAACTGGGCTTACGTGCCAACATCGTCGCAAACTGTAATTGCGCGCCATTGTGCATGGTGCCGATGTCTTCATTGTACTTAACCATCTCCCAGCCTTGATAAGCATCACGCAACTGCCCTTCTTTTAGCGTAAACGGAAAATTAATAGGGCATGGATAAGCAGTCGTACTCATGGCGCAAACGATGAGATTATAACCACCAGCCAGCGTATGCGCCTGCATATCGGCAATAACAGCGTCAACACGAGCGGGATCGAGAAACATCAAGGTGACCGTACAGCTGATAAAACCATAATCGGCATCAAGACTGGCGCGATTAATATCGTATACGTAAGCCTTAATGTTTGTCAGCGCTTCTTCTTCAATAATACCTTGCAGCATATTTATAGCGCTGGGATTGGCGTCTATCGCCGTCACGTTAAATTCAAGTTGGCTCAGATACAACGCATTGCGCCCATTTGAGCAGCCCATATCAAGCGCAGTGCACGGTGCAATAATTTGGCAAGCTTCTACAACCTCACTGTGAGCAGGATTCAAGCCGTAGCGGCTATTGAGATCAACGGTCATGGCAACCTCTTATATTTAATTGAGAGATTTTATCATAGCACTAATGACGGTCGATAAAAGCGACAGGAAAAACCACCACGTCATCTTCTGCTTGCCACTTCTCAAACTTGGTCATCGCTTGCAAAAAAAGCGGATGGTTGAGCCAGTCTTGCAGCCAGCGCTGTAGATTTGGATAAGGCAAACGATAAAAAACATCGCGATTCACATGCGCAAATTGACGGATAAACGGCATGATACCGATATCAGCGATGGTTATGCTTTCCCCTAGTAAATAAGGATTTTTAGTCAGCAATTCCTCTAACGTTTGTAAAAACACTTCACCCTTTTGTCGATATTCTACTTCGGTCATCTTAAGGTGACGGTCGGCGTATTTATAGCGATCGAGCCAATATTTAAACTCATTGTCGTTTTTATCAATCAGCGCATTCGCTTCGTGTAACGTCTCTGCATCACGCAACCCGTGCGGATCTTGCTGCGTAAGTGCCCACATCATTATCTCTCTACTTTCTTCAATCACCGTGCCATCCGCAAGTTGCAGTACAGGCACCGTACCTTTTGGGCTAATCGCGAGCATTTGCGGCGGTTTGTTTTTTAGCGTTATCTCGCGCAGTACCACCTGCAACTCGGCAAATAATATTCCAAGGCGGGCGCGCATGGCATACGGGCAACGACGAAAAGAGTACAAACGGGGATAAGAGAAAGTCATAGATATCATCGGTCTTAAATAAAGTGAGTACAGTTAAATGGTTAAAAATGGTAGCGTTCGGCCTTTCATTTCTTTGTCCCTCATGATAACAACGCCAACACTCACTGAGCTATGCTGAAGAAAC
>NZ_DHYG01000017.1 GCF_002414005.1 Psychrobacter sp. UBA5136
TAATTGATGACACGCCCTAATTAAAGTTATGCTGTTTATTTCGCAATAACGGTAATTAGATTACAGCAATTAAATGGCTTTTTAACGCCAATATAAAACCCAAGCATTGGTGGTATTGACTTTAGGATCACTATTAATCTTATCTTTTAATGCCAAAGCGGCAACTTTACCGCGCTCGGGACCAACGACCACGCGGACGCCGCGGCTGGTAGGACTGGTTTTGACTTGATAGCCTGCTGATTGGAATTTTTTTGCCAGTTCATCGGCTTTGGCCTGGTCATTTGCTAATGCCACTTGTACGCCAAAGCTACCTTTAGCATCGGTTTCTTTCACTTCTTTACGCGCTTCGCTAAGCCGCTGCTGAGCTTCACGCTTAGCATCTGCCGATTTTTTAGCTAAGGCTTCTTCTTTTTGACGCTTTTCTTCACGCGCCTGCTCAGCCGCTGCTGCCTCACGTGCTAAACGCGCCACCTGCTGACGCGATGGAATGATTAAATTTTGGCCAAGCTGTAGCGATGTCGACGGTGAAAGATTATTTGCTTGCGCTAAAACCTCTACTGGCATATTGTATTGCCGCGCCAGTTTAATCAGCCCGTCACCCTTTTTTACTTGATGTTCAGATGGCGATTTTGGTGCTTCATTTTTAGCTACTTCCGCTGCTTTTTGTTTTTTCTCAGCGGCCGCTTGCGCTTGTTTCTTAGCTTCGGTCTGCTTTTTTGCCTCGGCTTGCTTTTTTGCCTCCGCTTCTTTTTTGCTATCGGCTAGTTTTTTGGCAGCTTCTTGCTGTTCGCGCGCGCTTGTATTGTTGCTATCAGTACTAGGTTTTGACGGCGCTGCTGTTGCGTCATCTTTTTTAGCGTCTTTACTGTCGTCGCTGTCTTTAGCGGCAGGCGTACTGCTTGCCAGGTATTGCTGGCTTTCAGCGCGAGCTTTGGCTAAGGCTTCAGCTTCGGCAGCTTCTTGTTCGCTTAAGAACTGCTGCGCCCGTCGTTCTTGCTCTGCGACGCGGGCGGCACGCTCTTTTTGTTTTTGTGCCAAGATACGCTTTTCAGTTTCAATATCAGTGGTCAATGGCTGCTGCTGCGCTTGCTCAGCAGCCGGTTTGTCGATTATCGCTGACGCTGGCTCAGGTTTGTTGCTATCACCGATCTGCTGTACCATGGCGTATAGCATCACGCTACCGCCGATAATCATCCCAATGCCCAATAAGGCTTGTCTCGAAAAGTTCATCCGTTTACGTCTCTTAGTTGGTAATAAGGTTGATTGAGCGGCGCAGCTATCGCTTTGGGAGCAATCGCTTCAAGACCATAAGCTTTTTGGCTTTAGTAGCTCGCCCATCCATCAGTTTTTAAGCTTTATACGCTATATTCAATCGTTTTGATTATAAAGTATATTTTTCCTACTGTCTGCCATCATGCTACTGCTAAGACTAACATTAAATAAGCCCAAATTTTAATTTAAATTATCAGCCTCAAGTGCCGCCAGTGCCTCGCCAATTGTATGAAAAGAGCCACATACCACGATGAGGTCCTGCGGCTGACTGGCATTTATCACGGCCTGCGTCGCGTCTTTTAATCTAGCAAAATCATGTATTTGCGCCTTATCAACATAGCTTGCTAAGACGCTTTGCAGCTGCTCAGTAGCTGCTGCGCGCGGATAGTCAATCTCAGCGATAAACCAATCGCTAATAGGCAAGCCCGCTTCGGTCAAACGCTGGACGACTTTATCGATGTCTTTATCACCCAACATAGAAAACAGCATTTTAATACTGGCAGGTTTGCTGCTTAGGTGCTCAGTACTGTTTTGCTTGGCCAAATGCTGCTGCCAAAGCGGTAATAATTGCGTCAATAAAAACTCAACGCCTTGCTCGTTATGCGCCACATCAAACAACCAATGGCGATTATGCGTCTGACGATGATCAAAACGGCCAGCGAGCTTGACCGTCTGCAAAGCCTGCTCGATAGCATTTTTATCAACATTTAGTGGACTTGCGAGCACCGCTGATAAGGCATTGGCAGTATTGGTCAAGGATAGCGCTGGCCGTGGCAGCTGCATGGTGACCGCGGCATTACTATATTGCCAAGTCGCCGCATCCACTGCACGGTAATCAAAGTCTTGTCCAACTTGATAACAAGTTGCCTGATGGGTGGCAATCGCTTCTTGCACACTTGCTGGCATCGCAGTAGCGCCATACACTAAAGTAATGTTGTCACGTAAGATACCGGCTTTTTCGCGGCCAATAGCTTCGACATTGTCCCCCAGCCAATCGACATGATCGATGGCGATATTGGTAATGACCGCCATATCAGGATCAATGATATTGACCACATCTAAGCGACCGCCGAGCCCAATTTCTAACACCCACACATCACAATCTGCTTCGGCAAATATTAATAGTGCGGCAAGCGTTGTCATCTCAAAAAACGATAAAGTCAAATCACAGCCTAGTCGCGCTTTCTCGACTTTGCTAAACGCATTGATTAACGTCTCATCGCTGACCATCTCGCCATTAATCCGTACACGCTCGTTAAAAACGCTGAGATGCGGTGATTGATACAGCGCCGTTTTATACCCGGCTGTTTGGCACATCTGCGCGATGACAGCCGTCGTCGAGCCTTTACCATTGGTGCCCGCTACGGTAAATACATAGGCGTCGTCCTTGGCTGACTGCACCACGCCCAACGCCTCAGCCACGGGCAAAACGCGTGACAACCCCATATCTATCGCCGACACATGAATCTGCTGCATATAATCGAGCCATTCTGTCAAACTAGAATGCTGATTAGGAGGATTAGGGTGAGAAACGATAGAGTCAGACATGGGCGGAACCTATATGGAATTTTTCGAAGGAAAATAAAGAATGAGAAAGCACTCATTAAGAAAATAGTGACAGTATATAACTACCTAGCCAAAAAGCAAAAATAGCATTTACCGTGCTTGACGATAAATGCTATTTGTTGGTTTTGCATTTTTGATAAATTTAAGCATGCTACTAAATATAAGTAGCGTGCGATAATAGCCTCATTTACTTATTAGTCGAGCCGCTGAGTAAGTTAAGCATCAACATTCGGCACGCCGCATAGCTTTGCGAGCAAACGATAAATGGTATCTATCAATTGATGACGATGCACCACTTCATCAACCACGCCGTGCTCTAGCAAAAACTCGGCACGCTGGAACGGTTCTTCTAGCGTTTCGCGGACGGTTTGCTCAATCACGCGCTTGCCTGCAAAGCCAATCATCGCTTTTGGTTCTGCTAAATGGATATCACCAAGCATAGCAAGCGATGCGGTCACACCGCCATAAACAGGATTGGTCAATACCACGATATATGGCACGCCAGCCAAGCGCAAACGCTCAATCGCCGCTGCCGTACGCGCCATTTGCATCAATGACAGCAAACCTTCTTGCATACGCGCGCCGCCAGAGGCCGCAAAGCAGATCAAAGGCACTTTATCTTCAAGGGCTTTTTCAGCCGCTTGGACAAAACGGTCGCCGACCACTGAGCCCATAGAGCCGCCCATAAAGCGAAAATCAAAGGCACAGGTGACCACATCAAGATTGCGCAGTTTGCCGTACATGACTATTAGCGCTTCGGACTCGCCTGTCTTGTCTTGCGCTTCGGTCATACGCTGCGGATACGGCTTGCTATCGACAAAGCTCAACGGGTCTTTAGCGTTAAATTCTTGCCCTAGCTCACCATCTACTTGATCAAGCAGCCAGTTTAAGCGCTCACGAGCAGTCATCGGTAAATGATGATCACAATGCGGGCACACGTAACAGTTAAAAATCAGCGCCGTATTGGTAATCATCGAATGACAGTTGCTACATTTGGTTGAAGGTTCGGTTTCGACCGCCGTCAACGGTGCTGTCAGTTGCTGCTTAATGCCGGGTATCGGGCGATTAAACCAAGATTGTCCGGCAGTGTTACCGTTTTTTTCGACGCCATTTGTGGTAGTCATGTCAGGTTTGGTTATCGTATCAGTCATATTATTTGCCATTATCAAAGGCTTATGGGCAAGCTGGCCAAGCTAGCTTAGTTGGCTTAGTTGGCTTAGTTGGCTTAGTTGGCTTAGTTGGCTTAGCCACTTGTCCCTAAGAGTCCATTTATAAGAATCAATTTAAAAGTCACATCGCTTATGACATGAGCAGTCATAAAGCACGCTTTGGCGCAACTGTAACAATTTATATGTGAGGTTAGTTTACACACGTAAACTAACTTTAGCAAAGCCATTTAACGGTGTCTTTATAAACATCTTATAAATATTGTGACGCTAACTTGCCTCAGCTATTTAAACTGTCTAGCGCGCCGCGCAGCTCATCCATCTTGGCCATGATTTTTTGCTGAGCAGTTGCCACCGCAGAGGCATCTTTAGCATCGATATCGGCAAAGTTTTGCACCAGCGCACTACCAACGATAATGCCATCGGCGTGCTGACCGATTGCTTTGGCAGATGCTGCATCACGGATACCAAAGCCCACGCACACTGGTAAATCAGTCTCGGCTTTAATCGCCTGCACTTGGGTAGCAACATCATCGGTATCTAGCGTCGCCGAACCTGTCACGCCTTTTAGCGAAACGTAATAAATATAACCACCGCAATGGGTCAATACTTGCTCACGGCGCTCAGGCAAAGTCGTTGGCGATAATAAGAAAATCTCATTCATCGAGTGATCAGTTAAATGCTGCGTAAAGCTGCCCGCCTCTGCTGGTGGCAAATCAACCATCAAAATCCCATCGACGCCTGACTGCTCACATAAGGCGACAAAATTGTCATAACCGATAATCTCAACAGGGTTTAGATACCCCATTAGGATAATTGGCGTTTGGCTGTCTTGTTTGCGAAATTCTGCAATCATATTTAGCGCATCACGCGTACTCGTTCCTGCCGCCAAGGCACGCTCGCCAGCTGAAGCGACGGTAGGGCCATCGGCCATGGGGTCAGAAAAAGGCAAGCCAACTTCAATCATATCTGCGCCGTGCTTGACTAAATCATGCAAGAGGCCAACAAAGTTGCTAGGGTTGGGATCGCCTGCCATAACATAAGGAATCAGGGCTTTTTTATTTTGGGCTTTTAAGGTTTCAAAGGTGCTTTCAATGCGGGTCATAGTGGTCTCTACAATTAATTCAAACTGGCTGTATTGGCTCTCTATTGGTTTTCTATGATTTGATAAGAGAGCCGATCGATTTTTTTATAAAAGTGAATTTATAGTTCGCAGTACCATACGCGACTACAACTCAATCCCTTCTGCCTTCATTACCGAATGCAAATCCTTATCACCGCGACCCGACATATTAACGATAATGCTTTGTTCAGGCGTCATGGTTTTAGCAAGTTTAAGTGCATAGGCGACCGCATGAGCCGATTCAAGCGCGGGAATAATGCCTTCTTTACGCGTCACTTCATGAAAGCCCTCTAACGACTCTTTATCGGTACAGCCCACATATTCAACGCGCTTCATGTCTTTTAAGAAGCTGTGCTCAGGGCCGACGCCCGGATAATCAAGTCCCGCTGAAATAGAATGCGTTTCTTGAATTTGACCTTCATCATCGGCCATTAAATACGTGCGATTACCGTGCAACACTCCGATACGACCAGCAGCCAATGGCGCTGAATGACGACCAGTTTCTATGCCGTCGCCGGTTGCTTCAACGCCATACATTTTAACCTCAGTGTCGTTTAAGAAATCAAAGAATAGGCCGATCGCATTTGAGCCACCGCCAACGCAAGCGACCAAGGCGTCAGGCAGTTTGCCAGTTTTTTCTAAATGCTGAATACGCGCTTCTTTTCCAATAATCGCTTGGAAATCACGCACCAGAAGCGGATAAGGATGCGGCCCTGCAACGGTGCCAATAATATAATAAGTGGTATCAACGTTGGTCACCCAATCGCGCATGGCTTCGTTCATGGCGTCTTTCAGCGTACGCGAACCTGAAGTCACAGGCACCACCGTTGCACCAAGCAGGCGCATACGATAAACGTTCATTTTTTGGCGCTCGACGTCGTCAGCACCCATGTAAACGATACATTCCAATCCCAAACGCGCGGCAATCGTTGCCGTTGCGACGCCATGTTGTCCCGCGCCAGTTTCCGCAATAATGCGTTTTTTACCGCACATTTTGGCAAGCAGCGCCTGACCGATGGTATTGTTCACTTTATGCGCGCCCGTATGGTTTAAGTCTTCACGCTTAAAATAAATCTGCGCGCCGCCAATCTCATCGCTTAAACGCTTGGCATGATACAGCGGCGTTGGGCGACCGACGTAATTGACCAAATCACTATGATACGCTTCCCAAAACGCGGGATCGGCCTTTACTTTGGTGTATAAGATTTCTAGTTCTTCAAGCGCGGCCATTAGCGTTTCTGAAACAAAACGGCCACCGTGGACACCAAAATGCCCGCGCGCATCAGGATATTGGTTAAAGTCCTGAACGTTTTCTGGATTGGTAAAGGTATTGATGGCTTTTGCAGCGTTTGACAAATCTGTGCTTGCGACATGACTCATGATAATTCCTACTGTGATAGTGGTATTTTTAGTATAAGGGTAAGGAGAAATTTAAGCAGAAAATCGGAATAACGACCAAATAAGAGTGCTTGTAGTAAAACACTTAGCTGGCGTCAGTGACCGTCACGCTTTGCCATCGGTCGCGTTTGACCGCTTTCATAAAGGCGCGCATCTTGGCGGCATCTTTTTTGCCTTTATCGATCTCAATCCCGCCGCTGACATCGACGGCATAAATCGGCAAATCAAGAGTAGCAGCGACATTATCAGCATCAAGCCCGCCCGCTAAAATAATCGGTAGCGAGCTGTCTTTTGGCAAAAGACGCCAGTCAAAGCGCGCGCCAGTACCGCCATATTTATCAGGATGATAAGCGTCTAATAAAATACTGCTCGCCCCTGCGGCAGCAAACTCATTTATCTGAGCGTTTATGCTCGCAGCGCTATGCTGTTCGGCATTAATACGTAACGCCTTAATCCAGCGTTTATTGACGGCACCCGCCAGTTTTTGACACTGTAGGGGCGTTTCATCACCGTGAAATTGAATGATATCAAAAGGGACACTATTTGCTAGTTTAATCAGTTCATCTTCAGGCATATTCACAACTAGAGCGACCACGCTTATAAAAGCAGGTAAAGAGGCGCTTAATAACTGCGCCTGCTCGCTAGTAACCGCGCGCGGACTTGGCGGATAAAATACCAAGCCAACCGCATCGACGCCTAACTTGGCAGCAGTTTTAATCTCACTAGGCTGGGTAAAGCCGCAAAACTTAACGCGCATTTTATAACCTTTTATAACCTTAAATATGACGCTCAGTATGATACTGTAAAACTGACGACAGGGGGAATTTCGCTAGGCCACACGGATTTATGTTAAGCACTAATCAAATATGATGATTTGTTAACCAGTTAGCAAAGTCATTGCATCCAAAAACTTATCCTAGCATACTTTTATTCGCAGTTTTGTTTATGATTGCGATTGATTCATCCATTCATTCATACAAGGATACTTGCATGTCTCAGACGGCGTCTGGTAAGGTCGACAACAATGACGGCAACAGGGCTAACACCAATATCGGCCGGGCGCATTATTTAATGTGGTTTCGTCGTGATTTAAGGCTGCATGACAATACGGCACTGGCAGCCATTTGTGAAAAGGCAAACGCAGAAAACGCTCAAGTCAGTGCGCTATTTTTTTTGACGCCAGAGCAGTGGCGCGCGCATGATATGTCGCTTGTACAAGTTGATCATATCGCCCGTACCTTGCCTATCCTAGCAAGAACTTTGCACAAACAATTAAACATCACCTTAACCGTGCAGCGCTGCCCCAGCTTTGCAGACTGTATCGATTCGCTAAAAACTTTGTGTGAGGTGAATAATATCAACGTTGTCATGGCAAATCATGAATATGAAGGTAATGAGATTGACCGCGATAAGCAGTTAACCGAGCAACTGGCAAAAAATAATATCGAGTTTATCCGCTGGCATGACCAATGTATTTTACCGCCGCAAAGCATTACCACCAATGACGGCGATAGCATGTATCAAGTCTTTACGCCCTTTTATAAAAAGTGGCGACATACTTTAGACGTCAGCAGCTTACAAATACACGAGGCAATGGCGGCAAATAACCATTCAAAAAGTACGTTAAAAACTTTAAAAGACAGCGCCAATACTCTTAAAGACATAGAAAATTTAAGTAAAAAACTAGTCGCAGATTACCAAAAACAGTTACAGAATAATGAAGCCTACCAGCATATCGATATCGACGCTCAGCTTGACCAAGCTAGGACAGCCTACCCTGCTGGAGAAAATAAAGCCTGTCAGCGTTTAGAGGATTTTATCACTGATGATATTGTTAATTATGATATCAGCCGTGATGTGCCAAGTTTACACGCGACCAGCCAGCTATCAGCCTACCTTACTATCGGAGCAATTAGCCCAAGACTGTGCTATTTGCAAGCCATAAAAGCGCTGGAGAAACTACAGGGTAATGATAGCGACAATTTTAATAGCGCTGATGGCTTTGATAAGTCCGATAACAATGACATCAATCACTGGATAAGCGAGCTGGCGTGGCGAGATTTTTATCGTCATGTCTTGGTGGACAAGCCCAACCTTATTCGCCATAAAGCCTATAAAGAAGAGACCGATAATAAGATACACTGGTCATACAATGAAGAGGATTTTAAAGCGTGGAGTACAGGCATGACAGGCGTGCCATTGGTCGATGCAGCAATGCGCTGCCTCAATGCGACAGGCTTTATGCACAATCGCCTGCGGATGGTCACGGCCATGTTTTTGACCAAAGATTTACTGATTGACTGGCGCTTAGGCGAGCGCTATTTTATGCAGCAGCTCATAGACGGTGACTTTGCTTCTAACAACGGCGGCTGGCAGTGGAGCGCGTCAACGGGCACAGATTCAGCGCCTTACTTTCGTATTATGAACCCCTTTAGCCAAGCTAAGAGCCACGATGCTGATGGGTTATTTATTAAAACCTGGCTGCCAGAATTAAAAGACGTGCCGAGCAGTATCTTGCACAGCGAAGATAAAATGCGTAAAGCGCTGGCAAAGAGTGGTCAGTTTGCTGACATCAATTATCCTGTACCAATGGTTGAGCATAAAGCAGCACGACAACTGGCGATTGCTGAATTTAAAAAATAGCCTATATTTAGAAGCAGTTATGATTTAAAAACAGCAATACTAATTGTCTGTTTGTACTAAGCTACTTTGTGCTCCACTAGGATTATCCACATCGACAGCAGACTGTACTATGCGCATCTGAATGGTATAAATGGCATAGGCTAAACAGGTAAAGCTTATGATAAGCAGCACCCAAGTGGCAAAAGATAGCGATTCTTTTTCTTTAGGGCGTTTCGTTAATATGCGCTTCTTGTGAGCAGTTGGCTGATTGTTAGGAGTAGTCATATGCGCCACCTCTTATATCATATAAGCTTATTTTAACGACAGCATTTCATCTATAAGGCTGCCGTTAAACACAGGTAAGACCTGTCATATAATACTGCTTATATAATATAGTAACCTTATTGGCGATAACTTCAAGCAACATTGGTTAACGAGCGTAATGGTTTGTTAAAGGATTTGGCTTATCTTTTCGTGCTAAAATCTAAGCATTAAGCCGTTGGCATTTGGCAAGCCCCGGCGCCTTGCGTGGTCACCGTTACCACTGCGCCAGTCAGTGAGAATAGCTGTTGCATCTGTGTTTGTGCATTTTGCAGCGCCAAATTCATAACATCACCACGGCAAGCGCGCTCAAGCACTTCTTTTTTTGCCATGCTTTGCGCTTGCTGCAAAATTTTTGGATCGACTTGCATCATGCCAAACGCCCCCGTTTGCCAATCGTAAATCTCGATATCATCTAGATAAACGGAAAATATCTCTGATGGCGGCAGGGTAATATGAATTTGCGGCATCATTGAGATGGGCGTATTGGCGCTCGCTTCCTGCACATCACTATCATTAATCTCAGGTTGTACCACCTGAACCATCTCAGGCGTTAGCGCACTCAAATCAATGCCCGCTTCTACGCGCCCGCGTGCGATAAACAAGCCCTTTTGCTCATCCTGCCACAGCTTCATCCAACTGCCTGGTTTTTGACTGGTAATCACCGTATCAACACTAAACGCCACCGTCTCCAAACGATTTAATTTTTGAATTTGCATCACCACCCCTTCACGGGTAATGGTTTCTATCGGTTCTTCTTTGCTGAGGTTTTGTATGCTATAAATCGCAAAAGCGAGCGCGGCAAGGCCAATAAGCAATACCAGCCACGACAGCACGGCGATGGGTTTTTTCGCTGGCGGGCGATTGACATTATGATTGCCCACAGAAGAGCGGTTATCAGGATTGGACATGTAAACTACCTCAAGGTTTTATGACTAGTTTTAGACAGCAATGAATTTTTAAACAGCAATAAATTGGTAAGTATTTCGTCTTTAATGCGAGTAGTTTATAACCATTTCAAGCAGTTACTACCATTCTCCTACATAATTGATGCCACAGAACCAACTTAGAAAATACCTTTTACTGAACTATTTATATCTAAAAATTTATACATCATACTGTTGTATTAGCTAGGCCTCTCTTTGTCTATGGGCCTAAAAAACTTACTGCTTATCAGCGCAATAAACAGCTCAACAAACCGCGCACTTTTAGTATTATTAGCGGGTTTGACGACTGTTTCAGCTGAAAAAACAAAAAGTCATTGCGTCTTAGACGAACTTTACCTACCATAGTCAGATTGTATAAGCAAAATGTTGGCATGCACCCATTTTTCTGGCTTTTCTGCTAAAAATGTGACGCTGTCAATATGGATGCATTCGTACAAAAATGAAAAGTTCCAGCCTTTTTGCAAGGCGTTTTATGAACGCACTTTCTAATAACGTACTGCTTGGTGCAGTACTTTTTAGCTAGGCAGGTCCTAGACTATTACCAAGTGATAAAAGGTAAGCTTGCGTCGGCCATCAAAGCACACGCTCAATATCCTACTATTTCTTATTTATTTTATCGTTGATAAGGTTCCGCTTTATTTATGAAAGCCAGTCAATTTTTGTTTGCCACGCTAAAAGAAACTCCCAGCGATGCTGATATCGCCTCAAGCCAATTAATGGTCAGAGCAGGTCTTATTCGTAAAATGGCTTCTGGATTATATATCTGGTTGCCGATGGGTTTGCGCGTGTTGCAAAAAGTCGAACGCATCGTTCGCGAAGAGATGCAAAATGTCGGCGCTCAAGAAGTGCTGATGCCAATGACCCAGCCTGCCGAGCTTTGGCAGATGACTGGTCGTTTTGACGATTATGGTCCTGAGCTTCTGCGCTTTAAAGACCGTCACGACCGCGATTTTGTGCTTGGCCCAACGCACGAAGAAGTCATCACCAACCTTGCCCAAGGCGAGCTGCGCAGTTATAAGCAATTGCCAATTACCTTTTTCCAAATCCAAGGTAAGTTCCGTGATGAGATTCGTCCGCGCTTTGGCGTGATGCGCGCGCGTGAATTTACCATGAAAGATGCGTATTCGTTTCACGTTGACCAAGCGTCACTTGCAAAAACGTACCATGACATGTATGACGCTTACACGCGCATCTTTACCCGTTTGGGTTTAGATTTCCGGGCGGTACAAGCGGATACGGGCTCTATCGGCGGTTTTGCTTCGCATGAGTTTCACGTGTTGGCAGACAGCGGTGAAGATGATATTGCCTTTTCTGACGCTTCTGATTATGCAGCCAACGTTGAGCTTGCGGAATCAGTCAGCACCGCAGAGCGCCAGCCACCAAAAATGATGCGCGAAGACGTCTTAACAGAAGACATGACCAGCTGTAAAATGGTTGCCGAACATCTAGGTGTACCGTTAGAGACCACGGTAAAAACCTTAATCGTCCACGGTCATACCGAAGACGGTGAGCCGCAACTGATTGCGATTGTGCTGCGCGGAGACCACCAGCTCAACACTATCAAAGCTGAAAAAATCGAAGAAGCCAATGTGCCTTTAACGATGGCTTCTGATGAAGAGCTAAAAGCCGCTGGCCTGCATAAAGGCTTTATCGGTGTCAATCTGGATATGCCCGTATTTGTTGATCGTTCAGCCGCCGCCTTGTCAGACTTCGTGACGGGCGCAAATGAGGTCAATAAACACACCATTGGTATGAACTGGGAGCGTGATGCGAGCATTACCCGCGTCGTTGATGTACGCAACGTGCAAGAAGGCGACCCTTCTCCTGATGGTAAAGGCAGCCTAAAAATCAAACGCGGTATCGAAGTCGGTCATATTTTCCAATTGGGTGACAAGTACTCGCAAGCAATGAATGCGACCGTATCTGGTGAAGATGGCAAACCGGTCACCCTGATGATGGGCTGCTACGGGATTGGCGTCAGCCGTATCATCGCGGCTGCTATCGAGCAGAACAACGATGAAAACGGCATCATGTGGCCACAAACACCAAGCGTTGATGATTCGATTGCGCCGTTTGAGGTGGCTATCATTCCGATGAAATCAAAAGAAGACACCGTCATGCAGACGGCAACCGCGCTGTATGAAGAGCTAAAAGCTCAAGGTGTTAACGTCCTACTTGATGACCGTAATGAGCGTCCTGGGGTGAAATTTGCTGACCTTGAATTGATTGGTATTCCGCATCGTATCGTAGTTTCAGACCGCAACTTGGCGGAGGGCAAATACGAATACGTCAATCGCCGCGACAGCGAAAAACAAATGCTTAGCCACGAAGAAATATTGGCCAAAGTAAGCAGCAAATAGTTTTTTTAATAAAACTTATGCAATAAAAAGCGCCTATCTTAGTTAATAAGATAGGCGCTTTTTTTGTGTCTAAACGAATTGCTCAGTAAATGATGAAAAACCAACCTTTTACTTACTGACGAATCAGACGACTTGGCGCTGGTAATAATGTTATATCACTCACGCGGCAAGGATTGATATCGATACCGCCGCGGCGCGTGTACCAAGCACGCACCATAAGCTGACTTGGTTCATAATATCGACTCAAATCAGCAAATATCTGCTCGACACACTGCTCATGAAAGCCATTGTGCTGACGGAAACTTAAGATATAACGCAGCATGCTGGCTGTATCGATTGTCTTATGACTGGTCATCGAAACCGCCAACGTACCCCAATCTGGCTGGTTGGTGACCGGACAATTACTGCGCAGCAAATTAGAATAAAAAGTATAAGGCTGAGCAACTTTCTCATTGCTGCCGCTTTTTAAATCAGTAGCCGTTTTATCCTCACTTAATAACGCTGCATCGGGATGCGCGCATAATGCAACTTTTTCACTGCTATTATCTAAAGCGTTATCAATACAAATACCTTTAGGCTGGGCAATCAAAAATCCCGACGCCTTATTATATGAATCATCATGCAGGACGTCATTTAAGCCAAATAACTCAACGGTTACCTCTGCTTGGACGCATGCGGACAAATCTTTGGCTATCAGCGTTTGCACCTCATCCCAGCTCGCAAACTCGGTAAAGTTAAGACTATTTAAATACAATTTGAGCGACTTTGATTCGACGATAAACGGCGAGCTTGCCGGAATGCCAAAGCGTGCCATAGCGACCTGCGAAATGCCTTGCGGACTGAGCCATGACAGCTCAAAGGCATGCCACCAATCGACGCCCAGTTTTAGCTTATCGTCTTGCCAGTCAATAACGTCGCGCCCTAGACTGCGCTCTATTGGATATAAGGTCTCGGGACTATACTCAGTGGGATAATCGGTGGTTTGTTCGCCTAAAATACCGTGAATACTCATGGGTACTTCCTAATAGTAAAACTGATGATATTTAAAATGCTAGAGATAGTAGAATTCATTTAAAACTGATAGAGTGCGACTGGGATGAATTTTTCGTAGCCTCTGTGCTAGCAGCAAGCAAGGAAAATTTATACCAGTCGCACTCTATCATGAAGACATCGATTTTATTTTGAACTGACGATATTATAAATAGAACTCGCGGCAATTTATAAACGAATACGCGAACCATTACTTAGCAGTCGATAAGAGATGATATAAAAGATGACGCAAAAGGCAAAGATAGCTGCCATCGAATACCAGACATTGACATCAGAATAACCAAGAATGCCGTAGCGGAAAGAGTTCACCATATAAACGATTGGGTTTAACAGCGAGATATTTTGCCAAAAGGGCGATAAATTTTCCATTGAATAAAACACCCCGCCAAGATAGGTCAGCGGTGTTAACACAAAGCTTGGAATAATAGAGATATCGTCAAATGAGCGCGCAAATACGGCGTTGATAAAACCGCCAAGCGAGAACAAAACCGAGGTGCCGATAACCGTAAATACGGTGATAAATAAGTGCTCAATGCCTAATTTGGTAAAGAATAACGCCACGATAAAGACGATTATCCCAACCGCAAGCCCGCGAAAAATACCGCCGCTGATATAACCGGTCAAAATAGCATGTTTAGAGATTGGCGATACCAACAGCTCCTCAATGCTTGAGTGAAATTTGGCACTAAAAAAGCTTGAGACCACGTTTGAGTAACTGTTGGTGATAATCGCCATCATAATCAAACCGGGCACGATAAACTGCATGTATGGCACCCCGCCCATCTCTCCCACGCGCGAGCCGATCATCTTACCAAAGATGACAAAATACAGGCTCATCGTAATGACTGGCGGCAGTAAAGTCTGCGGCCAGATGCGTAATATGCGGCGAATCTCTTTAATCAGCAGGGTGCGAAAAGCAATCCAGCGTTGTGCGAAGTTCATGCGTTATCTCTCCTAAGCATTCTGCGCGCGTTACAGCTCAATAATGGCGCACAGCGTTGCCTATATGGTTGCTATATTTATAGTGGACTGTTTATCTCAGTATTTTTATCGTTCATATATTGCGTAGCGGTAGCCGTTATAAAAGTGAGGCATCTATAAAGACCCACCTTTAATAAACGCCAATAATTTATAAAAATTTACTATGAGGCTAAAGGTTCATGCAGGCTTTTATCGACCAGACGCATAAACAGCTCTTCTAAACGGTTGGCTTTGTTGCGCATGCTCGCTACCAAAACGCCTTGTTTAGATAACTGCTCAAAGACGCCATTTAGCGACTCGCCTTCCGTCAATGTCACCTCAAGCGTTAAATCATCGGGCTGGAGCGTATCGGTCACGCCGGTTAAAGTGATTTGCTGGGTCAATGGCTTTGCCAAATCAAAGACAAAAGTTTCGACCGATAACTGCGCGAGTAAATCCTTCATTTCTGTATTAATACGAATCTCACCATGATCTAAAATAGCAATACGCTTACAAAGCTGCTCCGCTTCTTCTAGATAATGGGTAGTCAAAATAATCGTGGTGTTTTCTTCAACGTTGATCTGCTGCATAAACTCCCACATCGAGCGGCGCAGCTCAATATCAACCCCAGCCGTAGGCTCATCGAGAATCAAAAGCTTTGGTTTATGGATCAGGGCACGGGCAATCATCAGACGGCGCTTCATCCCGCCTGAAAGCTCACGCGCTTTATTGTCGCGCTTATCCCATAAACCCAATGCTTTGAGCAATTTTTCTGCACGCGGTTTGGACTCTTTAGCCGCAATACCAAAATAACCTGCTTGGGTAATTAGAATGTCTTCTACTTTCTCAAATTGGTTAAAATTAAACTCCTGCGGCACCACGCCCAAAAACTGCTTGGCTTTTGAAGGCTCAGCCAATAAGTCCGTCCCAAAGATATGCACACTACCTGCCGTTGGCTTAAATAGAGAGCTAATGATGCCAATCATGGTCGATTTACCTGCCCCATTTGGCCCAAGGAGCGCAAAAAATCCTCCTTGCGGCACCGTCAAGCTGACATCTTTTAATGCCGAAAACCCGTTGCCATAGATTTTGGATAAGTTCTGGATTGATAGCGCTGGCACCTCAGACATGAATACCTCTTTATTAATGATGTATCTATAAAAGAATATAGAAAATAATTTGGGAAAAGTTAATTTTTCTAATGTGTGCTCTAATGCCTTGATGTGAGGCTAGCGATAAGCGATTTCAACGGCAGGATTTTATAACCACGAGATTGATAATACCAATCATCGTGCGTAAAAAAACGCCTACCTCATTAAATGAAATAGGCGCTTTATCAATGCGTATCGTAAAATACTAAATACACTCACTATGAAAAAATCACACTGGCGATTTAACAATGCGATTATGCAATGATAGTCGCAATGACATTCGCAGTACTATTCATCAAGTAAGATAGCCTAGCAGTAACAGTGATTTTACCAATAAAGTGACTGCAAACCAGTTGTGGTCTAACGATTAACAAAAGTAACGATTAACAGAAACTAGCTTGCTTCACCAACCATGTAATCGACTGCATTTTGCACTTCTTCATCAGGGATATCAGCGCCGCCTTTAGCAGGCATGGCGTTAAAGCCATTGATAGCGTGCGTGTACAAGGTATCTTTACCTTTGGCGATACGTGGACCCCAAGCACCAGCATCACCTAACATAGGCGAACCAAGTAGTCCTGATGCGTGACAAGTGTGACATACGGCATTATAAACGGCTTTACCATCACGAGGGCCATCACCCGCTGCTGGTCCAGCAGAGCGAGCAGTAACGTCACAAACCTCATCGTCTTCGAAGCATACTTTAGCAACCGGCTGAATACGAGCAATCAAGTTAGGATATAAAGCAATCAGCTTTTGTACTTGTGGCGTATCTTGCGGAATTGGCTCTTCTTCAGCGGCAGGTGCAGCAGCGGCGGTTTCTTCAGTGGCCGCATCGGCGTCAGTTGCTTCTGCATCGGCTGCTGTTGTCGTACCATCAGTTGCAGCACCGTCAGCAGGCGCCGCTGCATCGGTGGTATCTGCAGCAGCTTTGGGGTCTTCACCCAACTGTTCAGGTAAGTTTTCGACAACGTCTTGCCCTTCTGCGACATCAGATACGGTTACAGGCGTGTCTACAACACTTTCAGCTTGGCTCACAGCGATACTAGCGATTCCTAGAATGGCAGCTGCCGATAACATAACTACTTTTCTCATTCGTCACGTTCTCTTATTACGTATACAAGGGCCGACACGACTTGGACATTCTGTTTGTCCTCCTTTGACAACCAAACAGTTATCAATAGCAAACAGCCATCCCGCATACGGGCGCGCTTGTAATCGGTGATTATAAATATGAATTTTCCCTGACATTATAAGGGAAAAGACAGGTAGATTGCCATGCCTGTTTACCGACTATGATGTTTTTTCTTAAAAAACCTCAATAGCCGCCTTCATTCATTGGCTTTATGACTTTTATTTGTTAGACTAAGCGGTCTTAATTTTTAGACGCCTCGTCATTCTGTTTTCAGCTAATTACATTTACTTATATACAGTGTTAGTTAGTTGGGTTTTAGTTGACAAACTATGCGCTCGTAGCTCAGTTGGATAGAGTATCGGTTTCCGAAGCCGAGGGTCGTGGGTTCGATTCCCGCCGAGCGCACCAATCATGGTATTGCACCCTTCCTAGCATTACCTTATCTCGCTAAAAGCCTTTAATAACAATGCTCGGCTTGCTTAGCTGCTGCCTATTGTTAGGCACCAGCATTGTTAAAATGTTGTGTATATGGTTGTTAAATTTATACCATAAATTTCCTCACTACATCTTCCCTACTGCACGCCTAAACGTCATTTTCTCCGTCCAGCTTTATAAAAACTATCCTACATCTTGTAGATGAGCAGTTAGCTGAGCGCGGCTGGGTACACGGTGATAATTAATCACAGGAACGTCGCCCAAACGGCGCTGACCGACGGCAAGCTTTTTATCAATCGTAATCATCGCAATTTTTTTATGTTGTTTGCTGATCAGCAAATGATTGGCTTTGCGGTTGACGCGGTGGTCAGGAAAATGCTGTTTAACCAACTCTGAGGTTTTTTGCAGCGCATCATTAAGCGGTGTTTTTGCACTTTGCGACTTGAGACGGTTGTTATCAGTAGCTTTGGGCGCGCGCATTTTTGCCAATAACCATAGCCCAATGACGACTGCTATCAATATGACAAGCCACCAAATTCCATCTATCATAGAAGTCTATATCCATTCTTAAAAAGGGTTAGGTCATGTTAGCAGAATTATCACCAGCGTTAATAGCAGAAGTCGAACGCGCCGCCAAATTACTGGCCTCAAAACAGCGCATTTGTGTTTTAACGGGCGCTGGGATTTCAGCAGAGAGTGGCATTCCCACGTTTCGAGACAAGCAAACCGGCTTATGGGAAAACTATGCTGCTGAAGACTTGGCAACGCCTGAGGCTTTTGCTCGCGACCCAAAACTGGTGTGGTCGTGGTATCAATGGCGCAGGCAATTGGTCGCCGATAAAAAACCAAATCCCGCCCATGATGCTTTAGCGCAGTGGCAACAACATGCAGCGAAGAGTGGGCAGCGATTGACGCTTATCACCCAAAATGTCGACGACTTGCACGAACAAGCTGGCAGTCGCGTGACCCATTTACATGGCAATCTCTGGCAAAATCGCTGTAGCCAATGCAACACGCCTTATGACAACGGCTCAGGAATGGAAGAAAATAGCAAAAGAGACGTGAGTTTTAATGAAGACTTGCTGACTTGTCAGCACTGCGGCGACTACATACGCCCTGATATCGTTTGGTTTGGCGAAGCCTTGCCCGTAGAAGCATGGCGGGCGGCAGAGGATGCAGCAGCCAATTGCGAGGCTTTTATCAGTATCGGCACCTCAAGTCTCGTCTACCCTGCGGCAGGACTGGCACAATTGGCCAAGCAAAATGGTGCCAAAATCATCGAGATAAATCCACACCCAACGCCAAATACTATTGTTGATATTACCTTAGCAGAAAAAGCAGGGGTAGTAATGCCATTGTTAATTCAAAAAATACTAGGGCGTGTTGAACATTCATAATTTGAGCCAGATATAAGCACAAGCAAGAGCGACTGTATTTTCATAACTCTGCTTGAGCTTATCAAATCTGGTGGCAACCGCCCTATACTGTTTTAGTTTGGCGAAAGCATTTTCTACTAAGTGTCGTGCTTTATACAAGTCCCAGTCCATATGGTCGTTAGAAGACTTAGTGTTTCGTTTTCGAGGGATGTTATCCCGTGTCCCGGCTTGTTCAATATGCGCTCGTAGTGCATCAGAATCATAGCCTTAATCTGCACATAAAACCTCTGTATTGCTCAAATTAACTTTGTCTACTAAGTCAGGTGCGACTTTAACATCGTGGGTAGTGCCATCTGACAGAATAAAGGTAATCGGATTGCCATGAGCATCGACCGCTAGATGAATTTTAGTGGCACGTCCTGCCACACTTTTACTAATGGATTGTAGGTTCTCATTGCCACCACTGCTGTGCTGATGCGCCTTGATATGAGTACCATCAATGAAG
>NZ_DHYG01000064.1:0-41846 GCF_002414005.1 Psychrobacter sp. UBA5136
AGAACGATTTAGTATACAAAGAGTGCGAGCAAGAGATTTATGGCATTTGTCTCATCGATTGATTCGTAAGATTCTGTCACACAATCTGTGCTTTGTACTCAACAAAAAACTTGGTAACCCGCCTCTTCAGTTTGATTTGCTTATTTCAAGTTGAGAGTGGGGTCAATTTAATTGATATCTATACACCGCGCTGTGAGCTCTTACTCTTTCTTCTCATACGGTGTTTTTGCAGTCGTCTTTGTAATCGACGGCGCAGCCTTGTCATACGGCGCAAAGGAGACAGTTTCCACACCGTGGTCGGTAAAATATCACGAAACGATGCATTGGTGCCTGTTTGTGCGCGAAACTCCTCAGACCTTTGCGCCGCTTCTTCTGCAGGCAAGATTTTACCTTTACGCCAGCCGCCGTACAGATACAATCCTATCCCCATCAAGGCCGTCGCCACCATCCCTGCTGGAAAAGACAACCAGAGGGCATCCTCACCAAGTGTTGGATAAAGCCCAAAAGCAAAGCCAAGACGTACCGGATACATCGAAATCACCATAACGATCAGCGGCCAGATCACGTAGCCGTTGGCACGCATGGTGCCAAACAGCACTTGCGCGACCCCAAAGAACAGATATCCCCACGTTGCCATGAGTTGAATATGCCGCCCGATTGGCACCGCTGCACTATCACTGCCAAGGAAAAGCCCCAAAACGGTTTTATCAAAAATGGTCAGCACTGCGATCATGGCGCCTGTCAAAATTAAATTAAAGATAAGCCCCCAGCGGGTGATGCCCGCAACGCGATTCCATTGATTGGCACCGATGTTCTGTGCGACCATCGCACTGGCCGCGGCACTGAGCGCCATTGCAGGCATCTGCACGTAGGTCCAAAGCTGCTGGGTCGCGCTGTAAGCGGCCGTTGTCTGTACCCCTTCGCGGTTGATTAGCGACAGCATCGTAAGCGCCGCAGAGGAGATTACAATCATCTGTAGACCCATCGGCAGCCCCTTTGAAAACATTGACTTTATGATGTCTCGGTCTGCGCGCAAAAAACGCAGCTCTGGCAGTCTAAGTGCCAGTACAGAACCGCGCAGATACATGGTAGCGACCATACCAATCAGCGCTAGCGTGTTGGCGACAGCGGTTGCAAAAGCTGAGCCAAATATGCCCCATTCGGGAAACAGGCCTATACCCAAAATAAGCGTCGGCGTCAAAACCAAATCAATAATGACCGATATAATGATAAACCAAAGCGGCGTCGTAGAATCGCCCGTCCCACGTAGCGCCATCATGATGAGTGTAAACGTCAAGGTGACGGGCATCGCAACAAAAATCATCCGCAGATAGGTCAAAGCAAGGCCTGCCGCGCTTGCTGGCGTACCCAGTAGATCAAGGAGCATCGGCGCAAATATCCACCCGACTGCCGCCACCAAGACACTTATCGGGATAATACTACCCAGCGCCGTGCCCATGGTTTTTTTGACCATAGTGTCGTTACGGCGGCCCATGGCCTGACCAATCAAAATGGTAGCCGCCATACCAAAACCAAAAACGAAGGAGATCAGGATAAACATCAAGATGTTGCCGTTCGCCGTCGCTGCCAGTGCCTCTTCACCTAAAAACCGGCCTACCCAGATGGCATTGATCGAACCGTTTAACGACTGCAGCGCCGATGATCCTAATGTTGGCAAGGCAAACAGCAGCATCGTTTTAGCAATTGAGCCTTCGGTAAGGTCGCGCCGTTTTTTAGTGGAAATACTTGTGTTACTCAATGTGCATCCTTTTGCGCCATCCAAGTTGGCTTTGACTGTTGGTAAATATACGTCCTACGAAAGATGGCAAATAGTTAACTTGAGATTGATGAAATACGGTTAATGCAGTAAAAATGCTTATTATAAGTGACAATGCTCGCGCCATCTTTATTAGAGTGGTAAGCAAATAAAGTAGCGTGATAATCTGTTGTAGTAATCATGTTATTTTGCTTTTAAGGTTATCTCTTACTTATGATAAAAAACGTCAAAAGATAAGAAACGTCAGAAAATATTGGCAAAAAGAGGTTTGGCAAAAACAGACGAGGATAATCACGCCACATTGCCTTTTTCCCAGCTTTCGCTTACATCGCGGCGGTCATGGTTTACGCTTGAATTAAGCGAGTGCTAAGCTTATGCTTTTTAATTTACTCTGCCAGATATTAACAAGGAAGTTTCGATGCTATTAAAACGCCTGTGCCTTGCCGCGCTTTTTAGTCTTTCAGTCGTTGGCTGTACCACCGCGCCCAACACTTTAGCCGTCAATACCACCCAAAAGCTAGTTCAGTATGAACGTAACAAGTCTGATTTAGAAGTAAAGGTACTAACATTGTCCTCTGGCGATAAAATGGTTTATGCCGAAAACGGCAATGTAACAGGCGAGCCGTTATTACTCATTCATGGTTTTGGCGGTAATAAAGACAACTTCACCCGCATCGCCAGTCAGTTAGAAGGCTATCATCTGATCATTCCAGATTTGCTTGGGTTTGGTGAGTCTAGTAAACCGATGAGCGCAGATTATCGCTCGGAGGCGCAAGCGGCGCGCTTACATGAGCTGCTGCAAGCCAAAGGTTTGGCAAATCGTGTCCATGTCGGCGGCAATTCGATGGGCGGCGCTATCAGCGTGGCTTATGCGGCAAAGTATCCAAACGACGTCAAAAGCTTATGGCTCGTCGATAGCGCAGGCTTTTGGTCAGTTGGCATTCCTAAATCGCTAGAAGGGGCGACGCTAGAAAACAATCCGCTGCTGGTTAATAGCAATGAAGACTTCTATAAGATGTACGATTTTGTCATGTACAAGCCGCCTTATCTGCCAAAATCGGTCAAAGCGGTATTTGCGCAAGAACGTATCGCCAATAAAGAGCTGGACGCCAAAATCCTCGAGCAAATCGTCACCGACAATGTCGAGGAGCGTGCCAAAATTATCGCCCAATATAACATTTCAACGCTGGTCGTTTGGGGTGAAAAAGATCAAGTGATTAAACCTGAAACGGTCAAGCTTATAAAACAAATCATCCCGCAAGCGCAAGTGATTATGATGCCAGAGGTTGGTCATGTACCGATGATTGAGGCGGTGGAGCAAACGGCGGACGATTATAAGGCGTTTCGTGAAGGGTTAAAGAAATAGTACCGTAGGCTGGGCTTTTAACCCAGCCTACCTGAATCAAACTATAAATCTTTGACCAGGCGCTTGAGCAATTCAAGCGTACTTTCCTGTCTGACCAAAGCCACCCCTTGACCTGCCCATAAAGACTGATGTTCTGCATCTAGGTTGTTTTTTGCATGCGCTCGCAAGTTTTTGGTCATGGCATTTAATTGAGGGTAGGGCGGTAGTTTGTGCGCATTTTCAAATTGACCAAAGTCGCGCAGATAATCGTTTAACAATCCGCGCGCCTGCTTCCCTGAAAACAGCCTAGTTAAGCGCGTCTCGCTACTGCGCTTACCCAGACTGACATCAAGCAGCGCTTGTTTATACGTATCATTAATACCGCATTTATCGGTGGTCAAAAATGCTGTGCCTATTTGCGCAAGCTCTGCGCCTGCTGTTTGTACCGCTTTGATGGCTTGCCCCGTCATAATCCCGCCAGCTGCAATCAAAGGAACATCGGTGCACGCGCGCGTTTGGCTAATCAGCGTCAATAAACCTAGTGGATCGTTGGCACTTTCTTGCAACCAGCCACCGCGATGGCCGCCAGCTTCCGAGCCCTGAATACATACCGCATCGACGCCAATCTCTGCCCATGCTTTTGCTTCCAACGGATGATTGGCAGTACCGATGACGCGCGTACCTAACTCCTGTAAACGCTGCACTTGCTCGGCGCTGATAATGCCAAAGGTGAAACTCGCCACAGGGACGGGATTGTCATAAAGCACTTGCAGCTGCTCAGAAAAATTGAGCGCAGGGCGTTTAGGTAACGCCATGCCTATACTATTTTTTTGATAATACTCGCTTAACCAAGCAGGGATTTCGCTATCCAAGGTATTAGAATCATGCTCCGATAACACCATCAGATTGATCATAAAGGGGCGATTGGTGAGCGATTTAAGAATATTAATGTGCTCATTTAAAACCGATGGTGCCGTCGTCCCACCGCCCAGTGATCCCAACCCGCCAAAGTTACTTACTGTCGCTGCCAGCTCTGGCGTGGTTGCGCCTGCCATCGGCGCTTGCACGATAGGATGGGTTAAATCAAAGGTTTTAAGTAAGGTCATGACGGGCGTCCTTGTTGTGTTATGAGGAGATTTGCATGACTTACTTTAGCAAAGCTGAACGGCAAGCGTGTTAGATAATGTGTATTTAGTTATGCAATAAAAGAAGAAGGTTTCCATTATAAAAGCAATGTTTTTTAAGACTAGTGCTCATTTATTTAACCTAACTGCCTAGCTTAAACGCTTAATGCAACTAAAATTAACCCGCCGGCGGCCACGGGCGATCTTTATCGCTCTCTATCCATTCTGCCACATAGCCTGACGGAGGAAACTTCCAATCAGATCGACCTAGTGCCGCTAATACACGGGCGGTATCCACCACTCTACCGCCTTCTGTAACCCCCGTTCTTAGCAGCATAGACGAGCAGGGTTTGCCCTTCACCCACATCGAATGCTCAAGATATATCCAGCGCTCATCGAAGCCTGCAATATGTGTCTTGATAGTGACTTTATCTAACAGACGAATACGCTTACGGTATTGAATATTGCTACCTGCTACCACCATACCCCAGCGTTTTTTGAGTAACAAACGCCCAAGACCAGTACGGATGATAAAGTCTGTACGGCCGATGTCATATACTGTCAAAGCCCTACCGTTATTCATCTCAAGCATTGGATCAAGGTCGGTAAGACTACAGCGCACTGTCACCTCGCTGGTCTGCGTTAGATCTAAAGACTGACCTTTTATGTTAGCGATGACCGCCCTAACGATAGACTTGGTATAGCGTAGATAAGGATACATAGCGTAATCTCAAAAGTTCAAAGGTAGGTCTAAAATTGGCTAAAATAAGTATTAGGCGTCAGAGTTGTTAGACGGCACGCCAATAGACTCAAAATAAGCACTGACGGTTTCGGGTAACCAGTTGATATCTAATCTTGATTGTTTATAAAGATGCGTCGATTTGTCTCTGTCCGTGCGATAACGGATAAAGCCCACATGCCCACCATGTTCGGTGTCCAAAATAGTGACGCTGTCAGAGACATCGTTTGGCGTGGCGGTAAAACCAAGGAAAGGGTCGTCTTTGGCACTAATTAATAATAAAGGCTTGGTCACTTTTATCAAATAAGGCAGGGCCGATGAGGCGTAATAATAATGATTGTTAGAGCGGTAGCCATGGCGCGGCGCGGTGAAAATATCATCAAAGTCACTGATGCGATTGACCGCTTTGATGGAATCAATCTCATCTTTGGTAATGTCATTAGCCAAGGCTTTTTTGATAATGGGATTAAGCAAATACGGCGTATAAATACGATGGCTCAAAAAGCTGTGCATACTCAGCGCCGCAGACGACATATCGACGGGCGCTGAAATCACCGCCGCGCCATCACATAGCGCTTTATCGCCATATTCGCCCATATATTTAGCCAGTGCATTACCACCTAGTGACACGCCTACCGCGTATATATGGGCAAAGTTTTTGCGCAAATTCTCAAGCATATGGTGCAACTCGCCCGTATCCCCAGCGTTATAAAACACGCGACCGCTTGCAGGAATACCGCCACAGCTACGAAAATGCGCGACGACAAAGTGCCAGCCTTGTGCGTGCATCTGATAGGCCAAAGCGCGCGCATAATGACTGTCGCTACTGCCTTCCATACCGTGAAATAGGACGATTAATGGCGTTTGTTCAAGCTCGCCGTTTTCTGTGTTTATAGGATGAACATCATAAAAGTCATAAGCAATATCACTTTCATCCAACGAATCTTTTGCGACCACGCGGCGATACGTCGGCGTTTTGGGCGCAAAGAATTTGGGTAAAATGCTTTGTAGATGTGGATTGCTTAGCCAAAACGGCGGTTTAAAAGGGGCGGGCGCAAAGGTTTTATTTGTTTTCGGCATAAAGGTTTCTTATTTAATGGTGGTTAAATTTATCGTTAAAATCGTCTCTAAGAATCAATGCCTTATCATACCGACGGGCGTTGCCAAAACCAATGCTTTTCAATGAACGCTCAGTGAACGCATGGTCACTCAAAAAATTATGAGTTAAGGTGATTGTAGGACGCGCCCATTCATCGCTAGGCGCTCTTTTAGATTATCAATATCTGCTTTGGCAAGCGACACGGTCAAGGTGACTTGCTTACTATAATTCACGTCATCAATACGGCCGCCTAAATCCTCGACCACATAGCGGCACTGCGCTTCGGTGGCAAACTCGGCGAGTATTTTTACTTGCGCCATTGGTACGTAGGGGAGCAATACCATTTCGTCTACCGCCGCTTGCGCAGAGCCGGCATAAGCGCGAGTCAAGCCGCCTGCGCCCAGTTTGATACCACCAAAATAACGTACTACGATAATAATGACGTTACCGATAGATTTATGCTGCAAGACATTTAATATCGGTCGTCCTGCGGTGCCATTTGGCTCGCCATCGTCGTCAAAGCCTGCGCTGGCGGTATTGTTAGGGTCGCCGATGATATACGCCCAGCAGTGGTGACGCGCATCGGCATATTGCGCGCGTAGCTGTTCCACGTGAAACATGGCGTCTTCTCGTGAAGCCACCGGATAGGCGTGCGCAATAAACTCGGATTTTTTAATTTCTAAACGTGCCGTGACAGCATGTTTTAGCGTTTGATAACTCATAGTTCATCAGGTCTAGGTTGGATATGGTAAACTTACTTAACTTTCACTGGCGTCCGTATTTGGCGCAGTGCTCATTTAATTTTTTCTTATAATACCATTTCTAATTAGTTAAGACAGCGGACAAGCTTAGCACCCCTGCTGGTATCGTTGGCTTCTATTATAGAGTTGGTAATGTAAAACGGATGGTAGTAATCGTATGCGTCTAGATAAATTTATTAGTAAAGCCACTGAGCTGTCGCGCAAAGAATCAAAGCGGATTTTGCACGCTGGTGAGGTGACAGTAAACGAGCAGGTCATCAAAGACCCAGGCTTACATGTCGATATCGTTAATGACGATGTGATGTGGGCGGGCGAGCCCTTATCGGTTGCTACGGGCAATCGCTATATCTTGCTGCATAAACCAGAGGGCTTTGAATGTACCTTAAAAGCCAAAGAATATCCTATCGTCACCGAGCTAATCGCCGTACCAGAGCTTGGCAGTTTGCGCATAGCTGGACGACTTGATGTCGATACCACAGGCGCGCTGCTTATCAGTGACGATGGCAGTTGGTTACACCGCGTGACCAGCCCTAAGCATGAGCATGCTAAAGTTTATGAGCTAACCTTAGCAGATCCGATGGACAGCGATGCGCAAGAAAAAGCCATCAAAAAAGTGGCTGAAGGCATTTTATTAGAAGGCGATTATGAGCCGACCAAGCCCGCTACCCTTGAGTTTATCGATGAAACCCATGCGCGCCTGACCTTAGAGCAAGGCAAATACCATCAAGTAAAACGCATGATGGGCTACTTTGGTAATCGAGTCACCGAGCTACACCGCGCCAGTATTGGGCATATTAATTTGGATGGTTTGGAGAGAGGCGACAGCCGTTTTTTAACGCCGGAAGAAGTGGCTAAATTCTAAATTTGGTTTTTGCTAAACCCTAAAAACCGCTACCATAATTGCCCCAGTAAGCAGCCACTAAATGGTGCGCTGCTTTTTTAATGCCTATCTTTTATCCTTACTACCTCTTCTAGCCCTCTGTGTTGCCTATCTCTTAAAGCTCAGTAGCTGTTTTGCAAAATTGAGCCGTTATCACTTGGCAAAAATCCTCCTTATGCTAAAGTCTGCCTAGCTTTTTTAATCTATATTTTTACATAATATCGTTGTCTTTATTAATAACGAGAGCGTTTAAAGCATTGCTGCTTTTAAAAACAATGGCTCTTAAAAACAGCTATTAGAAACCAGATAGGACTGTCCTCTGTGAAACGACCTGTATTCAAATCCGCCAGCTTAATCAGTGCCATATTATTGACGACCACGGCTTGTGCGCAGCCAAGCGCCACTGATGGGGGCAATAAAAAATTAACCCAAGCAGCCCCAAGCGTGCAAGCTGCTAGCACCGTTAATAAATCTATCGACAGCCGCTTGCGCGAGCTGCTAACGCAAGCAGGTATTAAAACGCAAATCACTTCTATCGCGCCCTCTAAACTGCCAAATATGTATCAAGTCAGCCTAGCTGGACAGCCGCCGCTGCATATCACCGCAGATGGTAAATATGTCATCCAAGGCGAGCTACAAAAGAACCCAAGCAAGCGCGTCGTCACCAAAACGCCCGCGCGCAGCAGCAGCTTGCAAGTCGGCAAACCTATTAGTGCTAGCCTAAAATCTGACCTATTGGCAAATATGAGTGCGCTTAAAAACATGAGTGCCAAAACGCCATTTTTTTACACCGCCGTGCCGGGAGTGATTTGGGGTGCGACGCTAGAAGGTGTACCATTTCTACTATCAGACGATGGACAATATATCACCGATGGTGAGATATCAGTGATTGAAAACGGTCAGTTTATCGGGCTTGATAGCAACTTTGAGCGCCTTAAAAATCAGTCGGTATTTGCCACTTTGGACGACAGCCAACTGATTACTTATCCTGCCACCAGCCCTGAGAAAGCGGTTATTTATGTCGCTAATGATGTCAATTGTCCTTATTGTCGCCGTCTCCATCAGCAGCTACCCATGCTCAATGCTAAAGGCGTGACGGTAAAAACCATCGGTTATCCAATCTATGAAAAGTCGCCTGAGCAAATGCGCGCTATCTGGTGTCAGGGTAGTGAGGACAGCCGCCGCACAGCTTTTGATAAAGCAATGCTACAAGGTAAAATGACGCCTGCACCAGCAAGCTGTACGGCCGATTATGTAACGCCTAACCGTGAAAAATCAGCAGGGCTTGCGGTCATGGCAACGCCAGCTATTTACCGCGAAGATGGCGTCCTTTACCAAGCAAGCTTTGAGAGCCCAGAGTTTTTAGAATTTTTGGGCGTAGATTAGTGGTTATAAATTTATGATATGAAATTTTGAGTCAAACAGTTTATAAAAGACCGCTCGATAAACATAATTTATCGGGCGATTTTTTATTGCGCTTAGCCTTGATTTTAGTAAATATATTTTAGCAACAATTATTGCGGCAAAACGATATCAACGATTTTCCAATTTATCAAACCTTCGCGCTGCATCTCGATAGTCAGCGGATAACCTTTCACTTGACCGCTAATGGTAAAGCAGTTGATACCGCAATAGCTGAGTGTTGGCTTGTCACTATCCGTACCTTGCGCCGCTTGTTGCTCAAGCTCGGCCGCTTGCTTTTGCATGATTTGCTGCATTTGGTTTTTGACCACGGCATTGACGTCGCCGCGCTGAATGATTAGATTTTGAATCAGGTTTTTAAGATCGACCTGATTACTAGCAATCGCCCATGCCGCCGCAAGCTCTTTGGTCGCAGTATTGGCTTGACCTTGGGTGTTAATCAGTTTTTCAATATTTTGCGGAGTGATAGCGCCATCGACCGCTTGGATAATAAAGCCGTTGGCCGCTTCGGTTAATGGCGCGCCGCCAAGTTCGGCGACCAATGGGTATTTGGTCACGGTCACTGCAAACTGACTGGTCAGCTGATTTTGGATACTGGGACGCACTTGCTCATAATCAATAGCCGCCGCGATAGCCGCGCCATCTTTGGCATCATAGGCATTTTTAAGCTGATAAGCGCTGTAGTAAGGCGAGCCTGCATAGATAGCGACGGCAATGACAATCAATAAAACAATCAGCTTTTTCATAATAATACGACCTTATCGCAGACCTAGTGGCTAAAAAGTGGCTAAAAAACTAAAAACAGTGTTTAAATACACATCAATACGGCGCTAAATATTAGCATGGCTCAACCTTACAAAGGTATGGAAACCTTTGTGAAATTCTTAATAAATTCTTTTTTAAGGGATTTAAAACTCCTTAATTTATAATTTAGACGCCTCAGTGCTTGATAAATCCCTCCGTCATCTCCATAAATAGCGCAAACTTTTAATAATTGATTTGGCTAAGCAGCATCCCGCCGTATTCGCTTGTAAGATTCATAAATTGTCCTCTTTTTACGCGTTATCCGCACCATCCGCACTGTTTCATGTGAAACCTTTAAGTGTGGGTGCGGGCAGTATAAAGGGTGTGATTGATTCGGGTTGATGAATCGGCCGACCGGTGGACTGTGAAGACGATAGGAGAGCCCATGAGTAAGCGCGATTTTTATGAAGTATTGGGGGTCAGTAAAACCGCTGACAGTAAAGAAATTAAGCGAGCCTACCGCAAGCTAGCCATGAAATACCATCCTGACCGCAATTCTGATGATCCTGATGCTGAAGATAAATTTAAAGAAGCGTCGATGGCTTATGAAGTATTGAGTGATGAAGAAAAGCGCTCAGCTTATGATCGCATGGGGCATGCAGCGTTTGAAAACGGCATGGGCGGTGGCGGCTTCGGCGGCGGTGGCAACTTCCAAGATATCTTTGGCGACATTTTTGGCAACTTTGGTGACATCTTTGGTCAATCACGTGGCGGCGGTGGACGCTCACGCCGCGGTTCAGACTTACGTTATGTGATTGAGCTGACCCTAGAAGAAGCGGTGCGCGGCTGCAAAAAAGAAATCAGCTTTACCGCGCCTGCGCCGTGCGATACCTGTGATGGTAAAGGTGCGAAAGACGCTTCTGATGTTGTTACTTGTCAGATGTGTCACGGCCAAGGCCAAGTACGGATGCAGCAAGGCTTTTTTGCCGTGCAGCAGACTTGCCCGCAGTGTGGCGGCTCCGGTAAACAGATTAAAAACCCTTGTTCTGACTGTCATGGCAGCGGCGTCAAAGACAAATCGCGCACGCTTGAGGTTTCTATCCCAGCGGGTGTTGACGATGGTGACCGTGTACGCCTAGCAGGCGAAGGCGAAGCAGGCGGCGCAGGCGTGCAAAACGGCGATTTATACGTCGAAGTACGCGTGAAGCCGCATGACGTCTTTACCCGTCAAGGTGCCGATCTTTATATGGATGTGCCCGTGAGTATTACCGATGCGGCACTTGGTAAAGAAGTTGAAATCCCAACCCTAGATGGCAAAGTTAAAATCAAGGTTGCTGAAGGCACGCAAAGTGGTAAATTATTGCGTGTACGCGGCAAAGGTGTGACGCCAGTACGCACGACGATGAAAGGCGATTTGATTTGCCGCGTGGTGATTGAGACGCCAGTGAATCTGACGCGCGAGCAAAAAGACTTGTTACGTCAATTCCAAGATACCTTGGACGGCGATAGTAAGCATCAGCAGTCGCCACATAAAAGATCTTTCTTTAAAAAGATTGGCGACTTATTTGATTGATAGCTAGCGCTACTGTTTAAGAAGTTTTAAGGTCTATTGTTTCACGTGAAACGATAGGCCTTTTTGTTGATGCTATAAAAAACCATTTATCCATTATATTTGCTAAACTTAACCTCACAAATTTAACAACCAACCTATCAAAAATAAAATATCTAGGGTAGCTATATGAGTCAGCAGTCAAAAAACAAAGAGCAAAAAAAAACCATTAACGTTGGCGTTATCGGTGCCGGCGGGCGTATGGGGCGTATGCTGATTGAAGCGGTGCAAGACAACGCACAAACCACGCTGAACGCCGCGATTGAACGTCAAGGCTCAAGCCTTGTCGGTGCCGATGCGGGCGAAGTTGCCGCGATTGGTCGTTTAGATGTGCAGATTGTCGATGATTTAACCGCCGTTATTAATGACATCGATGTATTAATTGATTTTAGCTTACCGGATGCGACCGAACAAAATATGCAACTCTGTGCGGCAAGCAACGTTGCGATGGTGATAGGCACAACAGGTTTTAATGAGCAGCAAGAGCAAGTATTAAAAGCAGCAAGTAAGAAAATCGCTATCGTTTATGCAGGTAACTATTCAACGGGCGTTAATTTATCATTAAAATTGCTCGCTATGGCAGCAAAAGCTTTTGGTAATGATGCTGATGTAGAAATCATCGAAGCCCATCATAAGCATAAAATCGACGCACCATCGGGTACGGCGTATATGATGGCAGAGGCGGTGGCAGAAGCGCGCGGACAGAACCTAAAAGATGTCGCCATTTATGGCCGCGAAGGACAAACGGGCGAGCGCGAAGCAGGGACGATTGGCATTCATGCGATACGCGGCGGTGAAATTATCGGCGATCATACGGTGATGTTTATTGCCGACGGCGAAATGGTTGAAATTACCCACCGCGCTCGCGCGCGCATGACCTTTGCTGCTGGTGCCGTACGAGCGGCAACCTGGGTGATTGAGCAGCCAACGGGACAATATAATATGCAGGATGTTTTGGGCTTAAATGACTAAAGCTTAAAATGAAATTCTGAATAACGATGATGTTTATTGGCTGCTTAAAGACTGCTAGTCATGGTTTAGAGGTTGGGTTAAATATCTATTAGGAGTCGCATATGAGGAAGTTTGGCAATTATCTAACAGCGATGTTTGGTTACGCCATCACGACTTTTAATAATGGAAATTTTGGGCACAAAAGATTTTTGCTGCTAACTCTGGCTATAATGCCAATAGTCGCCCAAGCCGCTACTTTTCAAACCTATGTCATCCATACTTATGGCGGTGAAGCACTACTACCAGCTGTCCGTCAGCAGCTAAACAGTAGCCGCGATGGCGGCACAGTGACGACTTATCAAGATAAGTTGGTGTTGCATACCACTGCTGCTAATTATCAGGCAGTACAGCAATTATTGGTACAAATTGACCGTCAGCCGCAGGCGTTAACGGTTGCTGTGCGCGTTGGTAATAATACTGAGTTTCAAAGTAATATTCAGCAAGGTCAGGTTATTATCAGCAATCGCGGTATCCAAGGGTCAGGGTTGATTAACCAGCGTAATAGCCAGCAGCAAGGCAACAATTTATATCAAGTACAAACACTATCAGGTAGCGCCGCCAGCATTAGCACAGGCACGCTTTACTCATTAAACCAAACCTATATTGCCAATAGCTATCCGACCTATAACCGTCCAGCGGGGCAGATTATTATTCAGCAGCAAGTATTACTGCCGACGACGCAAGGGATTGCGGTGACGCCAAGGCTACTGCCAAACGGACAGGTCGAAGTAGCGCTCACCCAAGTAGAAGAGCAGCTCGTGCGCGCTAATCCTTCTCATAATCGCTACCGCCAAGATAATAACAGTCGCATACAAGGGCAAAGATTAGATAGCACCATTATCGTGCCACGTGGGCAGTGGGTCACTATTGGACAAATATCACAAAACAATCAAAGCCAAAACTCAGGTTATGGTAGTGATAGGACGCTAAATAGCAGCAATAGCGTACCGATTTCATTACTGGTACAGTAGCTGGTTTTTATTAACGCCACATCACTGGATATATTAAAATAGACATAAAAAAGCGCGGCACTGCTTGCACAGTACCGCGCTTTTTTATTGATATTGATTGTCTAAAAATTAATCAATATAAACCACGTCTAACGGCGGAAAACCATTAAACTCAATAGACGAATATGAATTGGTATAAGCGCCAGTGGTCAGCCAATAGATTTTATCGCCAATCTCAAGCTCTTCTGGCAACTGATAGCCCGCTTCTTCATACATGATATCGGTTGAATCGCAAGTTGGGCCTGCCAATACCACCGTACCTTCGCTTTTCGAAGTTTCCATCTTAGGCGTATAAACCGGATATTTGATTGCTTCACCCAACGTTTCAATTAATCCTTGGAATAAACCCACATCGGTATAGACCCAGCGCGTCAAATCCGTATCTGATTTACGAGAAATCAAAACCACGTCACTGACTAGTACGCCTGAACCCCCAACCAATGAGCGACCTGGCTCAAGGATGATTTCTGGCATTTCGTCTTCATTGTAGTCATCAGTCAAATAACTGGTGATCTCTTCTGCATAGACCTTTATGGGATTGACTTCGCTGATATAGTTCGCTGGAAAGCCGCCGCCCAAATTAATCATTTGCAGCTTAATGCCTTCTTCATTTTTCATCCAGTCAAACATATATTTGACCTTGGCAAGTGCATCATCCCAAGCGGCCACGTCTTTTTGCTGACTGCCAACGTGGAAAGAGATGCCATAAGGCACCAAGCCCAACTCACGCGCCTGAACCAGCAGGTCAATTGCCATGTTTGGGTGGCAACCAAACTTACGGGATAACGGCCATTCAGCGGTTTCTGACCCTTGTACCAAAATACGTACAAATACTTTTGAGCCGGGGGCATACTTAGCAATATTTTTTAAATCGGCTTCAGAGTCGGTTGCATACAAGTCGATACCTTTATCAAAAGCGTATTTCACGTGCTGCGCTTTTTTAATGGTATTGCCATAAGAGATACGTGATGGCTCAACGCCGCAATCAAGCACGCGGTCAAGCTCATAGATGGACGCACAATCAAAGTTTGAACCAAGCTCCGCAAGCAAATTAATGACTTCAACCGCAGGGCTTGCCTTCATTGCGTAATGAATTTTCGCCTTTGGAAAAAAACCAACCATTTCAGCATATTTTGCTTTAATACGGCTCAAGTCGACCAGCAAAAATGGCGTGTCGCGACCTTCGGCAGCTTTGGTGAATTTCTGCCAACCGGCAGGGTCAAAATATTGGTCAATTTTGATCATGGTCATGGTGAGAAACCTTTAATGAAGACACTAGATGTCAGAGAATAAAAATATCAGAGCATAAAAGCCAGTTTATCAGTTATCATATTATTATCGTCTTATCATCGATCTTGTAATGGCGTATCAAGCCTAGCGATAATAATAAAATGATATGCAAATGGCTTAGGAATAAGTAAGTAAGTGAGTAAATTAAGAATTGGTGGTTTGCGGCTGTTTATCCATTTGCTCGCTTTGTTTTTCGCGTATTTTAAGCACTTTACGCACCTTATCACGCGCCCGCGTCTGTTTAAGACGCGATAAATAATCGACGAAGATGACGCCGTTTAAATGATCCATCTCATGTTGAATGCAAACGGCAAGTAAGCCCTCTACTTCTTCATCAATCTTATTACCATTTTCATCTAGGGCTTCGATACGTACTTTCGTCGGACGTTCAACCTTATCATAGACTTCTGGCACCGACAAACAGCCCTCTTCGTACGGCTGCTTTTCTTCGACCAATGGCGTCACTTTGGGGTTAATAAATACCCTTGGGCTGTTTTTATCTTCGGATAAATCCATGACGATAAGCTGGATATGACGATCGACTTGGCTTGCTGCCAAACCAATACCTTGCGCATCATACATCGTCTCAATCATATCGGCGATTAAGGTTTTGATTTCAGCCGTCACTTCCTTGACAGGCTTGGCAATCGTGCGTAAGCGCGGGTCGGGATAACTTAAAATAGGGAGTAACGCCATAAGGCTCACCTCAACGATAAAGATAAAATAGGTCTGATATTATAAGATAAATGGGGACAAAAGTAATGCTTATCAATACCCGAAGGCCAATCTTGCCGCTGATAAATATCAGAAAAACCTAGCATTTATAAATTTTAAGAAAAATGGACGCAATAAAAAAGGCCTTGCTTACACAAGACCTTTTTAAAAAATATTTTTTATAAAGAAAATAGATTACACGCGGCGCTTATTCATGATCATCTCATAGATAAACAGTAAGATAATCGCACCAATCACTGAGAAGATAAGACCGGTAAAGCCGCCATCGGCATCGATACCGATTAAACCTGCGATAAAACCACCCAGCATCGCTCCAACGATACCCAATACAATGGTCATGATCCAGCCCATAGGGTCGTTACCCGGTTTAATAGCACGTGCCAATAAACCTGCGACCAAACCAACGATAATCATCCAAATAAAGCTCATGGTTATTCTCCTAATATGTGTTCATTTATATGTTATTTATATTGTGTTACTTATTTGATGACTTCATTGTAGACATTCCTGAAAATAAAAAGTAAGCACAAAATGTTATCTGTGTACGGGCTATGTGAGAAAAAAGCTCTATTTGCTATGAAGCAGATAAGATAGGTAAACGGTAGGTTAAAAAGGTAGTAAAGTCGCTAACGTGAGCAAACATTAATGGCAATATTGTATGGATTTTTAAATAGTTAGATGGGCTTATAAACGTGGGATAACGTAACTACAGAAGAAAAATTAACGATAAAAAAAGCATAGCTCATTTGATGAACCATGCTTTTATAAAAATCAAGGCTTTAATACGCTTAATATTTAAGCAAAAATTTATTTATTGCGCAGCGCGGTTAATAGGCGCTGATGTATCCCTTCAAAGCCACCATTTGACATAATGACAATCGCATCGCCCGCTTTTGCCTGCGTGCGGATATGCGCAATGATAGCATCGACGCTAGAGAGCACTTGCTGGTTTGCCATATTTGGGTGTTTAGCCTTAGCATTATCGATGACGTCTTTTAACCCCCACTCAAGTCCTGTCGGCTCGTACCATAAAGTATGGTCGGCGAGGGCGACGGATTCAGCCAAGCTGTCTTGATGAATGCCCATTTTCATAGTATTGCTACGCGGCTCAATAATTGCCCAAAGTCGTCTGTCTGCCAGTTTCTTTTTGGCGCCATCTAAAGTGGTGGTAATAGCGGTTGGGTGATGGGCAAAATCATCAAACACTAAGATATCATTTATATCACCAATCAGCTCCATGCGGCGTTTGATACCAGCAAAGGCTGATAATGCCGCGCAGGCGGTTTTGACATCGACGCCAACGTTGTAAGCGGCGGCAATAGCAACCAAGGCATTATTGACGTTATGAATGCCGCTCATCGACCAAGCAACAATTCCTGTTGCTTCATTGTCCTCTACAAAACTGACGCTAAATTGACCGCCATCGGCGCTGATAAGCTCAGCTTGCCAGTCGCTACCGTCTTGTGAGTTTTGCTTGTTATGGCTAATGGACTCTTTATCAGTAACCGCAGTCCGCCAAACTGGAGTCCAAACGCCTTTTGCCAATGTCTCTTCTAAGCTTATGGTAGCAGCTGGCATGATGATTTTACCGCTACTTGGAATCATGCGAATCATATGATGAAACTGGGTTTGGATAGCGCTTAGGTCGGCGAAAATATCGGCGTGGTCAAATTCAAGGTTATTTAAAATAGCGGTACGCGGGCGATAATGAACGAACTTTGAGCGCTTATCAAAAAACGCTGAATCGTACTCGTCAGCTTCAATGACAAAGTAGCCCGTCTTTTCTGCTGCATCAGCGGTTTTTTCCGCGCCCAAGTAGCTGCTATGGGCAAACACTTGCTGTAAATGCTCGTCCGTGGTGGCGACCAATGGCACGCCGCCAATCAAAAACCCTGTATCAATACCCGCATAATGTAATATCCACGCCAGCATCGTCGTCGTTGTGGTCTTGCCATGCGTACCCGCGACGGCGATAACATGGCGCGATTGCAGCACTTGCTCGGATAAAAACTGCGGCCCTGAGGTATAGCGCAGGCCGCTATCTAGCATATATTCGATGACATCCATGCCGCGTTTCATGGCATTACCAACCACCACCAAATCTGGCGCTGGCTGCAAATGCTCTACTAAATAACCTTCGGCAATGGTCACGCCCGCATTTTCAAGTTGGGTGGACATCGGCGGATAAACATTGGCATCTGAGCCTGTAACCGTGTGTCCAAGCGCGCGCGCAAGTAGTGCGAGCGAACCCATAAAAGTACCACAAATACCTAGAATATGAATATGCATAGACGTTCCGTACAGGCTTAAATAAAGGGGAGTAAACTCTAGATTCGGCTGCTCATCTTAGCAGGGCAGACGGCTCAGTAATCAAAGCCTCATTGTAAAGTAAACACCGAAGGATGACCAATAAAAAACGCCCAGCAAGTAGGCGTTGTTTAGATTTTTAAATTGGCTGCTCTATGCGCCGGTTTATTTACGAGACAGGGTATAGTCATCGTTAGACTTGTCATCGGCGTCCGTCATAATCAAATGATTGTCTCTGATTTGATAGGTTTCGATATTTTTTTTCTCATAAACAATGGTGATTTTATCGTCGTCTTGGCGATAAACCCCTGATTCTAGCAAAGGCGGATTGGTCGGCTCTGCATCATTAAAAACACTGGTTTTTAGCACCGAGCCATCAGCAAACAGATTTAAAGTGATATCGATATTGTCGCAAGAGCCACATGGCACGACGCCGCCATAATCGCCCATCAAGGTTGCTTGCAAGGTACTGTCGCTATTTGCCGCCGAAAACATGGGCGCGCGGCGACTATTATCATTCGAATTGGCCGCTGCTATTAGCGATTGCCCATCTGCGCTATTTACCTCATCTGCTATATCGTCAGTATTACTCGCTTGCGCGACATTATTTGGTGAGTCAGTAGGTAGCGCGCTATTGGTCGGTGCGCCTTGCGTCGTTTGATTATTGGCTGATGTCGTAGAAGATGACGCACTATCACAGCTCATGAGTAACAGACAGAGTGGCAGCGCCAATAATGGGCGCAGATAGCGTCTGGCAATCGTAACGGCAGAGGAGGAAGTCGGCGAAAGAGTAATCATAGTGTTACCAAAAAACAGATTTTTTAATAGTGTGTTCAACCTTTATCGATATGATGGGGTAATACGATAAATAACTCAGGCTTTGGTAAAAATTAAAGGAATTGTGAAGCATAATCTTAACGACAATAAGCAAAGCATACGATCCTGTCTTCGTTAAATTATGTGATGAACGTAACAGAATTGCTGCTAAGCGTCGCTTTTAGGCATTGCTATGACTGCTATATACGCTTAAAATGCGATTAGGCCTATCCTTATTCCAACAGGGTAATTAAACATTGTACATATATCAAAGCGTAAAAGTGACTAGCGCGTGTCCTTAATGTCAATGCGACTATTTAAATAAGCTAAAAATAGCTTTAACAGAGTTTAAAAATAAAGCTTAAATGCAAAATAACCGTCGATGCCTCTCAGCATGACGGTTATCAATATGTTTGATAAGGGCGAAAAAGAACGTTAGCGAATGGGGCGTACGATACGCCATAGGATTAGTAAGTGCACCAATATCAAAATGCTAAATAAAATCAGTGACTGCTCAGGAATGCTTAAACCCATAAACGTCCAGTCGATAGACGCACACTCGCCAGAACCGGTGAAGACTTCTTTTAAGACTTGCTGCATCGGCAGGGTATCAAGCCAATAATCTAAGCCTGGACCGCAAGAAGGCACTTGGTCGGCAGGTAGGTGCTGCAGCCAAACGTGACGCCCGGCAACGATTGCCGCCCAGCCGATACCCGCTAAGCTACCAAGCCATAATATCAAACGTACCGCGATGGCTTTTGGGTTAAATACAGCTGCAACTAAAGCAAAGCCGCCCATGACCATCAGCCCGATGCGCTGAAAAATACACAGCGGACAAGGCGAAAACCCCATATAACGTTGTAAGAAAAACAGCGCAAAACTCATGCCTATCACGGCCATTAGCACTAAAAACACTTGCAAATTACGGTAAGTGGTCAGTTGTCGCATGGGGCGCATACTCTTATTAAGTACTGATGATTAAAGGATAAAATCTTATAAAGAATCAGCGATACTGCTGTAAAAAATCCATAAAGTCTTCGGTTTCAGCGGCTTCAAGCTCCGCTTGCTGCAAAATGGATTTTTCGGCAAGTACTTCATATTTGGCTTGAGTGTTTGGGCTCAAAGTCTGCTGTAATAACGACTCACGATGCTGCTGCGCTAAAGTAAAGCCAAGCTGCCATAAGCTGCCCAAACGTTTACTATCCGAGTTGACTTGCGCCGAGATGGTCGACTCAGGATGACCTGCTTTACCTTGCATTAAAGCGACCGCCGTTCGATATTCATTACCGCCATAATGCGCATCAAACAGCTCTGCCAATGGCTGCATACGGCTTAAGTGCATGAGCATCCAGCTTTCAAGGGTTTGTTCATCGCCATTATTGATGATTTGTAAGTTTGCACGGCGTCCTTCGTTGACGACGCGCTCCAAATTAACAGCTAACGCTTCTTCTTCTACCGGCATGAGCTCTGGCGAATCACTTAGTAAGCAATACAGCGCCATGACTTCTAAAAAGCAAGCGCTAGATAAACGAATACCAATGTCGCTATAAGGGTCGAGATCGATAGCGCGAAACTCAACATAAGCAATACCGCGGCGCTCAAGCGCTTCGGTTGGGCTCTCGCCGCTCTCGGCGATTTGTTTTGGGCGAATCGGGCTGTAGTACTCATTTTCTATTTGTAGAATGTGATTGTTAATTTGTATTGGATTGCCATCGGCATCGTCTAAACCTAGTTTCTCAAAGCTTGCATGCGGGGTCTGAATGGCTCGGCGTAGCCCTTTGATATACTCGGGTAAATTGTTATAACGAATATCGAGATGCTCTTGCACGCTATTGGTATAGCCAAGCTTGCCCATGCGTAGGCTGGTCGCAGCCGGTCTATAGTATGTTGAGTCATTGAGCAGCTCAAGGTCATGGTCAATACCTGACACAAAGCAAGGGCAAACGCTAGGGCTGGCTCCCAACAGATAAAGAACCAAGCTAGTCAGACGCTTAAAGTTACGAATAAGACCCAAATATTTGTCATTTTTAAACTCAGTTAGACTCAAGTCTTGTGCGCTTGGCGTTTGTGCTTGCCAGGCGCTAAATAACTCATCGCCAAAGGATAAGTTATAATGAAGCCCTGCAATGGTCTGCATTCGGCGACCATAGCGGATACCAAGGCCACTGCGATAGAGTGTCTTCAGCCGTCCTGTATTAGAGCTACCATAATCTGCCAGCGGAATATCTTCATCGTTAGACGACAGCATGCACGGCATCGATAAGGGCCACATCAGCTCGCCCTCAGGCAGGCCTTGATAGACCAATAAATGCAGCTGGCGCAGCATGGTGAGCGTCTCTTTTGGAGAGGTTTTAGGGTCAGTGATGAGTTCGAGTAGGCTTTCTGAATAATCGGTGGTGATAAACGGGTGCGTCAGCTTTGAGCCAAGCTTGGCCGGATGCGGCGTTTGTGCCAAATATCCATCAGGCTTCACGCGCAAACCTTCTTTTTCGATACCGCGCAGCATGCCCGTTAGATGCTCGCTATCAAACCAGTTTGGAATTTTAAAATCGACAAAGCTACTCGCAAAATTACTCATAATAGTCATCTGTTGTTATTCATTATAATCAGCCGACACGCAATTGTTGTCCGACCACAAAAATGGGTTATAGAATCTCGTCAGTTTAGCCCAAAGCCGCCCCAAAAACCACGTACAATTACAAATACAGTAAGCTTCATTTGCGCTCAGATGGCTGTTATTTGGTTTATAAATAGGGTGGGGCAAAGCCACCATGACGTAAAATAACTGCTTTCACTTAAACAGGATGAAAGTAAAAAAAGCACCTACTTATCAGGTAGATGCTTTAAATAACGCACTGCTCTAAACCACTTGCTTATGAGAATTCTAACTCTGTCTCAAAGCTTTTTAGGTTGTGACGTGCCATCGCTAGGTTTGATTTTTGACGGTCGAGTACAAGGTATAAAAACAAATTGTCATTGCGTACCAGTGGGCGTAGCAAATGGTACTGCTTGCTCAAGGTAATAAGAATGTCTTCGATGTTTTCATTTAAACCTAGTGCGTGTGCTATTTTGCGCTTCGAGCGTAGAACTTCAGTGTTGCCAGCGGCAGCAAGCTCAAGATCGATGCCTGAGCCAAGCGTTGCCATTGCAAGACCTGACTCGCTGTCGACTAGGGCTGCGGCGATAAAGCCATCAATATCATTTAATGCATCAAGTGTTAACTTAGCCATGTGGGTGTGCCTTAATTTTGGAATATGAGTAGTGTTTTTTAAGCGTTTTTTTTAAGCATGGGCGTTTAACCGCTATATTTTGCAAGTAAGAAGCTTTGAATAAAAATGCCATAGGTTGACTCAAATTAAGAGTGACTTTTATGACAACTTATTAGCGTAGCTACTTAATTTAGGGAGATATTTAAGCACACTTCCAAAAAAAAACAATCGTAAACCGACTAAAGCCACTTTTAAGCCGATTATCGGTTAAAAAGGCCATATTCGGTGTACGATTGTACACTATAGTATACCCAACAGCATAGTATCGCTGTTAAATAAAGCAACTATACCGACTTATATTACTTACATTAAAGAGAGAACGATGAACCGCAGCCACATGTTGTAGTGGCATTTGGATTGGTCACGATAAAGCGCGCGCCCTCTAAGCCTTCGGTATAATCAACGGTCGAGCCTTGAAGATACTGATAGCTTAGAGAATCGACGACCAGGGTCACATCGCCATTGTCAAAGTTGGCATCGTCTTCATTTAGGTCATTGGCAAAGTTAAAACCGTAAGAGAAGCCTGAACAGCCGCCACCCGTCACATAGACACGCAGCATAAGATTGTTGTCACCTTCTTCTTCACGCAAGCGACGCACCTTTTGGGCAGCGCTGTCTGTTAAGTTTAAGGCGGTTGGATCAACCGGCTGGCTTGAGCTTGGGTTAAATTGATTGGCTGATTCGTTCATATCTACCTCAGTTGCTAAAATCAAATGATTTATTTTTTATGTCTGCGAGGTCGTCTATTTATACTGGATAGGGCGACTGATAAGTAGCCGCTTATAAAGCATAGGCTACAGTAAAATAATGAGATTGGGTCATGGCTGTGATACTCATATCGAGCTGTCATAGCACTTAAGCGAATAGTGCCATCGCACTTAAGCACATAGTAATGCTGCCGACGCTTAGCTTCTGACACTTAACTGCATGATGTCAATAGTGTTTTACTAGTATAGCATAATTGGGGTTATGATTGATTTGTCAAGGGTGACAGCAGCGTTTGTGAGAATAATCAATGTTAAATTAAGTAGATACACAAGAGTATGATGCGCGAATGGGATATCAAGCAGTTCTTGGACGTATAAACGGTTGAATTTAAAATAGTTATTTAATCGTTTGCCTATGCGCCAAGCGTTTGAAATAATAGCCGCCTGTAAACATGCCAAACGGATGTTTTTATTGCCTTAAGTTTTATATTATTGTTGAGATGAAGAAATTATATGATCGAATTTAAAGACGTTGCTGTGCGCCGTGATGGCCGTGAGTTGTTTGCCGGGGCAAGCTTTCAGCTCCATCCGGGCCACAAAGTTGGCTTAACGGGCAATAACGGCACCGGCAAATCAACCTTGTTTGCTTTGTTATTGACGCAAATGGGCACGGGTGATACCGAGGTCACGCTTGATAAGGGCGAAGTTAGCATTCCTGATAGCTGGCAGGTGGCGCACATGGCGCAGGAAGTGGGCGCGAGCACGCAAACGGCGATAGATTATGTATTAAGTGGCGATGAGCAGTGGTATGAGATTAATGCCGCTTTGAGTGATTTAAGTAGCGTCAGTGACGATCAGATTGGCGTTTTGCATCAACAGTTCGATGAGATTGATGGCTATCGTACGCCGACCAAAGCCGCGCAAATCATGGCGGGTCTTGGCTTTAAGACCAGTCAGCATGAGCTGCCTGTAGAAGGGTTTTCGGGCGGCTGGCGGATGCGCTTAAACCTTGCCAAAACCTTGATGAGCCGCGCCGATTTGATGCTACTCGATGAGCCAACCAACCATCTGGACTTGGATGCCATTCTTTGGCTTGAGACCTGGATTAATGCTTATACCGGTTTAGTGATTGTTATCTCGCATGACCAAGCGTTTTTGGATGCCACCGTCGGTCATATCTTGCACGTCGAACAACAAAAAATCACCCTTTATACGGGTAATTATCAGCAGTTTATCCGTACCCGTCACGAGCGTATGGCGCAGCAGCAGCAAGCGTTTGAGAAGCAACAAGCAACCCGCGCGCATCTGGATGACTTTATTCGTCGTTTTCGTGCCAAGGCCAGTAAAGCCAAACAGGCACAAAGCCGTATTAAGCAGCTTGAGCGCATGGCAGAGCTGTCGCCGATGATGGCGGACAATCCGTTCTCGTTCCGCTTTTATGAGCCGGCCAATATGAGCTCACCGCTGATAGAAATGACCAATGCTGACATTGGCTATAACGAGACGCCGCTTTTGTATAACGCCAATGTCCAAGTAACGCCCGATACCCGCCTTGGTTTATTGGGGATGAATGGCGCGGGTAAATCGACCTTGATTAAAGCCTTGGTCGGCGAACTTGGTATTTTATCAGGCAGTTATCGCGTCTCTGACACTCTAAAACTTGGCTATTTTAACCAGCACCAAATGGATGCCTTGGACGCAGCAGCGACGCCGATGCAAATGCTGCGCCGCCTAGCAGGTAAAACCTCTGATGCCGAACTGCGCTCGTTCCTTGGCAGTTTTGACTTTCGCGGCGACCGTATTGATACGCCAAGTGAGTTATTCTCTGGTGGTGAGCGCGCGCGTTTGACACTTGCTTTGATTGTTTGGCAACGTCCAAACGTGCTGGTTCTCGATGAGCCAACCAACCATTTAGACTTACAAATGCGCCAAGCTTTGACCCTTGCCTTGCAAGGTTTTAAAGGGGCAGTGGTGCTAGTATCGCATGACCGTGAGCTGATTGCCAACGTCTGCGATGAGCTGTTTTTGGTCCATGACGGGCAAATCGACGAGTTTGATGGCGACATCAGCGATTATGGTAAATGGCTGGCGGAAAAACGCAAACAAGAAAATGCCTCGGACAAAAATGCCGGAAAGAAAAAGAACAAAAAAGACAATAAGAAATCTGTTTCACGTGAAACAGATGCAAGTCTGGTAAACAGTCAAACAACCAAACCATCAACTGGCCAAGCAGACTATCAAGTGAGCGGTAAAGCGTCAACTGCACCTGTAAATACTAAAGCCGCTCAGCCCTTGCTTAGCAAAGAAGAGCAGCGCAAATTGGCCGCTGAACAGCGCAAACTCACCGCACCGTTACGCCGCGAGATTGAATATACAGAAAAGGCTTTGGCTCAAATCGATCAAAAATTGGCCAGTTTAGAGACCAAACTTGCTGATACTGAGCTGTACGAAGAAAGTCGCAAGGCTGATTTATTGCTGTTGTTAGATAAGCAAACTGCGCTCCAGCAGCAGCATAGCGATAATGAAGAAAAGTTATTGCTCGCGATGACGACCTTAGAGGAAATGGAAGCAGGTTTTGAGTAGAATGCTTTAAAGATTGCTTTAAAACTTCAGCAATTAAGTACTTAACATAGTGAGTATAAAAAACTGGTAGATAGAAAAAAAGGGAGAGCGTGAGCTCTCCCTTTTTTATGCCATTATTCCATACGGTATTTACCATCGCCATAAGACAGTATTTTCATCGTGGTCGTACAAAGCTGACAGTTTATTTGACCAGCAGCGGCTTTCGATAAATCCAGAATACGACCTTTAATATAAGGTCCTCTATCGGTAATTTTTACGATTACGCTCTGCTTTGTCTTTTTGTTGGTCACTTTTACCTTCGTCCCAAACGGCAACGTTTTATGCGCGGCGGTGAGGGAATTCATATTGAAGATACTGCCACTTGCGGTACGTTTGCCGTGAAACTTACTGCCATAGTAACTGGTGTTGCCGGCAAAAACAGTGGTACTTAACAGTAGCGATAAAGTGATGACTAAAGACTTGATTAAATAAGACATTTAATACCTATTTGCTATTGATGAGATAGACAGATACTCTTGCCTATGTTATCCATACTCCCTGCGAGTACAAATAATAAAGGCATTTTACAAGAAAGAGCTTGTTATACTCTTACTGCTATGTAAAAGAACTACCAAGGTCAAAGGGGCGCTTTTACGCCTACAACTCTATAAATTTCCCTTGCTCACTCATCTTAACTTCTCTTTAATTTTCTTAACAATATCTCCATTATTACTTATAAATATAGCCTTTATACTTAAGCTATCTAGCTTTCAAGGTATGTATCTTAAGGTTTATATGAGGTATTTATAGGCTATGTCATGACTGGTAATATTTAACTAACGGTTTAGGTTTCTATTATTGTTATGATGATAAGTAGCTGACAATAATAATGATAACGACAATCTGTTCGGTCGTCGTCAAACAAAATTTTCCACCATCTCGTTTACATTGGCATACCAGTCTTATTCACATGGTTTTATATTGAGGAACAACAACATGGCAGAGAAAAACTACTATGACATTTTGGGCGTTACAAAAGACGCCACCGATGCTGAGATTAAAAAGAAATATCGTAAGCTTGTGCGCCAATATCACCCTGACGTCAGCGATGATCCTAATGCCGATAGTAAAATCGCGGAGATTAACAACGCTTATGAGACCCTTAGAGACAAGGACAAGCGCGCAGAATACGATGCCATGCTAAACAATCCTTTTGCCGGTCAAGGCGGCGCTGGTGGTTTCGGCGGTTTTGGTGGGCAATCAGCGGGCGGCCAAGGCGGTTTTCGCTGGGAAGATATCAAAGATCAGTTTGGTGAGGGTGAAGCATTTGGTGGTGGCGGCTTTCGCTTCGATGATATTTTTTCAGCCTTTGGTCGCGGCGCGCGTGGTCAAACTGGAGGCCGCTCACAAAGCAGCGGCTTTGATCAGTTCGGCGGCGGTTTTGGCGCGCAAAATGACCAAGGTCAAGACCAACATGCGGAGATTACCGTGGATTTGGCCTCGGTCTATAGCGGCGATGACTACAGTATTAAGTTAAATGTGCCCGTTCGTCAGCCAAATGGCAGTATCGATTATGAAAATAAAACCCTTAAAATTAAAATCCCTAAGGGCATCACCGACGGCAAGCAAATTCGCTTAGCTGGGCAGGGTGCGGCTGGTATCGGCGGCGGTAAAAACGGCGATTTATTTTTAAAGGTTAAAATCAATCATGCTGATAATATCCGTATCGAGGGCGCTGATGTTTATCAAACGGTCAATATAGCGCCTTGGGAGGCGGCACTTGGCGAAAAAATTAGCGTGAGTACCCCAGCGGGAACACTTGGTGTGACCATTCCCAAAAATAGTAAATCGGGTAGCAATTTACGCCTAAAAGGTAAGGGTATTCCTGCGAAGCAAGCGGGCAATTTGTATTTAACTTTAAATATCGTCAATCCTGATGTCAGCAGTGCGGCGGCTACCAAAGCCTACGAGCAGCTCAAAGAAGCCTTTGCTGACACCAGTATTAGCCGTTAACGACTGGTTTAACGATTGCTATTAACGACTGGTTTAACGATGGGTGGTATTCATTATTACCTTTGATGAATCATGCATAATTGCCCTGTAATAGAGATAAAGACCATACGATAAAATAAAGCGCAAACGAGGATAATCATTATGAAACACTCGCCTGAATTTACCGACATTATCTTGAGCTTAGATGAGCTCGTATCTGCCTGCGGTCAAGAGCGCCAATGGGTTATCGAGTTGATTGAAGAAAATATCATCGAATATGATGTGCCAGAGCGCGAGCAATTTACGGGTTATCAATTGACAACCGTGCGCCGTGCCTCGCGCCTAAGCCGCGACTTTGAAGCCAGTGTACCAGCGATTGGTTTGATACTTGAGCTGTTAGATGAGGTTGAGCAGCTGCGTCAATTTAAGCGCCAGTTAGACAGTCAGATGCCCGTCATTGAAGTAGACGTTGAGCATCTAAAATAGTAAACGTTTAATCATTGCAGGTAGAAAAAAGGGCCTCCAAAATGAGACCCGTGGGGTATTACAAATACTGTTTGCAAATAACGCTTTAAAAATCAACGCGCATATTTTGGGTCAGCCGCGGCGGTAAATAAGACGTCCGTTGACGAGTTTAAAGCGGTTTCAGCGGAATCTTGGACCACACCAATGATAAAGCCAATCGCCACCACTTGCATAGCAATGTCGTTTGGAATACTAAATAGACTTGCTGCTAGTGGAATTAACAGCAGTGAACCACCAGCAACACCAGAAGCGCCGCAAGCACTAATGGTTGCAACCAAACTTAATAACAATGCTGATGCAAACGATACTTCGATACCAAGCGTATGCGCCGCTGCTAGGGTTAAGACGTTAATGGTAATCGCTGCGCCCGCCATATTAATAGTTGCACCCAGCGGAATGGTGACTGAATAAGTGTCTTCGTGCAGGCCCAATTTGCGCGCAAGGTTCATATTGACGGGAATATTGGCGGCCGATGAACGGGTAAAAAACGCGGTAATCCCTGATTCACGCAGGCAAGTAAACACCAGTGGAAAAGGGTTTTTGCCTGTCTTCACCAAAACAATAATGGGGTTGATCACCAGCGCGATAAAGAGCATACAACCGACCAGTACCATTAAGATATGACCGTAACCTGCCAAAGCGGCAAAGCCAGTTTCGGCGACGGTATTGGCAACCAAGCCTAAAATACCAAACGGTGCGAGGGCGATGACCCATTTGACCACTTGCGAGATGGCATTAGAAAAATCACTGACCACCGCACGTGCGGTATCGCTGGCTTGACGCAGCGCAAAACCAATAATAATTGCCCACGCTAGAATACCAATGTAATTGGCTTCAGCAATAGCACCGACCGGATTGGCAACCAAATTCATCAGCAGATTGGTCAAGACTTCTTGCAGGTTGGCGGGCGGCACTTGCTCAATGGCGGCATTAACCAATATCAGCTCTGTTGGAAATAAAAAACTTGCGCCAACGGCGGTCAATGCTGCCAAAAAGGTGCCAAACATATACATAATCAGCACCGGTTTGACGTAAACCTCATTACCACTGCGATGTTGGCTAATCGCTGCCATCACCAAAATAAAGACCAAAATTGGCGCGACCGCTTTTAAGGCACCGACAAATAACGTCCCTAATAGGCCGAGCGCAATACCGATACTTGGTGCCAGCCAGCCAATCAATACCCCCAATATTAAACCGATAATAATAAGCGGCACCAGCCCTATACGCTGGTACATCGCAATCAATGAACGCATCTATACACCCTCGACTTAGTTAATAAATATGAGATTTATTATAAAACGGATAAGTAATCGAAGGATGGTAGCATTTTTTTGCGATAAACGCCTACCTTTAACCTGTGTCTGCCTAGGCACATAAGGCTAAAGAAAAAACGTGAAATGCAAAAAATGAGTGTATGTTTTAGAACAAAAAATAGAGAGGTTTTAAGGATTAAACCTTAAAATGTGTGAGTTCATAGCCCAATTGCTGATACGCTTTATATTTGTGCCGACCTTCTTGCATGCTACTAGGATCGGGTTTTATCAGCTCAAGCACCCGAGTTGGCTGGGCATTACTGGTCGCTGCCATAAAAGTATTGACTGGATGGATAGTGGTATTTAGAACAATACCCTTAAAATCTGCTGGCATATAGCTACTAAGTAAAACAGGGGCTAACGCTTGATTGTTGATAGGATGAATAGGCGTATTCTCAGTATCGTCAGCAATACTAGAACCCATAAGCCGTTGATGCGGTATAAAGCTTGCCGCATCAAATGTCCATAGTGCCTCATCAAGCGTCGATAGTAATTCATCATCACTTTCGATAAGAATCAATAACGACTGAGAGCTTTTATTGAGCGCCGTTTGGGTCAACTGACAAATAAAGCCCAAGAAATCTTGGGCTTTATTCTCACTTAAAATATAAAAACTGATGTTCATAAATTTATTTTCATACGTTGGTCTTTTAGCAAAAAATTAGGCCATATTTGCACTATTTTTTAGATATTGCATAAATAATGGCACAGGACGACCGGTTGCCGCTTTGTCTTTTCCTGAGTTCCAAGCCGTACCAGCAATGTCTAAATGCGCCCATGCTTGACCTTCTTCAACAAAGCGCGATAAGAAGCAAGCGGCTGTGATGGCACCGCCACCTTTACCACCGATGTTTTGCATATCAGCGATAGGCGAGTCAAGCTGCGTTTGATACTCATCATCTAACGGCATATGCCAGATTAAATCGCCCGATAAGTGACTGGCATTTTCTAATTCAAATAACACGTCTTCGTCATTACTAAATACCGCTGAGCGTACATGACCTAGCGCAACCACGCAAGCACCCGTCAAGGTTGCCACATCAATAATGGCTTTTGGATTATAGCGCTGTACGTAGCATAAGGTATCGGCCAATACCAAACGACCTTCGGCATCGGTGTTTAAGATTTCTACCGACTTGCCGTTCATGGCTTTAACGATGTCGCCCGGGCGCGTGGCATCACCTGATGGCATGTTTTCCGCGCAAGCTAGCGCACCAACGACGTTAATCGGTAGACGCGCTTCACATAGAGCTTTCATCGTGCCAAGTACCGACGCTGAGCCGCCCATATCAAATTTCATCTCATCCATTGCCGCACCTGGCTTGATTGAGATACCGCCTGAATCAAAGGTCACGCCTTTACCAACTAAGACGATAGGCGCATCGTCGTTTTTTGGCTGCGCATTGCTGTTTTTGTCAGATTTTTTGTTAGGCAGCTTGGTTGGTAATTTATCCGCCAAGGCTTTTAGACCGCCCGCAACCTTTGCGCTGCTATTGGCAATTTTGCTAGCATTGGCACTAAAGTTTGACTTACCGCGATACTCCAAAATTACCAATTTACCCTCTTTAGCAGAGCCTTGCGCCACCGCTAAGAAGCAGTTCATACCCAGCGCTGACATCTCATCTTCACCAACTACGGTAACTTTTAATAGGTCAGGATAGGTTTTAGCAAGCGCTTCGGCTTGTTCGGCCATGTAAGCTGGGAAGCAAATATTGCCAGGCTCATTAGCCACATCACGGGTCAAGCTTTGACCGGCAAACACCGCTTGGGCAAATTCTAATGACGCTTGCAAAGACTTATCAGCAAGTAAATAAATATCGGTTAAAACTGGCGTGGTTTGCTCAGATTTGTATTTATCAAAACGGTAGCTTGCTGCCAGTAAATTCAGCGCAAACTGGCTAAAATGATTTTCTTCTAACGCATCACCTAAGGCAACGGTAATTGAATCGACGCGTTTTTGCGTGCTCTGATAAATGGTATTGGCGATTTTTTGTAATACGCTGTGGCCAAGCTTATCAAGATTACCAACGCCAACTAATAGCAGCTGAACTGGGTTCTCTTTCGCGGTCTTTTTATCGCCTGCTAAGGCATAATCTGCCACAGTTTCGCAGGCTTTACCATTAAAATGCGATACCTCAATCAGCTGCTCAATGCGGCTTTGATAATCGCTCAATGCGGATTTTGCTAAGATATTTTTCTTATCATCGATTAAGACCACAAGGCAGGCCGCGTCTTTACTTTTGGCTTCTTTTTTAAGTATTTTTTGCGTATGGGTTTTTGGCAGGGTTTGGGTTAATTTAATATTCATATAGTTATCCTTATTAGAGTTATGAAGGTAATGTTATTTGAAGGGCAGGTTTTATTACATTGCTGATACCTGTTAAAGCTTGAACTTATTAGCCATCACGGTAGTGTAGCATATTGCGCGGTCAGTGCGCAGCGCGCAAGGCAGTGCTATTAACGTAACCATTTTATATTTTTTTTCAAGCGCCTACATTCGTATTTGTATCGGTTAATTTTTGCAGAAGCATCAGTTTAGCAATAAAAGCTAAAAAGGCGCGGCAACGGATACCAAGCACAAACAAACTTTGCTAAATGATATAAAGCAAAAATATTATGCAAGAAAATGCTTGCTATAAGGCGATTAGATGCGTCACTTTTTTTATGCTAATTTGATACTTTTCTCACGAGCGCTCGACTCACGGCATTATTAATAAGACAGAAGCATAGTTAGTAAGACAAAAGCATAGTTTGCCAACACATTTCACAGCCATTTTTGAGCAAAATATGCTAGGATTAGCGGTTATCTTTATCGCTATTATTTATAACATATTGCCAATAAAACTGCGCTAAATCGTGCGCATACCAACCTTTTTAAAGAGTGCTTATTGTGATATTACGCCGCTATATGACTCAACAAGTTGCCTCAACGACCGCTTTGGTTTTGGGGTTTTTAGTGGTGATGATGCTCGGCGGCCGCTTAATTCGTTACTTTGGTATTGCCGCCGAAGGCAATCTGGATATCAGCTTACTATTTACCATTATTGGTTATAATTTACCCTATTTTTTAGAGCTCATCTTGCCATTGGCGTTTTTTATCGCTCTCATGCTGGTATTTGGGCGCTTGTATGTTGACCAAGAAATGGCGGTGATTAATGCCAGCGGCGTATCGCGCGGTAAGCTTGGGCGTTTGATGACGCCGCTGATACTGGCATTGTTTGTTGGGGAAGCGGCTTTATCCATCGTTGGTAAACCGTGGGGCGTGCGCTCATCGGAAAGTATTTGGCAGCAGCAGGCGTTAACCAGCGCGTTTGATTTGATTCGTCCCAATCAGTTTATCAGTAGCGGCAATTATCATTTGTACGTTGGCAGCTTAAGCGATGATAAAAAGCAATTGCAAGATGTGATATTGATTCAATCGGAGCCTAAGTCTAAAGGCAATGCGGCAAAAAATGCAGCAAAAAATGTAGCCGCTGATGTTAATCACAACATCGACCCAGAAACCGCTGAGCAACTTAACATTCCAGAGCTGCCAAAAGCACTCATAGCCAGCAATATTACTAAAGACACCATTACCCTTGCCAAACGCGCCGAGCAAGTAGATACCGGCAGTAGCGGCATAACTCAACTGGACTTATTCCAAGGTCGCCGTTATGAAGTCGGCGCGGGCAGTTTGAAATATAATCAAGTGGGCTTTGATCGCTACCGCATTACCTTGACCGAATCTTCCAAAGAAGTCATTACCGAAGACAATATTGAAACCCAAGCAATCGGGCCCTTATGGCAAGCCGCAACGGGCAGCGCCGCGGTGAACAGTGAAAACGCATTACAAGCGGCGCAAGGGGAGCTTGGCTATCGTTTGGCCCTGCCTTGGTTGATGATTATCGCGCCGATGCTTGCCGTGCCACTGGCGCAAGTACGTCCGCGCCAAGGTCGCTGGCTGCGCCTGTTCCCGTCGATTTTGTTATTTGTCAGCTGTGCGCTGGGTATCATTTCCCTCAAAAATGCGGTGGGTAAAGGCAGTGTCAGCGTTTGGGCGTATGCTTGGCTCGTTTTAGGCTTTATGGCATTGGCGCTTTATATGAACTGGGGTAGCCGCGTGCAGCATCGTTTGCGCTTTCGCAAACCAGATGCTGCGCTGTTAACCGTTAGCAACCATCAAAACAGTACCGATAATCAAAGCAGTGGCTCACAAGGAGGACAATCCTAATGAGCACTTTATTCTCTAAATCAACACTCTTTAAGTCATCAAAGCCAAATTCGTCAAACCCTAAAATAAAACTTGCGCCAAAACCGACCAATCTAAAAGTGCTGAGCCGCTACGTTAAATTAAACGCTTTGCTTGCCATCATTGGCGCCGTGCTAGGCTTATGGGCTTTGCAATTGGTGTTTTCTTATTTGTCTGAGCTTGATTCGTTAGATGATAGCTATACGATGGGTGAGGCGATTAAATATATCTTTTACCGCTCGCCATATTTTTTAGAGCAATTTATCCCAACCGGTGCGCTACTTGGTGCTGTGATCGGTTTGGGTTTACTTGCCAATAAAAGCGAGCTGGTCGTCATGCGCGCCGCTGGCGTTAGCGTTTATCGTATTGTCGGTTGGGTGTTACAGCCGGCTTTGCTTTTTGTGCTATTGGCATTGGTGATTAATCAGTTTGTTTTGCCGCATTCCAATCAATTGGCGCAAGAGATTAACGACGAAGACAACAGCTCGTTGGTCACAGCGGTACGAGGTTATTGGACGGTGCAACCACGCTTTGAGCGCACAAAAGACGGCACTGCTAAGCCAGATGGCAGCGATATTTTGTATATCGATTATGCCGATGTGCAAGGCAATATTGGCGAGGTCAAACGCTGGCATCTGGACAATAATGGCAATCTGCAAACTGCCATTCATGCTGAGGGCGGTAAATATATCGGCCGCGAAACGCTAGATACTGATAGCAGCAAAACTGATAGCCGTAAAGCAAACGAGCAATATCGCTATGAGTGGCAACTGAACAATATGACCAAGCTCATGATCAATCAAGGATTTGAGAGTAGCCAAGCCATCGCCCCATCAGATACCTTGAGTTTGCCCTTTGCCCCTGAGTCGGTGTATTTGCTCACACGTAAAGCCGAAGATTTGTCATTGACCCAGTTGTATGAGCATCGTCAATTTATGCGTGGGCAGGGCACGCGCTCATTAAGTCATGAGCTGGCATTTTGGCAAAAGCTATTATCACCGCTGTCGATTTTATCGCTGGTAATTGTTGCTTGCTCATTCGTCTTTGGCTCATTGCGCACCCATAGCTTGGGCCTACGCATCGTCGTGGCATTGCTATTTGGCTTGCTATTTAGTTATGTACAAGATTTAGTCGGTTTTGTTGCCCTTGCGACTGGATTTTCGCCATTATTAATGGTGCTATTACCGATTATCGCCAGTGCGATTTTAGGCGGCTATTTGCTGAAGCGGCAAATGTAACTTTGAAAATACGGCTTTAAAAATATAGTTCTAAGAATTTAGGTGCAAAAAATCCCGCTAAACCATCATCGTGTTAGCAGGATTTTTTTTGCGCAGCTTTTAAGTTGTTTAAGCTTAGTCTTTGGTCGCCATGGTAATGGTATAAGTTTTACCCTGTTTGACCTTTTCGCTATTACCAAACACTTCGGTAAATGAGCGTTTCATAAATTGACGTAGACCATTAATCGTCACCACGTAAAAACGGCCACCTTGCCGCATACGCGCATAGGCATCAAGGAAGTATAAATAATGCTGCTCTTTGCCAACTTTAGCGGGTAGATTCGACATCACAAGGCTAAAGTCTTTGTCCTTTGCCACGTGATTAAAGCCGTTTGATAAATGCACATTGACATTTTTTAGACCGTTTTTTTCGCAATTGAGGCGCGCATATTCCACCGCCATAAAGTCTTTATCAATTAAGGTGTGCTGACCATTTGGACATTCACGCGCCGCCGTCATACCAAGCACGCCATAGCCACAGCCCAAATCTATTGAATCATCATCTGCTTGAAAATCCACATAATCAAGCAGCATCAAGCTACCATCATCGAGCTTTTGCGGTGAAAAAATGCCCCACGTCGTCGTAAAATCAAACGGCTTGCCCAGCACATCTTGGCGAAAATGAATGTCTTCACGCCAGTGTTCAGCGCTTTTTAAGAGGTCAGCAGGGGGTCTATGGCTCATGGAATTCTCGAATATTGGATAGGTAGGGAGTAATAATTGATGAGGAGTATTGTAACGAGAAAAGGGCAGTTTTGCAGCTAGGGATTGATTTAAATTCTATCGTAGTTAAAGATAAAGAAGTAGGGTGCGCCTAGCGCACCTTAATCAAGATAATGTCTAACATGGATGCGCGAGGTGCAGCCTACTTTCTTAAACGCTTCTTCAAAAGATGATCAAAGATAAACGGACCAAATGGCAAAAACGAACCAAACACACCGGCAGGCATAGCCCACAGCGGCATTCTTATTTTGCTCGTTGCAAGCAGCAGCATCAAAATATAAGCGATAAACAGTGCCCCATGCGCCATCCCAACATATTTTACTGCTTCAGGAATACCTAACATATATTTTAGTGGCATGGCGACACCGAGCAATAATAAAAAAGAAGTGCCTTCTAGATAACCCATGATAGTCAGGTTTTTGAGGGTAGAATTTTGCCCTCTAGTTAGGGTATTCAGAGTAGATGGCTGAGCTGGCAACACGTGTCATTCCTTTTATTATCATCAATAAACAGTCACATCAATAAATAGACAATTTCAACTTTAACCGCGCGGATGATGCTCGGCGTGCAATTGCTGCAATCTCGCCGTCGCCACATGGGTATAAATTTGCGTGGTTGATAAATCACTATGCCCAAGTAATAACTGCACGCTACGTAAGTCAGCGCCATGATTGAGCAAATGAGTAGCAAAGGCATGACGTAAGGTATGCGGCGATAGTTCTTTATCAATACTGGCAACTTTGGCGTATTTTTTGATGAGATACCAAAAGTTCTGCCGCGTCATATAACCACCTTGCGCGGTCAAAAACACCGCTTGGCAATTGCCAGACTTTAAATGCGCAATCAAATCACCGCGTCCGTGAGAGAGATAATCCTCTAGCGCATCTGCTGCGTATTCGCCGAGTGGCACTAAGCGTGTTTTATTGCCTTTGCCCGTGATTTGTAGCCAGCCAGCATTTAGATTGACTTGCTCTAGGGATAGATTAATCAACTCGCTCACACGCAGACCGCAAGCATAGAGCACCTCTAGCATGGCTTTGTCACGCAGTCCAAGCGCCGTACTGGTATCGGGTGCGGCAAGAAGATTATCCACATCCGCCTCGCTTAAATCCTTTGGCAGGGGACGACCCAATTTTGGGCTTTTGATACGTTCGCACGGATCGTCTTCGCGCAGATTACTGGCAATCATCCATAGATAGAACTGACGCAAGCTTGAGAGTATACGTGCTTGCGTACGCGGTGTTTTGCCATCTTGCGTAAGAATTGATAAGCAGTGCAACACATCCTCTGGCTGCCATTTTGTCAGGGCAATAGGATTGGTCAGCTCGCAAGAACGCAAGTCGCGCACATAAGCGTTACGCGTCCGTGTCGCCAAACCGCGTGCCAGCATCGCTTGACGAAACTCCGTGATATAACTCGGCTCGTCATCGACGGCGAGCGCTTTTGGTTGACGCTGTTGTACGGCGCGGTCACGGCTCATAGATGGTTACTCAGTAAGGGGCTAGGTATAGAAGACTAGATATAAGAAACTAGATATAAGAAACTAGGCACTTTTTTTCTTAACCAAATACCGATAAAGCGTGGCCCTGGTTGGTGCGTCATCATCGCCAGCAACCGTGATTTCATCAGGATCGTTATTTAAAGGCACATTTTCAGCAAGCGTTTCTTGCTGCACCAGTTCATGCCCCAAATGACGACAAAAATTAGGAATGTCACGAGTGGTCGCAGGATCCGTGGCGAGTATTTCAATCACCTCACCGGCATCCGCTTTACGGATGGTTCGATGCAGCATCATCACGGGCTCAGGACAAATCAGCCCTTGAGTATCTAGATGATGATTGATGGTCGTTTGTGTGCTAGAAGTGGTCATAGTAGTCGTTTAAATTGATAAGGTAAGGGTAAAGTTTTTGCTCTTTATTCGTTAGAATTTTTTATCAGCGTTTTTTAGCTTTCTTTAACGTTTTCAGCGTCTTTTGCCGTGTCTTTTTCAGCCTCTATAAAGTTAAAAAAGCGCTTAAAACTGACTTTAAATAAAAATGCCACGCCAAGCCAACAGGCCAATCCTAACCAAGCAGTATCGGCAAATAATAAGCCACCAACCAATACGACCGTTGAGACGCCAATACTCATGGCAATCATCGACGGCTGATTTAAGCGATAACGATAAATCACCAGCGCGTCATAAATCGTCATAGGAATGGTCAGCGCCACCAAGGCGTAAGGCAGGTTGTAGAAAAGTTGATAAAGCAGCTGATTGTTATGAAAGGCTTTAATACTAGCAATGGTGCCAAAGACCATAAAGGCGAGGATAGCGGCATAAATAAGATAAATCGCTAACTGGTTTGCACGCTGAGCGCCTTTGATACGCGCAATCGCCAGCGGCGCAAAACCACGCTGCGAGCCATTTTGCAAAGAGTGGTCTGAGACAGTGGTCATAGTAATCAGTCATTTATTCGTTTAGAAGATAGGGCAAAGATAGCCAGACGAGCGATATTTTAACAATTCATTTGCCCATTTGCCGCTGTTTTAATCCGCTTTAATGGCGTCGATGGCAAGACTGCTACTGGGATCAGCAAAATATGTCGACATCAGGATACAGGCGGAAATATCGTCAATTGGGTCGCGCTCGTTTTGTATCCAACCGTTCTCCCAAGCGATTTCACGCGCTGCTACTGAGGTTAGGCGTTCATCGCAGAGAGATACAGTGACGGGCAAATGCTGCTCCATAATCCTATGCGCCAAGCGGCGAGCAAATTTGTGCGCCCGCTTGGAGAGCATTGAGCTGCTTCCATCCATGTTGAGTGGCAATCCAACCACCACTTTTGCCACGCCCCAAACTTTGATAATGCCAAGTAAATTGTCCCAATCAGGCTGACCATTATTCATCGCCAAGATATCAAAGGCGCGCGCTGTTTCGGTAATAGAATTGCCGAGCGCCATGCCCATCTTTTTAACCCCATAATCTAAGGCTAAAATAAGATGCGGCTTAATAGTTGGCTCAGTAGCGCTAGCAGCATTGATAGCATCTGCGCTATCTGTTGTAAGAATACTATCTACCATAATCAGGGGTATTTCCTATTTCTGTCTTCATTTTTCTTTATTCATTGAGCGAAGGGTGCTAAGCATGACCGATATCGCTGCTTAAATAATCGAAATTAACGCCAATTTTATCAGCGGCGATTTGCCAGCGCTCGGCAAACGGCGTATCGAACAATAAATTTAGATCAGCAGGACAGACGAGCCAGTCGCCACTAGCAAGCTCTTGGTCGAGCTGTTTTTTCCCCCAACTCGCATGACCTAAGCACAGCTGATAATGTCCAACGCCTTGACCGGCGGCGATGCGTTTTAGGATATCTTGACTGGTGGTAATACAGACGTTTTCTGAGATGGCAAAAGACGACGCCCACTCTGGCTGCCCGGTATGTAAGACAAAACCCACCTCTGGATACATAGGACCACCTTCTAACGCCACATCTGCCATTACTTGTGGATCGGTCACTTCGATACTCAAATCTTCTAGCAGTTTGCCCACGCGGGCTTGCTCTATTGGACGATTGACCATAAGGCCAAGCGCGCCGTGCTTATCATGACGACAAACATAAATCAGCGCCTGCTCAAACCGTGGGTCTGACAGCTCGGGTGCGGCAATTAAGAAGTGGTGGGTCAAATTGACTTTAGACATAGAGACAAACGCAACCTAATATTAAATATAAAATAACTGAGATGATAGTCCACTATATGGCGATAATGAGCAAAAAATCAACTAAAGCAAATATTTAGCCATTTTTTGGTACTCATGATGAAGCTTAAATTATTTAACATCGGTTAATAAGCTACGAGCGTGGTCACGGGTGACATCAGTGATGGTCACACCGCCAGACATGCGCGCCAGCTCGTCGACTTGCGCGCTACCGGTTAAGATTAATAGCTCGCTTTCGGTTTGTTGGTCATGATGCTTTTGCACCAAGATATGCTGGTGCGCTTGCGCCGCGACTTGGGCTTGGTGGGTAATAGCAAGCAGCTGCTGCGTCTGCCCAAGCGCGCGTAATAGCTCGCCAACCACTTGTGCGGTGCCGCCACTGATACCGACATCGACTTCATCAAAGACCAGCATCGGCTTGGCGGCGTTATTATCAGCGTTGGTCGCTTGCAAAACCTGCATCACCAGTGCCATGCGCGACAGCTCACCGCCTGAGGCGATTTTATGCAGCGGCTGCATGGGCATACCGACGTTGGCGCTAAACAACAAATCGATATCATAGCAGCCTTGACCATTATACTGGCTAGGGTCAGTCTTTTTGGTAAAGACAAACTCGCAGCGGGCATTGGGCAGGGCAAGCGGTTGTAATTGCGCGATCAGCTGTTTACTGACTTTTGGTGCCGCTTTTGAGCGCTGTTTATTGAGCTCAGTTGCAAGCGATAGATACTCTTGCCATGCTTGCTCGATTTGCGCCGCCATGGCATCGCTACTTGGCTCATTTTCTAACTGCTCTAATTGTGCTTGCCACTGTTTTGCTTCATCAATCAAATCGCTTGCGGGCAGGCCATGCTTGCGTGACAAGCGGTGCCCAAGACTGATTAAGCTATCGAGTGTTTGCAAGCGCTCAGGGTCGGGCAGTTGCTGTTCAGCATAATCTGATAGTAAGCCTGTGACCTCAGTGATTTGCTGCTGCGCCAAATGCAATTGTTCGGACGCCTGCTCAAAGGTGTGGCTAACACTCATCTGGTTATCACAAAGCTTAATCGCTTGCCCGAGCAAGGTCATGACATCAGGCTCATCGGTGTCATTATCGAGCAGATGCAAACCATGGCTGGCTTCCGTCATCAGTGCTTCGATATTAGACAGCTCCTCGTGCTCGGCTTCAACTTCTGCATAATCAACCGCAAGTAGCGGGGCAATGTCAGCAAGCTGGCTTTGTAATAGCTGAATGCGGTCTTGGCGCTGGGCTTCGCGGCTTGCGATATCATCAGCGCGGCGTTTGAGCTGCTGATAAGCGTGATAACTGCTCGCCGTTTGCGCGGCAAGTGGCGTGATTTGCGCCATCTCATCGAGCCATTGCACCACAAATTGCGGTTTGAGCAAGGCTTGCTGGGCGTGCTGACTATGAATATTAACCAGTAATGCACCCAGACTTTTTAATTCCGCCAAGCTGACCGGCGCTCCATTTAACCAGGCTTTTGAGCGCCCCGTATTGCTAAGTTGCCGGCGAATTAGGACTTCAGGTTCTTCTAGGGGCCGATCATTTTTGGCAAACCACTCTGCGACGACATCATTATTTTCCACATCAAACTGCGCATAAATATCAGCATGCGAAGCGCCATGCCTGACCATGGCGCTATCGGCGCGCTCGCCTGCACATAAAGACAGCGCATCTAATAATAATGACTTGCCAGCACCCGTCTCACCGGTGATGACATTGAAGCCTTCAGCCATACTCAGCTCGTGCTGAGCAATCAATGCAAACTGATGTAAAGTTAATGATACGAGCATCAACGCCTCTCATGGCAGACAATAAACGTCAGCAATTAAGCTGTCATTTCTGTCTACGATAGGATAAATAAGGGAATAAACGGCTTTGGTTAATGGGCTAATGAGATAAAAATGATTGGTAAATATTATGGTGGCAAAAAGTCCTAAATACAAATTTTAAAGGTAAGGAAAGTTAGCCGCTGTAACAAACTTTATAGATATAATGTGGTAGCATAATCTCACATAATGATAAACTCTTACCACCAGATTTTTATATTCTCTGCTACCCTGTCTGTCTTTCAGGCGAGATAAAATGTAGATACAGGGCAGGCGAAATAAGCGTTTTATCATTATTTTAGACAGTGTAAGCTTTGACTGGCTCTTGATTTGGCTAACAGCTCTAGCAAGCCAAATACAGAGGCAGTCGTTAAAAAGATGTAATAAAACTGTCATCTATGCAGTGAGTTATGCTTCTATTTGGTTTTTAAATTTGGTTTTTTAGTTTGGCAATAATTATTTGATAAGGAAGCCACTATGACAGCGGCGCAATTTACCAATGTAACAGTCAATGCTCAAGCCACGATATCCTACGATGGTCGTTGCTCAAGCCATACCATCATGTTTGAGGACGGTCGCCATAAAACGCTTGGGGTTATTTTACCTTGCGACAATTTGGTTGAGCACTATCACTTTAGCACCAACACCTCTGAGCGTATCGAAATCATCAGCGGTGAGTGTGAGGTCAAAATAAACGGTGAGGAAGAATTCAGCTATTACCGCGCAGGACAGTCATTTGTAGTCGAAGGCAATAGTGGTTTTAATTTGCGCACAGAAGAAATCGTGCAGTATATCTGTCATTTAGAAGGTTAAGTTGGCTAAAAAATCATACGATTAAAGGTGTTAAAAGACAACTTGCCACACCTTTAAATAAACAAGTTAGAAGAAATAAACCTTACGCTAAGGTTTATTTCTTTTTTTTGGCGATTATTTTAATAATCTTTCGTTTCGCCACGCGTTAATTGCTACAATTATCATTATATGAGCGGTCCGCTATAAAATGAACACAGAGCTACTGGTATTAATTTTCCTTGCTTGCTGTGCCTACGCA
>NZ_DHYG01000064.1:41981-57377 GCF_002414005.1 Psychrobacter sp. UBA5136
GCCTACGCAGACAGAGGCTGCGCAAAATTAAAACCAGTAGCGCGTTATAATACTTGTACTGATTTTATTTAGGACTGACTATATTTCCTATTTTTTATCGCCGTACGCGATACCACTTTTATATTGTAGATTCCCTATGGCAAAACCCAGCTATTTTTATGGCATTCATGCGATTGAAGCCTTACTCGAACACCGTGCGCTTGATGGACTCAGCTTATTTGTCCAGCAAGGACGGGAGAGCGACAGTCACGTACAAGCGATTATGGCGCAAGCACGTGATAATGGTATTAGTATTCAACCAACACAAAAAGACAAGCTCACCCAGCTGTGCGGCAGTCCGCAGCATCAAGGTGTGGTACTGAACGCGCGTCCGTTAGGTTTCGCCGATGAGGGGTTGCTTGATACCATTGCTGGTCGTGAGCAATGCTTATTATTGGTGCTCGATCAAATTACCGATGCGCATAATTTTGGCGCTTGTTTGCGTACCGCCGTGGCCATGGGCGTTGATGCAATCATTTGTCCAAAACACCATGCGGCAAGCTTAACGCCAACCGTGGCCAAAGTATCAGTCGGGGCGGCGGAGATGATGCCTATTGTTAGCGTAACCAATCTAGCTCGTACGCTAGAAAAAATTAAAGACGCCGGCGTGTTTGTTTTTGGTACGGCGTTAAATGCAGATGCTAAGCCCATTCATGCGGCCGATTTAACGGGCAAAACCGCGATTATTATGGGCTCTGAGGGCGAGGGTATGCGCCGCCTGACGATGGAGAGCTGCGATGAGCTGGTTTATATCCCGATGTCAGGCAACGAGCATGGTAACTTGCAAAGCTTAAATGTGAGTGTGGCGACCGGTATGGCGCTCTATGAGATTAATCGGCAGCGAACTTTAGCTGCTGGGCAAGCGTAAGGTAGTTTTGGTGTAACGGCTCAAGTTGTAAATATAGCGCCGCAAGATCGCTCTCGTTAAATATTACATCATCTGCATGACGATTGCGCTCTTCGCGGCTAAGCTGATTAATCATGATGGCTTTAATCTTTTGCACGCTTTGCTCATCACGCTGGCTGGCGCGCGCAAGCTGGGTTTCCTCGGTGGCATCTATCACCAATATACGCTGGCATAAATTGGCCAGCCCTGCTTCTGCAGCTTCGATTAGCAGGGGCGCTGATAGCACCACATAAGGCGACGTACTGGCTGCTAATTGCAGTTTTGCCGCTTCACGTATCGCTGGATGGGTGATGGCCTCAAGTTCAATTAAAGCTTCAGGATGGGTAAAAACGTGGGTGCGCACAGCAGCGCGATCCATTTCACCAGCAGCATTTAACACCCAATCACCAAATTTTCTTTTGATTTTGCGTAAAGTGGCGCTGCCTTTAGCGACCACTTGATGAGCAATCACATCCGCATCAATAATATCAATCCCTTGCTGCGCGAACCAATCGCTTGCTGCCGACTTGCCACTGCCGATTCCGCCCGTCAAGCCGACGACTAACGTCTTGCTTTTGGTTTGGGGCGATTGTGGCTGATAGGGATAAGATGAAGATGAGGCATAATTTGACATAATAATGACTTATTTAACCGATAGAAGAGGGATGGCCGAACAGACCAGTAGCATATTCTAGCAGGTTAAAGACCATCTTTTGAGAAATTGCGCGTCTACTTGCGTCAGTATAGCTCGTTAGGCATACATTTCCAGGTACCAATTAACGATATCTGGGCCGTATAGTAAAGCGATGATACCGGCAATAGCGATATAAGGACCAAAGGCAAAGGGGCGACTTTCCCCTTGTTTTTTCATCAAAATAAGCCCAACGATGGAACCAAGTAGAGACGATAATAAGATAATTAACGGCAACATCATAGGGCCAAGCCACGCGCCTAACACGGCCAGTAATTTAAAGTCGCCTTGCCCCATACCGTGTTTTTTTGTGATGAGATAAAAGATTTTTACTACCACCCACAAAGATAAAAAGCCAAGTAATAATCCCCAAATAGACTGAGTAGGGGAGACAAACCAGCCTTGCGAGTTTACCGCTAAGCCTAGGCCTGCTAAAGGAAATGTAAGACGGTCGGGCAGTAGCTGGGTATCAAAATCAATTCCTGTTAAGGCAATTAGTGTCCAGATCAAAACCAATGCTGATAATCCCGCAGCGCTGACGCCAAACTGATAAATGACCAGCATAGATAGTAGGGCGGACGCCAACTCAACGATAGGATAACGCAGTCCAATAGCCGCCTTACAATCTGAGCAGCGCCCACGTAAAACCAGCCAGCTGACTAAAGGAATATTTTCATACCACTTTATTTTATGAGCACAATGAGGACAGCGAGAAGCCGGTGAGCTTAGCGTGATAGGGGTGTCCGCAGCGACAGTGTTTGCCAAGGGCAGTGTATGTTCACGCGGCATGTCTGCTTGCTCGGTCATAAACTGGCTACATTCTTGCCGCCACGCTGCTAGCATCATAAGCGGCGTACGATGAATCACGACATTTAAAAAACTGCCAACACAAAGGCCTAATAAAGCAAAAGTAATTAAAGCAAGCGCCATATTTTCTTGTAATAACGGTATAAATTGCATGTAGTTGCTGTCCTTGTAGTCGCTTTTAGCCTACCACTGAGCCCATTTGGAAGATTGGCAAATACATGGCAATGACTAAGCCGCCGACCAATACCCCGAGTACTGCCATAATCAATGGCTCCATTAAACTGGTCAAACCATCAACGGCATTGTCGACCTCGTTTTCGTAATAAACAGCAACTTTATCGAGCATTTCTTCTAAGCTACCTGACTCTTCACCAATACCAACCATTTGAATGGCCATACTTGGAAATAGGTTGGTTGAGCGTATCGAAAATTGCAATTGCTGGCCGGTTGAGACATCGTTTTTTATTTGCTGAATGGCATTATAAAACACCACGTTATTTGCCGCCCCAGCCGTAGAATCTAAAGCGTCAATCAGCGGTACACCAGCAGCAAAGGTGGTCGATAGTGTACGCGCAAAACGCGCAATAACCGCTTGATAAGCAATATTGCCAAATATTGGCGCTTTTAAGGCCGCACGATCTAAAAAGTCGCGAAATTTCTTAGAGCGTTTTTTGGCTTCTGAAAAGCCAATGATGGCGCCGCCGATAATAATAAGTAATATAAACCACCACGATTGCATCCACTCTGACATCCCTACCACCATTTGGGTAAAGGCAGGTAGCTCAGCACCAAAAGAGCCAAATAAGTCAGCAAATACAGGAACGACTTTGACCAGTAGGATGATGGTCACAATAATGGCAACGACGATAACCGCGATCGGATATTTCATCGCCTTTTTGATTTTAGCTTTTAATAGCTCACTTTTTTCTTTATAGGTAGCAACACGCTCTAGCATGGTCTCTAACGCACCAGACTGCTCACCAGAGTCGACAAGTGAACAAAAAAGATCATCAAAGTAGCGCGGATGTTTACGCAAAGCCGACGCAAAAGTGCCGCCCGCTTCAATATCAGCCTTTATTTGCAACACCAAGTCTTTCATACTGGGGTTATCAAGAGAATCAGCAACAATCTCAAAGGACTGCGTCAACGGTACGCCCGCTTTCATCATGGTTGCCAACTGGCGCGCAAAAATAGCAATATCAATCGGCTTGATAGACTTTTTAAAGGTATATAAAGGTTTGGGCTTTTTCTTGATACTTTTAACGGTGATACCTTGTTTGCGCAAGGTGGCTTTTGCCAGCTCCAAGCTCCGGCTGGTGGTTTCGCCTTTGACCTTTTGTCCGCGCCGGTTCACTCCATCATAGACAAAATCTAATAGCATGTCGGTTTTGGCTTTTGCCATGTTGATACCCTCACAATTTTATCTAATAAAGATATTGCAAACCTACAAACGCAGGCCAAATTTATTGTTTAGCGCCGATATACTTCATTTTAGCGTAAAAAGCCAGTATATATCTGTTTTAAATTTAAATATATCTGTTAGTTAACATTGCTGGTTTATAAAAGTATACGTTTAAGATTAGTATAAAATCATCTTTATTTGCTGATAACAGCTATTCAGAGGTCACGCGCATCATCTCTTGAATACTGGTTACCCCTTGTAACACCTTTAAAATACCTGAGCGGCGTAAATCTCTAAAGCCGTTTTTAAGCGCCGCATCTTTGATATCTATGGCGTTACCGTCTTCCATGATAATGCGTGAGATATCGGGGCTGACTTTCATCACTTCATAAATACCCACACGTCCCTTATAACCTTCACGGCACTCATTGCAGCCAATAGGCTCATAAATGATATTGTCCGGATTGTCTAAATCAGCATCGGTAAAGCCAAGCTCAAGCAGACTTTGGCGCGGGATATTGATTGGTTTTTTACAGTTTTTACACAAGCGTCTTGCCAATCGCTGGGCGATAACCAAGTTTACTGATGTTGCAATATTAAAGGACGCCACACCCATATTGCGCAGACGCGTTAAGGTTTCAGGGGCGGAGTTGGTATGCAGGGTAGAGAGCACCATATGTCCGGTTTGGGCAGCTTTAATGGCAATCTCGGCTGTTTCAAGGTCGCGAATCTCACCGACCATGACGATATCAGGATCTTGACGTAAGAATGATTTGAGCGCATTGGCAAAGGTTAAACCAACTTTCGGGTTGACGTTGACCTGATTGATGCCTTCAAGGTTAATCTCGACTGGGTCTTCTGCCGTTGAGATATTGGTTTCGCCGGTATTTAAAATATTAATACCAGTATAAAGCGATACGGTTTTACCAGAGCCTGTCGGACCGGTAATAAGTAGCATGCCTTGCGGTTTATGTAATGCCTCTAAAAACATCTCCTTTTGGTCGGGCTCGTAGCCTAGTGCTTCAATACCGAGCATGGCTGATGAGGGGTCCAAGATACGTAACACCAGCTTTTCGCCAAATAAGGTAGGTAGGGAGTTTACCCGGAAATCAATGGCTTTATCTTTAGAGATTTTAAGCTTAATACGGCCATCCTGCGGTATACGGCGCTCGGAGATGTCCATTTGCGACATGACTTTTAGACGTGCGGCAATTTTCCCTGCAAGTTGTACTGGCGGACTGGCCATTTTTTGCATGACACCATCGACACGGAAACGCACACGATAGGTTTTCTCATAGGGTTCAAAATGCAAATCCGACGCGCCCATACGAATAGCATCAACCAACATTTTATTGACAAATTTTACTACGGGCGCTTCATCAACGCCGTCGCTAAGCTTGGTTTCACCGTCCTCGTCTTCGCTTTCGTTAAAGCCGACATTTAAATCGCTATCAGAAAAGCTATCAAAACTTTGCATGGTATCAGCGTATAGATTGTCAATACGCTTTTTGAGCTTATCTTCTTCAACGACGACGGTTTCAATAGACAGGCGCGAGTTAAAGGCAATGGCATCGATGGCGTCAATACGTGTCGGGTCACTGAGCGCCACAAATAAGCGTTGACCGCGCTTAAAGAGCGGCAAAGCATTAAACTTACGCACGATTTTTTCATCGACCAAATCTTTTGGAATCACATCTGTGCTTAGTGCATCGAGATCAAACAAGGGGTCGCCAAACGCTTGCGACAACATCTGCGCCACTTGATAAGCATCGGCCAGTTTATTTTCAACCAAATAAGGTACCAACCCTATTTGCTGCTGCTGCGACTCCGTTTGTGCGGTTTTCATATGCGCTTCGCTCACAATACCTTCGCTAATCAACTGCTGCGCTAAACCGCCGTATTTACTGGCTGTGATAGACATTAAAACCTCTCTATGCTTGATACTAAATGGGCTATGTTTTTACCGAAACCAAAGCACTTATATGTATAATGCTAATGGCTTATTTATAACCGACAATTAATGTGCTGATTTAAAATTAGTTATGTTAAAAAACAAATGCTTGATTGCTATAGTTTTATTTACCATGAGAACAATGATATAGGAATTTACTTAAGTTAAAAGACTTTATAGAGCGTATAAGATTGCTAATCTACAAAAAACGTCAGTTTGACAATTCTTATTTAAAATCAGTTTATGCAAAATCGGTTCCAACTCTGAGCGCCTCATACTATAGCAACGGACTATAGCACTTAGGAAATATTTGTTATACTTGCGCGCATATAAGCCATATTGGCAGCAACACATAAGATAAGGTATATAGTATGCAAGCTTGGGTAATTGGAAATTGGAAGCAGAATCCAGCAACGAGCCATGACGTCAATGCGCTATTAGATGACTTATTATCTGCTGTTAGCGAAAAACAAGGCTCTGATGCTGCTGGCTGTCAGCTCATGGTCGCCCCAAGTTGTATTCATATCGCCGCTGTTAGTGACCGTCTAAAGGGCAGCTCGGTACTTAGCGCTGCGCAAGATATCAGCGCGTATAGTGCCAGCACCGGCGCTTATACCGGAGATTGTTCAGCGCAGCAAATTGCTGATGCGGGCGCAACATGGACGATACTGGGCCACTCCGAGCGCCGCCAGTACCATCAAGAATCTCACGACTGCCTATTGCAAAAAATGACTCACGCCCTCGCGCAAAACCTAGGCGTGGTATTTTGTATTGGCGAAACCCAAGCGCAGTACGATGCCAAAGAAACGCTTGCGGTTATTGATGTTCAATTATCGGTTATCAAAGATTTACTTGCGCAAAATCCCAAACTTGCTAAAGACTTGTCGGCGCGTTTAATCATCGCTTATGAGCCAGTTTGGGCAATTGGCACGGGGAAAGTGCCAACCGTAGCTGAAGTAAGTGCGACCCATCAACATATTAAGCAAACGCTGACAGGTTTTAATAGCGAATTAGACAACATGACTGTTTTATATGGTGGTAGTGTCAATGCCGATAATGCCGATAGTTTTGCTGCCGATTCTATGATTGACGGCGCATTGGTTGGCGGTGCATCGTTAAAAGCAGAAAGCTTTTTAGCCATTGCTCATGCCTTTAGCCGCGCTATGGCTTAATAAAATCAAATAAAACAGCGGTTTAAGAAGTGCTAAATGGCTACCTTATGCAAAAAATGTCTTTAGCAGTTGGCAAAAGTGGCTTTAACAGTGCCCTTGCAATCGTGTACAATGCGCCTTATTTATATAACCGATTTGGTGTTTTTAGCGCTATTAGATGTCAATCGTTAAACGTCAATCATTTTTATTATCAACTTTTACGTTTTATTTTCCGTTATCAGTCGTCATTACGCGGCAAAAGAGGCCACCATGTTTACGTTTATATTAGCCCTGCACATTATCGTGGCGATTGCCATGATTGGCTTGATTTTGATACAGCATGGGAAAGGGGCAGACGCTGGGGCTTCTTTTGGGGCTGGCGCATCGGGCACCGTATTTGGCGCGGCAGGAACAGCAAACTTTTTGACGCGAGCAACGGCGGTGTTGACAGCCATATTTTTTATCACCAGTATGACGCTCGCCGTGCATGCGCGTAAACAGGCGGAAGACCAGTTTCGTTTAGATGCGCCAGTGTCAGCACCGCAAACACCGCGCCCGTTGACGCAAAATCCTCAGTAGTTATGTCGGTATAAATTGTTAATAACCATCTTAATGATGGTCTTTTGATGCAGGCAGTACTTGCTATTTTAAGGCGTTAGATTTACAATGCTTCCCTGTTTTAGCAGTCCTTAACCTTTGATGCTCTCCTTAAGCATCTACAATGATGGGTTAAAGACTAAAAACAGAGTGTTGAGAAAATGCGATTGTGGTGGAATTGGTAGACACGCCATCTTGAGGGGGTGGTGGCGCAAGCTGTGGGGGTTCAAGTCCCCCCAATCGCACCAAGTTTTATCTGTACGATGTTAGACCTGAACGTTGCTGTAGTTAAGATACTATAGTTAAACGTTATAGCAGATTGGATTTATCGTCGCCAATACTTAATTCGGCTTTATCTAAAATAATTATTGACACTTCTATAAAACCTCTCTATAATATGCGTTCTAGATTGATGCGGGGTGGAGCAGTCTGGTAGCTCGTCGGGCTCATAACCCGAAGGTCGTTGGTTCAAATCCAGCCCCCGCTACCACTTTTTATACTGATGTTTTGTACACTAAATTTGTCAGTAACGATTAGCCCACCATTATGTTTGTGGGTTTTTTTGTATCTGATGTTCTGTATTATCGCGATATCTATCCTACTTATGCTAAGCTCTATCTCTATAGAGTGCGATGCTATTCATTACCCTTCATTATCTGCCGTGACCGGCGCGATGTTTGGTAAGTACGCTATCCTTTATTCCTCACGCTTTTTCGCAGGTTCTGCTTTATGAATAATAAAAGCACGGCGTGGTTGAGCTTGATGTTTTCTATGCTCATCCTTATATAAAGCACGAAACATAAAATGCGTGGTATATGTGGTATATATAGCGGCGTGTTTATGGGTTAAGCATAGAATAACTAAGCGTAGCATAACAATGTTGGCGTCATTAGACAGCATTTAGTAAAGCACTAATAACATAAGCTTTTTAATGTAAGCTTTGCGGCATAAAATCAAACACAGTTTACTCAGTACGATAGATGCGTAAATAGGAAAAGATAAATAGATTATGAAACTTTCGACCAAGGTTACAGAACTGACCAATATCATTGCTCCTGCGGTAGCTGCTTGTGATGTGGCGCTATGGGGCATCGAGTTTGCGCCCCAAGGCCGTCGCTCGCTACTTCGTATTTATATTGAGGCGTTGCCAGAAGATCAAGCCCAAGATAAACAGGTAACAATCGAGGACTGTGCAGCGGTGAATCATCAAGTAAGTGGTGTTCTTGAGGTTCATGATCCTATTGCCGGCGAATACATCTTAGAAGTGTCGTCACCAGGTTTTGACCGTGCATTTTTCTCAGATGAGCAGATGCGTGATTATGTGGGTCAGACAGTCAGCTTGCGTTTGATCCAAGCAATCGGCGCAGGCGATAAAAAGCGCCGCAAGGTAACAGGAACTTTAGACAGTATTGATGATACGTCTTTAAAACTGACCACCAGCGATGGTGAGCAGTTTGAGATTGCATTAAGCAATATTGATAAAGCTAACTTGATTTATGAAGAAGCCTAAATTTAAAATGGCTTTTTTATAAATGGGTTCATTAAAATTCGTATTTTACTCTCCAAACAGCTTATGGCTTACGGTGAAAATATAACGTCAACACACTAACGATAAAGTTTAAGTCAATTATAAAACGATAGGACAGGTATAGCATGAGTCGTGAAATCTTAACGGTAGTAGAAACTGTCAGTAATGAAAAGGGCTTAAATCCTGAAGACATCTTTGAAGCCATCGAAGATGCTTTGGTGGTATCCACGAAGAAAAAAGTCTATACCGATCAGCCAGAAGTCGCAGTGCGGGTAGCTATTGACCGTGCCACGGGCGATTATGATACCTATCGTTACTGGACCGTGGTGGCAGATGAAGACCATGAGATGCCTGCGTGTCAGCTGGCGATTACGGATCTTGACCAAGACGAGTGGTCGATTGGTGATATTAAAGAAGAGCAGATTGAATCGATTGAATTTGGCCGTATTGCTGCGACACAAGCCAAGCAAGTCATCATTCAAAAAATCCGTGAAGCGGAACGCGCACTTGTAGCTGACGCCTTTGAGCCGCGTATTGGCGAGATGATGTACGGCGAAGTTAAAAAACAAACTCGCGATGGTTATATCATCGATTTGGGTGACAATGCTGAAGGCTACTTATCACGTGATCAGATGCTGCCACGTGAGCAATTACGTCCAAAATCGCGTATCAATGCCATTTTATATCATGTCAACCGTGAAAACCGCGGCGCACAGTTACTATTATCGCGCACGCATCCTGAAATGCTCTCGGCATTGATGCAAAAAGAAGTGCCTGAGATTGCAGAGCAAATCATCGAGATTCGCAACGTCGCGCGCTTGCCGGGCACCCGTGCTAAAATAGCGGTTAAAACCAACGATCACCGTATTGATCCAGTTGGCGCTTGTATTGGTATGCGTGGTACGCGTATTCAAGCAGTCCAGCAAGAGCTTGATGGCGAGCGCATTGATGTGGTGGTGTGGTCAGATGATCCTGCCCAATTTATCATCAGCGCTTTAGAGCCAGCTGACGTCAGTAGTATCATCCTTGATGAAGACACCCAAACGGCCGATATCATCTTTAGCACCAATGATCAGTTGGCGCGCGCGATTGGTTCACAAGGGCAAAACGTCCGCTTAGCCTCTGAATTAACCGGTTATAAGCTCAATATGATGCTCGAAGAAGAGTATCAACAGCGTCAAGAAAATGAAAGCAAAGCCTTTATCGAATTATTTTATGAGCGCTTAGAAGTCGATAGAGACTTAGCGCAAGCACTTGTCGATATTGGTTTCACCAGTATTGAAGAAGTCGCTTATGTACCCGTCGAAACCTTTTATGACATCGAAGGACTAGACGACGAAGCGATCGACATGATTCAAGAGCGTGCCAAAGAAGTGGTCATCGCTGATGAATTGGTCAAACAACAAAACATGAAAGAGCCAAGTCAAGAACTGCAAGATCTTGAAGGTATGACGGTCAGTTGGGCTTATAAAATGGCGCAAAAAGACATCATTACCGTGGATGACTTGGCGGAACAAGCCGTCTTCGATCTAGAAGATATCGAAGGTTTAGATTCTGAAACCGCAGGAAAACTCATCATGAAAGCTCGGGAATCTTGGTTCAATGAATAAGCGGTAACTGCATATCGCTGTCTTTTAGTGATATGCTATCGATAATAAAGTGCTGGTGTTTATTGAATACCAATATCAGCCTTAACCCAATCATTTGTAGCCAACAACTGAATTGAACATATAGCAAATAATAGACAGTAGGTGATAATAAATGGCAGATAAGACCGTCAAAGAACTGGCAGATATGGTAGGCAAAACCGCAAGTGCTGTAAAGCAGCAACTGGTAGATGCTGGACTGCCTGCTCGCGCAGAGGATGACCTAGTCACCGAGCTTGAGCAAGAGAAGTTGGTGACGTATTTAAAGCAAAGTCATGGTCAGCAAGAAAAGCGTCGTATTAGCCTAAAATCTAAGACGACTAGCACCGCGCGCGTGACCGGCTCTTCGGGCAAATCTAAGAGCGTCAATGTGGAAGTGCGTAAAAAGAAAGTATTTGAAAAGCCTGACCCAGCAAAAATGGCCGAAGAGTTGGCGGCGCGCGAACAAGCCATGATTGAAGCGCAAGAGCGTGCCGCTAAAGAAGCTGAAGAGCGTGCTGCTACTAAGAAAAAAGCGGAAGAACGTCAGGCAGCCACCTTAGCAGCGATGCGTGCAAGCTTGGGCTCGAGCAAAAAGTCAGATGATAAGAATGATGATATCTCAACCTCAGTGGTTGTCAAAAAAGGCGGCAAAGCGGCGGTAGAAGTTAAGCCAAAAGAGCAGCCGAAGAAGAAAGTTGCCGCGACAAAACCAAAAGTTGAAACCGCAGCTGAGCGTAAAGCTCGCGAAGCACGTGAAATCGAAGAAGCCCGCCTACGCGAAATCGAAGCTGAAACCCGCCGCAAACAAGCAGAAGAAGCACAAAAACGTACCCTTGAGCAAATGCGTAAAATGGCAGGTCAATATACAGACCGTGAGCCAGTTTCTGAAGTTCGTAAAGACGAGCCATTGGCAGAAGGTTTGGTTGGTGACGCTCTAGAAGAGTCGTTTGAAAAAGAGCGCCGTGAAATAAAACGCGGTGCCAACAGCACAGGTACGCGTGGTCGTCGGCGTAAAAACCAAGACGAGCGTGAAATCAAAAACCGTAAAAACGGCCTGCGCTCAACACAAGCATCACAGCATAAGTTTGAAAAACCAGTCGATAAAATCACCTACGATGTCGAAATCAGTGAACACATCACGGTTTCTGATCTCGCCCAGCGTATGGCAGTGAAAGCTCGCGAAGTAACCAAGCTGCTTATGAAAATGGGCGAAATTGCTCGCGAATCAGATACCATTGATCAAGCAACTGCAAGTTTAATCGTTGAAGAAATGGGACACAATCCTGTTCCAGTTAGCGATACAAAAGTCGAAGACGATTTACAAGATGCCGTTGATGAGCGTAGCAGTAACGTGCAAACGCGTCCACCAGTTGTCACAATCATGGGACACGTTGACCACGGTAAAACCTCATTACTCGATAAAATCCGTGAAACGAAGGTGGCAACGGGCGAAGCAGGCGGTATTACTCAGCATATCGGTGCTTATCATGTGAAAACCGATCGCGGTGTTATTACCTTCCTTGATACCCCAGGTCACGCCGCCTTTAGTGCCATGCGTTCACGTGGGGCCCAAGCGACAGATATCGTAGTATTGGTAGTCGCTGCCGATGACGGTATGATGCCACAAACCGAAGAAGCGATTGACCATGCTCGCGCCGCTGGTACGCCATTGATTGTAGCTATCAACAAAATGGATAAGCCAAGTGCCGATCCTGATCGCGTGCTCAATGAATTAACTGCGAAAGAAGTGGTCTCAGAAGAGTGGGGCGGCGATACGCCGATGGCGCGCATTTCAGCCAAAACGGGCGCAGGTATTGATGAGCTATTAGAGCTTATTAGTCTACAAGCTGAGCTGATGGAGCTAGAAGCGCCGTTAGATGGTGCTGCGCAAGGTGTGGTTATCGAATCAAGACTTGAAAAAGGTCGCGGTCCGGTCGTTAGTGTACTGGTTAAAAAAGGTACTTTAAAACAAGGCGACTTGGTACTAGCCGGTGAGCACTACGGTAAAGTTCGTGCGATGACCGATGAAAATGGTCAGCGTATCAAATCCGCTGGTCCGTCTATCCCTGTAGAGATATTAGGTTTACCAGAAACCCCAGCTGCGGGTAGCGAATTCTTAGTCTTAACCGATGAGAAAAAAGCCCGTGAAGTTGCAGACTTTAGAAGTAACCGTGAGCGTGAGCGCCAGCTTGAACGTCAAAACGCCATGCGCCTAGAGAGTATGTTTGATCAGATGCAACAAGGCGATGTGTCATTCTTAAACATCGTATTAAAAACCGATGTGCGTGGCTCGCTTGAAGCGTTGCTTGCTGCCTTAAATGAGCTATCGACTGATGAAGTCAAGGTCAGAGTGATTAGCTCAGGCGTTGGCCCAATCTCTGAGTCGGATGTGACATTGGCTGAATCAAGTGAAGCAGTTCTGCTAGGCTTTAACGTCCGTGCCGACGCCACCGCACGCCGTAAAGCCGATACTGCTAACATGGATATTCGCTATTATAGCGTCATCTATGGCTTGATTGATGATGTCAAAGCCGCCATGAGTGGTATGCTTGCGCCTGAACATCGCGAGAAAATCTTGGGTGTTGCAGAAGTTCGTGAAGTATTCCGTTCTAGTAAGTTTGGCGCCGCTGCTGGTTGTATGGTGGTTGAAGGGACGATTTATCGTAACAAACCTATCCGTGTACTGCGCGATGACCAAGTTATCTTTACGGGTCAGTTGCAATCATTACGTCGCTATAAAGAAGACGTCAATGAAGTGCGTACCGGCATGGAATGTGGTCTAGCGGTTCGTGGTTACGACGTCGAAGCGGGCGATAAAATCGAAGTCTTTGAAATTCAAGAGTTCGCGCGTACTATCTAAAGCAGCTGCTTGACAATTTCTTATATTTAGCTGTACTTAGGCCTAACAGGTACACCCTGCTAGGCCTTTTTTAGCAAAAATGCTGTCTTTGGTAGTTAAATTCATTCAATATAGCGCATTAGTTTTTAACTGTAGTTTTTTAATAAAAATAAACCGTATGAACAATAAGGTAATAACATGAACCAACGTTTACAACGCTTAGCTGATCAGATTCAGCGCGAGCTTGCCGTTCTTATCCGTGATGAAGTCAACGACCCGCGTTTGACAGGCTTTGTCACTATCTCGAGTGTCAAAGTCAGCCCAGATTTGGGTTACGCTGACATTTACGTCACCATCATGGAGCCGGAGCTCAACGATGCCATGACTAAAACCAGTCATGAAGACAGCATCAAAGTCCTTAACAAAGCTGCTGGTTTTTTGCGTACCGAATTAAGCCACAGCCTAAAAACGCGTACCACACCGCGTTTGCGCTTTCATTATGATGAAGTCACCGCTCGTGGTAACTATATGATGGACCTTATTAATAAGGCGGTTACCAAAACTGAGCAAAACGAGTCTGATGAGCAAGAAATTAACGAGTAAATGCCATTATGTCGACAGTTTCTACGCAAATCCCTCGCAAAACTAAGAACGCGCCTGATAAAATTAAAGTTAATGGCGTAATTTTAGTGGATAAACCGCAAGGAATGACCTCACAGCAAGTGGTGTCAAAGGTGAAGTATCTGTTTAAGTCGCCCAAGCATGACAGCAAAAAAGCAGGTCATACCGGGACGCTTGATCCGATGGCAACCGGTTTATTGCCTATTTGCTTGGGTGAGGCGACAAAGTTTAGTCATTATCAGCTCGATGCTGATAAATCCTATCAAGCAACCATCTTACTCGGTAGCCAAACCGATACAGGTGATGCGGATGGGCAGATTGTCGCACAAAAACTTATTCCGCATTTCGATGAAGCAGTATTGCAAAGTATTGCGCAGCAGTTTTTGGGGGCGCAGCAGCAAATTCCGCCGATGTATTCTGCCCTAAAAAAAGATGGCAAAAAGCTGTATGAATATGCTCGTGCTGGTGTGGAGATAGATCGTCCGCCAAGAGATATTGTCATTAAAGCGATAGATTTAGAAGCTATCGATGAGCAGCATATCCAGTTGACGGTGACGTGCTCAAAGGGGACATACGTACGCGTATTGGCGGAAGATATTGCTAAAGTACTTGGCACGCTGGGACATTTGACCGCTTTACGACGGTTACAAGTTGGCGATTTTAGCGTTGATGATGCCATTACTTTGGCGGATTTAGAAGCGTTGGCGTTCGATAAGCGCTTGGCGCGTTTATTGCCCGTTGATGCCTGCATTGCCCTTGACGCCGATTTGGTATTAACGGCAGAACAGTGCGTCCGGGTACACATGGGGCAACGCTTAAATGTGTTTGAGCAATTGACTGAGGATTTGCGAAACTATATATCAACTGCCATCAAACAGCAGCAAGATAGTGACGAGGATAAGGCAGCGCAACAAGATATTGCCAGTAAAAAAGAAGCTAGAGAAGCCGTTCCCCTTCATGAGGTACCAGTAGATATTCGTCTAATAGATGAGCAAGGTCAGTTTATTGGCTTAGGGGCGGTAAGTTTAAATGGCCGCTTGCAGCCCAAAAAGTTGGTTCAGTTGTAAGGCCATTTGTCAGAGCGCTTGTGCATCCATAACTCAAAACCGCCAAAACTTACTAAGAGTTTACACTAATCACATATCATCACATTTTATTGCAGGTTTCGCCTATAGTGAAACCTGCTTTTTTTGTATCTTAATTAAGTCAGCGAGGGAAAGGCAGACAGGGACTTAAAATAAATAAATAAATAAATA
>NZ_DHYG01000021.1 GCF_002414005.1 Psychrobacter sp. UBA5136
TTTAATTATTGGGATTGGTATTACTATAGATTTATAAAGACTAAACTGATTTTGATAAAATGATAGAAAAGTGACTAGCGACAACGCTGATATATGGTTATATTAGAGAGTAGTGGCTACATTGGTAAGTTTAATGGTTATAAGGATATTTTCGCAGCACTTAGTGGTCTAGTCTTTGATGTGATGACCCGGATATAAGAAAATTATCCTTATTGAATAAAAGTTATCTTATGCCTTTTTATCACAATAAAGGGTATAATTTTTGGACGCAAACTAAAGTTTTATTGGACGTAGTTTATAGGTTTTGTTAACAACTATAAGCTATAGTATAGGAAGCTGTGTGTTTAATAGTATACTGTGCTACCAAGTTTGTAACAGCGATACGGTCGCCAATTGTACTAGGTTACGAATCGATTAAGTTACGGTGCTATTAATTTACCGCTCTTACTTTTACTGCTTTTAAATTAGATGTATTAGAGGATATAACAATGACAACGAATGAAGAAGACAACACCCCCCGAATCTTGATTGTTGAGGATGACGAGCGCCTGGCTATGTTGACCCAAGATTACTTGGTTAAAAATGGTTTAGAGGTTGCCATTGAAACGGATGGTAATCGCGCCATTCGCCGTATTGTCAACGAACAACCAGATTTGGTCGTACTTGATGTCATGCTTCCTGGTAGCGATGGCTTGACGGTATGCCGTGAAGTACGTCCGCACTATCAGAATCCCATTTTGATGCTGACCGCGCGCACAGAAGACATGGATCAGGTATTGGGTCTTGAGATGGGCGCCGATGACTATGTCGCCAAGCCTGCGCAGCCACGCGTATTGCTTGCGCGTATCCGTGCATTATTACGCCGCTCAGAGAACGCGCCATCAGAAGATGTACCGCAGCGTTTAGAGTTTGGTGAATTGGTCATCGATAACGGTGGTCGTTCAGTGAATTTAGGCGATGAGTTGGTTGATTTTACCAGCGCTGAGTATGATTTGTTATGGTTACTCGCGTCTAACGCTGGTCGTATCCTGTCACGCGAAGATATCTTTGAGCGTCTACGCGGTATTGAATACGACGGTCAAGATCGCTCGATTGACGTGCGTATCTCGCGTATTCGTCCAAAAATCGGTGATGATCCAGAAAACCCGAAACGCATCAAAACTGTGCGTAGTAAAGGCTATTTGTTTGTTAAAGAAGGCAATTAAGACTTTATTCTTAATACGACTATCTTTTTTGAATAACTTTTTAATAAGAAACCAGCGTAAAGCTGGTTTTTTATGGTCTAAATTTTAATTTTTAAACTTAAATGCTGCGTTATGTGGTTTAATTGAGCGATAATTATGGACGCCAAATAAATAGTATGAGATAAATTGCGCAGCAAGCAGTTATCTTTTTTCTCCATCAATAATTCTTCATTAGGTTGGTCACGGCACGTATGTCATTAGTTTCTTCTCTTAAACACAGTATCTTTGTTCGTATTTATGCTGGACTATTAATCGTCTGTTTGTGTGTGGCATTATTTGCGCAATTGTTGATGGATACCATCAACAAAGAACGCGTCCAATCTTATCGTGAAAACATGGCGACGGGCGCTTTTCATATTGTCGCTGAAGGGATTGCGCACCAAGAAAGCGAGTCTCAGCGTGAGTACTGGTTGGCTGATGCCAGCAGCTTATTTGGTACAGAATTTCGTATCGTGCCCATTAATGAAGTGGATTTTAATGCCAGTGAGCTGCGCCGTTTTGAGAAGGGCAATACCGTCGTTCGCTATGTTGAGCAGCCTATGTACGCCGATGTGTATTATCGCCTACCGGACAATGAGAGCGTTTTAACCGCACGCATCTCGCAAGTGACCGAGCAGCAAGTACGCGCTATTGCGGTGTTTTTACTCGATGATTTGTCCTACTATGCAACCTTGTCAGATAAGCGGGCGCGCTTGGCTGAATTGGAAGAGAAATTCTCTTTTCCATTAGAATTTAGAACCGTTAATACCCTGAATTTAGACCCTGATCAGATGGCGCGCCTTCGCCGCGATGAGGTGGTCATTTTATTGCAAGATACCAATACCAGTAAAAGTAACTCGTCTATTAAAGTGGTTGTACCCTCTGAAATCAACGATATGGCGATTTTGATTGGCCCTGTGCCTTTATTTAACTGGTTTCCGCTGAATCTGATTGTTAGTATGATTTTGATCAGTATGTTCTTAATCAGCTTGGGCGTTTATGCGCTAATTTTCCCGCTTGAGCGCAAATTGCAACTGATCCAAGTTGGTGTCAATGAAGTGAGTAAAGGCAATCTTGATATTAAAGTACAGGTCATCGGTCAAGATGAAATCGCGCGTCTATCCGCGACGTTTAATGCGATGACGGCGCATATTAAGCGTCTGATTGAGTCGCAGCGTGAGCTGACGCGGGCGGTATCGCATGAACTGCGTACGCCTGTGGCGCGTATTCGCTTTGCTGTCGATATGCTTGCTGACACCGATGATGAGGATTCGCGCTTTATGCAGCGCGATTATATCGACGAAGATATCGAGTCGCTAAATGGTTTGATTGATGAGATTTTAACCTATGCAAAGCTTGAAGAAGGCTCACCAAAACTTGATTTGGAACCGGTAAATCTGCGCGAATTGCTCGAGCAAATTGAGCGTGAAACCAATGCCTTGGGTAAACCCATCAAGATTGTCACCAATCTACCAAATGCAAAAGTAACGGCGGTTGCCGACAGACGTTACCTGCACCGCGTGATTCAGAATTTAGCTGGCAATGCCTTACGCTATGCTGAGAGCACCATTATCATCAGTGCTGGGGTGAAAAAAGGCAATGCCTTTGTCAGTGTAGAGGATGATGGGCATGGTATCCCAGAAGCCGACCGTGAAAAAGTCTTTATTCCGTTTTCGCGCTTGGACGATAGCCGTACGCGCGCGTCAGGCGGCTATGGTTTGGGTTTGTCTATCGTATCGCGTATCGCCTTCTGGTTTAACGGCAGCATGAAAGTGGGCGAGAGCCGTGAGCTTGGCGGCGCACGATTTGTGATGACTTGGCCTATTAAACCGCTCACCCAAGTTCTTGCTGCGGATGAGTTAACGCAAGAAAAAAGCGATCGCGATTTTGATGCTTAAGCGTTTTTATAGTGTTAGTTAGATTAGTATTGATTGCGCATTGATGGTTTATGATAATTTTGAAAGCAGCTCAACAATAAAGGAGGGCAGAGGATGCCGTATTTATTTGGTGGTTTGGTGGTAGTAAACGCTGCCGCGCTTGGGTATTATTTATTTTTGCAGCAGCCGATCAGCACTGAGACGCTAAAGGCCGCGCAGGATGAAATAACCCAGCCTTTAACCTTTACCAATAGTGCTGAATATATTCCGCCAGTCATTGGTACGAGAAAATAGCACTTCTAGAGTGGCTAACAACTGACCGTTATTAACCGAACTCTAGTATCGTCTGCTATTGCGCCTTACTTACTAACTATCCATATCATCATAGATAGAAGGAGCCTCATCGCTAGCAGCCAATGACTGCTCGCCAGCAACTTTAGAGATTAACGGAATACGGACACAGACTTGTAGGCCGCCATCCGGATGATTAATTGCTTCAACCGTCCCATGATGCAAGCGCGCGATACGGTCGACAATCGCTAGGCCTAAACCGCTACCTTGAGTGGTACGTGCTGATTCACCGCGTTCAAACGGTTGCATAATGCGCTCTAATTGGTCTTCTGCAACGCCATCACCGCAGTCGCGCACACATATCATCAATTGCTCTTTTGCCTCTTTATTGACCTCGTTTTCAGTCACAACATCGCTGTCTTCTACCACCGCCTTTTCTATAAAGGTCGGCACCACGGTCGCGGATAAATAAATCGGTGGCTTGCCGTAACGCTTGGCATTATTGACCAGATTAACTACCAGGCGTTTAATAGACATCGGGCGTACGGGCACCACTTTGTGACATTCAGACTGATAAATAAATTCTAACGGCGCAAATTGCACCATAATCTCGTTAAATATGGTGTCTAGATTGGTCAAGCGTACCGGCTCATCGGAGCCATCTTTCATAAATGAGATAAACTGCTCCAAGATCGCATCCATGTCTTCGATATCGTAAATCAAACCTTCACGAAAAAATTCATCAGGCAGCATCTCAGCGGTTAAGCGCATACGCGTCAGCGGCGTACGCAGGTCATGCGAGATGCCGGCAAGCATAATCGTCCGCTCTTTTTGTGCTTGATTCAGGGTGGTAAATAAGCGATTAAATGCCATGTTTACTTGGCGTATTTCTGTAGGCCCATTGTGGGTTGGTAGGGTGGTGGCGTGGCCAAGACGAATATAATTGGTCGCCGCGCGCTGCAAATAACGTAACGGCCGATTTAATTGCCGCGCTAATAAAATAATAGTCAGCAAGGTTAAAATGGGTAAACCCACTAAAAATAATATTAATATGGCGGGGCTGTACTGCGAATAATACACCACCGGTTCGCGAATCCAAAAGCTGGTATCACGACTGTCTTGCACCCAAAGCTGCGGCGTTGGTTTAAACTTAAAATACACTTCAACAGGACGTCCCAGTTGCGCGCCAATTTCACGCTGTAACACATCGGTAAATACGCCAACAAACGCCTTATCCGCTACCACTGGAAAATCGCTCGGATTGTCCACCACCACCACATGCGAATGCTGATAAATCCACTGCCGTACAGCAGGATTGCTTTTCCAGTCTTTATTGACGCTATTCATCAGGCGTAATTCGCTGGTCAGATAGCGCGCATGATTTTTAAGCTCTGGCAAATACAGACTGCGCCAAAAAAACGAGATCGATACCCCGACACTGATAATGACAATAAAAGCGACCATCAAAGTGGTTAGCCAAGTGTTGGAGTAGGAGCGGGCGAGCCGACCTTTGCGTCGTGGTTGTGGTTGTAGGGAGGTCATATGCATCCAAAAGGTTAATCAAGATATGGGTCACGTGAGCTTTATAAATTTGGTCTTAAAAATCTAAAATATAGGGATTTTATTAAGCCCTTGTTTCTACTGATAGGATAGCATAATCAAATAATACGGTTATTTGCTTTACGGATAGAGTGAGTAGCAAAATGAATAGGGTCAAAGCCAATAAGTTGACGGCGAATGATGAATGATATTTTACATGCCTTGCCATTTAAGCTATTGTTAATAAATAATTAAATAAGCACGGTTTATGTTTTCAATAAAATAAGACTGTGATATAATTATGCCCTTTTTGGTATACCTGCGAAAGAGAGAATTCACATGGTTGTTATTCGTTTAGCACGGGGCGGTGCCAAGAAACGCCCATTTTATCAAGTAGTTGTTGCTGATCAACGCCGCGCGCGTGACGGTCGCTACATTGAAAACATCGGCTTTTTTAACCCACTCGCTAAAGAGTCTGAAGAAGCAGTACGCCTAAACATGGAAGCGTACAATGCGTGGATCGCTAAAGGTGCACAGCCTTCAGATCGCGTTGCTTCATTAGCAAAAGCTTATAACAAGTCTGCCGCTCAAACTGAAGCCACTGCTTAAGTTTGTATCGTCACTGAGGTGCTCATAGCTCGTCTATGGCAGTCTCAATAGACTTTAGAAAACATAGCGTAACTGGTCTGATCAGGGTGCGCCATTAACTGTTTATGACTTTTGATTGCGCTTAGCGCTGTTGATTGAACTGTATTTACCACCGCTGTTTTCGTCATTGCTGTATCTATCACTGTTATTTTAGTCATCGTTAGGTTAGCCGTTATGTCATCTGTTCCAAACGCTAGTGCACTTATGAAAATCGGTCAGCTAAAAAAGCCTTATGGCATTAAAGGCTGGCTGTGGGTGTTTAGTGATACCGATGATCGTACGGCAATCTTTGATATGCAGCCTTGGTGGATGAAAACTGCTACTGGCATGAAGCCTTTGACGGTAAAGGCGTGGCGCGAGCAAGGGACGGGCATCGTCGCTCAATTTGAGCAGATTCCTGACCGTAACGTTGCAGAGACCATGAATGGCACGACCATTTGGGTCGAGCAAGACGCTTTGCCAGAAGCGGGTGAAGACGAATATTATTGGTCAGATTTGGTTGGCCTGCGCGTGATAAACGAGCAGGACGAAAATTTAGGCGATATCACTGAAATGTTTGAAACCGGGGCCCATGACATCATGCGCGTCACGGCAAATTCAGACAGTTTGGATAATGAGGAGCGCCTGATACCCTGGCATAAGCAAACGGTGATTGACGTCAATTTGGCTGAAAAAACGGTGCTTGTGGCATGGCCAAGTGATTATTAATCACAAATTTTCTTGATTGATAAGAACGTCATTCACGCAGTTTTATACAAGTAGAGATCAGATGTATTTTGCCGTGATTAGTATTTTCCCTGAGATGTTTGCTACGATTCGTGAGTTTGGAATCACGGGGCGGGCAGTTACTCAGGAGCAAGTCACGATTGAATGCATCAATCCGCGTGATTATACCAGCGATAATTATCGCCGTATTGATGAGCGCCCGTATGGCGGCGGTCCTGGCATGGTGATGATGGCTGAGCCATTGTCCCAAGCGATTGAGGAGGCGCGCCTGCGAGCCAGTCAGCATGGTTGCCGTGTCGATAGTGCGCATTGTCCGGTGATTTATATGTCACCACAAGGCAAAACGCTTAGTGAGAGTAGTGTGGTCAGTATGACGAAGTATGACGGCATGATTTTGTTGTGTGGTCGTTACGAAGGTATTGATGAGCGCTTACTGTCGCAGTATGTCGATATGGAAATATCACTTGGCGATTACGTGCTTACCGGTGGTGAGCTACCAGCAATGGTGCTGATGGATAGTGTGATACGTCGTTTGCCAGATATTATGGGCGACGATAAATCCGCTGAGCAAGACTCGTTCGTCGATGGTTTGCTTGATTGTCCGCACTATACCAAACCACATGAATTTGCAGGTATGGCGGTCCCTGAGGTACTTCTTTCAGGACACCATGCCAACATCGCTAAGTGGCGCTTTAGTCAACAAGTCGAACGTACGCAAGCGCGGCGTCCAGATTTATGGCAAGCGTTTACCCCAACGGTAGAGCAAGCAAAGTGGTTAAAGGCACTGGCAAAAGCAGATAAAAAGCCGCGTTAATGGTAGTTAAAAGATAAACAGTTAAGCAATAAAATTTCGAGCAACAATAAAACGCGTCATAGCATCATGGCCGTTGGTCATAACCCATTTACGTTGTATTTGTTATTAATACAAAATGTTAATAATCAATATGATTCATTATTACAAACAGGTGATATGCGTCAAGCCTCTATTATCTAATGTGAGGAGATAACTCTCATGAGCAACAAGCATCCATTGGTTCAGGTCATCGAAAATGCTCAATTGATTGAGCGCCCAAACTTTGCACCCGGCGATACCGTTGTGGTTCAAGTAAAAGTACGTGAAGGTGATCGTGAGCGTTTACAGGCCTTTGAAGGCGTTGTCATTGCTAAGCGTAACCGCGGTTTAAACTCAGCGTTTACCGTTCGTAAAATCTCAAGCGGTATCGGTGTTGAGCGTGCATTCCAATTGCATTCGCCAATTATTGATAGCATTGAAGTGAAACGCCGTGGCGCTGTTCGCCGTGCGAAACTATACTACTTACGTGAGCGTTCTGGTAAATCAGCCCGTATCCGCGAAAAACTTGGTGCTCGTCCAGTTGCGAACAAAAAAACTGACGCTGGCGTTCCTGATGCAGTCGATACTGCGCCTGGTATCTAATTATCAGCATCTAAGCGCAAGTTTGCCATGCTCGGCTTAATCGTCTGATTGTACGGTTGATGCTCGGCAAGGTAAGAGTAGATACAAGCCCTTATTCATAGGTTTATTTATAAATAAGCGGGCCATACCAAAAAAGACAAAACCCCAATCTGTGCGTCTGCCAGATTGGGGTTTTTGTTTGTGTGGTTTAAAATCGGTGTTCTAACTTTGCTCTCAAACTGAGCATTTATGTTTTCAAATTTTAAGCTCGTCCTCAGAGTTTTCAATACGGCTGGTTTGGTGTTTAGATTTACTATATTTACGCAATCGGATGTAAAGGGTTTTGCTGACAGTGGCGATGACTTTTTGTTGTTCATCGACGATATCAACCTTGTATTCGCGAAATACCGGCTCACCATCCTTTGCTAGTTCCTGAATGGCAATCACCTCCGCGCTTGGAATTTTGATGCGTGCGGTCACTTTGCTATTGCCGGGCGCAATAAATTCAATATGTGAGCTTTTATCCCATACCACGTAGCTGCTGCCCAACTGGTGCATGAGCATCAGCATATAAAAGGGGTCCACCATCGAGTACAAACTGCCACCGAATTGGGTGCCGACGATGTTCTTATTGAAGCTATTTAGCCCCATACTGACGACGCATAGGCCTTGATCTAGGTTGATATGCTCAATCTTGATACCAGCGCCGATGTAAGGTGCAAAGGTGTTGATACGCAGTTTTAGCAAATAAGGTGTGAGTAGGGGCACGATATTTTTTTTGGCGTTACGTTTAAGCGTACCAAGTTTTTTAGGCAGTAAATTCATCAATGTTTCCTATTACCTTTCTTATTTTGCTGATTTCATTGCAGAGGTTATTTTTATTTTAAACGGTCTATAGACAGACGAAACTGACGACAATTTTTGTCGGTTTTATAGTCGCGCCCTTGGGCAATAAATCATAAAAAGACATTTATCATAGTGAAAAACGTCTCAGCTCGCCAGTTTTAAAGCGTAACGAAAGTACAATTAGTAGGCGAAATCTAAAATTCTAAGAGTACTCATTACCGTTTTCTAAGTGTCCTATACTAAGCCATAAGAAATAATTTCCATAATGATACGTATAGTATCTTTTAAATGCCAAACCCTCGCATTATCGCAACCGATGTCTTACAATAGCCGGATTTTGCTTTGGGCGGCTCACTATTTACTCGGCATTAGAACAATAAAGCCGCTCAAACCTCAGTTGACATAAGGAAATGTGATGAGTGGTACCCAGCTTCCCACCTCAGGGTCCGGCCTGCAGCAACCAACCCGTTATGATGATGATGTGCAAGACAGCTACGTAGATTTGCATCAGCCTAGCGCCAGTTTTGCAGATCGTAACGCCTATCTCAATCATGAGTTGCAAATCATGCAGCCAAAGCGCTGGCGTCCTAATTTGCCGTTTCGCGATTATCGCTTTGAATATGAAGATGCGATTCCGGCAATGGCGGCGACCATCGGCAAAGTGGTGATGGTGGGCGCCATCGCCGCAACCTTTGCAGGGCCGCTTGGTTTGGGCGATGCCTTTGTTTTAGAAAACGTCCGTTATGAGCTGCTTATTGTGGCGTTTTTTGTGATTTTATTTTCTGGTTTTTTATTGCCGACCGCCAATCTTGCTGGTACTCATGGCCCTCTCATTCCGCTTATTCCCATCGTGGTGGTTGCTGGTGGTCATCCGATGGCCTTTGGACTGCTTATCGGGGCTTTTGGCTTATTACTTGCTATTAGTAAAGGTGGCAGTTTACTCGCCAACTTAACCAGTAAAGGCGTGTGCGGCGGTTTACTGCTGTATCTTGGCTTTATTGGCACCACCTCGCAGGTCAAAAATCTGTTTGCTTGGGCGGAAGGCATCGGCATGTCGCATATTGCTTTTGTGGTGATTTTACTGACGATTATTCTTTATGCAGTGTTAGAGAATTACCAAAAGCGCTGGCTGGCGGTGCCGCTCAGTTGTGTATTAGGCGGCGGAGTTGCCTTTGCGATGGGTGCGCCGTTTGCCTTTAAAACAGCGCCCGGTCTACCCAATATGAATCCGATGTATTGGTGGGGCGAAAACACGGGCTGGATGTTAGGACTGCCAACTGTCGAAAGCTTTATTGTGGTATTGCCATTTGCGGTGTTGGCAGTCGCCATGTGGTCGCCAGACTTTTTAGGTCATCAAGTTTTTCAAAAAATCAGCTATCCAAAACGTACTGAGCGTGTACTGATGGATATCGATGATACGATGACCAGCGCTTCTATACGTCAGGTGGCCGGCTCTATACTTGGCGGTGCCAACTTTGCGTCGTCATGGGGTACTTATATTGTACCGGCAGCGATTGCCAAGCGTCCGATTCCAGCGGGTGCAGTATTAACGGGATTGTTTTGTATTATTGCGGGTGTTTGGGGTTATCCCATGGATTTGGCCATCTGGGAGCCAGTCATGTGCGTGGCGCTGATTGTTGGCGTTTTTATTCCGCTACTTGAAGCTGGCATGGAGATGACGCGCGAGGGCAAAACCACCCAGTCTGCTGCTATCGTCGTTTTTGCCTCGGCATTGGTCAACCCAGCCTTTGGTTGGTCGATTACCTTGGTACTTGATAATTTAGGCTTGATTGGTTCTAAAGAGCGCAGCGCAAGTTTAACAAAAATGAGCCGCTGGATTATCCCGGTGATTACCTTTGTTATATTAACGGGGGTTATGGCGGTGGTCGGGATGCTGCCCGGTATACCAGCGTTATTACCAAATTTTCGCCATTAGTATGTTTAAAGTTTTGATAAAAAGTCAGCCTTGGAGCTGGCTTTTTTATATTTCTATGTTTGTTGTTAAAGCCAGCATTGGCTTGCAAAATGGGCGCAGTCGCCCCATAAATAGCTATATATCAGTATCTTGAGAGCAGTAAATTCTATGGTCAATGTTTCCGCATCGAGTCCCGTCGACGATAAAAAAGCCCGCCTTAAGCATTTGATTCAGCGCCTGCCAAATTTGCCAGGGGTGTATAAAATGCTGGGTAAAAACGGCGATATTCTTTATATCGGTAAAGCCAAGTCGCTGAAAAGTCGCGTCAATAGCTACTTTGCAAAAACCATTGACCACCCAAAAACGCGGGCGTTAGTCGCGCGCATCCATAATATCGAAACCATCATTACTCGCAGTGAGACCGAAGCGCTGCTGCTTGAGCAAAACTTAATTAAAGAACATCGACCGCCCTATAACGTGCTACTGCGCGATGATAAATCTTATCTCTACGTGTTTATCTCAGCGGACAGCCCTTATCCGCGGTTGGCGTATGGGCGCGGCAAAGGCAATCATCAAAAGGGCCGTTTTTTTGGTCCTTTTCCCTCGGCGCATGCGGCAAAAGAGACGCTGGTTTTGATGCAAAAAATGTTTCAAATGCGCCAATGTACCAATACGTTTTTTAAACAGCGTAAACGTCCGTGTCTTGAATATCAGATTAAGCGTTGCCGTGCGCCGTGCGTCGGGCTGGTATCGCCAGAAGAATACGCCGAGGACGTCAATAATACCATTCGCTTTTTAAAGGGCGATTCTAGCGATATCCATAGCACGCTGATTGAAAAGATGGAAGGCGCGGCTGAGGCGTTAGACTTTGAAAAGGCGGTGTTTTATCGTGACCAGCTCTCTATGCTGCGCGAAGTTCAAGCGAAGCAAGCCGTTTATACCGTAGAGGGTGAAGCGGATGTGATTGCCATTGCCAGTCAGGCGGGCATGACCTGCGTCAATGTATTGACCGTACGCGGCGGGCGTGTGTTAGGCGGTAAAAACTACTTCCCTGATGTTGACAGCAATGAATCACTTGCCACCAATTTATCCGCCTTTATTACCTCGTTTTACTTTCAGGTAACCGATGATTTACCAGCGGAGATTATCTTAAGTGAGGAGCTACCAGATCAGACGGCGGTCAGTGAAGCGTTAGCAACCCATTTTGGTAGCAAGGTCGTTATCAAAACCAACGTCCGTGAGCACCGCGCCGAATGGTTGGATTTGGCAAAATTAAATACCAATAACGCGCTAAAAACCAAGCTTGGCGATTATTTAGAATTGCATGCCCGCTTTGCTGCGTTAAAAGACGTCCTTGCCGATGTCACTGATCGCACCATTGATCGCATTGAGTGTTTTGATATCTCGCATACCATGGGTGAGGCAACGATTGGTAGCTGCGTGGTCTTTGACCAAGGGGGCGCGCGCCGCCGCGATTATCGTCAGTATGCCATTCATGACATCCAAGGCGGTGATGACTATGCGGCGATGAAGCAAGTCTTGACGCGGCGTTATAAAAAGCAGCCATTGCCGGATTTATTGTTGATTGATGGCGGTAAAGGGCAGCTTAATATTGCTAAAGAAGTGCTCACAGAGCTGGGTATACTTAGTGATACCTTATTGGTTAGTGTGGCAAAAGGCGAGGGGCGTAAAGCGGGGCTTGAGGTGTTACATTTTATTGATCATGAGCCGCTTGATTTGCCCATGGATAGCAAAGCGCTACATCTATTGATGCATATTCGTGATGAAGCGCATCGCTTTGCCATTACCGCGCACCGTAAAAAGCGTGATAAGCGCCGTTCATCGTCGGTGTTAGAAGTCATTCCGGGACTTGGTGAAAAGCGTCGTCGCGACTTACTTAATCACTTTGGTGGTATTCAGCAGCTGCTCGGCGCGTCGCAGCAAGAGCTTGCTGGCGTACAAGGAATTGGGCCAGTATTAGCGAAAACCATTTATAAAGTGCTGCATGAATAGTTTTACCAATACACGTTAAATTTAAGGTATTGCTCAAAAAATCTCACTATAAAAATAGGCTGTCTTAGAATTATCTAGGACAGCCTATTTTTTTTGTGTTATTTGAACAAACCAGTGTTATACCAAACCCAAAATAT
>NZ_DHYG01000032.1:0-24121 GCF_002414005.1 Psychrobacter sp. UBA5136
CTAGTTATCTAGGACAGCCCCGTATTTCTAATTAAGCAAGCATACCACCATCAACCACAACCGTTGCGCCTGTGGTATAGCTTGAGGCGTCAGACACAAGATACAATACGGTGCCTGCCATCTCATCTGGATCGGCGACGCGCCCTAAAGGAATCGCATGTAGCGCCATTTTTAAGACTTTGTCATTGGTGGTTAACGCCGAGGCAAACTTGGTATCGGTTAAACCTGGTAATAAGGCATTGACGCGGATGTTTAATGGCCCGCACTCTTTAGCAAAGGCTTTGGTCATGCTAATCACCGCCGCCTTGGTGATTGAGTAAATGCCTTGCTTATCGCCCGCAACCAAGCCATTGACCGAAGCGGTATTTAAAATCACCCCGCCGCCCTGCTCGCGCATCATCTTACCAGCAGCCGTCGACATAAAGAAATAACCACGGATATTGACTTCAACAGTCTTATCAAAAGCGGCCAAATCAGTGTCTAAAATACGACCATAATAGGGATTTGCTGCAGCATTATTGACTAAGATATCAATGCGACCAAACTCACTTTTGATATACTCAAAAACTGCCTCGATTTGCTCCATATCACCAACATGACAGGCAAAAGCGCTGGCGTTATGACCGTCAGCTTTGATGCTCTCAGCAACCGCTTGGCAGGCATCAATTTTACGGCTAGAGACAATCACGTGCGCGCCTCTTGATGCCAATAAACGGGCGATAGATTCGCCAATACCGCGGCTTGCACCCGTAACCAAAGCAATCTTACCGGTTAAATCAAATAAATCTTTCATCATTACTCCTTATATTTACCTATATTATTTATACATTTTAAATGTGTGGCAGAGCTGGGAGGAATTTTTGCAGCCTCTGGAGTGCAAAGCACACAGCAAGCAAGAAAATTTTTACCAGCTCTGAGAAACTTAGCTTAGAAATTTAGATTAGAAAATTCATATCAATGGATTTAATAAAACGTATTAAGCCAACATGCCACCATCAAGGGTAAAGGCATGACCATTCATAAAGCTGCTTTCATCGCTTGCCAGCCAAGCAATCGCGCCAGACACTTCATCGACATGCCCTAAACGGCGCATCGGACTGGCCTTGATGGTCGCTTGCTGGGCGCGCTCGTCCATGTTTGCCATGGTATTGCGTACCATCGGCGTATCAATAAAGCTTGGGCAAACGGCATTAAAACGAATATTCACGCGGGCATATTCATGAGCCGCAGACTTAGTGAGACCCATGACGCCATGCTTTGCCGCGCTATAAGCGGATAATAGCGGCGCTGAACGCAAACCTGCGATAGACGCCACATTTATCACATGACCGCCGCCATTGGTCGCCATGCAAGCAACCGCAGCGCGCATACAATGCCAGACGCCTTTTAAATTAACCGCGATATTACGGTCAAAATCCTCATCCTTTAGCTCATGCATTGGTGCAGGCCTGTGGTCAATGCCGGCATTATTTATCACCACATCAAGACCACCAAGCGTCTCCATGGCAAAGGCAAATAACGCACGCACCTCATCACCGCTGGTGACATCGACCTTTTTAAAGACGATACTATTGCCAGCATCTTGTCCTTGCTTGGCAACGGCGGCGCCCATCTCTTCGGCCAAATCGCCAATGACGACTTTTGCGCCGCGACTGGCTAACAATAGCGCACTTGCTGCACCGATACCAGACGCGCCGCCGGTGATTAAAATACGTTTACCCGAGACGTTACTGGCGACGTCTGCTGCAACTCCATTCGTGTTTAGCGTCATATTTATTCCTTTAGAAGAGTATTATTTTATCTGTTATCACTGACTAAAAGCCGAACTCACTACTATCTGACTTTTTAAAACCACTCGGCTTGCATATTGGTACATACCGCATTGTCGTTATTTAGCAGCTCGATATCGCGATTGATTAGCGGCAATTCCCAATCGATAAAGTATTTTGCTGCTTGTATTTTGCCATGATAAAAGTTTTGCTTGTCAGCGTCCGATGTTGTGCTTAATAATTGTTCCGCTTTACTGGCTTGGCGAATCCAAATCCAACTGACCACGATAGAGGCAAAAATATTCATCAAGGCTTGCGCGTTCCCCGTCAGCGTAATGGCTTTTTCCGTTTGCAAGATTTTGCTTAAATGCACCAATACTTCATGTAAGTGAGCCATATAAGGCATCAGTTTGCCAGCAAGTTTCGCGGTTTCTGGTGTGCTGATATTTTCTAAATCTTGCGTAATTTCACGCTTTAAGATTTGAATACCAAGCCCGCCCTTTTGCCACAACTTACGAAATGACAAATCTAGTGCCTGTACGCCATTTGTACCCTCATGGATGGGGTTCAAACGATTGTCACGCCAAAACTGCTCGGCTTGATACTCACGCGTGTAGCCTGCGCCGCCCAATACTTGAATGCCCAAATCATTGGCTTTTGGACCATATTCAGATGGCCATGCTTTGAGTACTGGGGTGAGAAGGTCTAACAATTCTGTCAGTTCATTTTTTAACGTTGCGTCTTCACAAGTATTGATACGGTCGATCAGATTTGAGCCATATAGACACAGTGAAATACCGCCCTCGCTATAGGCTTTTTGCGCAAGCAGCATACGTTTGACATCACCATGCTGAATGATTGCCGTTGCCGCATCTTCAGGCTTATTATTCGGCGCAATTCTGCCTTGCGTTCTGTCTTTGGCATAATCAAGTGAATACTGATAACCGCGATAACCAATCATCGCTGCGCCAAAACCAACCGCAATGCGCGCCTCGTTCATCATTTTAAACATATAACGCAGGCCAAAATGTTCTTCCCCGATCAGGTAGCCGTGGCAATCACCCTCATCGCCAAAGCTTAGTGCCGTAGACGTCGCGCCGCGATAGCCAAGCTTATGAATAAGTCCGGTTAAATGTACGTCATTACGCTCGCCGACCGACAAATCATCATTTAAGCGATACTTTGGTACGGCAAATAGCGAGATGCCTTTGACCCCCGCAGGACCGCCTGGGACTTTGGCTAAGACCAGATGCACGATATTGTCAGACAATTCATGATCGCCCGCTGAGATATAAATCTTGCTGCCTTTGATACGATAAGTGCCGTCGTCTTGTTTGACAGCAGTGGTTTTGATATCGGCAAGCGATGAGCCAGCATGCGGCTCGGTTAATGCCATGGTGCCGGTAAATTCGCCCGTTAGCATGCGCGGCATGAAGGCGTTTTTAATCTCGTCACTGGCAAAATGCGAGATGACATTAATGGCGGCCGTGGTCAAAAACGGATAAGCCGTCGTTGAGGGATTGGCTGCCATAAAATAGCCTGCCACCGCGGTCATCACCGTTTCAGGTAATTGCATGCCGCCATCTTCAAAGCTATAACGACCGGCGATAAAACCCGACTCGCGAAACGCATCAAAGGCGACTTTGACATCGTCTATCATGCTGACTTTTTTGCCGTCAAACTGCGGCTCGTTTTTATCCGCCACATGATTATGCGGCAAAAATAGCTGGGTCGCGATTTTATTGGCGGTATCTAACACCGCGTCAAAGGTTTCGCGGCTGTGTTCTGCAAACTTTGGATGCTGGGTTAACTTTTCCGTTCCCAATACATCATATAATTGAAACGGTAACTCAAAATCATTGATAAGCGTATCTGCTGCCATAGTATTCTCGTGAACAAATAAAATTTAGTGATGCAATGATATTAATCTAATTTAAGGTCTTGCCGTATTGTCATTTATGACATAATTATGGTCAAATATGACAAATATAACGCGCTTGGTTAGAAAAATTTGGGCGCAAAACGCGATTTTTAACAACCGTTCGGAAAGGAAATTGGATGTCTATACCCTACTTCACCCCCTTTAAAGTCATCATTGTCGGTTTCGATGGCGTGCTTGGCAGTGCTTTGACAGGAGCGCTAGACTTGTTTTCCTTTACCGGAGTCAGTTGGCAGCGTTTTTTAGATGAGCCAGTAGAGCCAAGATTTAATGTGCAAATCGCCAGCCTCGGCGGCGTTGATATCAGGTGTAGCAATCGCTTAATCATGCAAGCGCATTGCGACATTGCTAAGGTGCTTGATTGCGATTTATTGTTAATTCCAACGATTGGCGACTCCATTGATAAAGTACTGAGCCAAAATAGCAAGTTAATTGCCCATATAAAAAGGCTAGCAAATACTAAAGCGGACATTGCTAGCAATTGCAGCGGCGCTTTTTTTTTGGCAAAAGCAGGCCTGCTCGATGGCAAAGTCGCCACCACCCACTGGGGCTATGCCAATAAATTTAAGGCAGACTATCCATTGGTTGATTTGCAAGAAAATCAGTTTGTGACTCAATCAAAAAGTGCTTCAAAAAATCAGTCAGGCAATATCTTTTGTGCGGCGGGCGGTAGCGCGTTTTATGACTTGGGATTATTATTAATTGAGCGTTATTGCGGACGCGAGATTTCGACCCAAGTGGCGAAAACTCAGATTATCGATAGCAAACGCGGCAATCAAAATAGCTACACCAATGTGTCTTTGCATAGGCCGCATTCAGACCCACTGGTCAAGCAAGTACAAGAATTTATTGAAGAAAATTTTAGACAACCTATGCAGGTAAGCCATCTGGCTACTATGGTTAATGTTACCCCGCGCACCTTAAATAGGCGCTTTCAAGCTTGCGTCGCCATGCGTCCGATTGAATATATCCAAGCGGTTAGAATTGAGCAGGCAAAGCGTCTGTTAGAATTGGGCGATGTGACGATAAAGTCACTCGCGGAACAAGTCGGCTACGATGATATCTCCTCATTTACGCGGCTGTTTAAACGCGCCACCGAGCTAACCCCGAAAGAATATCAAGAAAAATTTTCACGCTTGGCGATTTAACTTTATAGTATTTTAGGAATAATACGTTGCTGCAGCAGATTTATCAGAGCAAAAACTTTATATAGTTAATTCGATATAAAAACGATACAGCAAGATGCAAAGTTGTTTTTCGCAGCATCTGTCGGCGTAGGTACAGCACGCAAGAAGAACAACTTTTCATTGAGCGACTTGATAGCTGCGTATCTGATCTATTTGGATTCGACTATAGACCTAAACTTTATTGCCATAAGCCTTCGACACTAATGGCATCGGCTTTAATCGTTGGATAATCACTAAACGCCAACTGATAGCCGCCCGCAGTATTGGCGCTAAGCTGACACCTCGCGCCGAGTGGAAAGCTGTGTTTTTGTCCAATATGACCAAAGCGCATACCGCTATAAATAGGCAATCCTGTCAGCTTGTGCAATTGGCGAATCACGGTGGCGACATCGTAACGCTTGTCATAACTGTCCTCTCCGCTACCCGATAGCGCGCCAAATACAATCGCCTGCTGACCCTTAAACACTCCTGCTAAGTACAAATCATAGAGCATGCGCTCGATGCGGTAAGCTTGCTCGCCCACATCTTCTAAAAACACAATACCGCCAGCAATACGCGGTAAATACTCACTACCAGCCAGCGCCGATATCACGCTTAAATTGCCGCCCCAAATAGTACCCGTTAGAGTTTTTGGCTCAGAATTTGCCAAAATACTTGGTAAATTTGGACTGGTTAAAGACGCATCTGCTATATTGATGGTTAAATTAGGATTGGTTAATGCTTCTACAAACTGTCGGCAGCTAACCTCATCGGGTTTGATTTTACCAAACTCGCTATAAAGCATCGGCGCAGCAAGCGAGCTCATGCCACCTTTTGCCAGTAGCGCGCCCTGAATCGCCGTCACGTCACTAAAGCCTGCCAATATCGTACCGCGCTCCTTCATAATACGTCCAAGCGTTGCCCAGTCAACCATGGGCAATAAGCGCATGGCACCATAACCGCCGCGTACCCCAAGTAGCAGTTTAGGCGCTTTGATTGCACCGGTAGCAATGTTTTGCAGGTCACTAGCACGCTGCGAATCCGTACCCGCAAAACGCAGATACTGGCGTTTGGTAACGGCAGGATTTTCCACTTTAAAACCCGCACAAGCTAAACGCTCTAACGCCAATTCATTACGCTCGTCACTACCACCGACATTGGAGCTGGCAAAAAGCCGCGTCTCAATACTTGCTGTGATACATTTTGAATTTGCTTGCTGCGTTTCAGAACCATCAGAAAGCAGGGTTTGTGCTGCCGTATTTTTATCCATCACAGCAACCGGCAAATCATCTTTGGTAAGCTTTGTGCCGCTATTTTGTACAATAGTATTAGCAGCCAGCGCCCGAGTGATACTTTGGGTGGCCAGCAATCCTGCTCCGACACTAAAGCCAACTTGACGTAAAAACTGGCGACGATTTAGCTCGGTTGATATTTTGGTCATTATGCTACCTTTTGTGGCTTTTAATTAACGCTTAATTGCTGCTTATTTGGGGCGTTTTTTAATAAGAGTGGCTAAAATAGATGGCGTATTATAACGCAGATGAAGACAGGATTTAGCGCTCAGCCAGTTTAAAACGGTTGAGGTCAGCGCAATGTATCATGCTTATAGACAACAAAACGATACAGATTTGCTTATCGTCTTATTTGGCTGCAGACGCGACTCTTGCTATAGTAAAAAGCGTTGAACGACAAACAATAATTATTGCTATAAAAGGATTATAAATATGGCTGATAAAGAAAACGCAAAAGAAAAAGACAATAAAAGTCTGATGGATAGTATTAAAGTTATCTTGGGTAAAGAAGACAAAATAAATGACCAAGTGGGAAAAGGACAAGGTCTTGAGAGTTATGCCGATGATTTACTCTTGCTAGTGAGCTTAGTAAAAGACTATTACCAAGGCAACTATCGCAATATTCCCTATAAAACCATTTCAGCGGCCGTGGTTGGACTGCTCTATGTCCTAAACCCCATCGATATCATTCCTGACTTTATCCCCTTTATCGGACATATCGATGATGCCTTGGTACTAAGATTTTGTCTTAAACTGATGGAAAAAGATTTGCTTAAGTACAAAAACTGGAAAGACAAGCAGACCGCTGCTAAAGAAGAAACGACAAAATCTAACGATAAAAAGATAGAGGATAAAAGTAAAAGCTTAAAGAAAACAGATAAATAATCTGGCAAGTAGTCACATTAAAAACACGGTCAATGAGGCATGCACTGACCGTGTTTTTATATACCACTAAAACATAAACCCTTTACCCTATTTATGCTTTTACCTTTTTGCAAATTGATTAATTCGGCACATCGTAGCTGGGCTTTTCTGGATTCAAACCAAACGAGTATACAAAAGTACCGACGAGGCTATTGACAATAATAAAAGGCCAATCAAGGGTGACATGACCGAGTAGGTAGCGTCCAATCAGCCATGAGACAATCAGCATAATGATAAAAAATGCGCCCAAATATCCTAAGATAGCTGGATGCTTGAGACTATAAGGCTGCTCAGGTTTTGGCTGTTTATCAAGAATATAGGTTCTTACCGCCCAACCGGCCGCATAACAAAACCCGCCTAACACCACATAACTAAAAAAATTCATATTGCCCGCCTCTAATGAGATGGTTATTTATAATAAATACTGCTTTATAAGGACTTTTTAAACACTGTCATTTCAAATACTTTCATTGACGTTATCAATCACAATATTGGCGTGAGGATTGGCTAAAATATCCGTATTGACGTCGTCACATTCGACGCGATAAATGGTATTGGCACCGCGATAAATATAAGACAAATACTCGCTATCTAGTAGCGGATCGATATTGGCATAAACAGACTTCACATGCGCCAGCACCAGCACTCTGTCTGGACGACCAATCACCGCATCGACATTATCAGGGTCGATAGAAAAATACGTTGGTATATCGCTGTTTTTAAGCACTTCTAACGGTTCAGCATCATCCCAAACGCGCTTGGCGCTTGCAGGCTCTTTCATTTGCATCACCCACGCATCGCCCTGTTGGCTGACTTTAATTTGCGCAGGCTCATCATGACTGACGGTGTAGCAGCCCTCAAATACTGACAAGTCTGCCTTCGCCTCGGCCGTTTTTGAGACGGCTTGCGTATTGCTATCATTACACGCACTTAAAAACAGCGCGCTACTGGCGACTACAGCGAGCATTACGGGCGTTAATTTTTTATTCAAAACATTCGAGCTTACGGACATCATAGATTTATCCTGCATTGGTACATAAAAAGCTGATATTGCGCCTAATATTGCGCTAAGCCGTGCCCGCACAATCAACGCTATTTTAACAGAAAACGGCACCGTTACCGCTATGATATGTACTTTTGCCCTTTTGTGCCTAAATTGCCTAGCAGCAACTGTTAGATAAGCGACCATAAACAAGTAAGATTTGCTATACTCAACCCTAAAACAAGCGCTGCTAGCCTGCGTAAAAATAACGCTAGAATACCTCTTCGCTCCATGTTTATTATCTATCAGGTCATTACATCTTTATGTCAGAAAATCCTACTTTAGCGCGGTCATTTAATATCAATAACGCGAACAATCCGCTCGCCGCCAAGGCAAACACGACGGTTGCTTATACCGATGGCGCCTGTAAAGGCAATCCGGGCGCTGGTGGCTGGGGCGCGCACTTGATATTTAGCGACGGGCGCACGCAGGATTTATACGGCGGTGAAAAAGTAACTACCAATAACCGCATGGAGCTGATGGGCGCGATACAAGCATTAATCCATAGTCCGCGCGAGCAAACCCTCGAGATTTGGACAGACTCAAGCTATGTGAAAAAAGGCATCACCGAGTGGATTGAAGGCTGGAAAAAACGCGGCTGGAAAACGGCCAGTAAAAAACCGGTCGCCAATCAAGACTTATGGCAACAATTGGACGCGCTTCGTCAGGAGCGCGACGTTGCTTGGCACTGGGTAAAAGGTCATGCAGGGCACGCGGGCAATGAAAAAGCCGACGAGCTGGCAAATTTGGGCGTAACGTCTAGCAGTGACAATTTAACCATGGCTAACCTACAAGATACTGCTAAAAAAAAAGATCAATTAACGGCTGATAAAAAACAGGGGCCGAGCGACGATTGGCTAAAGTTTGATCCGTTAGGCTTTGATATGATCGATGATGAGCTTGATGAAACGCTATTAGACAGTCAAAATGATCATGATACGATGACAAATACAGAGATTGTCGTTAAAGATATCTGCGTTGAAAAAAATCACAGTCCGTATAATGCCAGCAAACCCATGAGAAATACCGATATGTCAGATATAGTTTCGAATATGGATACTGAAGTAGCAGCCGCCTTCTTAGAAAAACAGACAGAAACCAACACAGAGAATAATATAGAGAATAGCATAGAAACTGACGCGCCAACATTTGATGGTGACACCAGCCGTGCCAATCCGCATTTTATACCGCTGCTACCCAAACCTATCCATCGTCATGAATCTGACCGCCAGCTTATCATGGATACGGAGACCACCGGTCTTGATCCCATGAAGGGCGACCGAATTATCGAGGTGGGTATTGTAGAGTTGGTCGGGCGTAAATTTACCGGCGAAAAGCTCCACGTCTATATCAACCCGCAGCGCGGTATGGATGAAGAGGTTATTCGCATTCACGGTATCTCTGAAGCGTTTTTGTCCGATAAGCCAACCTTTGATCAAGTGGCTCAGGCGCTGTATGACTTTATGGACGGTGCCGAAATCATCGCTCATAACGCCACCTTTGATATGAACTTCTTAAATATGGAGTTTGCTAAAGTTGGCCTAAATGACTTTGCCGAACGGGTACGTGTGACCGACTCGCTGGCCATGGCAAAACAGCAATATCCTGGGCAAAAAAACACCCTTGATGCCCTCGTTCGCCGCTTAGATGTTGGTAAACAAGACCGTACCTTCCACGGCGCCTTACTGGACTCGGAGATTTTAGCAGAAGTTTATTTGGCGATGACCGGCGGTCAAGTCACGCTGGCCATTGAGGAAGACACCCAAGCCGATGGCGGCCATACTGCCCATGCAAACTTTGCCGATTTGGCCGCTTTACTGCTTGAATCAAGCAGTAATGAGCGCGCCCATCAAAGCTGGTATGCAGCGCTTGCCGAGGATTATCCTGAACTTAAGGCCAAAATGTAACTAGCGAAGCAGCAGTCATTAAAACAGTTTTTTATATTGACATAACATCTTATACTGGCAGTTAAGTAAGTTAGTCTTGATTATTATGCCGATAAGCGTTAAAACCTTATTTATACACATCGTTAAACTCCAAACCCTTGCTATTTTCATCAGTACGTCATGGAAAACCACTATGAACCCTTCTACACAAATGAAATTGACCGCCCCAACCTTGAGTGTGACTGATTTTAACCTGCCATCACTGCATTTATTGCACGATGAAATTAATGTCATATTAAAAGACGCCGAAATTCATTTGGGCGAATTTAATGATGATAATAGCCAAGCGCCTTTATTGTTAGATTCTATTATTGTGTTAAAACAGCTGTCTTGTATTTTTGAGCTGATTGCGTTGGTGGGTGCCGAAGCGCTAAATACAGCGATTGTGCATGGTTTACAAAAACTTTATGACAGTGGCGATAATAACGATAGCGCCTTGATTATGGATTTGTCAGAAGCCATTATGACGCTTGATCGTTATATCGAATTTGTCCTGCTGACTGAATCGGTAGAGCCAACTTTACTCTTACCTATTATTAATAAGCTCAATGCGCACGGGCAAGAAGCGCCTATCGCAGCCGATTATTTTGCCGCCTTTGGTCATAGTAGCGTCATTATTGCCAACCCTGAAAATAACTTTCAACCGCTTAGCGAACTCAATCTTGACAGCGAATTGTTAACTTATGCCTATCGTAGTGGGCTTAGCGTTGCTTTGTTAAATCAAGACGGCAAGGTCAGTCAAGATGAGCAGCAAAAACTTGATGCGATGTCGGCAGCCTGTGCCTTGATAGCAGCAAATACCAGCAGCCTGTTTTGGCAGGCAGCCACCGCCGCCGTTACTGATATCGCCAGCATCTTACCGTTAAATTTAAGCCAAAAACACACGCTTATTTACTTAGAGCAGCAGTTCCAAAGCTATCTGCCAGTGATGGACACACGTTTTGCCCACCTGGTCAGTTTTGCTTGCCAGCGTGACACCAAAGAGGCGCAAACGCTGCGTGAGCTCTATGCCGCCAATCAGTTAGAAGACTCGCAACGCCAGCAAATGGAGCGCTTCTTATTTGGGCCTAACCGTGCTTTAACCGATACCTTAAATACCATTATTCAGGCGCAAATCAATACCATCAAAGAAAATGTCGATAGCTACGCACGCGGTGATTCTATCAATCCTGTCGATATGCAAACCTCGCAAATCACCGAGCAGCTTAATGAGCTGCGTTCAGCTTTTCAGCTATTAGGTTTGACAAATGCTGCCAACAGTCTGAATGCCGCAGCAGATGCCGTGAAGAAATGGCGCGCGCCTACCCCAGAAGATTTTGATCACTTATTATTGGCGTTGATGCACGCTGAAAACGCCACTATTGCGATGGCAGAGATGCACACCCCAGGGGCCATCTATTTACCTTTGAATAATCCGCATATCTCATTGCATCAGCTAAATACTGCCTATGATACCTTAATACAAGAAAGCCGTACCGCCATTGCCAGTGCCGAGCAAGCCATCACGGATTATCTGGCTGAGCCTGAGCGCGATATATTGAACATTCAAAATATCCCTGAAATGCTGCGCCAAGTAGCGGGCGCGGTGCGCTTTTTACAATTGCCAACGCCTGCGAGTATGCTTAGCCAATTGGCGAGTTATTTGCAGCAGCGTATTAACAGCGGCGCACGCCTAGATGACGGCACTTTGGCGTATATCGCTGATGTCATTATGGCAGTTGACCATCATTTAGATGGCTTTGAAAACAATCGTCCCGTCAGTAAACAAGCGCTGGATGTCGGGCAACAAAGCTTAAGCCAACTGCTTGCTGCGTAATGGTTAGTGTCTTTGATAAGTAACGTGCTTCTTTAGCCATCATTTAACGGCTTATTTTAAACAGACTCGTATAGCGGATATGAGTCTGTCTTCGACTGTTTGGAAACTTGCTTTATGACCCATGCCTTTATCCTCAATGACGAAACGGTTTTATGTCGTCAAACGCCTAACGGTTGGTGGCCTGTGCAGGTTCAATTACCACAGTCGGATATCGACATCACAGCGTTAAGTGCTAGTGACGCTCAGCCAGCCTATCAAGTTAGCCGAGTAACGCTACTTGAAAGCTTAGCGCCAAGTCATTGGGTAGTTAACGATGATAGCTGCCAAGATAAGCATAGCAATCCAGACAAAGGTAGTTTGATTGATTTTGCTACTAAAAACGCCCATGCAGTTACTACTAATGCTTTTACCGCACAAGCTGCTATTGCTATTACCTATGATTATGCAATAACCCATAATGTTGCGTTGCCTAAGATTTTAGAAAATAGTGAAGTAGAAAGTAGTCTAGAAACTGACGCGTGCGCCTTTATTGCCTATCGTCTGCTTATCACTCAGTTGCCAGTGGCCCTATCTGGCCAACTTAGCCAAGCCATACAGCTGCTACGCTGGCAAACAGACACGCAGTTTTGTAGCCGCTGTGCTACCCCAGTCGTTGCTGCTACCCGCGGTGAACGCGCGATGGTTTGCCCTGTTTGCCGCTTACGCCAATATCCACGTGTGCAGCCATGTATCATTACCGCTATTACGCGCCCGAATCCGCAAACGGGCGTCATGCAAATTTTATTGGCGCACCATCACCGTTACGGACAACAAAAAACATCGGCGCAGACGTTACAATATGGTTTGATTGCTGGCTTTGTAGAGGTTGGTGAAAGCTTAGAGCATGCCGTGGTACGCGAAGTGGCAGAAGAGGTCAATATCCGCCTTACCGATATTCGCTATGTCAGCAGTCAGCCTTGGCCGTTTCCGTCCAACTTGATGCTTGGTTTTCGCGCGGCGTATGCGGGCGGGGATATCGTGATACAAGAAGACGAGCTGTCACACGCCGATTTTTTTGATCTGACAAATTTGCCAAAAATACCGTTTAAAGGCAGTATTGCTTATGAGCTGATTGCGCAAATTGCCCATGAACAAGGCATCACGCTTTAGTTGATGTTTATTTATAAGGGCAAAACGTTCTATATAAATGTAGATGTCACTTAAACACAGCTATCACTTACCCTATTTATTCTAATATCAGCATTTAGCACTGATATTAAGGTTTTACATTACATGCAAAGCACCATCAGTAACAACAGCAGTCATATCCGTCTTACCAATCTACCTATCTTGTTTGATAGCTTGGACATAGAGCGCTTGCCTGCCGCAACCCAAGAAAAGATTGCGCGCATTGACGCCTGCTTGCCGCAAACCCAATGCGGGCTTTGTGACCATGCCGATGGCTGCCTGCCTTATGCTACCGCTATCGTATTAAGTGGTGAGCCATACAATAAGTGCGTGCCTGGCGGTCAGCCTGTAACGGATGCTATTGCTCATATCCTCGATATCGACAGCAGCGAGCCATTACTGACGGCCGCGCCATCGCAATGGCCGATAGATGCAACCTCTGCGCGACCTACCGAGGTGCGCGCCGTGATTCGAGAAGATGATTGCATTGGCTGCACCAAGTGTATCCCTGCTTGCCCTGTTGACGCCATTGTCGGTACGGGCAAGCACATGCATACTATTTTTACAGATTTATGCACGGGCTGTGAGCTATGTATCGCGCCCTGTCCCGTTGATTGCATAGACTTGGTCACTGTTGAGCGCACAATTTCAGATTCTGAGCGCACGGCTGAACAAGAGGATTTGCGCCAGCGTTATCACACCCATTTAAGACGCGTCAGTCAGCAGCTAGCCGATAGCAGTAATAGCAAACCCGTGGTTAGCATGGTCGAAGCCAAACTAAACAATGCTGCTAGTCCGTCATTAAACATCAGTGAAGAACAAGCAAAAAATACCATTGCCGCGGCAAAGCTGCGTAGTAAAATTAAAAAATTAGAAAAACAGCTTAGCGTGCGCCCCAATGCGAGCAAGCAGATGGAGCTTGAGGTACTGCAAGCGGAACTTGCGCAATTTTCATCGTTAACTTCTACTTTCATAACCTCTACTTTTGAATAATAAATAGAGAAAATAATAGTAAAAACATTATGAGTAAAACCGTTAAACATAAAACTGCCGAGACGCCACCATCGCGGCGCATGCCCAATCGCAGCGTGCGTCCGTTTTTTGAAAAATTGGCAGCGACGATTGATGAGCCAGTGACTGAGCTCAATTATAATAGTAATTTTGAGCTACTCATCGCGGTCATATTATCGGCGCAGGCGACCGATGTCAGCGTCAATATTGCCACTAGCAAGCTTTATCCTGTGGCAAATACGCCTGAGGCCATTTTGGCGTTAGGTGAAGAAGGATTGAAAGCGTATATTAAAAACATCGGTTTATATAACGCCAAAGCCAAAAATATCATCAAAACTTGCCGTGATTTGATAGAAAAATTTGACAGCACTGTCCCTGATAATCGCAAAGATTTAGAGTCTCTAGCAGGGGTTGGGCGCAAAACCGCGAATGTGGTATTAAACACTGCCTTTGGCCAACCGACGATGGCGGTCGATACCCATATCTTTCGCGTCGGCAATCGTACGGGGCTTGCCACGGGTAAAAACGTCTTAATTGTCGAGAAAAAACTGCTCGAACGTATCCCCGATGACTTTATCGTTGATGCCCATCATTATTCGATTTTGCATGGGCGCTATACTTGTCAGGCTCGCGTCCCGAAATGCGGCGCTTGTCCTGTTTATGAGGAATGTATGTTTAAAGATAAAGCCAAGTTTTTAGAGCTTTAAAGGCTTTGAGAACCTTAAAGATTTTCAAACATCTCCTTTCTAAATACTTCGGCTTAATACTTTAATTTAAGGAAGCAGAATGCAGACCCTGACCGCACTCGTATTTGACGACTTCGAAACTTTAGACTTATTTGGGCCTATTGAGCTATTTGGTAGCTTACCTAACGCGTTTCGCATTCAGTTTGCGTCAATGAAAGGTGGTGTCATTCATAACCATCATGGTGTTGCCTTACAAACTGTCGCAGTAGCAGAATTAGCCCATCAAACGAATATATTATTGGTCGTCGGCGGTAAAGGTACACGTCCACTTATCAATGATAGTAAGTTTTTGCAGAACCTGACTACGCTCGCTGATAACGCCGACTGGGTGCTTAGCGTCTGTACGGGTAGTGCTTTATTGGCGAAGGCAGGCATTTTAGGCCATAAACGAGCCACGTCAAACAAGCGTGCTTGGCAATGGGTAACCGAACAATCAGATCAGGTTGATTGGATAAAGCAGGCGCGCTGGGTCGTAGATGGCAAGTTTTATACTTCTTCAGGTGTCACGGCTGGCATGGATATGGCGCTTGGTTTTATTGCTGATAGACAAGGTCGCGATAGCGCAAAAGAAGTCGCTGACTATACAGAATACCGCTGGCAAGAAGACAGCCGCCTCGATGATTTCTACAATTGTTAGCCGTCATGGCTGACACTAGAGTTTTACCTCGATTCACGGTAAAATATCATAATTTTTTGATTCACTTTTACCTTCTATTTTCCGTTAACATTTAATAATGACTGATTTTATATATTACAGTCCCTGCAATTAAGCGATCCCATTATGCGCGAATACAACTTATTTACCTCAGAATCTGTGAGCGAAGGCCATCCTGATAAAATGGCTGACCAGATATCAGACGCTATTCTTGATGCTATTTTACGTGAAGATTTACACGCGCGCGTGGCGTGCGAAACCTTGGTTAAAACTGGCGCGGTCATCTTGGCAGGTGAAGTCACCACGACTGCCAATATCGATGTAGAACGTATCGTTCGTGATACGGTAAATGGTATCGGTTATCATCACTCAGATTTGGGTTTTGATGGCGAAACGTGCGCCGTTATTAATATGCTGGGTAAACAGTCTCCTGAAATCGCTCAAGGCGTCGATCGTAGCAGCCCTGAAGAACAAGGCGCAGGCGACCAAGGCTTGATGTTTGGTTATGCCAGTAATGAGACTGAAGTGCTGATGCCAGCGCCTATCGAGTACGCGCACCGCTTGATGGAGCGTCAATCTGAGCTGCGCCGCGCAGGTGAGTTGCCTTGGCTGCGTCCCGATGCCAAAGCACAAGTGACTCTCAAATACGACGGTAATAAACCGATTGCCATTGATGCCGTGGTGTTATCCACGCAGCATGATCCTAGTATCTCGCAAACAGATCTGCAAGAAGCAGTGATGGAATCGATTATTAAGCAAGTACTGCCAGCGGAATTATTACATGCAGGTACACGCTATCATATCAATCCAACTGGTAAATTTGTCATCGGCGGTCCTGTCGGTGATGCGGGTCTTACAGGCCGCAAAATTATCGTTGATACTTACGGCGGCATGGCGCGTCATGGCGGCGGTGCTTTTAGTGGTAAAGATCCTTCAAAAGTGGATCGCAGCGCTGCTTATGCGGTGCGTTATGTGGCTAAAAACATCGTTGCTGCCGGTATTGCCGATCGCTGTGAAGTTCAAGTCAGTTACGCCATTGGCGTTGCTGAACCAACTTCGATTTCGATTAACACTTTTGGCACTAACAAAATCAGCAATGATGAAATCATTAGCTTGATTCGTACCCATTTTGACCTGCGTCCTTATGGTATCACGCGTATGCTAAATTTATTGCAGCCGATGTATCAGCAAACCTCGACGTTCGGTCACTTCGGTCGCCAAGGTTCTGAAACGGCCTTTACGTGGGAAAAAACAGACAAAGCCGAAGTCTTAAAAGCGGACGCTGGCTTATAAGCCTAGCATGCGACTTTTTACGCATTAGACTTTTTACTATGTTAATCAGTCTTTGAATTTAGCGGGTTTTTAGATTTGTTAAGTTTATAGACTGCCGTGATACCTTTAAATTTACCTAACATTATTAGGAGTAGCTTATGTCTCAAGACAATATGCCAAACAATGCTCTAAACGACGCGCAAAACGCTGTCCAAAATGACGAATTCGACGCTGCTCTTGAAATCACCCCTGAGATGCAAGCCTTTTATCAGCGTGCCGATGCGATTATTGGGCTTGCAAATAGCCAATTAGGTCCCGACGCCCATTCAGGTCAAGTCGGCGCGTCACTGCTTTATGCTGCGGCTCGCTATAGCGCCTCAGTTGCCTCGATTGGCTTTGTCAAAGGTGATGATTTCGCCAAAGAAAAAGATGACATCGTTGAGTTTTATACCAAACAATATCGTCAAATGCTAAGCGATAACTTAACAGATTACGCACAAAACTTTGATAAATATGTGCAGCTTAATAAAGAGGATAAGCCTGCCAAATAAGTATTTTAGGTTTTAGATTCTTTAGAAAATTTCTTAAATCTGGTTAAGAAATCACGTTACAAAACCCAAGCTTTAGAGGCTTGGGTTTTTTGTTTCTCTATTATTATCCCTTACTTAACATTCATCATATCAAATGCTTGTTATCAAATATCTGCCGTAAAAGCACTCATTTGCTTTTTGTCAAAAATTGGCGTTTAATGCAAAATAAATGACAACAACGATATAAGGATATTCATCATGAGCGTTCTTCCTCAATCACCGCTAGCTCTCCTAAAAACCTCTATTCGTAAACTTTCAGTTGCCATAACCTGTACGATTGCCTTAGCGGGTTGCAGCAATATCAACAATACCACTGTGTCTGATAGCACGCCCATTCAGCCGCCGACTTCTCATACCAGCCAGCCGCCAAAAGGCACCGTTGCTCAGTGTCCAACCTTTGACCCTGAAAAAACCATGTGCACCGCGCAATACGATCCCGTTTGCGTAAAAACAAAAGTAGGTTCACTGATAAGTTATCGCACGGCGGGCAATGCCTGCTCAGCTTGTAGCACACCTGAAGCTGTCAGTTATGTGAAAGGTGAATGTTTATAATGACAGCGCTGACGCTACAACAATGTCTTTAAACCTACTAAGCGGTTAAACGCCCATAAAAAATCCCAGCTTATGAACTGGGATTTTTCACATTATTGACTATTAACGTTTTGCAGAAAATTAAATTTTTAAGTTTTCTAGGCAACTAAACAACTACTCATCAATTTTCTTAATGCTCGGCGGTCCCGTTAATAACGCTTCATCGCGGAACTCATTTGCCGAATTATGCTCAGCTGATTCTTCGGTGATAAACCACTGCTGATTACGATAAAGAATCAATCTATCACGGCTCAAACCACGCAGTAATGAATACATCATAATGACGATGACCACCGCAAAGGGAAAGCCCGAGACGATAGATGCAGCCTGCAATGCACTCAAGCCGCCTGCTGCTAATAACACCGCTGCGATAACGCCTTCTGTACCCGCCCAAAATAAGCGCTGTATTTTTGGTGGATTGGTATCACCGCCCGAGGTCAGCATGTCAATAACGAAACTGGCCGAATCTGATGACGTGACAAACCAAAGGACAATCATGACCACAATCAACATATTTAGTGCTGATGTGAGAGGAAAAGACTCCATCAACTTAAAGATTGCGCTGCCCGTATCTGCTCTGACCGCTTCAATTAAACCAGGACTGGCGACATTCGGGTCGACAGCTGCCATCAACTCCATATGTACAGCGGAGCCGCCAAACGCAGTGAACCATAAGAACAAAATGGTAATAGGAATGAATAACACCCCTAAGATAAACTCGCGAATGGTACGACCGCGAGAAATACGCGCAACGAATACGCCAACGAAAGGCGACCAGCTAATCCACCATGCCCAGTAGAAAATCGTCCACGACGACTGCCAGTTTTCTTCGCCGTTATAAGATTCAGTCCAAGTTCCTAACGGTATAACTTGATACAGATAGTTACCAATATTTTCGACAAAACTATTAAAAATAAACTGCGTAGGGCCTAAGATAATCACAAAGCTGAGTAATACGACGGTGAAAAATATATTAATATTACTGAGGCGCTTAATACCTTTATCCAGCCCCATAAATAGTGACAGCGCTGCAAGCATAGTAATAAAAGCAATCAAAATGATCTGCACAGTGATGTTATTAGGAATACCAAATAACGTCTCAAGACCAGAGTTGATTTGCAATACGCCAAGGCCTAAAGTGGTGACCACCCCAAACATGGTGCCAAATACCGCCAACGTATCAACAGTGTGTCCCATTGGCCCATAGATTTTTTTACCAATTAACGGATACAAGGTTGAGCGAATGGCCAACGGCAATCCCACTCGATAGTGGAAATAGGCCAATGACAGCGCAACCATGCCGTAAACCGCCCAAACGTGTAAACCATAATGCAAAAACGAGATGTTCATTGCTTGTTTAGCAGCAGCAATTGTCTCAGCCTCGCCCAATGGTGGCGCCATAAAATGATAGAGCGGCTCAGCCGTACCCCAATAGAGCAAGCCAATACCGATACCCGCTGAAAATAACATGCCTATCCAAGAAACGAGATTATACTCTGGCTCCTCGGTTTGATGACCAAGCCTAATATCACCATAGCGGCTTAGAATCATGTAAATACTCATGACCAGCACTAGATTGACGACGACGATAAAAAACCAACCAAAGCGTACAGACACAAATGCCTTTGCTTGACCGAAGACTTCGCTCGCCAGCTCATTAAAGAGAGCGCCAAATATAATAAACGCAAGAATTAACAGCGCAGAAGTTAAAAACACAGGTCTACTTACCCGCGGAAAAGGGCCCAATCGGCCAACTTTAACGTGATCCATTCAGTTGTCTCAATTTTTTAGGACGCTAACCTTAACAAGATATTTACAAACTATCAAATCGGGCCAGTCATCTGTTCATGATAAAAATGAAAAAATCCTAAGACAACGATGCATCTTAGGATTTTAAATGACAATTAGGTTATTGTTTTTTTAAGTAAAATTCGTATAAGCAAATTTAGTGACTAAGGCGCGTTGTCTATTCACAGATATGACCAAACAAAGAGCAATAAAGAGCAACACAGAAGAGGCACCGATATTTCATCCATCCACTGCAACCTTAGTATTAAACCTTAGTGTTAAATAAAGCTACCTTAACAAACCAAGCCTTAATTATCAATTCACGGCAAAGCGAGCTTAATCGGACGTTTTGTTTACGCGCTTTATAAATGCTTATCGGTGAAGGGAATAGCACGGGCGTCTATGCTCCAAACGGTAAATAATAATAACGCAAAAAAAACCCCTTACTTGCTCATATAAATAATAGGCACATAAGGGGTTTTCAGGCTTTCTACCGTTTAGCAGATGACATTTAACCAATAAAGGATAAAACGAACACTTACTTTAGCTCATTCTAAGCTTATCAAAGGTCAACTCATCATCAGCGCCGACATCGATTTTGATGATATCGCCTGGAACAAAATCACCAGCCAGTAGTTTTAATGACAATGGGTTTTCGATCTCTTGCTGGATAGCACGTTTTAGCGGACGCGCGCCATACACAGGATCATAACCCACTGCGACCAGTTTATTCATCGCATCTGCCGATAGTTCGATATCCATCTCACGCTCTCTAACACGCTGACGCAAGCGATCCAATTGAATGTCGGCAATACCAGCCATCTGCGACATGCCAAGCGGATGGAAGACCACAATCTCATCAATACGGTTGACGAATTCTGGGCGGAAATGCTGCCCAACCGACTCCATGACCTCCGCTTTGATATCCTCGTAGCTCTCACCGACCATTTCTTGGATTTTATGCGAGCCCAAGTTACTGGTCATGATGATAACGGTATTTTTAAAGTCTACCACGCGGCCTTGCGAATCGGTCAAACGACCGTCGTCTAGCACTTGTAGCAAAATATTAAACACGTCAGGATGGGCTTTTTCGACCTCATCAAACAATATCACGCTATAAGGCTTACGGCGTACCGCTTCGGTCAACGTACCGCCTTCTTCATAACCAACATAGCCTGGAGGCGCACCCACCAAACGACTGACGCTGTGCTTCTCCATGTACTCACTCATGTCGATACGGACAATCGCGTCCTCACTATCAAACAAAAAGTTCGCCAGTGATTTGGTCAACTCAGTTTTACCGACACCCGTTGGTCCAAGGAACAAGAATGACCCAGAAGGACGATTCGGATCCGACAAACCAGCACGGCTACGACGCACCGCATTTGCTACTGCTTCGACCGCTTCATCTTGGCCAATGACGCGCTCGTGGAGTTTTTCTTCCATCGCCAGCATTTTATCACGCTCGCCTTGCATCATTTTACTGACTGGAATACCAGTCGCTGCGGCAACGACTTCGGCAATTTCGTTATCCGTGACTTTAGTACGCAATAGCTTGCCGCCCAATGCGTCCTCTGCCTGCTCTTTTTGCTCTGCCAAATCAGATTCAGCGATACGGCGCTCTAGCTGCGGAATGGTTTCGTACTGCAGCTTACTCATGGTTTCATAATCGCCTTCACGGCTGGCTTTGTCATAAGCAATACGTGCTTTATCCAGCTCGTCTTTTAGCTGCTGACTGCCTTTAACGAGCGCTTTTTCTGCTTGCCAAATCTCATTAAGATCAGCGTATTCTTTTTCTAACTCTTCGATTTGGCTATCAAGCACTTTACGCTCGGCTTGCGCGCCAGCATCTTCTTCATTTTTGAGCACTTCGCGCTGCATTTTAAGCTGAATCAAACGGCTATCAAGCTTACCTAAGGCTTCAGGTTTACTGTCCATCTCCATCCGCAGACGACTCGCTGCTTCGTCGATTAAATCAATCGCTTTATCCGGCAATTTGCGATCGGTAATATAACGATGGCTCATGCGCGCTGCCGCAATAATCGCGCTGTCTTGAATATCGACACCGTGATGCAGCTCATAGCGCTCTTTTAGACCACGCAAAATCGCAATAGTATCTTCGACCGTTGGCTCATCGACCAGCACTTTTTGGAAACGACGCTCAAGCGCGGCATCTTTTTCGATGTATTGGCGATACTCATCCAATGTCGTCGCACCAACGCAGTGCAGCTCACCACGTGCAAGCGCAGGTTTTAACATGTTACCTGCGTCCATCGCACCCTCTGACTTACCAGCACCGACCATGGTATGCAGCTCATCGATAAATAAGATGACGTTGCCTTCTTGTTTTGCCAAATCACTAAGCACCGCTTTGAGGCGCTCTTCAAACTCACCGCGGAATTTTGCCCCCGCAATCAGTGCGCCTAAATCAAGCGACAACACTTCTTTATTACGAAGCCCTTCTGGTACATCCTTTTGGATGATTTTTTGCGCCAAGCCTTCAACGATGGCGGTTTTACCAACACCCGGCTCACCGATAAGCACAGGGTTATTTTTGGTACGGCGCGAGAGCACCTGAATGGTACGGCGAATTTCTTCATCACGACCAATCACCGGATCAAGCTTACCTTGTTCCGCACGTTCAGTTAAATTAATGGTATATTTATTCAGCGCATCACGCTGATCTTCAGCATTTTGATTGTTCACCGTTTCATCACCGCGCAGTTTCTCAATGACCGCTTTTAATTTAGTTGCCGTCACGCCAGCATTTTCAAATATCTTTTTGGTGTCGCCTTGTTCAGCAAGCGCTAGCAGCACCCATTCAGTGGCGATAAAATCATCACCTTCTTTTTGCGCTTGGCGATCGGCCAAATTTAAAATCTTCACCGAATTTGGGTTTAAATTAACCTCGCCTGTCGGCTCGCTAATCGTTGCTTGATTGTCGAGCGCCTTTGCCACGCCATTTTTTAGCGCAGGAATAGACGCGCCCGCTTGCTGGCAGATAGATAAGTTAGACTCATCTTGCAGGAGTACGGCAAGCAAATGCACAGGATCTATCCCTGTATGGTCACGCCCCAGCGCCAGACTTTGGGCTTCAGAGATAGCTGATTGCAGCTTTTGGGTAAATTTTTCGAACCTCATACTTGTGTCCTTTTATAATTAGTAGCAGTGTATATCTGATAGTAGCCGCGGTTTTTTATAAGTTTTAAACGTTACCGCACGCTTTTCGTTGTTATCTATATAGGGTTTAAGAAGTGATATTTCAATGTCAATTTAACCGTTGTCAATAGCCTTTAATGACTTGTTAGTGTCAGCCTTTATAAATCATGACGGCGCAGAATTATAACCTTGGAAAAATAAACCTTACTCATAACAATGATATCAAGCATACTCCATTAATAGTTATACAGATGCATTATTTCAAGGATACAAATTAAAGAAAAAGAAAAAATGACATAGCTTTTGCTTCTTTCAATCGAGGATAAATAAATAAAACCCTCCTGATAAGTGAGCAAAAAACCATGCCACGTATGTATAAACTATGAAAAAATCTTAAAGCTTCACCGCAAAGGTTTAAAATCTACACCATACGAATTGCGCCATCTAAGCGAATGACTTCCCCATTTAAGTAAGCATTATCAATGATATGCATGACCAGCTTGGCAAACTCATTTGGGTTGCCCAAACGCTTAGGATACGGTACGCCTGCCTCCAACTGCTCGCGCGCTTTTTCAGGGATGGCCTCCATCATCGGCGTGGCAAAAACGCCCGGTGCAATGGTCATGACGCGAATACCATGACGCGCCAGCTCACGCGCTAGCGGTAAAGTTAAACCAACGACGCCCGCCTTAGATGACGAGTAGCTGGCTTGCCCGACTTGTCCATCAAAAGCTGCAATAGAGGCAGTATTAATAATAATACCGTTATCAGCATTTTGCTCACTTGCGCCATTAGCTACGCGCTTAGCGATACTGGCGGCGACCAAACGCGCGACGTTAAAAGAACCAACAAGATTGATATTAACGCCGCGACTAAAAGCCTCAAGATCCGCTGGATTGTTTTCGCGGTCTAAAAGCTTTTGCACGACCGCAATGCCCGCGCAATTAATGGAACCTTGCAAACCGCCAAATGCTTTTTCAGCCATCTCAACAGCCGCTTGCACCTCATCGGCGCTGGTTACATCACAGCGTACAAAGCGTACATGGTCACCCAGTTCATCGACCAAAGCTTGCCCAGTTGTTTCATTCAAATCAGCGATAACCGCTTTGCCGCCTTGATTTACGATAGCGCGAACCACGGATTCACCCAGACCCGACGCGCCGCCGGTGACCAAAAAGCTGTGTTGTTCCATTTGCATAATTATTCCTTTAATCGTTGTTTTTACTGGTATAGTGAGTGAAAAGTAAT
>NZ_DHYG01000032.1:24378-127767 GCF_002414005.1 Psychrobacter sp. UBA5136
TTTTAGGATATTTTGACTATATCTTTTAGGCTAACCATAGTGAATTTACTGTAAAGCAGACACAATGCGACTGGGATGAATTTTTCGTAGCCTCTGTGATAACAGCAAGCAAGGAAAATTTACACCAGTCGCACATAACTATTAACGTAACGATATTATCTTGAATTGACTATATTTTATTATCTTAAACGGCTATCGAAGTTTCAGCAATTTATGCGGCGGACAAACTGCGTAGCAAAAAGCGCTGGATTTTACCGCTTGGCGTTTTTGGTAACTCCGACACAAATTCAACCTCACGCGGATACGCATGCGTCGATAGACGTTTACGTACCAATTCCTGAATTTCTTTGGCAATCTCATCGCTGCCTTCGATGCCATCTTTTAGCACCACATAAGACTTAATCGTGTGGCCGCGTACGTCATCTGGCACGCCAACCGCTGCGGATTCTGCGACTGCTTCATGCTCAAGCACGGTATTTTCGACATCGGTAGGCCCTACGCGGTAACCTGCCGTAATGATAATGTCGTCATCACGCCCCGAAAACCAATAGCTGCCATCGCTATGACGCTCGACCACATCGCCCGTCAGATAATAATCGTCAACAAAGGCGTCTTTTTCATTCCAGCTATAACCGCGGAAATAAAACGCGGGCGATTGGCTAACCACCACCGCAAGCTGTCCTTGCTCGCCATCAGGCAACACTTGCATGTCATCATCTAGCACGACGAGTGTGTGACCCGGTAACGCCATACCCATCGACCCAGTAGGACATTCATGGGCTAGTGCATGGTGCGCACAACACGTCATGCCCGTCTCTGTTTGACCATATTGATCTTTCACTTGGCAGTTCAAATACGTCTCGACCCAATTAACCACTTCAGTATTTAAAGTTTCGCCTGCTGAATTGGCACAGCGTAGTGATAGCAGTGAGTTGACATCATCATGAGATTTTTCAAACACGCCGCTAGATTTCATCATGCGAAAGGCGGTTGGTGAAGAGGCTAAATTGGTAATCTTATGGCGAACCATAAAGTCGCGGGTATTGGCAGCGTCAAAGCCCGCTTCGTTAAAATAGGTGGTGATGCCCATCAGCAAAGGTCCCGTGATTGCGTAATATAGCCCATACGCCCAGCCGGAATCGGCCATGTTCCAGTAGTTATCATCGGCGCGTAAGTCAATGGCATAGCGCATATAAAGATAAAAAGCCGTTAGAGCGGATAGCGGCACACTGACGCCTTTTGATTTACCCACCGTACCTGAGGTAAACATTTGTAAAAATGGCGCATCGGTATCCAATAATACTGGCTCGCTAGTTTGCGACTGCGATGCCATCATCTTGGCATAATTATCATCAGGCCATTTTTTTTCGCTAGCAGCTTGCGCATAACTCTTATTGTCGACCAAGACCATTTTGGTTTGCTCAGCTAAGTCTTCAAACTTGCTACGGTTTTCTTCATTGGTAAAAACCACTTTGGTATTGGCTTTATCCATCCGGTACTTAATCGAATCATAGCCAAAAGCGGTGAATAATGGTTGATAAACTGCGCCAATCCGCCACGTAGCTAAAACAATGGTGAGTAGCTCAGGGGTTCGTGGCAACATAGTCGCCACTTGGTCGCCGGCTTTGACGCCGTAAGATTTTAGTAAGTTAGCAACTTGCGCACTTGCCTTATCAAGCTCGGCAAAGGTCATACGCATTACCTTGCCTGACGTATCCTCGTGCACTAACGCAAGATTGTCACCGCGACCATCACGCACATGGCGACCACAGCACGCCATATAAGCATTTAATCGGTCGTCTAAATGCTCGCCATAGATTTCTGTCAATAAGTCACTTATATTAAAGTTATGATAATAATCGTTATAGCTGACGGGCGACTGAGCATTATTTGTAACGCTATTTGCAGCCGAATGGTTTGCAGAGGAGGTGTTCATAAGCTAATCCTTTAGCAGTGTTAATTAGGGGAAAAAGAGTATTTATATAGGAAAAACGGTCATATCCTATAAACCGTTTTTTACTCTAATCGTTCAGATAATCTATTAGTAACGCATTTCTCCATTCATTTCAATACATAACGTATCATTTTTATATTCATAACACTAAATTTTTATTGCCAATCATACAAACATTCCAGCAGTGCCTTTTCTTCACAGCTTTGATATTGTCTGGTTCGGCCACGCCTTGCTTGTTTATAAGGCTCAAAAAACTGCCCTGCTAAAAAGCGCTCAATAATCACGGGATTAATATAAGAGGCGCGGCAAACAGCAGGCGTGTTGCCAAGCTCTTCTGCGACTTCTTTGACCATATCAACGACCAGCTGTTGACGCTCAGCACTGTTGGCTTCACTGGCTAATATCGCCTTGCCTTTAGAGGTCTGCAGCTCATCGTATAAATAACTGGCCGCAAGCACACTTGCCATCCAAGTTCGAAAATCCTTTGCGCTATACAAATTACCGTTATACAGCTTATTTTTACTATTATATGCGCAAGTATGCTCGCGTATATATGCATTAATATCGCTGCTATCGACGACTTGTTTCTTGCCATTGTCATCCAAATATTTAAAAATCTGATAACCCGGCAGCTCAGAGCAGGCTTGCACAATGTCAATTAATCGCTCGTCTTGCAATTCAATATGGTGTTCTTTGGCACTTTTACCGACAAAATCAAACGCCAAGCCGTTTTCTGTTTCACTGACGTGTTTGCTGCGTAACGTGCTGAGGCCATAGCTTTTATTCATCTTCGCATAGCGGCTATTACCGATACGAATTAGGGTGGTTTCCAATAATTTAACCACGGCGGCTAATACATTGGCGCGTGATAGCGGCGCTGCTTCTAAATCTGTTTCAACTTGCGCCCGCAGATTAGGCAAGGCTTCGGCAAAGCCTATCATCGCAGCAAACTTAGCATGATCGCGTACGCGATTCCATTCGGGATGATATAAGTATTGTTTACGCGCTTTATCGTCGCGCCCTGTCGATTGCAAATGCCCTTTTTCATCTTGGCATATCCAAACATCAGACCACATGGGCGGAATAACTAAAGCAGCAAAACGCTTGCGCAAGGCCTTATCTTTTACCGTTTTGCCAGTCGCATCTTTATAGGTAAAACCGCGACCCCAACGCCTGCGCGTAAATCCTGGCTCATCGTCGCTGACGTAGCGCAGGTTTGCCAAGCGAGCTAAATGTTCATAATCATGGCGTACATCTTGCGTAATTGTCTGCTGGTCTAACTTCGCCATAAAAAATACTCGATTGATAAAATAGACGCTTTAGCATAATAAATTGCGGCTGTCTTTGCTGTTTGTTTGCCACAAGCAAAGTGTAATTGATGTGTAAAAAACTCTCTTTAAAAGGTTCTAAATGATGAGTTTTTAAGCCATAATTCGCTAAAACCCATAACTTAAGTTGAATGAAATATAATGAAAAATGATTCTATAAAAATAGCCCCACTATCTAAAGCCGATTATGAATCTTGGGCGAATCTATGGCAAAAATACTTAACGTTTTATGAAACTCGCTTGCCGCCCAGTACGACAGAAAAGACGTGGCGCAATCTGCTTGACAATGATGTCCCAATTTATGGCTTTGGCGCTTGGCAGGATGGCACATTAGTAGGTATCACTCATGTGGTGCTACATCCAAATACGTGGAATACCACAGAATGCTGCTATTTAGAAGATTTATACGTTAGTGAAGCGGTGCGCGGACAAGGCGTAGGACGTGCGCTAATTGAACAGGTCTATGATTTTGCTAGTAAGAAAAACTGTAATCGTGTTTATTGGACAACGCAAGAAGGCAACACTACAGCACGTAAACTCTATGATAAAGTGGCAGACCTGACTGAAATGATTCAGTATCGCAAGGATTTATGATTAATAGCGGCAGTTTTATAAACTTTTCAAAATAAAAAACGCCCAGTATAAACTTGGCGTTTTTTTAACAACTGCACTCATATGAGAAATAACTATTTACCGTAAGTGCATAAATAAGCGGTCTCAACCTCTACTTTAACGCCAAACTTCTGGTTGGCTTCAACGGTAAATTGCTCGCCAGCATGAAAGGTTTGCCACTCATCACTTTCTGGCAATTTTACCGTCAAGGCACCACTGATGACGCTCATGGTTTCAAATTCGCTAGTACCAAATCCATATTCGCCAATTTCCATCACGCCGACAGTCGCTGGCAGAGTGGCTGTTTGAAAAGCAATAGAAGTCACTTTATTGTCAAAATAGTTATTAACGCTTGGCATAATTTTCCTTAATTAAATGTTGATTGGTCTTTGAAACGGTCTTTTTAGTCTAATCTTACAGTCCCGCTTTAAGGCTTGCCTCGATAAATTGGTCAAGATCGCCATCGAGCACCGCGCTGGTGTTAAAGGTTTCAACGCCAGTACGCAAATCCTTGATACGAGAATCATCGAGCACATACGAGCGAATTTGACTGCCCCAGCCCACGTCAGATTTATTATCTTCAACCGCTTGTTGTTTTTCCATACGTTTTTGCATCTCAAGCTCATACAGCTTAGCGCGGAGCATTTTCATCGCCGTGGCTTTATTGCCATGTTGGCTACGCTCGTTCTGACACGTGACCACCACGCCACTTGGCTCATGAGTAATACGTACGGCAGAGTCGGTGGTATTGACGTGCTGACCGCCCGCGCCCGATGAGCGATAGGTATCGATGCGCAAATCAGCTGGATTGATGTCAATCTCGACGTTATCATCAATTTCAGGCGACACAAAAACAGCAGCAAACGACGTATGACGACCATTATTACTGTCAAATGGCGATTTACGCACCAAGCGATGCACGCCAATTTCGGTCCGTAACCAACCAAAGGCATAATCGCCTTTAATCTCAATCGTTGCCGATTTAATACCAGCGACGCTGCCCGACGATACTTCAATCACGTCAACCTTAAAGCCATGCGACTCCGCCCAGCGCGTATACATACGCAGTAGCATTTCCGCCCAGTCTTGCGCTTCGGTGCCGCCGCTGCCCGACTGGATATCTAAGTAGCAATTGTTTGGATCCATCTCACCACTAAACATACGGCGAAACTCTAAATCTGCCACGCGTTCTTCGGCATTATCGAGCTCTGCTTGCACATCGGTCAGCAATGTCTCGTCTTCTGCTTCTACTGCCAGCTCTAACATAGCGACCGCATCTGCCAAGGTTGTTTCAAGTGAAACCACCACGTCGATGACGCCATCAAGCTGACTTTTTTCTTTATTAATTTTGGTCGCACGCTCTGGATCATTCCACAGCTCAGGGTTTTCTAATTCTAAATTGACTTCTTCTAAGCGCTCTTGCTTACCGTCGAAGTCAAAGATACCTCCGAAGGTCCTGTCCACGCTCGGATAAATCTTTGATGCGTTCTTGATACGGGTTGATTTCCATAAAGTTTCCTGTTTTTTTAACTGTTTTTTTTAAAATGATAGGGCGCTATTTTAAAGGAGATTATCACTAAATAGTTGGCTAATTATCGCTGCATTTGCGTCAAATTATTTTAAACCATCTAAATCGACCAGTCTTCTACTGCCCAGCGGTGTGCAAGCGCATGCGCGTGTAGCGCCTCGTCAGGTGACACGCAAATAGCCACGTCTGCCCATTCGAGCAGTGGAATATCATTTTTAGAGTCTGAGTAGGCATAGGTTTTATCAAAGGTGACACCTGCTAATTGCTTTTTATTAAGCCACTTGTCTAGATGGTAAATCTTGCCTTCTTTAAAATTTGGCTTATCTGTTAATTTGCCCGTATAGCGCTCATCTTTTATCTCAAGCGGCGTCGATAATACATGGCTATCTGCAACACCAAAACGCTGAGCAATTGCCGATACCACAAAATCATTGGTGGCAGAAATAATCACCACATCGTGACCCTTCTCGATATGCTGACAGAGCACTTCCATCGCTTTTGGGCGAATGTGGGGTTCGATTTCGCTTTTAATATAGTCTTCGCGCAGCTCATGTAGCCTATCCATCGGCAAGCTGCTTAAAAATTGCGCCACAAACTCATTGTATTCGGTCGCATCGAGCGTACCTTCGATATAGTCTTGATAAAATTTCTGATTGGCGGTGCGATATTCAGCCTCGTCAACGAGATTATGCTTGACGATATACTCGCCCCAAAGATAATCGCTATCAACGTCGAGCAATGTATGGTCTAAATCAAAAAGCGCCAACTCTTTTGGAGCCTGTCCTGCTTGTGTTGCCTGCATAGTGGAGCCTTATTCTTGTTTGTTAAAAAAATAATCTTTTAGAGGTAAATGATTTTTAAAATAAAGCGCTTGATAAATATAAAATTTGCTAAAGAACCTTCTAGAATCCTACTGTTTAGCAAACAAAATTATGCTAACTTATTTATTTTACTATCTCATTAGCTGGTTTTTAGCCGACTTGCTTGTTTTTAGCCGACTTGATAATAACAATAGAGACCTTTATGAAAGCGCCTGATGATAAAACCGTCTTGTCTGACCGACCGCGACGTCCTGCCCGCTCCATCAGAGAAATTAGACGGCGACAATTAGGCAAGAGCCATCAATCGCCCTATGACCGTCTGCTTTACGCACTGTTAAACGCGCTACTGTACGGTGTTGGCGGCTTACTTATTGACCTTGCCATTGTTGTTATCCGTTCAATCGCCGGTATGGGCAATGGCGAGATATTTTGGCTATTTACGCCGTTTATGCTGATTTTGGGTGCGCTAACGGGTTTTATCGTTGGTAAAAGCGCGGGTGCTGAGAGCGTCAATGCCTTAAACATCGACGACACTGGTAATAATCGTTATCTTAGCGACCATTCTGTACGCCATGATGTCTTTCGCGGTCTTGTCATCGGGATTATCATTTTTGCTATTATTTGGCTTATCATGATGCTGATGGCATAAGATTTATAAAAAGGATAGCCAGTATAAAACTATCCTCATTTTTATAAATCGTGCTGTCTTCTAGCTGACTTTTAGCTAATTTCTGACAGCGATTAATCAGGCATTGCCACTTCTGTTAAGCCCGTTTTAAACTTCTGACAACGCTCCGCATAGTGCATAGCTGACAGCTTTAACATCGCTGTTTGCTCGTCCGTCAAGGTTTTGACCACTTTTGCAGGAGCGCCCATGACCAGTGAATTATCGGGTATCTCTTTGCCTTCGGTGACCAAGGCTTTGGCACCAATAATACAGTTTTTACCGATTTTGGCATTATTTAATACCACAGCGCCAATACCAATCAGACTATTATCGCCAATCTCGCAGCCATGCAGCATCGCTAAATGGCCAATGGTGACATGATTGCCAATTTTCACTTCAATCCCAGCATCGGTATGAATGACGCTGTTTTCTTGCACGTTACTATAATCACCAATATGAATGCGCTCATTATCACCGCGAATCACCGCCCCAAACCACACGCTGGCTTGATGGCCAAGATAAACATCGCCAATCACGCGCGCTGTGTCCGCAACCCAACCATTAAATGGGCTGGCAAATTCTGGCGTTTTGTCCAAATACTGATAAATCATACTCTATCCTTAGTCGTTATTTTTATAAATAATGCATGGTAAAGCTCAATAGACATAAAGTTTCATAAAGTCTTTGTAGTATACTCTCGTCCATCAATTTTATTTAGGCACGCTGTCATGGTTAGCATAAAATATCCCGCGCTCATCTTATTATCGACTAGCCTTATTGTGGCGAGCCCCGCTCACGCAGATAATAGCTCTGGGATTGATAAAGCAGGAGATATTCTATCCTTTGCCATCCCAGCAGCTGCTTACGGTAGCACTTATTATATGGATGATAAAGAGGGTCGTCAGCAATTTTACTATTCGTTTGCGACCAACGTTGCTGCGACTTATGCCTTAAAGACAGTGATTGATAAAGAAAGACCTGATGGTAGCGATGATGATTCCTTCCCCTCTGGGCATACCTCAAGAGCGTTCCAGGGCGCCAGCTTTATTCATAAACGTTATGGCTTAAAATACAGCATTCCAGCATATATCGGCGCAGGCTTTGTGGCTTATAGCCGCGTTGACGCCGATGAACATGATACAGCTGACGTATTAGCAGGGGCCGCCTTAGGCGTTGCCAGCAGCATGTATTTTACCAAAAGCTATTATGATGACCAATTGCATATCGCCCCCAACTTATCGCCGGACTATTATGGTTTATCAGTGCATTATAATTTTTAATAGCCCCTATTTATCCAATGTAAAAATACTAAATATAAACGTTTGAAATAACAGACGAGAGAAGGTGCTAGCCCTCAACGCAAAACTCTAGTATAATGCGCAAAATCTGTGCCAAAGCGAGCGGACATGATGCAAGTTACTTATTCACCCTTAGTGAATCCTGTACCTTTTCATCTATGATGTCTTCTCGCTTTTTTGTGGAAAAAATTTGGCTTTAGAGCGTTTTTTATGCTTATTTAGCAGTATTTAGATAAACATAAAAGGCCGTTTTAGCGCAAAATTTTCATCATAAAACATCATGGCACTCACCCATAACAGCGGAGGCAACCCTTGAATTCATCGACGACAATACAAGCAATTTTGGCATTAGCAGACGGTACGATTTTTCGCGGTGTCAGTATCGGTAGTCTCGGTCATCGTGTCGGTGAGGTGGTATTTAATACAGCCATGACAGGGTATCAAGAAATCCTAACCGACCCAAGTTATGCGCGTCAGCTAGTCACCCTCACCTATCCGCACATTGGTAACACGGGTACCAACGCCGAAGATACTGAGTCTGGTAATGGTCATCGCGTGTGGGCTGAAGGCCTTATCATCCGTGACGCGACCATGGCCACTTCCAACTTTCGTAACTCGCAGTCACTGACTGACTATCTACAAAGTCATAATACGGTTGCCATTGCTGATATCGATACGCGTCAATTAACCCGCCTATTACGTGATAAAGGCGCGCAAAACGGCTGTATCTTTACCGCTTCTAACGGCGCAACGATTAGCAGCGACGACGAGCAGCAAGCGATTAAACTGGCGCAAGAATTTGCTGGTATCGAAGGCATGGATTTGGCAAAAGAATGCTGTACGCCAACGACCTTTGAATGGACAGCGGGCAGCTGGGATTTGTCAGACACCCTCCTCAATCGTGATATCGTTGGCAGTCACGATAGCGGCACGGGCGGCTTTTTTAAACAGCTTGGCACCCATGTTGACGCAAAATATAATGTCGTCGCCTATGACTTCGGCACTAAAACCAATATTTTGCGTATGCTCGTTGACCGCGGCTGTCATGTAACGGTCGTCCCTGCGCAAACGCCGATCAAAGACGTACTGGCGATGAATCCAGACGGTATTTTCTTATCAAATGGTCCTGGCGACCCAGCTGCTTGTGATTACGCCATCGATGCGGTACGTCATATCATTGAAGAAACGGACATTCCAACCTTTGGTATCTGCTTGGGTCATCAGCTGATTGGTCTTGCCAGCGGTGCCAACACTATTAAAATGAAAACGGGGCATCACGGCGCCAACCATCCAGTACAAGACTTAGCTGCTGGCACCGTTATGATTACCAGTCAAAACCATGGTTTTGCCGTTGACGAAGACACGCTGCCTGCCAATGTTAAATCGACACATCGCTCACTATTTGACGGTACTAATCAAGGCATTGAGCTGACCAATAAGCCGGTCTTTAGCTTCCAAGGTCACCCAGAAGCCAGCCCTGGTCCACATGATGCTGCGCCGCTGTTTGATAAGTTTGCAGAGATGATGGCAGCAGCGAAAGCGTAAGCTATCGCTAATTAACTGTAAGCAAATAATCAATATAAAGCTTGAAGCACGGATAGTGGTTCAAGCGGCACATACCAGACGCGATAAGCGTTATCAAAAATATCATTAAAAATACAGATTACTCAAAATATCATTCAAACGAAGGTAGCCCTAACTATGCCAAAACGTACCGACATAAAAAGCATTCTTATCATTGGCGCAGGCCCTATCGTCATCGGCCAAGCATGTGAGTTTGACTACTCAGGCGCGCAGGCGTGTAAAGCGTTAAAAGAAGAAGGCTACCGCGTCATCTTGGTCAACTCAAACCCTGCAACCATCATGACTGACCCTGTCATGGCAGACGCGACCTATATCGAGCCAATTACATGGCAAACGGTTGAGCAAATCATTGCTAAAGAGCGTCCTGATGCGATCTTGCCAACCATGGGCGGACAGACGGCGCTAAACTGTGCGCTAGATTTGGACAAACACGGCGTATTGACCAAATATAATTGTGAGCTGATTGGCGCGACCAAAGATTCAATCGAGATGGCAGAAGACCGCAACTTATTTGATAAAGCCATGAAGCGTATCGGTCTTGAATGTCCACGTGCTGAAACCGCTGAAACCATGGAAGAAGCCTTTGCCACCCAAGAAAAAATGGGCTACCCATGTATCATTCGCCCTTCATTCACCATGGGCGGTTCAGGCGGCGGTATCGCCTATAACCGCGATGAGTTTATCGAGATTTGTGAGCGCGGTTTTGACTTATCACCAAATCATCAATTGCTCATCGATGAGTCACTCATCGGTTGGAAAGAGTACGAGATGGAAGTGGTTCGTGATAAAAACGACAACTGCATCATCATTTGTGCGATTGAAAACTTTGACCCAATGGGCGTGCACACGGGCGACTCAATCACCGTTGCCCCAGCACAAACCTTGACCGACAAAGAATATCAAATCATGCGTAACGCTTCATTAGCCGTATTGCGTGAGATTGGTGTTGAAACCGGCGGCTCAAACGTGCAGTTTGGTATTAATCCAAATACAGGCCGCATGGTCGTCATCGAGATGAACCCACGCGTGTCACGCTCATCAGCATTGGCATCAAAAGCGACTGGTTTTCCAATTGCAAAAATCGCCGCAAAACTGGCGATTGGTTATACGCTTGATGAATTGCAAAATGACATCACAGGCGGTAAAACACCAGCGAGCTTTGAGCCTGCGCTTGACTATGTCGTCACTAAAATCCCACGTTTTAACTTCGAAAAATTCCCGCAAGCCGACAGCGTGTTATCAACGCAGATGAAATCGGTTGGTGAAGTGATGGCAATCGGCCGTAACTTCCAAGAATCGATGCAAAAAGCACTGCGCGGTATGGAAACAGGCGCCGATGGTTTTGATGAGCAAATCGACTTTGCTGCTATTAAAGAGGGCAAGCTTAGCACTGAAAAAGCCCGTAGCGAGATTATCAACCGCCTAACCCTACCAACGCCTGAGCGCATCTATTATCTTGCAGATGCTTTTCGCATCGGCATGAGCGTCGACGAGGTCTTTAATTTTACCAAAATTGATCCATGGTTCTTGGTACAAATCGAAGACATCGTCAAAACTGAAGCACAAGTAAAAGCTATGGGCTTTGGCGGTTTGACCGAACAGAATCTGCGCAGCTTTAAGCGTAAAGGCTTATCAGATTTACGTTTGGCAAAACTGCTTGGCGTCTCACAAAAACAATTACGCAAAAAACGTTGGGATTTGGGTGTCCATCCTGTTTATAAACGCGTCGATACCTGTGCGGCAGAATTTGCCACCAGCACCGCTTATATGTACTCAACGTACGACAGCGAGTGCGAAGCCAACCCAACCGACAAGAAAAAAATCATGGTCATCGGCGGCGGTCCAAACCGTATCGGTCAAGGCATTGAGTTCGATTATTGCTGTGTGCACGCTGCCCTTGCCATGCGCGAAGACGGTTATGAAACCATCATGGTTAACTGTAACCCTGAAACGGTTTCAACCGATTATGATACCTCAGACCGTCTCTACTTTGAGCCGATCACCTTAGAGGACGTCTTAGAGATTGTACGTATCGAAAATCCAGATGGCGTGATTGTGCAGTTTGGCGGCCAGACGCCACTAAAATTGGCACGCGCTTTAGAGTCTGCGGGCGTAAAAATCATCGGTACCAGCCCTGATGCCATCGACCGCGCTGAAGACCGCGAGCGCTTCCAGCATATGATTCATCAATTAGACCTTATCCAACCATCAAATGCCCTAGCGACTAGCTTAGAAGATGGTTTGGTCAAGGCAAAAGACGTTGGCTATCCGCTAGTTGTACGCCCATCATATGTACTTGGTGGTCGCGCGATGGAAATTGTCTATAACGAAGACGAGCTAAGACACTACTTGCGTACGGCTGTTCAAGCGTCAAACGAAGCGCCCGTACTCCTTGATCGCTTCTTGGACGATGCCATCGAAGTCGATGTTGACTGTGTTTGCGATGGCACCGATGTGGTGATTGGCGGTATCATGCAGCACATCGAACAAGCGGGCGTGCACTCTGGCGACTCAGCGTGTTCATTGCCGCCTTACTCTCTCTCTGACGAGCTGTGCAATGTCATGCGCGCACAAACCGTGGCTATGGCAAAAGAGCTTGGCGTTATTGGTCTGATGAACGTTCAGTTTGCGGTAAAAGGTGAAACCGTATACATTCTAGAAGTTAACCCACGCGCGGCGCGTACCGTGCCATTCGTTTCTAAATGTATCGGTACGTCATTGGCGCAAGTAGCCGCGCGCTGTATGGCTGGCACGTCATTAAAAGACCAAGGCTTTACCACCGAAATCGTGCCGTCATTTTATGCGGTCAAAGAAGCGGTATTCCCGTTTGCTAAATTCCCAGGTGTTGACCCAATCTTGAGCCCTGAGATGAAATCAACGGGTGAAGTGATGGGCGTTGGTAGAACCTTTGGCGAAGCATTCTACAAGGCTGTTATCGGCAGTAATGAGCGCCTGCCAGGCTTGCCAACTGAAGGCGAAACCAAAACCGTCTTTATCTCTGTGCGTGATAGCGATAAAGAACAAGTTATCCCTATTGCCCGTCAGCTTCTCGACTTTGGCTTTAATATCGTTGCCACCACTGGTACGCAAAAAGTATTGGCGGAAAACGGTATTGAATGTAAACAAATCAATAAAGTCACCGAAGGTCGCCCGCATATCGTTGATGCCTTGAAAAATGGTAAAATCGACCTTATTATCAATACCACTGCGGGCAAACAGGCGCAAGAGGATTCGTTCTCTATTCGTCGCAGCGCCTTGCAAGGTAAAGTGTTCTACGTCACAACGTTAGGCGCGGCAGATGCGGTTTGTAAATCTTATGCCATTGACTTGCCATTTGATGTCTACAAGCTCCAAGATTTGCATGAACAAGCAAAGACTATTGCCTAGCGCTATTGACTTGGCGGTATAATTTCAGTAGATTAAGCATAATGGCAACGCTTATTTAAAAGTGTTTGTGAAACTTATTACTGGCTTTTATATGGCCATACTTTAGAACAATCGCACTTTAGAAAAATAAAGTTTTTAAAAGATAAACCTAAAAAGCATAGTGGCTGAACTGCGACTATGCTTTTTATTACGTCAGGTTAAGGCGTCTTATCGGTAAGCGTATGCGTGCTCAAATAGCGCGCGTTTACTGCTTATGCAGTCTAAATCTTGATTTTTTATATCACATACTCATTGCAACAACACTGACACCATCTCGCTATTCACTAAGAGTAGGAGATGGTGTGATGTTATTGGTTTAAGGAAAAAACATGCAACGTTATCCCATGACTCCGCAAGGACATGCGGCTTTAGAAGCCGAATTAAAACAGTTAAAAAGCGTCGATCGTCCACGCATCACAGCCGCCATCGCTGAAGCGCGCGAACACGGCGACTTAAAAGAAAACGCGGAATATCATGCGGCCCGCGAACAGCAAGGGTTTTGTGAAGCGCGTATTCGCGATATCGAAGCCAAACTTGGCGGCGCGCAAGTCATCGATCCTGCCACTCTGCCAAAAGAAGGCCGCGTGGTATTTGGTGTGAGCGTCGTGATTGAAAACATGGACACCGAAGAAGAAAAACAATACAAAATCGTCGGTGATGACGAAGCGGACTTTAAAGCTGGTAAAATCTCGGTCAACTCCCCTATCGCTCGTGGCCTAATTGGCAAGTCTGAGGGCGACGAAGTGCGTATCGAAACGCCAAAAGGCATGGTTGAATACGAAATCATGAAGGTGATTTACGACTAGTTTGGCTCACTTTTATAAAATGACATTTATAAGAGGATATCATCGTCTCTCAAAGACTTATCTTTAAAACGTGTATCCGCTTATTGAAGACACATAGAGCTTATTGCAAACATAGATAGAGCGCACAAAAAGTCATTATTTATCGTCAGGCAGTTACACAATGCTGCTTTTCACCTCAATTTGTTTTGACGCATAATTGCTTGAGTAGTAATTGTTTTGCCATACATTCAGAGGCGACGTACGCAAGTTTGTTGCTTGGCTTTGACTAAAAATAATGATGGAAAGATGGCTGTTTGAGCTGTCACTAACACTCTTACCCTCGTTATTTGGCCTGCTTTGTAGTGTCATTTAACGGGGGTTTGTTGTCTTCGCGGTTTAATTTTTGATTTATTTATCACACTTTTAAAGGAGTCTATGATGACTATGAATATTGCTACCTCATCTGCAAGCATAGCCAAAAAAAACCTGTCGCAAAAAATGGCGACGGCGACGGCGATATCGGCTGTATTAACAAGCGCCGTACTCGTGGTGTCTACTGCCAATGCCGCGCCTGAAATTACCGTTAGCCCGTCCGCGGGTGGTAGTACGACCGTGGTCGAACAGTATTCTGATGGTAAAACTGCTGTCATTACCGCGACGCCTAGCGGTATTACGATGCAAGATGGCATGCCGTTTGCGGTAACTCAGGTAACCAATGTGCCCCGTTATGTGGTCCGCTCAGGCGCTAATACTGTCGTGACTCAAGGCAGTGCCACGGTTACGAGCGTGCCTGTGACCAACCAAATAACCAATCAAACCAGCAGAGTTGATGTCATAGGGGTGCCGACGACTAGCGTGACCCAAGCCTTACCTGTCACGCCCACGACTCAATTGCCAGCCCTTAACGCCCCTACCACGGCGGTAGTCACTAGTCAGCCAGTTACTGTGACCAACCCACCGGTCACCAATCAAATCGTCACCACTTCTTTGGAAGCCCTGCAATTAACCCCAACCTTTAGTACGCCCGGCGTGGTTAATGCCCAAACCAAAGTCATGAAAATATTAAAAAATAAAGACGGTCGCGAAGTGGCTGTACCAGCCAATCATATCGCGCCCGGTGACGTCATCGAATATCACACCACTTATACCAATACCACCGCGCAGCCTGTCAACGATATTAACGCGATGGTGTCATTGCCAAACGGCGTACAACTGGTATCATTAAACAGCCCGCTACCAACGCTTGCAACCACCGGCGGTAACCGCTACCAAACCATCCAGCAAGTGGGTAATACTGTTATTGTGAAAGAAAATTATACTGGTCTTAAATGGAACTTGGTTGACTTAAGCCCAAATGCTGCGCAAACCGTCGTCATACGCGCTAAAGTTCAATAAAACTTACACCGTGTAAAAAACGCTCTGCCAAATAATTACCCCAAAGCCCTGCTAATGCTGGGCTTTTTTATTTTAAAAAATATGCATGACAAGCCCATTTAGTAGGCGTTTTTTGGTAGTAAATCCTCAGATGATTGTCCTTATTCTCAGTATTGGTACTAAAACCATTATCAGAGAGCGTAAAAACTCGCGCTTGTATAAACCCTATTTGCCGCAGCGTTGTTAGAAATACCTAAGCGCAAAGCAGGTTAAATCCAGCCCCATCTTTTTATCTTGGTGGTTGAGTTTTCAGCGCTTTTAACTGACAATAGCAACTTGATATCGTTAAATAGTGACCTCTGCCATTATGAAAGTTATGCGCTTACTGTCGTCCTTAAAGCATGATGAATCCGAGCGCGGCATTTTTCATCTGGGTCGCGCTTTGGTTAAAAATGGGCACACCTCCATCATTATCGCCAGCGCTGATGAAGAAAATGACTTGGTCAAACGCCTAAAGCGTGATGGCAATATTTATCATCAGCTTTATATGAATAAAAAATCTTGGCTGTCACTGCTCCAAGTCGCGCCGCTACGCCGCCTGATTGAAAAGTACGACCCCGATGTCATTCATGTGCATTCACGCACGCCAGCATGGGTATTGCATTTGGCACTGCGCCGCGCACGCGTCAAGCGCCGACCAAAACTGGTCTCGACCATGTACGGTTTTTATCCGATCAATAAATACTCGCAAGCGCTACTCGATGTCGATACCATCATCACGGTTTCCGATAGCGTCACCAATTATCTAAAAAAAGGCCTGCGCCGTGAGGAGTTAGAGCCAAAAGTCATTAAGCGTATCTATCGCGGTGTCGATACCCGTCGGTACCCGTATCGGCACAACCCTTCTGTTTATTGGCTGCGGCATACATTTGCCGAATATCCTGAGCTTGAACACAAAAAATGGCTGGTTTTTCCGACCATTATTGGTAATGAATATGGGCAAGAATGGCTGATTGATATTTTGGGCAATTTGCAAGAACAATTTCCCAATATCCACGTCATTATTATGGATGAAGATTACCGCGAAGGCGATGTCGCGCACGAAGATTTTCGCCAACGTAGCAATACACTTGGACTCTCTGAGCGTATCACCTATGTCGGTAGCAAGCGTAATGACATGCGCGAATGGCTGTCGGCAGCCAATATCGTCATGGCGCTTGCCAATGAGCCGGAATCGATTGGCATCAATGCCCTGCAAGCAATTCACTTAGGCACGCCAGTCATTGGCTGGGATCAAGCGGCCTTTAGCGAGATACTGCAGCCGTTATATCCGCAAGGATTGGTGAAAAAATATAACGCTAAAGCGCTCTGTAAAGCGGTGCGCAACCAGCTAGAGAGTGTCACCCGTCCTGAGATGACCAATAAATTCACCATGCGTGAGATGATTGAGCAAACCTTGCTCGTCTATCAAGGTCTATATGAACAATCGCTTGCAGAAGAGCAAGCGCAGGCAGAGGCAGCAGCGGTAAAAAGGACTAGAAAAGGCCTTAGCAAGACATCTAAAACTATTCCTGAGTCCCCTTATGTCAAAATTGAACTAGCAGATAAAAATACCAAAGTCAGGTTGCTTAAAGACGATGGTAAAACGAAAGAAAAAGAACAAGCAACCGATGACCTAGAAGCGACTCAAGACCATTAAAATCTGCCAGTCTAACTGTAGCGCCAATTAAGCTTTAATGCTAACTTAATAAGTTGTGGGCGTATGCGCACTCACAATACGAGTGACGCCGTCAGTAGGATTGATAAAGGTGTGCGGTTTAATGGTATCAATCACATAGCTGTCACCCTCGTTTAGCAGGTAGGTCGTCTCTTCAATGCGAATCAATACTTTACCTTCAATAACGGTACCAATCTCTTCGCCTTCATGAGCAATTTTTTCTTCCGTTGAGCTATTTGGCTGATACGTCTCAATCAAAAACCCAAGATTTTTGGTGGTGCTACAGTTATACACCTGCTTTAAGGACACTCTACTGCTTGGCTCGCTAAGCTCTATCAAATCTCTTGGCGTGACCACCACCCGTGCTTTAGGCTCTTTCCACTCATCACTAAAAAAGGTCGTTAAATCTGAGCCTAGCACCTGCAAAATCGCCTTGAGCGTATTTACCGCGGGGCTGACTTTGTTACGCTCAATCGCACTGATTGAGGTATTGGTAACCCCAGCCATTCTCGCTAGCTTGCGCTGCGAGTATCCTTTAGCAAGCCGTAGCTGATTGATCTTTTTACCGATATCCTCTTCTGGCTGTCCATCCATCTCGAGCACGGGCGACGCCTCATCAGACTCTGACTCGTTCTCTTCATCGCTGTTAACATCATCAGCCTCATCTTCGTCTTGTTTTTCAGCCTCGTCTTCGAGTAACTCCCTCTCACTTTCGGGCACAGCACCCGCTTTTTCGATATCGTTTTCTGCACTATTATGAACCGTGTTTTTTGCTGGCATAGTGGATAAATTCCTTGAATAGAAATTTTGACAAATCGTCTTGTGCATAATTTAACTCAGGATGCCATTGTACACCAATCATAAATGGATGTTTTATTAAGCTGATGGCTTCCACCAGCCCATCTGGCGCACGAGCCTCGACAAACAAATCTCTGCCCACTTTACTGATGGCTTGTTTGTGCAACGAATTGACGTGCCATTTTTCACCAAACGCTGCCAGTCGCCCACCAGGCTGAATAATCACGTCGTGCACCGGCTGGTATTGCACTTCAAGCGGCTGGGTATTGTCCTCTAAGTGCGGCTCATAAAACCCCTCTACTTCACGCCAATCTGGATACAGGCTGCCATCAAAATAGACATTCATCTCTTGTAAACCGCGGCACACCGCCAACAAAGGCGTACCAGCTTTTTCTGCATGAGCAAGCAGTTTGAAGCTCAGCTCATCACGACCTAAGTCCTGTTTTTCTTCAATATGCGTGGCGCCATAGCGCGCAGGCGCAACATTGCTATAGCTACCCGTCAATAAAATACCATCCACAAAGTCAATCAAAGCCGCGAAGTTCTCACTTTCGGCGGCGGTATTGGGCAGCAAGATGGCATTACCACCATAAAAATGGACGGCATCGATATACTTTTGGTACACCGCTTGCGCAGGTTGTCCATCAACCATTTTATGACAGGAGACGATGGCAATAATAGGCCTGTAAGTTTGCATTTTATTCTTCCTTGACTGTGTTGTCTGAGCCTCAAATCTCCACTATACAGAGATTTTATTGATTAAAATCTAACACAATTTTTTGGCTAATGTAAACTATAAACTTCATTTTTAATTTATATAAGCCATATTGCATATAATTAATTACTTTTTAATAGTTTTAAATAACAATTGACAACTATAAATTTCATCCATATATTAAAAGACATCGGTAAGACAAAAGGTCAATGTCAGTCGTTACCACCTTACCGCTGACGCCGATAACAACAACGTTAGGTGCTTCATTTTGCAGTAAAAAATATGTCGATTGAGAGCAAAAGCATACTGAGCAATAGGATAAATGAAGTAACAGCCACGGCCTTTATAAGTACTGTTTTATTTAGAACCACTGTTTTATTTAACGTTATTCACAATCATGACTTGTCAATTATGAATGACAGCGACCGTAAACGGCGCAACCATAACCAGAGCAGAAATCAACATCAATAGGGATAATAGACATGACGACAACCAATGGAATGGTCGAGTCTGCAAACAATACGGAATATGTGTATGTTGCAGCGGGGGATATTAATGGCTTACTTCGGGGTAAGCGCATTCCCTTCAATCAGATGGAAAAAGCAGAAAATGGCGCAATACGGCTGCCTTTATCGATTTTAGGCGTTGATATCTGGGGTGCTGATGTCATCGAATCCTCTCAGTGCAATGGCGATATAGATGCGATCGCCCGTCCTACTGGTCGCGCCGCTTATCCACTCCTCAATACCAGTGCGCCCTCATCGCTACTGCCCGTTTGGCTTTATACCGAAGACAACGAGCCTTATTACGGTGATGCTCGCCACGTCTTAAACTACGTCAGCAAAAAATTTAAAGCGCTGGGATTGACGCCAGTCATGGCTACTGAGCTAGAATTTTATTTGGTGGACTATACAGAAGGCGAGACACCAAGACCGCCTATCCGTCCCAAAAATGGCTTAAGGCTAAACAAAACGTCCATCCTCAGTATCAATGATTTATTACAATTTGATGAATTCCTAGACGAAGTCTACGAGCACTGTAGAAAACTCGATATCCCCGTTGATGCCGCTTTGGCTGAAAACGGCTGTGGTCAGTTTGAGATCAATCTATTGCATGTCGATGACCCTTTAAAGGCTGCTGACGATGCCATTTTATTTAAGCAAGTGGTCAAATCTGTCGCCGCACGGCGCAAGCTGACGGCCACTTTTATGGCAAAACCCTTCGGTTTGCAATCAGGTAATGGCTTTCATGTCCACTGCAGCTTACTGGATAAAGACGGCAACAATATCTTTGACGATGGCACGGATGAAGGCTCTGACATGTTGCGTCATGCGGTCGCTGGATTATTAAAAACCATGTCAGATTGTACTTTATTATTTGCGCCGCACGTCAACTCTTATCGCCGCTTTACGCCTGGTACGCTAGCACCAAACAATGTGTCATGGGGGTATGAAAACCGCACCGCCGCTGTACGCATCCCTGGCGGCGACTCGCAAGCTCGCCGTATCGAGCACCGTGTATCTGGTGCGGACGCCAATCCTTATCTGGTTTGTAGCGCTGTATTAGCAGGCATGCTTTATGGCATCGAAAACAAGCTTGAAGTCCCAGAGCCGGTAAATAGCATCACTTATAACGAAGCTGAGCTTAAAACTTTGCCATTAGACTGGCTGTCCGCTATCCGCAAATTTGAAAGTAGCGATGTCATTGATGCCTTATTTCCACGCGAGATGATAGAGCTGTTGATTGCCGTCAAAAAACAAGAAGCCAAGCGCTTTGCTCAGCAAGTGACCAATCTTGAATACCTCACCTATTTACAGGATGTTTGATATGCCAAATAGCAACTTAAATAGCAATGCAGCAACGAGTCAAAACCTATCCTCGAATAACACGCGCAATATTCCGCATTATTCAGATGAGGGCCAATACCCTGACAGCTATTACGCGGCCAGTCGCAACCCGAAACCAGACAGACCGATGCTCACAAACGACATTCAAGCAGAAATCTGCGTGGTTGGCGGCGGCTATAGTGGCCTATCAACGGCGCTGCACCTTATCGAAACCGATCACGAAGTCGTCGTTCTCGAAGGCGCGCAAATTGGCTGGGGTGCGTCAGGACGTAACGGCGGGCAGATCGTCAACGGTCTAAATGCCAGCCTACAAAAAATTAAAAAGTCTTATGGTCAAGAAAATGCAGACTTTGTCGGTCAGCTCGTGACCCGCGGTGGCAAAATCATTCGACGTTTTGTCGCTGATTATAATATTGATTGCGACCTTAAAGAGAAGAATATCTTCGCTGCTTTAAATAACGGTCAATTAAAAGATTTACAAGAAACGCACGCCCTCTGGGAAAGCCATGGTATGCATGATCGCGAAATGCTCGATAAAAATGGCATTCAAGAACATATCAAAACAGAGGCTTATGTCGGCGGTGTTATTGATCATTCAGGTGGTCACATTCATCCGCTAAATCTAGCCCTTGGCGAAGCCGCTGCGATCGAAAAATCTGGCGGGACGATTTATGAAAACACCTTGGTGGTTGATATTGAATATGCGGATGACGCTATCAAAGTCATCACTGAGTTTGGCACTGTCACTTGTAAGCAAGCAGTACTGTGCGGCAATGCGTATCTCAATAAAGTCATACCCAAGCTGACGGATCGTATTATGCCCGTCTCGACGCAGATTATCGCCACCGAACCCTTAGGTGATTTAGCAGACCAGCTTCTCCCAACCGATGTTTGTGTCGAGGATGTACGCTATATTCTTGATTATTATCGCCTGTCAGCGGATAAACGCATGTTATTTGGCGGCGGTACTGTCTATGGAGGTCAAGACCCAGCGGATATCACCGCCAAAATCAGACCAAATATGAATAAGATTTTCCCCGAGCTGCGTGATGTCAAAATTGACTACGCGTGGAGCGGCAACTTTGCCCTGTCCTTTTCACGGGTACCACAAATGGGCAAATTACATGAGCGGGTGTTTTTTGCTCATGGTTATAGCGGCCATGGGGTAACAGGCTCGCATTTGTTTGGCCAGATACTGGCTGATGCCATCAATGGTAAAACCAGAGAGTTTGACACCTTTGCCAAGATACCTTGGATTCCTTTCCCCGGTGGCCGAGCGCTACGCGTGCCTTATTCGGTGATGGGCTCATGGTGGTACGCACTAAAAGATACGACTGGTATGTAAATACGTCAAAGCCTGTAAATAATGAATGTTGATTAACCTGTTTTCAGTCAGTACAACGTTTTTTATTGTAAGGCTATCGTGGCATTAAGCTGTCATAACAATGGATTGTTGTGATGGCGCGCGGTAGAAAGTTGATTCGCTACTGCCTATCGAGACTGTCTATCGAGCATTAACCAAAAATAGAGTTTGTTCTAAAAAATGAGGTTTTACAGGGAGCGTAAAGATGAACATGAAACTCAGCGAAGCTGTCGAGGGGCAGTTTCATAATAAGCGAGTATTTTTAACGGTATTAGCAGGGATTGCTATATATTTCGTTTTTGCTTGGCTATCGACCATCCGTGCACCAAACGAATCTTGGGGTGCTTTATCTCTATTACCAACATTATTGGTATTGGTAACCGCCATTGTTTCTAGGCGGCCATTTGAATCTATGATTGCAGGCTGTGTGGCTGGCCTCGTGATGCTCAATCCGTTTGATTTGGTGTCCCCCTTTGCTGACAACATATCTCTCGTACTCGGTAATGAGACCATTGTTTGGGTCGTACTAGTTTGTGGCCTGATGGGGGGACTTATTCAGCTGCTCGAGATTAGTGGTTGTCTCGATGGCTTTAGTGAATGGCTACAAAAAATCATCAAATCACGTCGTCAGTCACTACTAGCGACGGCCGGATTAGGCATCGTGGTTTTTATTGATGACTACTTAAACTGTCTCGCTGTGTCCACATCTGTGAAGAAATTGACTGACTTTTATGGGGTGTCGAGAGAGAAACTTGCCTACATCGTCGATTCAACGGCGGCGCCGATGTGCGTTATTGTACCCATTTCTACTTGGGCGGTCTATTTCGCTGGTCTATTAGAAGAAAATGGCGTAGCAAAAGATGGGGGCGGTATGGCACTTTATATGAGTGCGATTCCTTTTATGGCTTATGCTTGGTTTGCACTTATTATTGTCTTTTTGGTGGCCTATGGGATTTTGGGCGACTGGGGCCCGATGAAAAAAGCAGAAAAACGAGCCAGAAGCGGAAACCCTGTCCCTGAAGCCTTTGTAGATGAGCAATTGGTCTCAAACGTCAAAGCCAAACGTAAGCTGTCGTTTAAAGCCAATATCATGAACTTTGCTTTTCCGATGATTTTACTGATTGTCTCAACCATTTACTTTGAAATTGATTTATTACGCGGTGCATTACTGACTTGTTTTGTCACCGTGCTGCTCTATTGGGCGCAAGGAATTTTAAGCTTTGAGACCCAAGTTGAAGCCATTTTTAAAGGCTTTCAAGTGATGCTCTACCCATTATCAACGGTAGTAGGCGGCTTTTTTCTAAAAGCCATCAACGATGAGCTTGGTATGACCACGTATGTGATTGAGGCTATCACGCCTTATATGACGATTGCCATTTTCCCTGCTGTTATCTTTGGCGTGATGGCTTTCTTAACCTTTGCCACCTCGTCAAGTTGGGGTTTATACATCCTTGCGATGCCAATTGTCTTCCCCATATCGTTAGCGCTTGGCGTGAGCACGCCACTGATGATTGGGGCGCTATTGTCAGCCTCTTCATTTGGTAGTCATGCCTGCTTCTTTAGTGATTCATCGCTATTGGCATCACAAGGTGCTGGCTGCTCCCCGATGCAACATGCCTTTAGTCAGTTCCCCTATGCCATGCTCGGCGCGGTTTTATCCGTCGTGACGTTCTTAGGCTTGGGTTATATGATGGCATAACCATAACTACTACCATAAGTATAAGGACATACGCGGAGCAATAATATATGGATAAATGCGCCATCGACCATTATTTATTAGCAGCTATCCACAATTCACGCTCTGAGATGACCTTCTTTATCAATAATTAAAAGGACTTAAATGATGAGAACTGTCAGCGTCGCTGCAACCCAAATGGCTTGCGGCTGGGATAAACAACAAAACATTGTTACCGCGACCGCTTTAGTAACCAAAGCTGCAAAAGCGGGTGCCAATATTGTCTTGCTACAAGAGCTGTTTGAGACGCCTTATTTTTGCCAAGTACATGACTTTGATTATTTTAAGCTTGCAACTTCAGTCGCCGATAACGCCGCTATCACTCACTTCAAACATTTGGCCAAAGAATTAGATGTCGTATTGCCCATCAGCTTTTATGAACAGTCAGGTAATACATTTTTTAATAGTGTCACCATCATCGATGCCGATGGCGAGATACTCGGCACGTATCGTAAAACCCACATACCAGATGGCATTCCTTATGCCGAAAAGTTCTATTTTACTCCTGGCGATACAGGTTTTAAGGTCTGGGATACTAAGTATGCCAAGATAGGTGTTGGTATCTGCTGGGATCAGTGGTTTCCTGAGTGCGCGCGCAGTATGGCGCTGATGGGTGCAGAGCTCTTGTTTTACCCGACAGCGATTGGTGATGAGCCGACACTGGATATCGACTCAAAAGGGCATTGGCAGCGCTGTATGCAGGGTCATGCTGCGGCCAATTTAATGCCCGTGGTGGCCTCAAACCGTATCGGCACAGAGACCATCAGCCAAAATGACCATGACAGTACCATGCAATTTTACGGTAGCTCATTTATCACCGATGGGCGCGGCGAGATTATCCAAGAAGCCTCAAAGGATAACCAAGAGGTCATCACGGCTACTTTTGACTTAGATAAACTGGCAATCGAGCGCCGCCAGTGGGGCGTCTTTCGTGACCGCCGCCCGACAATGTATGGCACCTTGCTCACGCATTGATAATGTTTATGGGCTTAAGCGCTTTATCTTAAAAACTGTTTATGCTTAAGATTTTGCCTTAAACCTTTGCTTTAAGATCTTGACTTAAAATAAGGTACTTTATATGTCATTATTAATGAACCAATTAATCACCGGCTCAACGCCGCAGCAGGATGGCTTTTATATGCCAGCAGAGTTTGCGCCGCTACAAAAAATCTGGATAATCTGGCCGTATAGGGCCGATAACTGGCGGCAAAACGCCGCGCCTGCCAAAGCAGCTTATGCGTCAGTTGCACAAGCCATTAGCAACTTTTGCGAAGTAGGTGTCTTGGTCAATCCTACTGATTATCAATCCTGCCGCGATAGCTTGCCCGCAAATATTGACGTCATCGCCATGCCCAGCAATGACGCGTGGGCGCGAGATATCGTGCCGACGTTTTTGCTCAATGATAAAGGTGAGCTGCGCGCTTGCGATTGGACCTTTAATGCTTGGGGCGGTGACTATGATGGTCTGTACTCACCTTGGGATGACGATGACAAACTGGCTGCGCGTCTGTGCGAGTATCTAGATATCCAGCGCTATCGTACTGAGGGATTTGTGATGGAGGGCGGCGCGTTTCATGTCGATGGTGAAGGCACGGTCTTGACAACTCGTATGTGTTTGCTGAGCCCGGGACGCAATCCGCAGCTCAGTGAGCGCCAAATCGAAGACCAGCTAAAAGCGTATCTGAATGTACAAAAAGTATTGTGGCTCGATGATGGCATCGACCCTGATGAAACCAATGGTCATATCGATGATATTGCATGCTTTGCCTGCCCCGGTGAGGTGGTTTGTCTATACACCGACGACCCTGAGCATCCGTTTTATGAGGCGACACAAAAGGCTTACAAGCAGCTATCAGCAATGACTGATGCTAAAGGCAGACGCTTAACCGTACACAAGCTTTGCTGTACCGAAGAGCCTGTTACCTTGCCCAACGATTATGAGATTGAGCAATCTGACGCTGCTAAAGCGCGTCATACTGGTGATAACTGTATTGCCTCCTATGCTAATTTTTTGATTTGTAATGATGCCATTATCGTGCCACAGTATGACGATATAAATGATAGCCTCGCCATTGCCCAGCTTGAAAAAATCTTTCCGCAGCATCAGGTAGTAGGCGTACGCACCAAAGAGATTGTCTTTGGTGGCGGCAATATTCACTGTATTACCCAGCAGCAACCCAAATGCTTTGCTTAAACAGATAAGCTTAAGCAGATAGACATAAAAAACCTAAATGGATTTTAACGCTAACTAAGGAATATGTATGAGCGATTATCAAGTGAACAACCCAGCTACGGGCGAAGTAGAAGCCACCTACCCGACCGCCACTGAGCAAGATATCCAGCATGCTATTGAACAAGCACACAGCGCTTATCAAGACTGGCGTCAGGTATCACTAAAAGAGCGCGGCGCGCTACTACACAAAATCGCCGATATTTATCTTGAGCGCCAAGATGCGCTCGCGCGCGTTGTCGCAACAGAAATGGGCAAGCCTGTGGCGCAAGCAAAAGGCGAGATTGGCTTGGTGGCCGATATTTATCGCTACTATGCCGATAATGCTGAGCAGCTACTTACCCCCAACACCATCGATGTTGATAGCGGCACTGCTTCTGTAGAAAAGCGCCCTGTTGGAGCGTTACTTGGCATCATGCCGTGGAACTACCCGCATTATCAAGTCGCGCGCTTTGCCGCACCAAACCTGATGGCGGGCAACACCATTATCCTAAAGCATGCGCCGCAGTGCCCAAAAACCGCCGAAGCCATCGTTGATATTTTAAAAGAGGCGGGCTTACCAGATGGCGTCTATAACAATGTATTTGCCACTAACGAGCAAGCAGCAACCATCATCGAGGACAGCCGCGTACAAGGCGTCTCGCTGACAGGCTCTGAGCGCGCAGGACAAGCGGTTGCCAAAATAGCAGGCGCCGCCCTTAAAAAGGTGGTGTTGGAATTAGGCGGCTCAGATGCATTTATCGTCGCAGCTGATGCTGATATCGAACAAGCTGTGCAAGGAGCAATCGAAGGCCGTTTTGGCAATACAGGACAAGCATGCAATGCTGCCAAGCGCTTAATCGTCGTCGAGCCAGTCTTTGACAAATTCGTTGAAGGCTTTACCAAGGCCGTTCGTAACATGACATTGGCAGATCCGCTTGAAGAAGAGACTTTTATTGGTCCGCTGTCGTCAAAAGCAGCCGCTGATAATTTACAAGCGCAGCTCGACAGTGCAATTCAAGCCGGTGCCACGGTACTGGTCGAGGGCGGATTACTCAAAGACAAGCCGGGAGCTTGGTTTGCGCCTGCTGTACTGACCGATGTCGATGAGTCAATGGATGTTTATCGCGAGGAGTTATTTGGCCCTGTGGCCGTCGTCTATAAAGCACGTGATATCGAACATGCCATCCAGATTGCCAATGATGTGCCATTTGGCCTTGGTGCGTCTATTCAGACGCAAGATGCTGCCTTGGCCGCTGATATCGCTGATAAGCTAGACGTTGGTATGGTGACGATCAACGCCCCTTCTGGCAGCGAAGCAACCACGCCATTTGGCGGGGTTAAGCGCTCAGGGTTTGGCCGCGAGCTTGGCACGCTGGGTATTACCGAGTTTTTAAACTATAAGCTGATTCGTGATAAGTCTTAGCAAATGATAAGTCTTAACGTCTTTTTATTCTTACACCAGACACAATAAAAGCACTTTGTACAAAAAGCCTAACATCAGGTGTTAGGCTTTTTTTTACGTCATCCGAACGCCAATCCCTTTAACGTTATCAGCGCTCAGATGCTAATACTCACACATTACTGCTCACTTACTAGCGCTTAAATATTAGCGTTTAGGCGGATTGTCCTTTAACCACAGCTGATTCACGATTTTTAATTCGCGCAATTCTTCTGCCATGATCGCCTCACTGATACCAGGGTACTTCACGCGTGCATAGCTATATAACACGATACCAAGTATCGTCCAACCAAAGAAGATCCACCATTCGATCGGGGTCAGCGCTGATGGCATGCCTGGCATATACAGCATCAACAGGCCAAAGCTGAGCGCAATCGTCACCATACCGACCAGCTTACCTGCGGGTATCTTAAATGGACGTACCATGTCAGGCTCGCGATAACGCAAGACTAAGAAAGAGATAGCCACACAGCTATAAGCGATGACAATGCCAAAACCACCAGCGTCAACAATCCACACCAGCATCTTGCGGCCAAACAATGGCGCAAGCGTCGCAAGGCCACCGATTAATAAAATCGCGTTTGATGGTGTTTTATACTTTGGATGCAGCTTGCCTAAAAATGCCGGCAGCATGTGCGCTTTTGACATGGCATAAAGTAGACGACTGCCACCGATCAAAAAGGCATTCCAGCTGGATAAAATACCCAATACGCCACCGATGACCAATAAAATACCCGCCCATTTGCCCTGCCAGGCATTGGTCATGGCGTCAGCGGTAGCAAGCGTTGAGTTCTCTGCCTGTACCAGTGGCAGCGTGGTGCCCACGCTCCAAGCAATACCCACGTACCACATCACCGCCACAATGATAGAGATAATCAAAAACTTGCCAATACTGGGACGGGTCAGATCTATCTCTTCTGCCGCCTGCGGGATGACGTCGAAGCCGACAAACATAAAGGGCACCATCACGATGACGGCTGTAATACCGCCGATACCACCGATAAAGGCTGGTGCTTGCACGGCTGTCGAGGAAGCAGGATTATAGAGCACTGCGCCAATAAATAATAATGTACCGACGAATAAAATCCCCATTACAGCGGTTTTTTGGAACCACGCGCTGACCTCCATACCGCGGATATTTAGCCAGGTGACAATGATTGAGCCCAGCATGCCGACGCCCACCCACGTGGCATAGACATCCCAGCCAGCGATGGTCCAAAGATAGCCTTGGTTATAATTGGGAATAAAATACTCAACCACCGTTGGTAGGGCAACCGCTTCAAACGCCACCACCGAAAAATACCCAAATAAAATACTCCATGAGCAGATAAAGGAGACATTTACTCCCAATGCTCGATGGGTATAAGTATGCTCGCCGCCCGTAATCGGCATAGAAGCGGCCAGTTCAGCATAGGTCACACCGATTAGTATCACAGCCAGACCGCCTATCAAAAACGCCAGCATTGCGCCCCACGTTCCCGCAGACAAAATCCAACCACCAGCCAAGACTACCCAGCCCCAACCAACCATAGCACCGAATGCTAAGGCAATGATATCTAGCGTCCCTAACGATTTTTTTAATTCAGACATAACCTGCTCCTTGTCTGTGTGTCATCCGTGTCAGTCCTTTTTTTAATGGCCCTGATACCAACTATTTTTTTTTGCTTAATGAATTTTATTAATAAAATAACTATCGCCTAGCAGAGACAACAACGGCGTCTTGACTTGCAAGGCGCCGTTGTAAATCTTGTAATCAAAGCAGCACTGTCATTATCCTAAGCTTAAGCTTTCATTTTTTAAATTAACGCTTTGAGCAGTCAAAATACCTTTGATAATATCAAGACCTTCTTGTAGCACTTCATCTTCTACCGTTAGTGGCACCATGATACGAATGGCGTTGCCAAACATGCCACAAGACGCTAATAACAGTCCTTGCTCAAAGGCTTTGGCTTTTAGATTTGCCGTTGCTTCAGTGTCAGGCTTGCCGTCACTGTCAATTAGTTCAAACGCTAGCATGGCGCCTTTATGACGGATATGACCGATGCTGCTTAGGTTTAAATCTTCTAAGAACGCTGCGATTTTATCGCCAATCTCAACACTACGCTCAAGTAGGTTTTCTTCTTCAATCACTTCCATAACGGCAAGTGCAGCCACGCAAGCCAGTGGGTTACCAGAATAAGTGCCGCCTAAGCCGCCAACTTGCGGGGCATCCATAATGTCGGCGCGGCCAATAACGGCAGAGATAGGATAACCGCCTGCCAAGCTCTTAGCACTGGTCATCAAATCTGGCTCAACGCCCAACTGCTCAGACGCAAACAACGTGCCAGTACGGCCAAAACCACACTGCACTTCATCAAAAATCAGCACGATGCCATGCTCATCACAAATCTTACGCAGCGCTTTGGCAAACGATGGCGTCACCTGATGAAAACCGCCCTCGCCTTGTACTGGCTCGATAATCATTGCCGCCACTTCGCTAGGATCGATATCTGCTTGGAAAATCATCTCAAGGCTATGCAGCGCTTGTGCTTCTGTGACGTTTAGCTCTTCAGCTGGGAATAGCGCATGAAAGACAGGGCCTGGCATCGGACCAAAGCTCTTTTTGTACGGCAATACTTTACCCGTCAGGCTCATGCACATTGAGGTGCGGCCATGCCAGCCGCCAACGAAAGAAATCACCCCTGGACGACCGGTTTTCGCGCGAGCAATTTTAATGCAGTTTTCGACTGCTTCTGCGCCCGTGGTTAAAAACAAGGCTTTTTTCGGACCGCTGATCGGCGCTTTTTCGCAAAGCTTTTCGGCAAGCTCAACGTAGCATTCATAATTAATCATTTGCGCGGCAGTATGAGTAAATTTGTCTAGCTGCTCATGCACACGCTGCGTGATTTTTGGATGGCTGTGACCCGTATTCAATACTGAAATACCGCCGACGAAGTCGATATAACGGTTGCCTTCAATATCCCAAACTTCTGAGTTTTTGGCCTTTTCGGCAAAGATAGGAAATGCTACGCCTAGACCCGTTGGTAAAACCGCTTTACGGCGCGCAAGTAGTGATTGATTGGTAGTAGTCATAAGAATATCCTTTTCTTTCTTTTTCACATAGATGCCATTATGGAATGGCGGTTTATAAAATAAGCGCTAACTTTGGTTGGGATTCGTGGTATTGAATCCCATTTCATGGGTAAAAAATGAAAATAGTAAAGATAAAACTCGATAATTAACTAATATCAGAACACCAGTATTTGGTCACGACATACTCTTCGATGCCATATTTTGAGCCTTCGCGGCCAAATCCTGATTGCTTGACGCCGCCAAATGGGGCGACTTCGGTAGAGATCAATCCTGTGTTATGACCGATAATGCCGTACTCAAGCCCTTCAGTGACACGCCAGGAGCGTGCATAGCTGCTGCTGTAGAAGTAAGCGGCCAAACCGTAAATGGTGTTATTTGCTTGACGGATGACGTCGGCTTCATCTTTAAAGGTAAAGATAGTAGCGATAGGACCAAAGATTTCCTCATAGGCAATATCCATGTCACTGCTGATATCGGTAATCACCGTTGGATTATAAGACAGCTCAGATGCGCCGTTGGTGCTGCCGCCCGTGATAAGAGTTGCGCCTTTATCCAAAGCGTCTTTGAGTAGCGCTTGCACTTTTTCCAAAGCTTTTTTGTTAATCAAAGGTCCGATATCCACGCCTTCATCCATGCCGTTACCGACATTAAGTTCAGCGACTTTTTTTACAAATACGTCGAGGAATTTATCTTTAATGCTGTCTTGTACATAGACGCGATTGGCGCAGACACAGGTTTGACCGGCGTTACGATATTTAGAGGCGATTAAGCCTTCAGCAGCTTTTTCTAGATCAGCGTCATCAAAAACGATGAATGGCGCATTGCCGCCGAGCTCTAATGACAGTTTTTTGATGGTTGGGGCACATTGTGCCATCAAGGTACGACCAACTTCGGTAGAGCCAGTAAATGACAGCTTATGAATGCGCGTATCGCCAGTTAGGATATCGCCGATGGTTGAAGATTTGCCCGTGACTACTTGGATGACGCCTGCTGGAATCCCTGCTTGCTCAGCCAATACCGCGAGTGCCAAAGCAGAAAACGGCGTTTCGGTTGCAGGTTTGATGATCATGGTACACCCTGCCGCTAGTGCCGGCGCTGCTTTACGGGTAATCATCGCTGCTGGGAAATTCCAAGGCGTGATGGCCGCGCAAACGCCAACGGGCTGTTTTAGGATGACATGGCGCAATTGTGTTTGATTGGCAGGGATAACATCGCCATAAACGCGCTTACCTTCTTCGGCAAACCAGCGGATAAAGCTGTTGGCATAGCCCACTTCACCGCGCGACTCAGTTAAAGGTTTGCCTTGCTCAGCGGTCATAATGATGGCCAAATCTTCTTTATTGGCATCGATAAGGTCGGCCCACTTTTGTAGTAGCTCCGCACGCTCTTTGGCAGTTTTGGCGGCCCAAGTGATTTGCGCTTCATGAGAAGCAGCAACCGCATCGTTGACATCATCGGTCGTCAAGCTAGGTACGTTACCGATAGTCTCGCCGCTAAAAGGATTGCTCACGTCGATAGTGGCGGCATCACTGGCATCATGCCAGCCGTCTTTGATAAAGCACTGCTGTTTTAGTAGGTCTGGATTTGATAGCTGTAGCGTGGGTTGTGACATTGTGACGCTCCTTGTCAATGATATGTTGCAGATAGGTTTTGCAGATTTATAGCGGCAAATAAATAAACGTAAATAAAAGCTTAGGCGATAAATAATGATTGATAACTGGTAATTTGTTCAATATACTGAACGCGTATTCTATATATGAGACATCATTATAAGAATGATGGTCTCCTATTTGCAACCCCTATTATCAACTTTGTGCTGATTTATCACTTTATTTTGCTGCTTTTTTTACTTTACCGGCTTTTATAGGTTCCTTATGAGCACCACTGCCGTCCCTGCCTTGGACAAAACTTTTCAGATACTAGATTTGATTACCGATAGCGCCCAGCCTTTAACGGCGGCGCATATTGCCAAAGCGCTGGATTTGCCGCGCAGCTCCACCCACAACATTTTGCAAAGCCTACTCGCCAAGCATGTCATTTATAAAGACAGCGACAGCCGCTTTCATTTAGGCTCGTATTTGATGTACTGGGCGGGAAAGTACGAGCAGCAGCAAGGCGTCGTTCAATTATTTAAAGATCTTATTGTCCAGTACCCCATCCTTTTGCAGCATACCGTTACCTTATCCAAACTCGACTTGGGGGAAGTGGTATTTTTAGCCTGTCATGAAGCGCCTGCGCCGCTTGGCTTTACTTTCCGCGCGGGTGTTCGCGTACCGGCGGTGTTTTCAGCTACTGGTAAAGCCATGCTCTCCACCTTCACTATGGACAACATAAAATCCATCTATGCCAGCGGCTTTCCTACCCCCATTACCCAGCATGGTGTCGATAACTTTACCGATTTGGCGACCGAGCTGGCCGCCATTAAAAACAGTCGTATATCACTTGACGATGGGCAACTGCGCGATGGCATGTATTGCTTAGGCACTTATATTCGTAACGCTTCAGGTAACGCCATCGCCGGGATGGCGGTTAGCTTTTTGCAAGCAGAATATGAGTCCAAGCGTGCTGAAGTCAGTGCCGTGCTCATCGAATTGGCCGAGCAAATCGAGCAGCGCTTAGGCTTTAAAGCAGAGCATTAAACAATCCCATCGGCTTTTAACTTGGCAATCATTTCGCTGTCATAACCCAAATCAGCAAGCGTGCTCTCAGTATGCTCGCTTAATTGCGGTGGCGGCGTACGATAAGTGACAGGCGATGCGGACAATTTAATCGGACTTCCAAGCGCGCGCACAGGACTGCCCTGCGCCGCAAAATCGATCACCATCTCACGAGCTTGTGCTTGCGGCATCGCCAAGGCCTCAGAGATATTATGAATCGCCCCGCACGGGATACCCGCTTGATCCAACACTTCTAACCAATAAGTACGAGGTTGCCCGGCAAATTTTTTGCTCAGCTCACTACAAAGCAGCTCACGATTGGCAACGCGCTGCGGATTGGTCGCAAAACGGCTGTCGTTATGCCAATCAACCCCTAACACCTCACAAAGCTTGCCAAACTGACTGTCATTACCGCAAGCTAAGATAAAATGCTCTTTTCCTGCTGCTGCAAAAACTTGATAAGGCACGATATTAGGATGCTGATTGCCGAGGCGTGGCGGGATTTCATCTGAAGCCAGATAATTCATCCCAACGTTGGCGAGCATCGCAAGCGCACTGTCAAGCAGCGCCACATCGACATGTTGTCCGCGTCCAGTTTTTTGACGCGCTAATAACGCTGCTTGAATACCAATGGTCAGCTGCAAACCTGCAAACAAATCAACCACGGCCACGCCAACCTTGTGCGGTTCGCCATCGCTTGGGCCTGTGATGCTCATGAGTCCTGACAACCCTTGAATAATATAGTCATAGCCTGGGCGCTTCGCATCAGGACCTGTCTGACCAAATCCTGTCAGTGAGGCATAAATCAGGCGCGGATTGTCTTGTTTTAGGCTGTCGTAATCTAAGCCGTACTTTTTTAGACCACCAACTTTGAAGTTTTCAACGACGATATCGCTTTCGGCAATAAGCTGCTTAATAATTTTTTGTCCGGCAGGCGTGGTGATATCGACGGTAAGGGATTTTTTATTACGGTTAATGGTGGCGTAATAGGCGGAGGTATCATCGCTAAATTTTGGCGGCGCCCAATGACGGGTTTCATCACCAATATGCGGACGCTCAACTTTGATGACTTCAGCGCCGAGGTCGGCGAGCACTTGCGTACAAGAAGGGCCGGCCAATACTCGCGACAAATCAAGTACCTTGATACCGTGCAGCGCCCCTTTTTCCCCGTCATTACTGTTATTGGTATTGCTATCAACAGTCATAATCATCCCTTATTATGTAGCCTACTTATTGGTGAAAAACACCTGATAAAATTTCGATAAAAATTGCCATGCATCATTTAGCTTTTGGTGCCTTTAGAGCTTTTAATAACTCAAGTCATAAACACCAAAAAGTAAATCAGGCATAACAATGCTAATAACCTTTAGTTAAATAGCGCCTAGCTATATACCATTCAAAAACGTACGCCGCTGCTTATAAGGCGCTTATTACAAAGCCAAACAGCAACGTACGTTAATGGGCTAAAAACTGGCTAGCACTTGTTAGCTAGCTTTTATGATTAACTAACAACAACTAATAAAACGCTTGAATACCCGTCTGCGCACGGCCTAAGATAAGCGCATGAATATCATGCGTGCCTTCATAGGTGTTAACCGCCTCTAAGTTCATGACATGACGAATAACATGGAACTCATCAGAGATACCGTTGCCGCCGTGCATGTCACGTGCCACGCGAGCGATGTCTAAGGCTTTGCCGCAGTTATTACGCTTAATCAGTGAAATCATCTCAGGCGCCGCATTGTCTTCATCCATCAGGCGACCGACACGCAGTGCCGCTTGCAAACCTAAAGCGATTTCTGTTTGCATATTGGCCAGTTTTAACTGTACAAGCTGGGTTGCAGCAAGCGGACGACCAAACTGCTTACGGTCTAGCGTGTACTGACGCGCCGCTTTCCAGCAAAATTCTGCCGCACCCATCGCGCCCCATGCGATACCATAACGGGCTTTATTTAAGCAACCAAATGGCCCTTTTAAACCACGGATATCAGGAAAAGCATTGGCTTCAGGAACAAATACCTTGTCCATGACAATCTCGCCTGTGACCGAAGCACGCAATGAAAACTTACCTTCAATCTTCGGCGCTGATAACCCTTTCATGCCTTTGTCTAAAATAAAGCCGCGAATCTCATCAGCATCATCTTTTGCCCAAACGACAAACACATCCGCAATGGGACTGTTGGTAATCCACATTTTATTACCCGTCAGCTCATAACCGCCATCAACCGCGCGGGCACGAGTCGACATCGAGGCAGGGTCTGACCCTGAATCTGGTTCAGTCAAACCAAAGCAGCCAACGTACTCACCAGTCGCAAGCTTTGGCAGATATTTTTCTTTTTGCTCTTCGGTACCGTACGCCCAAATAGGATGCATAACCAAGCTTGACTGCACGCTCATCGCCGAACGATAACCTGAATCCACCGCCTCAACTTCCTTAGCAATCAAACCATAAGCAACACTCGATAAACCCGCGCAGCCATAACCGTCAATGGTAACGCCAAGCAGACCCATCTCACCCATTTGGCGCATGATATTGCGATCAAAATTTTCGTTACGATTGGCCTCTAAAATACCAGGCATCAGCTCTTTTTGAAAAAACTGACGGGCGCTGTCCGTGACCATGCGCTCTTCATCAGTTAATTGGGCGCGTAATAAAAGTGGATCTTCCCAATCAAAACTTGGGCGCGTAGATGTTGCCATGTGGATCTCCTTGATGTCAGTCTTCCTGACCGACGCATCGTGATTAATAAATAAATTGACTGCACAGGTTATTGACTTGCATGTGCCGCTGTGCGAAACTAAGTTTCATAATATGAATCTATTTAAGCAAAGTTTTATGACGCTGTAAACCTTTATCAAAAAAAATGAGCATAAAATGACAAAAAATGTATCCGCTGCCCTACCGTTATTGAATCGTATAATTGGCGTTCTTGAGCACAGTAAAGATAGTAATGATCGGCAATTTGTCACCGCTCTTGGGCGTGGACTGACGTTGTTAGCCGCCTTTGAGCAGCATGAGCAGCTTAGTCATCAGCAATTGTGTCAAATGACCACTTTGCCAAAAGCCACCATTACTCGGCTTATTCATACTTTGACCACGCTTGGTTTTTTACGCGCGACGGAACATGGACAGTATCAATTGGGCAGCAATGCGGTGCGTCTCAGCGCGACCGCGTGGAGTCGTCATGACATGGTGGCGGCAGCGGAGCCATTGCTGCGGCAATTTGCCAGTGACAATGAAGTGTCGGTAAATTTGGCAACCGAAGTCGAAGGCGAAATGCGCTATCACGCTTGCTGTCGTAGCCCCGCGCGTCTGTCCGTCAATTTGCAAGTCGGCTCAGCCGTGCCCGTCGCACGCACGGCCATTGGTCGCGCTTTTTATGCCGCAAGCTCGCCTGCAAGACAGGCCGTGATTCGTAATAATCTACAAGCGCATTTATCAAAAGAAGAGTATGACCACGCGCAGATAGCCCTAGCTGAGGCAACAGAGCATTATGCAAAATATGGTTATACGGTATCGGATGGGGAGTTTTCTACCGATATATTGGCGGTAGCCGTTGGGGTGTACGATGTTGCCACTGGGCAATATGCATATTCGCTTAACGCCAGCGTGCCAAGTGCCAATTGGAAAGCGGAAGAATATGCGGCGGCAATGGTGCTTAAATTGCAGGCGTTGGCTGAACGGGTTGGACGCGGTGCTTAGAAAACACACTTAAGCTCATTCAAGCAAACCGTTAAACCCATGCTACAAATGCGACAAATTTCAGTGCAAATCGTAGCGAACATTTACGCCATCTATCGCTATCATTGGGATAAAAGTGAGGTAAATACATATGCAACCAACCACTCATACAAACATTCATACCACCACTTATAACCGCATTCAAGATGGAGGCGCTCCCATAAAGCTTTGGACAAAGGGTGTCCCTGTCGATCCAAAAGCGCACGATCAGCTGTTAAAAGCGGCGCAAATGCCGTTTATTTATAAGTGGCTTGCGGTGATGCCTGATGTGCACGTTGGCATTGGCGCGACTATCGGCACGGTGTTGCCGACCAAAGAAGCGATTATTCCTGCGGCAGTCGGTGTCGATATCGGCTGCGGCATGATGGCGGTGCAAACGACCCTAAGCGCTGATGATTTACCTGATAACTTACGCGGTCTGCGCACAGAGCTTGAAAAAGCCATTCCCCATGGTCGTAGCAAGTCACGTGGCCGCGGCTCGAATCGCGATATCGGCGCGTGGTCAAACCCTGATCATACGGTTAAAGACGGCTGGCAAACACTGGTCGATGACTTTAACTACATCATCCAAAAGCACCCTAAACTTAAAAACACCAATAACCTCAACCATTTAGGTACGCTTGGCACCGGTAATCACTTTGTCGAAGTGTGCTTGGATGAGGCCAATCAGGTGTGGATTATGCTGCATTCAGGCTCGCGCGGCGTGGGTAATGCCATCGGGCGCTACTTTATTGAGTTGGCGCGCGAGGATATGCGTCAGAGTTTTATCAATTTGCCGGATAAAGATTTGGCCTATTTTAATGAGGGGGCGCAGTACTTTGATGACTATTGGTTTGCGGTCGGTTGGGCGCAGCGATTTGCCTTTAAAAACCGTGAAATCATGATGGAAAATGCCATTAAAGCGCTACGCAAGATTGTCACCAAGCCCTTTGACGCGAAAGTTAAAGCGGTAAACTGTCACCATAATTATGTGGCCAAAGAGGAGCATTACGGCGAAGAAGTATTTGTCACCCGTAAAGGCGCAGTGCGCGCCCGCGTTGGTGAGTATGGCATTATTCCAGGTTCCATGGGCGCAAAGTCCTTTATCGTGCGCGGCAAAGGCAACGCAGAATCCTTCCATTCTTGCTCGCATGGTGCGGGCCGTATCATGTCGCGTACTGAAGCCAAAAAGAGCTTTACGGTAGACGATCAAATCGCCCAAACTAAGGGCGTCGAATGCCGAAAAGATAGCGAAGTCATTGATGAAATTCCAGCAGCGTATAAAGACATCGATGATGTGATGCAAGCGCAAAGCGACTTGGTCGAAGTGGTGCACACGCTGCGGCAGGTGGTTTGTGTGAAAGGGTGAGAGGCGTTAAAGTTGACGTAAATATCAATCATAAAAGCATTGGGGTAAACAATGCAGCGCTACAAACCTCATTAAAATTTGCTTAAAACAATTGAGCAAAGCCATTTACGTCTAAAAACTGTTATTTTGAGCGCAAAATTAGCACTCTGTTACCCAATTAAACCGTCGCAGTGATATCATATGTGTATGATGTACGCGATAAATTTAAGTATTTAATCTATTCTTAATAACCATGTTTATGACATGGTTATTTTTTTATGGATACTTTGTTTTTTATCATCGCGTTTTTATTATTTACGTAACACTGTTGAGTATCGTTATGCCCCAATCTCGTACCAATCTAAATCCAAAGCCAAAACATGATTCTCCTTATCTGGTCAGCTTACTTTTGCGTTATAGCACATTTGCTGCTGCAATCTTGCTATGTTTGTCAGGGCTATTATTGATGAATGGATGGCTAGTCTTTTTGGGTGGTATTGGTGTTGCACTTGGCGTTTATGATTTGCTACAGTCAAAACATGCCATTTTAAAAAATTATCCCGTTGCTGGTCACATTCGTTATGTACTTGAGGATTTTCGTCCTGAAATTCGCCAGTACTTTTTAGAAGATGACAAGGCGCAGGTACCATTTGCTCGCCAGCAACGTGCTTTGGTGTATCAACGGGCCAAAAACGTCAGTGACACCAATGCCTTCGGAACGCTTGACAACCTATATACGCATGGTAAAGAATGGTTTTTACAATCAGCAGTCAGCCAACCGTTAGAAAATAAAGATTTTCGAATCATTGTTGGCGGCGAGCGCTGCAAACAGCCTCATGATATGTCAGTGTTTAATATCTCAGCGATGAGTTTTGGTAGTTTGTCTGCCAATGCGATTATGGCGCTTAACCAAGGCGCCAAAATGGGGGGATTTACTCATGACACTGGCGAAGGCGCTATTAGCCCTTACCACCGCAAATTTGGTGGCGATTTGATTTGGGAATTGGGAACGGGTTATTTTGGTTGCCGCGATGAGTTCGGTAATTTCGACCCTCAGTTGTTTGCCGAAAAAGCGGTGGATCCACAAGTCAAAATGATTGAAATTAAACTCTCGCAAGGTGCTAAACCTGGTCAAGGCGGCGTCCTCCCTGCAGAAAAAATCACACAAGAGATTGCCGAAACGCGCCACGTCCCTATGGGCAAAGACTGTGTATCACCTTCTTCCCACAGTGCATTTAGTACCCCGCTCGAGCTGGTAGATTTTTGGCAGCAGCTTCGCGATTTGTCTGGTGGAAAACCAGTCGGCTTTAAGTTGTGTATTGGCCAGCCTTGGCAGTTTATGGCCATCGTTAAAGCCATGATAGAAAAAGACAACTACCCTGATTTTATCGTCATTGATGGCTCAGAAGGCGGCACAGGCGCGGCGCCCGTTGAATTTATGGACAACGTCGGAATGCCGATGGTAGATGGTTTTTTACTGGTTCACAATACCTTGGTTGGTGCGGGAATTCGTGACAAAATCAAGCTTGGGGTCAGCGGCAAAATCGTTTCAGGGTTTGATATTGCCCGAATGATTGCGCTAGGTGCTGATTGGTGTAACTCGGCGCGCGGTTTTATGTTTGCGGTTGGCTGTATCCAGTCGCGATCATGTCACACCAATACTTGTCCTGTTGGCGTTGCCACTCAAGACCCGTATCGCCAAAAGGCGCTTGATGTTCCTAGCAAAGCCGAGCGCGTAGCAAACTTCCATAAAAACACGCTGAAATCGCTGGCCAGTATCGTGGGCGCTGTAGGGCTTCAACATCCAAGTCAGCTTCAGCCTTATCATATTGCTCGGCGCTTAGATGACGGCCAGATAAAATTGTTGTCTAAATTTTATTACTTTGCTGATGAAGGCGCTTTATTAGATGTCAGTGCGCGCGCTGATGTCTTCAACCAGATGTGGGTGATGGCGAGTGCTGATAGCTTTTTGTCCAACAATGAGGCACTGATTGCCTATAATAAGGACTCTCGTAACAAAGGCAAGGAGCCTAGCCCTTCGACTGAACATGGTCTTGGCAGTTTTGCGGTAATAACAGATGATGGCCGATTGATCGGAAATGTCAATAATACCGTCCGTGATATTCCCGAAATTGACGATTAAAAATCTAAATCTGCTTAAAATATTGTCCTAAACTCAAGGCTTAACGGCTTTTATAAAGAAGACGTGTTCATGACAACTCCTTTTTTGACGTTATCGTCTCAAATTATGGCGGGGCTGATGGTAGTAAGCATTAGCGCTTGCCAGCCGACAGATGAGACAAACAACGACGCGATAAGCAGTGACAGCGAAAATTGGTCATGTCAGTCGCAAAGCGCGCCCTTTGCTTATAGCGTTTGCCGTATTAACGAAAAGGTGCTGGCCGATACGCGCTACTCACTGCAGCTATTTTGGCAACAGGACGATAACAGTGCTACTACCAACCAGCCGCTACTGACTTTTGATGCCTTGCTAGCGGCACTGCCCTCTAACCAAACCTTAGATTTTGCCATGAATGCGGGCATGTATAATGAGAATTATGCCCCAATTGGCTATACCGTCATCAAAGGTGAAGAGCGACGCGCATTAAACATCAAAGAAGGCGGCGGCAACTTTCATTTATTGCCCAATGGCGTGCTGTGGTGGGATAAGTCTGGCAAGGTACAGATTACCGAAAGCAGAGTGCTAGATAACCAACTCAAAAATAGCAATGTCCACCCTTGGTATGCCACGCAATCAGGCCCCATGCTGGTCATCGATAATACCATTCATCCGCAGCTTAACCCTGACAGTACCTCAATCAAGCTGCGTAATGGCGCCGGCGTTTGCAGTGATGGTAGCCTACAATTTGTTAATAGCGAGGAGCCAGTGAGCTTTTATCAATTCGCTACGCTGTTTAAGGATGACTTACATTGTCCAAATGCCTTATTTTTGGATGGCGGCATCGCTTCGGCGCTCTATGCGCCGACCATCGATAAGCATGATAAAAAAGAGATGGGCGTGATGATTGGGCTGATAGAAACAAAAGATTAGGAATGTAAAAATAGAAACGAAAAAATAGCCGCTATATTTTATAACGGCTATTTTTATGAGTGTTTATACAGTAAATAAAGAAAATATTTCTTTCCATCATCAATCAGCGCGCCAAATAGTTGGTCATCTCTTCCACGCCATGTAAAGTCATCGGATACATCTTATTATCGAAGAGTTTTTTAATCTCGACGATGGTTTGCGTATACTGCCAATAAGCAGGATTTTCAGGATTGAGCCAAGCGACTTTATCAAAATGCGCCAGTACCCGCTTTAGCCAGACGATACCCGCTTCATTATTCATATATTCCACGCTACCGCCAACCGTCATCAGCTCATACGGCGACATTGACGCATCACCGACAAATATCACCCGATATTCGCGGCCATACGTATTGAGCAGCTCATACGTTGGCATCGGTGCGCTGTGGCGTCGATTGTTATCTTTCCAGACGTAATCATATAAGCAGTTATGAAAGTAAAAAAACTCTAGCGTTTTAAATTCATTTTTGGCGGCAGAAAACAGTTTTTCTAGTGCTTCAACATGGATATCCATACTACCGCCGACGTCAAACAGCATCAGCACTTTAACGCGGTTGCGGCGCTCAGCTTGCATATGAATATCGAGCACACCTTTTTTGGCGGTGCGCTTAATGGTTTCGTGAATGTCTAGCTCATCGGCACTACCCGTACGGGCAAATTGGCGCAAGTTGCGCAGAGCCATTTGGATTTGGCGCGTGCCAAGCTGATTGTCATCATCAAGATTGCGATATTTACGCTGCTCCCATACTTTGGCGGCGCTGCGTTTACGCGACTCTCCGCCGACGCGCACGCCCTCTGGATGGTCACCATAAGCACCAAATGGTGATGTGCCGCCAGTGCCGACCCATTTACTACCACCTTGATGACGCTCTTTTTGCTCTTTAAGACGCTCTTCTAGCGCCTTCATCAGCTCCTCTAATGAGCCGTATTTTTTTAGCAAACGCCGTTGCTCATCGGTCAGATTTTTTGGATCAAGCTTTAAATCTAGCCACTCTTTAGGAATGTCCGTCAACTTTGCCAGCAGCTCATCCATATCAAGGCTATCGACGCCCTCAAAATAATCTGCCATAGCACGGTCAAATTTATCAAAGTGGCGCTCGTCTTTGACCATACAAAGCCGAATCAATCGATACATATCCTCGCGACTGGTAAAAGTAGATAGCTCTGGATTTTCAGGATGCGGCTGCATCATCAGCCCTTGATCTAAGGCAGCGTTTAGGTCAAGCAGCTCACGCGTACTGACCGGCACGCCGTAAGTCCGCAGGGTATAGAACAATTTGATAAACATAAAATACGCATCACTTATTGGCTGATATAGTTACGAATTACACCGCTTAATTACTTTAATTACGACAACGAATGTAGCGCTTAACGACGCATCATATTGGCAAAACGCTGCAATAAACTCACATCGGCTTCATTTTTCAGTAGCGCACCATATAGCGGCGGGATAGACTTTTCACCGCGCAAGTTTTCTTCTAGCTCGTTTTGTGCCATATCATCGGCCAATAGTAGCGTTAGCCAATCGACCAATTCCGACGTCGATGGCGGCTTTTTAAGGCCTTGTATATTACGCAGCTTATAAAAAATATCGAGCGCATCATTGACCAGTTTTTCTTGGATATTGGGGAAATGCACCTCAATGATTTGACGCATGGTTGCTTCATCTGGGAAGTCGATATAATGGAAGAAACAGCGGCGCAAAAACGCATCCGGCAGCTCTTTTTCATTGTTTGAGGTGATAATCACCACCGGACGCTGCTCGGCGGTGATGGTTTCACCCGTTTCATAAACGTAAAACGACATCTTATCAAGCTCATGCAGTAAATCGTTTGGAAACTCGATATCGGCCTTATCAATTTCATCAATCAATAACACACTGTGCTCGCTGCTCGTAAAAGCTTCCCACAGTTTACCGGGCTTGATATAGTTGCCAATCTCATACACCTTGTCGTCACCCAACTGCGAATCCCGCAAGCGCGATACCGCATCGTACTCATACAGACCTTGCTCGGCTTTGGTGGTTGACTTGATATGCCACGTAATCAGCGGCATACCCAAACTCTCCGCCACCTCTTCGGCGAGTAAGGTTTTACCTGTCCCCGGCTCACCTTTAATCAGTAGCGGCTTTTGTAACGTCATCGCCGCATTGACTGCCAGCTGCAAATCATCGGTTGCAATATAGTTTTGCGTGCCGGTAAAGCTTTTTTTCGTTTTATCAATTGTGGTCATAATATATTCTCAGTTATTGTTATCTACTAAAGGTTTTGAAAGTCGTAAAAGATTTAGAGAAAATCGCTTGAAGATAAATGAAGATAAACATTCATTTAGATTAGCACAGCCCGATTGATTGCCAAAATACTCATGCGTTCGCACTGACTAACAGGGCAATGTCTAATAAAGCAATGACTAGCAAATATGGTTTAGCTTAATAACGACTTATTTTTAATAACCGCTTATTGGCGTCCAAAAGCAAATGCACTTGTATAAAAAAAGACACGCAGGGTGTCTTTTATTTTAGTAAGAATATCAAGCAAAAAGCCAAATAGGTCTATTATTTGCGGTCTTTTTTTAAATTAACGTCAGTATCAGGCTTGATGGTTCCTTGCTCCATTTTTTCCTGCTTAGTTTTCTCGGGCTTAGCTGCCTTTTGCTCAGCCATTAAGACTGCATGATCAGAGGTTTCTGTTAAATTGGCATTGTCTGCTAAGTAATTTCCCGTCGTCAATTGGGCAGTCGCTTGCGCATCTTCTGCCGTTCGGCTGCGCGCTTTATCCAAACTTGACTCAAACGCACCGCGAATCAGTTGCCAAACGAAACCCACAAATAAACCCACGACCAACACCACCAAAATCGGCAGCATATTCGTAATCGCGCCAGCCATGTCTTTCATCATAATTGCATAAACGACGCTGATACTAGCCGGCGCAATCACGCTAGGGTCGCCAAGGGCCGTACCAGGCGCGAGCAAAACGGCAAACAACAGCATCCAGCTCATACCACCGAGTGGGCGCGGCAAAATACGAGCAACCAGTAACCAGAGTATCAAAACGATAATCACGCCGCCAAGATACGCATACATAGGTAAGTCTGCGGGCGGCACGTCTTTTACCAGTTGCCCCCACCAAATTGTAATCTCACCGAGAATATCACTGATAGCGTCCATCGGTAAGCTGTCTATAATGCCTTTTAACCAATCCATGCGTGTTTCATTACCTGCGTTTATTACCATTGGCGCACAAGGCGTCTAACGGTATAGGGTATGTTTTGTCAGACCAAAAGTGCGACAAAATACATAATCGATATCTGAACTTGATTATGCGTGTTTAATAACGTTTAGTTTATCACGACTTTCTACCAAAATGCATGAGCGCAAATGTTTAGTCGCTTTTTTATCGCGTATTCTTGCGCCTTTGCGCCTTTGCGCCAATGCTGCCCAATAAACTTTTGCAGAAAAAGCGCTGGTTAACGCCTTTAAGCAACATGTATAAGCTGTAATGTATTAACTGCAAAAAGTACATTAATCGTAAATATTGTTCTGTGCCTCGCGGGCGCGCAGCTCTGCTTGACGGCGCATCACGTCTTGCGGCGGTAATTGCACAAAGTATCCTTGTGATTTTAATTTTGCCAGCACTTCTTCTTTATCAACGCGCGCAAGTTTTGGCGTGGCTGCCAAATCTAAATGCATGACAAACTGACTACGTCCTAAGCTTGCACGCAGCTCTTTTGGTAGCACCCCCAGCCAATCTTTAATTTCGTCGGTATCATCAGGGTAATCCGGACGGGCAATGTACACGTACATGTCGTCGTGTTTGGGAAATTTATAAATATCGCAGTGCATAATAATAACCTATCAGAGACTATGGCCATAGGTTAGCATATTTAGGACAAATATCAGTAGTCGCTTTACGTTCTGCTATGGTAAACCGCTGTAAAATCAACCTATCTCATCCCTATTAATGCGCGTCATTTGCTCATACTTTTAGCAATTAATTTGATAAAAAGTCATTTTTAGCAACATTCTCGACTTTAATGGCGTAGATGGCTTGTAAAAGCGGTCTGAACCTTTCATAATAAAAGCGTTTTTCAGGAGAGAGTCTTAGGCATGATATTAAGTGCGCTTACATTTACGAGCCGCGCTGATAACTGCTTGATGACCACCGAAGGCGCATACACCCTGCCAATCGCTCAGGTAAAAGGACTGAAAAACATATGCCACAACTGTTTTATTGCTAGTATCACTTGCCTAGCACATGCAAACATAAGGCATAACAAATCTGGAGAGCGGTAAGGACGGACGACGTCTTACCCACCGAAGGGGAGAAAATGCGGCATCATTTGCTTGGACTTTTTAAGGCTTTTGCTTTAAAAAATTACAATGATGGTTCGTGTTGAAAATCTCAGGTTACAGGACAGATAGGGCTTTTGCTTAAACCGACGCTTGGCGTCTGTTTGGCTAATTGTTCTATTTTTTTTGTACGACCCTTGGTTGCAATGCTTGCGCCCTGCAAGATTGCTGCTCACTACTATGATAATGCACATCTGCCCTGCTACTTTGATACCTGTTTTTAATACTTATCATCGAGCATCACTGATGTACCCATAAGGATTTGTTATGACCGACACTCAAAATGCCAATTCTCAAAGCGCCAGCTCTCAAAGCGAAAGCTCTCAAGCTGCTAATACTTCAGCGCCTAAGCGCACGCCCCTTTACCAGTCTCATGTTGATAGTGATGGCAAGCTGGTCGATTTCTCTGGTTGGGAATTGCCAATCCATTATGGTTCACAAATCGAAGAGCACGAAGCGGTGCGTACCGATGCCGGTATGTTTGACGTCTCGCACATGGTTGTTGCTGATATTAAAGGCTCTGATGCCAAAGCATGGCTGCAAAAGCTCCTTGCCAATGATGTCGCTAAACTAAAAACCGTTGGTAAAGCACTTTACTCTCCGATGCTTAATGAAGCAGGCGGCGTTATTGATGATTTAATCGTTTACCTAATGAATGAAGACGCTACCGAGTACCGTATCGTTTCAAACGCGGCGACCCGCGATAAAGACATGGCTCAGTTTCATAAAGTCGCCGAAGGTTTTGATATTACTATCACCGAGCGTCCAGAGCTGGCCATGATTGCCGTGCAAGGACCAAATGCCGTTGCGAAATTGGCACAAATTAAACCAAATTGGGCAGATACTTTAGCTGAGCTTAAGCCTTTTGTTGGTGCCGATTTAACCGATATCGAAGGCGCAGATTGGTTTGTTGCTCGCACGGGTTACACGGGTGAAGATGGCGTTGAAGTCATCATGCATGGCAATGATGCCCCAGCATTCTTTGAGCAATTAAAAGCCAGTGGTATCAAACCTGCCGGCCTTGGCGCACGTGATACCTTGCGTATGGAAGCGGGCATGAACCTTTATGGTCATGACATGGACGAAGATACCAGTCCTTACGAGTGCAACATGGGCTGGACACTGGCGCTAAAAGATGAGCGTGACTTTGTTGGCCGTGAAGCTTTAGTGAACAAACGTCAGCAGTCAAAAGACGACAATACGGCCATGAAGCAAGTTGGCTTACTGCTCACCACGCGCGGCGTCTTGCGTGAGGGCATGACCGTGACCATCAACCAAGGCACAGACAATGAGCAAACTGGCCTTATTACCAGTGGTACTTTCTCCCCTAGCCTAAAAAACTCAATTGCCATTGCTCGCGTACCTGCGAGCTTATCTGACGACGATAGCGTACAGGTCGACTTGCGCGGTAAAGGTAAATTCGTTGACGTCCGCGTCGTCAAGCTACCCTTTGTGCGGAATGGCAAGCAGCAATTTGACTGATATCCCTGATAAATTTTATTATGAGCGTCCCTTTTTTATTAACCCTTCTCTATCATTTAGGAGAGAGACCATGAGCAACATCCCAGCAGAACTAAAATACATCGCCAGCCACGAGTGGCTACGCCTAGAAGACGACGGTACGATTACTGTTGGTATCACTGACCATGCTCAAGACCTACTCGGTGACGTGGTGTTTGTTGAATTGCCAGACGTGGGTGACGTCATCGCGGTCGATGACGAAATCTCTGTGGTTGAATCCGTAAAAGCCGCCTCTGACGTTTACGCGCCTATCTCAGGCGAAGTGGTTGCCATCAACGAAGCATTAGAAGATGATCCAGAAATCATCAACTCAGATCCATACGGCGAAGGTTGGTTCTTTAGAATTAAGCCTGACAACATCGCTGACTACGAAGCGCTAATGACCGCTGATGAGTACGAAAACGAGCTGTAATATTGGTTTAATATTCGTGTCTAAAAGCAGTATTTGATTTAAATATCACTATTTTTATTTAAATACCCCTATTTTTAATAGTAAAAAACACAACTTGTTATGGCAGATATTGGCGTCAGCTGGTATCTGTGCGCTTTTTTCTAAAATGCCTGTCGCTCAGTTATAAATTGCGAGCGCAAGCCCATTTATTTGTTTTATTTATGAGCCGTAATTTTTTAACAACGCCTCAATAAATAAAACTAGTCGAGCACTCAATCCCAGCATGGATTCTCCTATGACCTCTGACACTGATAGCATTGACAATCAAGTAACCATCGCCACGCCTGATAATACCCCGCAGCTGCAAGCCTTTCGCGAGGTGGTTGAATCGCGTCGTTCCGTGCGTCGCTTTACCGACACCAAGATACCTGATGACGTATTAGCAGATTGTCTGCGCTTGGCCATGCTTGCTCCAAACTCAAGTAATCTACAGCCGTGGGAATTTTATGTCATCGATGATGCCGATAAGCGCAAACGCGCGGTAAAAAATTGCATGAATCAAAACGCGGCAAAAACCTCAGCACGCCTCATTGCGGTCGTTGCGCGTACCGACGTTTGGCACGACCATGCTAAGCAAATATTACGCGAGTATCCGGATACGCCTGTGCCAAAGAAGGTCAAGGATTACTATACCAAAGTTGTTGCTATGGACTTCTTACGAGGACCAGTCAATGTCATCTCAGCGGCTAAATGGGGCGCGACGCAAGTTATCAGACGCGTCAAAGGTCCGATTAAATCGCCTTATTATACCTTTGAAGATACCAAAAACTGGGCAACCAACAATACCGCCTTAGCAGCCGAAAATCTCATGCTCGCCCTGCGCGCGCACGGTTTTGATAGCTGTCCAATGGGCGGCTTTGATGAGCCTGCGATGAAGCGCTTATTACATTTAAGCGACGATCACCATATCATTATGATGATTGGGGCTGGCGAGCGCGCTGATAATGGCATTTACAACAGCCAGTTCCGCTTTGACCAAGACCAGTTCGTCCATTACGTCTAAAACCGTACGTGTAAAATCACAAACCAATATTTTAGCCATCTCCTTTCTCATCCCTTAACCAAGGATTGTTATGACTATCTCGCAAAACCCAACGTTTGATACCTTTCAAGGTTTATTCAACGAAGCTGAATTTGTCTATCGTCATTTAGGCTCAAACGATGCCAAGCAAGCCGACCTGCTAAATGCTGTTGGCTATCAAGACATGGCAAGCTTTATCAATGATACCGTGCCTGAGCCTGTGCGCATGCATAAAGAGCTAGATTTGCCCGTGGCAATGAGTGAGCACGCCGCGCTTGCTAAATTGCGTACCATGGCAGACGATATCACGGTCAACAAAAGCTATATCGGCCAAGGTTACTCGCCAGTGCGCATGCCAGCGGTGATTCAGCGTAACGTCCTAGAAAACCCAGGTTGGTACACTGCTTATACGCCTTATCAAGCCGAAATCGCCCAAGGTCGCCTAGAAGCGCTATTAAACTTCCAGCAAGTTTGTATTGATTTGACCGGTTTGGAGATGGCTGGCGCGTCATTACTTGACGAAGCAACCGCAGCAGCTGAAGCGATGGCCATGTCAAAGCGTGTGAGCAAAAGCAAATCAAACCAGTTTTTTGTGGATGAGCGTATCTATCCGCAAACCCTAGACGTCATTAACACGCGTGCCAAGTACTTTGGCTGGGATGTGGTCGTCGGTGATTTCGAAACCGCTAAATCAGGCGATTACTTTGGCGCTATCTTCCAGTACGTCGGTGTTGAAGGCGACGTAAAAGACTTAACCGACGTTATTGCTGCCGTTAAGGAAAACAAAACTTACGTCAGCGTCGTCAGTGATATCATGAGCTTAGTACTATTAAAATCGCCAGCCGATATGGGCGCCGATGTGGCATTGGGTAGCACCCAGCGTTTTGGTATCCCGATGGGCTTTGGTGGTCCACATGCTGCCTACTTTGCTTTCTCTGATAAAGCCAAACGTTCAGCACCTGGCCGTATTATTGGTGTCTCTAAAGACTCGCAGGGTAATACCGCGCTACGTATGGCGCTGCAAACTCGTGAGCAGCATATCCGCCGCGAAAAAGCCAACTCAAACATATGTACGTCACAGGTCTTGCTTGCCAACCTAGCTGGTATGTACGCCGTTTATCATGGTCCAAATGGCGTCAAGCGTATCGCGACTCGTATCCACGCCTTTGCGACCGCCTTTGCTGATGTGATCAAAAATGCCGCCGACAGCAATTTAAAAGTCGTCCATGACCAGTTCTTTGATAGCGTGCTTATTGATTGTGGTTCAGAAAAACTGGCGACGCAAATTTTTGAAAATGCCGACAATATTGGCTATAACTTATGGCGTCTTGGCACGACTAAACTGAGCGTCGCCTTTAGTGAAACCAGCGATGCGCCAGACTTTAAGGTGCTAACGCAGTTGTTTGTCAGTAAAGCGCATGACTTACCTACAGAAGCGCGTGTTTCTCTTGCTAACGAGCACTTACGTACCGACGATATCTTGACCCATCCGGTATTTAACTCGCATCACACCGAGCATGAAATGCTGCGCTACTTAAAGTCGCTGGAAGACAAAGATTTGGCGATGAACCGTAGCATGATTTCACTGGGCAGTTGTACCATGAAATTAAACGCTACCAGTGAGATGCTACCGATCACCTGGCCTGAATTTGCCAATGTGCATCCATTCGCGCCGCGCGGTCAAGTGACTGGCTACATTGCCATGATTGATAGCTTGCAAGAGCAACTAAAAGCCATCACTGGTTTTGATGAAGTGTCTATGCAGCCAAACTCGGGCGCCTCTGGTGAATACGCTGGCCTGCTCGCCATTCGCCGCTATCATGAGTCATTGGGCGAAACTGAGCGTGATGTTTGCTTGATTCCGCAGTCGGCGCACGGTACCAACCCTGCTACGGCCATGATGATGGGTATGCAAGTCGTCGTCGTTAAAACTGACGATAACGGTAACGTAGATATTGATGATTTGACCGCGAAATGTGAAGAGCATAGCGCACGTTTAGGTGCCTTGATGATCACTTATCCATCAACGCACGGCGTGTTTGAAGAAGGCATTCGTCATATTTGTGATTTGATTCATAAACATGGCGGCCAAGTCTATATGGATGGCGCCAACATGAACGCGCAGGTTGGCATGATGCAGCCTGCCGATGTTGGTGCAGACGTGCTACATATGAACTTGCATAAAACCTTCTGTATCCCGCATGGCGGCGGCGGTCCCGGTATGGGCCCTATCGGCATGAAAGCGCACCTAGCACCATATATGGCCAACCATACCCTAAGCCCTGTGCATAATGCGCAAAAAGACTGCTCAGCGGTATCGGCAGCGCCTTATGGTTCAGCAAGCATCCTGCCAATCTCATGGATGTACATCACCATGATGGGGCGTGATGGCCTGCTTAAAGCCACTGAACTTGCGCTATTAAATGCCAACTATGTCGCGGCGCAATTAAAAGACCACTACCCTGTCCTTTATACGGGCAAAAACGGCCGCGTTGCGCACGAATGTATCATCGATATTCGCCCACTAAAAGAAGAAACTGGCATCACTGAAAGCGATATCGCCAAGCGTTTGATGGATTATGGTTTCCATTCACCAACCATGAGTTTCCCTGTCGCAGGGACATTGATGATCGAGCCAACTGAGTCTGAGTCTGTCGAGGAATTGGACCGCTTCATCAGTGCACTTAAATCTATCAAAGCTGAGGCTATGAAGGCCAAAGCTGGTGAAGATGGTTGGACGTTAGAGGACAATCCACTGGTCAATGCGCCGCATACCGCTGCAATGATTACTAGCAGCGAATGGTCGCATCCGTACAGCCGTGATACCGCCGCCTTCCCACTACCATACATCCGCGCTCATAAGTTCTGGCCGAGCGTGGCACGTGTTGATGACGCTTATGGAGATAAGAACCTGATGTGCTCTTGCCCAAGCATCGAAAACTATATGTAGTTTTAAAAACGAATAAATAATGGCTATAAAAAACCTCCAAGTCAGTAGCTGATTTGGAGGTTTTTATTTTGCTTAAGATATTTAGCGCTATACTATCCATACCAATACCATATCATCAAGTTGTTAACCGTACGTTTTTAATGGATGTCATTTTTAATGGAAGTCAGCATGCAACAAAAAAACCGCGTTATTCTTATTCACGGTCTCCATCAAACGGCGTGGATTATGCGCCCACTTGCCAAACGCTTACAAACAGCAGGATTTGATACGTATCAATATGGCTATCGTAGTATGCGAGACGGCATCAAAACCAATAGCGCCCGCTTACATGACTGGCTAGAAAAGCATCACCACCCTGACCAGCCAATCGATTTGGTCGGTCATAGTTTAGGCGGTTTGATTATTCGTGATTTTGTCGCTGAGTATCCAAAATGGCAGATTGGCCGCTGCGTGACACTGGGAACACCGCATGTGGGCAGCGTTTGTGCCGATTATATTTGGCGCTTGACGCCAGCTGTAGTGGGACGCTCATATGTTGATGCACTAGATGGAACGGTTGCGCCGTTACCAGAGCATATTAGCTTAGGCGTGATTGCCGGTAATCGCCCTTATGGTCTGGGACAATTATTTCTGCAATACCATAATCGCAAACTGCGTAACGCAGAAAACGCAACATCGGCAGAACATCTGCTACATGATGGCACGGTATATGTCGAAGAAACCAAAATTGATGCGGCGGCGGATCACATCGTCTTGCCGGTCTCGCATACAGGTATGTTGGTCGATAAAACGGTGGCTGAGCAAACCATTTATTTTTTGCAATATGGACAGTTTAAACGCTAAAAATGCTCAGACATTACAAACGCTAACTGACCAAACCTCATAGATAAGATTGTCTTAAGCTTTTATGCCCATACCCTGCTGCAACTCAGTTTTGTGCTGCTCAATCACCGGTTTCAAGGTTTGTATAACCCAGTCATTGCGCCAGCCTTTTAGCCCTTCTGGTAGCTCGCTTAAATCTTTATCAAAGGCAATCACTTCATAGAGCTGCGCGAGCCACTTTTTACGCATCAAGACATTGGCCGGTACGCCAATTTTTTTGGCTTGCTCATCGATTGCTTGTTGTACCGCTTTTGACAGTATTTTATTTTTTGAGCGATACGGCGGCAACAGACAATCTGGATGCTCAGCAGAGTGCAGGTTTTTTGCTTCTTTAATCACCTTTAGCAATTCTTCACCATATAAGCGTAGCATGCTGCGGTGCATGGTGGTTTTATGCACAAGCTCGCGCATACTGCTGGGTTTTTCCGTGATGATTTCACGCATGGCTTGTTTTTTGATCACAAAGGTGCGCGGCTGATTGGTCGCGCGCGCCAGCTCCTCGCGCCATGTCGCAACCGCTTGCAATATCGCCATTTGCTCCGAGGTATAACGATAATCTGCCATCGTTAGGTACATCTCATCATCTGCCATATGCTGGGCGTCATATAAATCCTTGGCATAAAGCTGACAGTCCGCCCATACATGTTCAAACAGACCTCGCTTTTTTAACTCGTACTCAAGGCTCAAATAAAGCGCGGGCAAAAAGCGTACGTCATCTATCGCGTACTGCTCTTGCTCATCTGACAACGGACGCTGTAGCCAATCAGACTGGCTTTGCTCTTTATCAATGTGCATATCTAACTGCTCATCAAGCGCCTGCTGATAGCCCATTTGCAACTGCCCGGTTAAATACGATAGCGCAATTTGCGTATCAAAAATATTGGTCAATGGCGGACAGCCAGACAACAGATAAAAAATCCCTAAATCTTCGCCGCATGCATGCCAGATCGCCACGTCCACTTTAGCCAACGCTTGCCACAGCTCAGCCAATTGCAACTGCGGCGCATCCAATAAATATACATGGTTACCAGTATTGAGCTGTACCAGTGCCAAACGCGGATAGTAGGTATCACGCTTGATAAATTCGGTATCTAACGCCACCCGCCCGCAGGTTGCCAACGCTTCGATAACTTCAGCCAAATCCTCTTGCTGCCGTATCCAAGTGACAGCGGCGTCATCGGCGGCGTCTAACAAGGCATCGATATCAGGCTCTGGCGGCAAATCTGCTGCTTGTGTATCACTATTTATTGCTTGCTTTACTAAATTGTCATCACTAACGGCATTTTTGGGAGTACTTGATTGAGTAGAGGCGGTTGGAGCGCTTGAAAATGTTGAAACATGGTTTGACACGGGCAGATACCTGCTTAAATAGAAGAAAATAAAACGCTAAACCGCGCCTTAATAAAATGAAAAAAGAATTATAACAATATCATAAAATCAGATGAACAAAATTTTGTTTTAAAAAAGCAGTGATACCTGTATCGCCGCAAAACTTATGACAGTTTTACTTTTAATGGACTACATTATAAAAATGAGCGATTTTGCATCGCTTGCCCAAGGGTCATACTATCAAGATATTCAAGCTCGCCGCCCATCGGTACGCCTTGCGCCAAGCGCGTAATTTTATTGACATGACGGCTGACCGCTTCACTAATAAAGTGGGCGGTGGTTTGACCTTCGACCGTCGTACCAGTCGCTAAAATCAACTCTTCAACCGGCTCTTGCTTTACCCGCCAGACCAACTGGTCGATATTTAAATCGTCGGCGCTGATGCCGTCTATTGGCGATAAGTGACCACCTAAGACGAAATAACGCCCACGGTAACCCGCCGTTTGCTCGATAGCCATCACGTCTGCCGCAGTTTCGACCACGCACAGCAAGCCATCATCACGCCTTGGGTCTTGGCATAATGGACAAATCGCCTCGTCACTAAAACTATGGCAGCGCTGGCATTCGACAATCTCACGCATCGCCTCATCAAGCGCCTGCGCCAGTGCCATGCCTTGCGGACGTTTTTTGGTGAGCAAATGCAGCGCCATACGTTGGGCGCTTTTTTGACCCACGCCCGGCAAAATACGCAGCTGTTTGACCAGCTGATCAAATTTGGCTGTCAGCAAAGTAGCTTCCTTTATTTAACTTAATTTATAAATCGTAGCTATAAAAATGGGGTCGTATCGTGTCGATAACAACCCCATTTTTGTGTTCAAGCGGCAGTTTTTATGCCTAAAAACCGTTATTTAGAACAGACCTTGCATACCTGGCGGTAAACCCATGCCTGAGGTCGCGCCAGCCATGGTTTCTTCGTAGAGCTCATCGGCTTGGCGAACTGCATCATTGATGGCCGCAGCGATCAAGTCTTCAATCATATCTGGCTCATCTTCCAACAGGCTTGGGTCGATGGTCAAACGTTTGACCACATGGCGACCTGTCATAGTGACTTTTACCAGACCGCTACCCGCTTCGGCTTGTACTTCTTTAGTAGCCAGCTCTTTTTTGGCGTTTTCAACGTTTGCTTCGACTTTCTTTTGCATCGTTTGTGCTTGTTGCATCAATGCTTGAATATTCATAGTTGCCTCTTTGTCTTTTATAGTAATAAGTAATTATTAATAGCCAATGATAATTAATAACGTAAAATTTATGCGTTAACGGTGATTATACCGTTATCTTTACAAACTGTCTAAACCACGCGCCAAATCTTTGATGATATCTTCCACATCTTCCAAACCAACCGACAGACGGATAAGGCCATCTGTCACACCTGCTTCAGCGCGCGCCTCGGCGCTTAGGCGAAAATGGGTGGTGGTTGCAGGATGGGTAATCGTGGTTTTGGCGTCGCCCAAGTTATTAGTAATCGAGACCATTTGCGTTGAGTCAATCACATGCCACGCCGCCGCTTTTTCGTCCCTTTTATTTGAATGAGCGCTGGCTGACGGTTTTACTTCAAAACCCATGATAGCGCCGTAGCCACCCTTCATATGATGCTGACGGGTCGCAAGCTCATGCGCGGGATGGTCGCTTAATCCTGAAAAATGTACCGTGCTGACATTGGGATGATTGACCAAAAATTCTGCCACTTGATTGGCATTTTGACAATGCGCCTGCATACGTAATTTTAGTGTCTCAAGCCCTTTGGTAAAGACCCACGCATTAAACGGGCTCATGCTGATACCGCCCGAGCGTACGACAGTAAACGCTTCTTGCATCAGCTTATCGTTACCGACTAAGGCGCCCCCCAAGACGCGACCTTGCCCGTCTAAGTATTTGGTTGCAGAGTGAACGACCACATCGGCGCCCAAATCTAACGGCCGCTGCAGCGCGGGCGTGGCAAAGCAATTATCGACGACCAATAAAATATCATTGGCTTTACACAGCTTGCTTAAATAACCGATATCGCAAATTTGCGCGAGCGGATTGCTTGGGCTTTCGCAATAAATCACCTTGGTATTTGGCTGCACAGCCTTTGCCCACGCCTCATTATCAAAGCAATCAACGTAGCTGACTTCAACGCCAAACTTTGCCATATAATTATTAAACAAACCAATCGATGAGCCAAATAATTGATTGGCTGCCAGCAGATGATCGCCTGCTTTGAGATATGCCAAACACATGGTCAAAATCGCCCCCATGCCTGATGCGGTCGCAACGGCGCGCTCGCCATTTTCAAGCGCGGCCAGACGACGCTCAAAGGTGCGCACGCTAGGATTGGTATGACGCGAGTAGACGTTACCGGTTTTGCTGCCATTAAAATGCGCGGCTGCATCGGCGGCCGACGCATAAACATAAGAGCTGGTAGTAAAAATCGGCTCGGAATGCTCGCCCTCATCGGTACGATGTTGCCCTGCCCGCACCGCGATGGTTTGCATGCCATAATCAAGGTCTAAATTGAGCGCATCATCGCGCCAGTTAGGGTCTAATTTATTCAAATTGCTATCATCTTGCGCTTGCGATTGACTCATAAGTTTTCCATTGCCCGGGTTATTGTGAAACAGACGGCTTATTTTTGATTATAAACACCATTCATTCGCGTTATCATAGCATGGCAACTTATTCCAAACAGCTGGTTTCAAAGGCATGCTAAATATTATTTTTGCATAGTGTTTGGCCCTTATTTATCATTAAGCGTTTGTTATTAAGCGTTCGTTATTAAACTTCTGTTATTGGGCAATCGTTATTAAGCAGTTATTATTAAATAATTTTGCCAAAACGGGCTCATATATTTCTAACGACTCAATGCAAAAAAATGCAAGAAAATGCAAGAAAAAACGATGACTGTACGATTTCTAAATCATAGCCAGATAAGCTGCTGTAAGCCAAAAAAATAACGTATTTACAATAGGCACAGGTGATGACAGCTGCTAAGCTTAGCGGCGCTTTGAATTTTGCCTTGAGCGAGACTGTCACGCGCTCCATAATCAGTGCTATCATCGGTAAAAACAGCAAACACACTCAAGCCCATCTTTAACAAGCGCTTCATTGTATCTAGGTCCACTAAGGTCACTCATTTATGTCGATGTTCAGTATAGAACCCGTTAACTTATCATTGAGCTTAACACTCGGACTCACCTTAGGTCTTAGTGGCTGCCAAAGTTTACCAAAACAGCCTCATTTACCTGAAAGCCAAGCATTATCAGCGCGTATTGATGCCTTATACCAACAAGATAGCGGCCAAAAAAACAGCCATCGAAAAGGCAGCAGCCAAGAAGATAGCACCCATTCCAATGCAAACACTGAGCGCACGGATTTGGTAGCGGCCATCAGTGAACAAAACGAGATTCACCCTGATTTATCTGGCTATCATCCGATTGTGACGGGCGCCAACGCTTTTGCTTCGCGCAGTATTTTGACCAGCATGGCCACGCGTAATATCGACGCGCAATATTATATCTGGCACGACGACCAAGCCGGACAGCTGATGCTAAAAGACTTGTGGGATGCGGCCGAGCGCGGTGTTATCGTTCGTTTGTTATTGGATGATTTTAATAATAGCGGCAAATTTGATCAGCATTTATTGCGTTTTGCCAGTCACCCAAATATCGCGGTACGCATTATCAATCCTTTGATGTATCGCAAATTTCAAACCTTAAATTACGTCACCGGTCTACCGCGTATCAATCGGCGCATGCACAATAAAAGCATGACCTTTGATAAGCAAATCACCATTATTGGCGGGCGTAATATTGGCGATGAATATCTAAGCAATGATACAAACAGCCAATTTGCGGATTTAGACGTTTTACTTATCGGTAAAGTCGTCGCCGACATCGATAATAGCTTTGCAAGTTACTGGTCGGCGCCCATCTCCTTTGATATCGAAACCCTAGCGACCCTTGATAAGGGCGAAACCACTGACTTCTTAGAGGGTTTAGACAAACTAAGAGATGATGAGAAAAACAACAGTAAAAGCAGCTTGGACGTCTATAAAACCGCCATCGAAGACTCTTCTATTGATAGCGATTTAATCAATAAACGCGTGCCTTTTCGCTGGACGGACATGCAGTTTTTAAGTGATGACGTGGGCAAATTGACCAAAACTGTCCCAGCGGATACCAATTTGGTGCATCAGCTGCGCACCTTGTTAGGTAGCCCGACCAAGCGTTTGACCATCATCTCATCTTATTTTGTCCCGACCAAAGACGGGGTTAATACGTTGGTCGAGTTGGCTAAAGCGGGGATTGATATCAAAATTTTGACCAATTCATTCGATGCTACCGATGTGACCGCCGTACATTCTGGCTACAGTCAGTGGCGCCCTAGTTTATTGCGTGCTGGGGTAAAAATCTATGAGCTAAAATCGACCGCTTCTGAAGAAAAACGCGAAAATAAGCTTTGGAAAGCGCGCAGTCAATCGTCCACCAGCTTGCATGCTAAAACCTTTGCTGTTGATGACTACCAAGTATTTATTGGCTCATACAATGTTGATCCGCGCTCTGCAAACATCAATACAGAGATGGGTGTAATTATCAATGATGAAGAGTTGGCAAAACAATTGCATAGTGCGCTTAGCGATGACTTATTAAGCCAAGCTTACGAAGTTCAGCTGTTAGAAAACGGCAATTTGCAGTGGCTGACCGAAGAAGATGGTAAAAAAGTCATTTACGATTCAGAGCCGCGCGTCGATATCAGTGATCACGTTTGGCTAGCTATTATGTCATGGCTACCTATTGATTGGTTACTGTAAGTAGTCAATACTTTTATCTGACCATTTTTACACGACAAGTTTTATGCAATAAGCTTTATTTAGCCATTTTAATAAACCCTCCTTTTATGTGGATGCGTGATCTATTATGCCTTCTCGTTCTCGATATGCCTTGATGTCTTCTAAAGATAGAAATGCCGTACTGTTTATCTGCTTTAGCAGCGCAGTCGCGTTTTTTGATTTTTTGATTTATTTATATCTTGCTGATATCATCGCCGCCACCTTTTTTCCTGCCGATAGCAGCGCAGCGATGGCAAAAATACAAGGGCTTGGGCTTTTTGCGATTGGGTATTTAGCACGTCCTATTGGCGGTGTGATCTTTGGCCGCTTTGGTGATATCAAAGGGCGAAGACCCATCCTATTGATCAGTATTTTGGTGACCGCTGCAAGCTTATTGGCGATGGCATGCTTGCCGACCTATGCGCAGTGGGGCATGGTCGCGCCCGCCTTATTTATTACCTTACGCCTCATACAAGGGATGGCATTTGGGCTGTTTGCGCCACTGGCTTGGGTTTTTGTATCAGAGCACGTGCCGCGCCAATATTTGTCAGTTGCCTGTAGTTATGTGACCGCAAGCTTTTTTGTCGGCGTGTTATTTTCCAATGCCTTTTTTCTGTGGCTAACCAATACCTTGACCACCGAACAGCTGGCCGGCTATGGTTGGCGGCTACCATTTTTCGTCGCGGCAATCCTAAGCGTGCTTCCTCTATTGGCATGGCGCTGGATAGATGAATCGCCATTTTTTATTGCGATGAAAAAAGCAAAGCCGCGTGATTATATTGCCAAGCCCTTCACCTTGCTCTTTAAACACTGTAAACACTCTATTTTTATTGGCTTGGTTCTCACCTTTATCATAGCCAGTATTACAACCGTTATCATCCTATTACTACCCGATTTAATTGAGCTGCGCTTTACCTTAGATAATGATTTATTTGGCTTTTCGCACAGCTTAGGCATTGTATTTATGATTCTTGGCTGTGTGTTTTATGGCCTCATATCTAACCATCAAAACTTTGGTAAAGTGCTGGCCATCGGTTCTATTTTACTGATTGCGCAGATGTTTGCGTTCTTTTACCATCTGCAAGCAAGTGGCGATTACATCCTTATTATGTATGCGCTTTTGGGCTTTTGTGCTGGCATTGTGGGCATGGTACCTGCCATCTTGGTGCAACTATTTCCAACCAATGTACGGCTGACGGGCATGGCTTTTTGTTATAATGTCGCCTACGGTATTGTTGGGGTGCTGGTGCCTTTTGGGCTCGGTTACGCCACTTTATATATCAGTTTTTCGCCTGCGCTGTACATTGCCTTTATCGGTTTTATCGGCATTATCATGGGGCTTTATTTTTATAATTTGCCTGAATTCAAAAAAATTAATGAGATCATTTAGGAAACGGCTGTTTAGCGTATTATCGTTTGATAAATTACTGTTTAACAAATTATCGTTTAGCAAATTACGGTTTAATTTGACAACTATTTAATTTGCCCCTATCCTGCTTTCCCATTGATTTTCCTATCATTTAGCCTATATAAACTTATTAATAAAAAGGCGTCATGCATTTATAGCGTGGCGCTGATCTATTGTCACTTAAAACACTTTTAAAAATGCACTTAAAAGTTTATGCATAATAAAGAGGCTTAACCCTAATGGTTGATATGACCGATAAACGACTTTCTGTTGCGCCCATGATAGATTGGACGACGACCGACTACCGTTACTTTGCGCGGCTGTTTAATCCGCACGTTTATCTTTATACCGAGATGATTAGCACCGGTGCGCTGATACATGGCAATCGCGTGCGGCATCTGCGCTTTGATAAGCTTGAGCATCCGCTGGTGCTACAACTGGGCGGCGCAGATATCGCCGAGATGTCCCAATGTGCCAAGTTTGCGCAGCAGCACGGCTATGATGAAGTCAATATTAATGTGGGGTGTCCATCCGATCGCGTCCAGCACAATAAAATTGGCGCGTGCCTCATGGCAGAGCCGCATACGGTTGCAGCGCTGGTTAAGCACATGCAGGCGGCGGTCGATATTCCGGTGACGGTGAAGCACCGCATTGGGATTGATGATTTTGACAGTTACGAGTTTATGGCAGATTTTGTGCAGACGGTGGCGGCAGCAGGTTGCACACGCTTTATTGTGCATGCTCGTACCGCGTGGCTACAGGGTTTAAGCCCCAAGCAAAATCGTGAAATACCGCCACTGCGTTATGATGATGTTTACCGTCTCAAACAAGACTTTCCAACGCTTGATATCGAAATTAATGGCGGTATCGAGACGGTTGCTGATATTAAAGCGCATTTGCAGCATCTCGATGGCGTGATGATTGGGCGGGCGTTTTATCATAATCCGTACTTATTAGCAGAAGCCAACAGCTTGTGGGGTGAACCCATTCCTAAGCGCTCAGATATTTTAGCAAAACTATATCCTTATTTAGAGGAACAAGTTGCTAAAGGCGAAGCACTACCAACGATGACGCGGCATTATTTAGGATTATTTCAAGGTTTGATGGGCGCTCGCAGGTGGCGACAGGCATTAAGCGGTAAGCCGCAATTAACGATTGACGATGTTAAACGCGCTGCCGAAGAAGTCTTAGCCTTAAATCTAGATGCCTAAACCTTAAACAATATAAGTAATGAGTAAGAAATAACGGTTAATTGCTGCATGGCTAACTGATAAAAGCATTTACCAATTAGCCGTTATTCTATATATAAGCATTTAAGCCACTTGCGCTAAATACTGTGCCATCGCCGCCCCGTTATTAATGACATGTAGTAGCATCGGTAATAATAGCGAGCCTGATTTAATGCGCGCGTAGCAAAATATCAAAGCCAGTACCACAATAGTGCTGATTTCATAAAGGCCGTACTGCAAGTGAATTGCTGCAAATATCACGCTGGTCACCAGACTGGCTACTATCGCCCCACCATGCCCTGCATGGGCTGCGTCTGAAAACTGTTCTGCAATAGCCGACCACAACAGTCCGCGAAAGATAAGCTCTTCATAAATTGGCGCGACAATAACCATTGCAAATATCAACAGCCATATTGAGCTAACAGACTGATATAAGGGATCGACAAAGACCAACGGTGATTTATGAAGCAAATAAGTCAATGCCTGACTGCCAATCATAAATATCAGCAATAACCCTAGCATACCAATGCCTAGCGCCCATGAAAACGGCTTGAGCGCCAAATACTGCCGTATATCCCCGCCCCTGACACGTATCAATAAAACGCTGATTGCTACTAACAACAGGCAGCCTATCATGATGGAAATACTGACTACGGTGCCGTTGTTACTGCCAAAAAAGAAAATATCGCCCATGGTTGCGTTTTTAGCCGCAGGCAATACCAATTTGCCCGCGATATAGACACCGATCAATTGACTGATAAAAAACGCCACCACCATTGCTATGAGCAAAAGCAGCGTACCCAAGCGCGAAAATAATGGCGTAGACTTAGGCGGTTTTGCCCGATGAGGCAAAGTCGTGGCATTTTTTAGCATAAAGACGTCACTCAAAAGGTGGAGCTACTGCCCACAATTGCTCTAAAAGGTGCGCCAAAATCAACCGTAAGCATTAGCAAAAATCTGCTTATTTTGGTAACTGCTGCTTAATAAGCTCAAGCACTTGACGCGCTACCGATTCTGGGTGCTCAAGCGGGAACATATGGCCGCCGGCGTGGGTTTCGTAATTGATATTAAGGCGCGATTTGATTTGCTGCGGGAAGCGGCGCTTAAGAAAGATGCTGTCTTTACCGATGATAAGGGTAACGGGCGGCTTTGGTCCACGATTTGGGGTCAGCCAATACCATGATGGGTTGGTGCGAAAAACCTCAACTTCGCTGGCTTTAGGAATGGCCAATGTTACCTTGCCATCCGCGCGCTCGTGCAGTCCATGCTCGATATAACCCTGAAAGCTACGCTCATCAAAATCCTTAAAAAAACCTTTATGGCGCAGCTTATCATAGGCATCTTCGCGGCTATCCCAAACATCACGGCGATGCTTGGACACGCCCGCTGGCGAGAGCTTATCCATCAAGCGATTATTCATAAGTGGTAATCTATCGGCCGTTTTCGCCAAATGCCACAGCAGGCTAACTTTGCCATAAATCCAAGGCGGATCCATCAGCACCGCTTGCGCAAAGATTTCTGGCGTACGGTATAACGCTTGCAACGTACACATGGCGCCAAGCGAATGACCGACGCCCACCACTTGACTCACCCCATGCTCCTCGCAAGTATGTTTAACACTATCGATAACCTGCTGCGTCAGACTCTGCCAGTGGTCGTCTACTGGATAATCAGGCGTATTACCCAGCATCGGAATATATTCAATGGTAAAAAACTCGGCAAGCGGTGCAAAGAACGGCGCATACACGGCACTTGGCATACCATTGGCGTGAGCAAAATGTATGACAGGTTTTTGGGTTATTTTAGATTTGGGCAATGCTGCAAAGGTCTGCAAGTTAATGGCACTCATGACAGGCTCTCAGTGATTTAAGCAGTAATTTAAATAATAATTTAAGGGGCTATTTGAAATAGTGATTATAGTAATCGAAATCTTTATACAATTAAGGCTGAGCATAATCATACGCTCAGCCTTAACAATCATACACATTAAATCTAAAATATAAAGCGCTTAGCGCATCTGCGCACTGCCCTCTTCTTGCGGCAACACATCAAGCTTGATGCTTGAACCAAGTCCCGCGCCTAGCTTCACCGCGAAGCGATCCATAAATAAGCTAAACGGGTCAGTTGGGGTATAATTGACCACGTTATCAAGCTTCAGCTTTTTCTCTAAAGTTGAGATACTGCCCTTTTTGTCTGCCAAGCCTAGCTCAATAGACTGCTCGCCGGTCCAAAACAGGCCTGAAAACAGTTTGTTTTGCTCAGGATTTTTTAGACGATCGCCGCGGCCTTGTTTTACCGCATTGATAAAGTGCTTATGGGTATTATCCAATACTTTTTCGACGTGCTGCTCTTCATAAGCGGTAAGCGGACGTGACAGGCTTAAGATATCTTTATATTCGCCCGCCGTTATGGTGCGGTCTTTGACGCCAAATTTATCCATTAAGCCTTCGATATTATAGCTTGGCATAATCACGCCAATCGAACCGACCAAGCTTGATGGATTGACATAAATCTCATCCGCCGCCGACGCAATATAGTAAGCACCAGAAGCGCCCATATCACCAATCACCGCGTAGAGCTTTTTATCAGGATACTCTTGACGCAAATCCATCATCGTCTGCCAGATTTCATCAGACTGGACAGGCGAGCCGCCGGGCGAATTAATATCGAGCGCCACAGCTTTGGCATTGCTGTTTTCAAAAGCGCGCGTCAAGGCTTCATTGACATCATAAGCATTGGCAACATCGCCGCTACTAATCGTCCCTTGGATTTCAACCACCGCCAGATGCGGCTTACTGGTATCAACGCCTTCAAGTCCAGATGGTGTTTTGGTACTACAACCGCGGCCGAGGGTCAAAAATATCAATAATATATAACCAAAGGTCAATAGCTTAAAGAAAATACTCCAGCGACGGGCGCGGCGCTGCTCAACCACACTGGCTAATAACGTATTTTCAAGCAGTCGCCACTCTTGTCCGCTCGGCTGAGTTGGCTGCTGCATCGGCGCTGGCTGATTTGCCGAGTTATCAGGACGTTTGTTAGGGTCTGGTGGCCAGTTGGGCATATAACTTCCTAAGTCAGAAACAATGTAAAACGATAAAAGAGAATATCTAAAAACTTATCGAAAAAATGAGAATTTCTATATAAACGCTTTATAGAGAGCTTTAATAGAATTTTAACAGAAATCAGATAAGCTACTAAGTATGGTGCTATTTCACTTATGGTTCAATAGCAGAACTGTGACATCGCCTTATATTATAAGGACGTTACCCTTCAAGAGTAATGTTATTTTATAAGAGTAGCGCCATCAAAATAAAACTTACGGCTCTTCGCTCATCTCCGACGCGGCCTCTAGCAGCTTATTATCATAAGTGATTATCCCATGGATTTGTTGCTGACTTATTACGTCACTAGATATCTGCGAGGCGCTGTGTCCGACCCATGTGGCGCTATTAATGGCATTACCTAAGGCATTGTTTAATGAACTGCTTAACGCATCATTTTTATGATTTGGTTCACTTGGACATAGCAGTGACCACATTTGCCAAACACGCGGATGGGTATCGGCATTTAAAATCAGGCGTGACTGAGCATTTTTGGCTTGATGGTTTGGTGCTTTATGGGTTAGTGTTTTATGGACTGACGCTTGATGGCTTGATGCGAGCATTTGTACCTTGGCAGGCAATGCTTTGAGTGGATCAGTGGCATTATAATTCATGACTTGTAAGGGCAGACGGCTATCAATAGCCACTGTACAGTCCCAGACACTGGCATCGTTTATTTTACTCCAACCCGTCAGGGCTTGTAAGGTTAAATCACCATTTGCAAGTTGCCAAATTTTACCTTGCTCACAGCGTTGGGCGCTAATAGTTGCAGGATTTTTAGCTTGACTGGTTGTTTGATAAGCGCGCTGCAGCTCAGGCCAGCGCTCACTTTGCCCTGCTTGCCAATATTGAGCGGTTGGGAAACGTTGACTTAGCTGCGCCACTGTCATTGGCAGCAATGCAGAATCGTTTGGCTTAGCAGTGTTTGATTTAGAAACATGGGACTGCAAAGATTTATTGTCGTTAGTCTTTAACGGCGCTAATGAAGCCGTCAATGCCGCGCTACTACTTTGTACTATGATGCCTTCTAAGCGCTGAATAGACATGCTACGCAGCTGCTGCTCTAGGGCCATAGAAAATTTGTTTGCCGTCAGCGTGCTTGGCATGGTTCGAATGCCATAAGGTCTGTGATCTGCTAAAAACAGCCAGCTGACATTTTTCTTATCTCCCCCTTTAACGGCTGCGTGTTTAACATTATTCTTATGCTCATTTTCACTATTTACCACAGGGTTTTGCAGCAAAGCCGCGCTCACATATGGGTCGCCAGTCGGTAAGATATAGAGAGCTGGTAGTGTAGTTAATGACTGCTGATTGGCGTATACCGTCATAACCAGCAGCGTGAGCGGCGGTAATGCCAGCCAGCGACTGATAAGCCCGCGCGGCAATAACCACGGCAACATTGCTATTAAAACCATCAGTAAAATAGCCATATTGATTGGTGTATAGAGCCATACGTCAGATAAATCAGGTAAAGCCGTTAACCACGTAAGCAGCTCGTGTAAATGAGTAACAACAGCAATCACTAGCGTCCAAATCGCATCTGCCAGCGCAGGCACGATAAGATAACAGAGCCCTGCTAATAAATTCAGCGGTACAATCACCCAGCCAAATAAGCCAATGGCAAACAGATTGACGACTAGTCCTAATAATGACGCTTTGCCAAACAGCAATAACGTAATGGGCAATAAAGCGATAAATAGCCAAAACTGTAGTTTAAATAGGCGTTTAAACCCTAACCAAGCCCGCTTAAGCAAACGTTTATTTATATCAGTATTATGATTAGCAGTCGGTGTTTGACTTAATCTTGTCTGACTCGATTGCGCTGAGCTATCTTCATATTTTAATAATAATGCCACGGCTATAAAAGATAGCCAGTAACCTGCTTGCCACAATACATACGGGTCAAGCCATGCCATCAATATCGCAAGCGCCAATAATATTCGCATAGTACCAATAGGCAGTAATGTCAAGCGTATCAAACCGATGGCTAATAACATCCATGCGGTACGGGCAGCGGGCACGTCAAAGCCTGTGAATAACGCATAAATAAAAGCAGCGCTCATCATCACCCACCAGCGCACTTGCCAGCGCGGTACATGACGATATAAAGCGGGATAAAAACGGTTAAGTAATAATACCGCCAACCCTGCCAGCACAATCGCTAAAAATAAAACGTGCGTCCCTGAGATAGCCAGTAAATGAGAGATACCGGCTAGCTGATATAAATCTTTGCTGTCGCGGTTGATCAAACTGCGATCGCCTGTTAGCAAGCTCAAGGTGACCGCTTTTGCCTGCTGCTCTGCGGTGGTTTGTGCTGCCCAGCCTTGATAAAAGTGCTGGCGTAGCTGCCAACGTCCTTGGTCTATCACGGTACGCAAACGTTGCAGATAAGAGTCAGCGGCCGTAAATGCTATCCCTGTGTCATCAAGCGCAGCGGCTGAAGTGCTAGTCGCTAAGATATTGGCAACCCCATCAATGTGTCGCCCTCGCAACCAACGATAACTATCAAACCCCGTCGGATTATTCAGCGCTTGCTCAGAGCTAGCAAGCGGCGCCAGCGTCAAGGTCATAAATAATTGATCACCGGGCTGCAAATGATTTAAGTCGATAATTTGTGCTTGCTTGGATGACTTTTTAGATTTTCCTTTAGACAGCTTTTCAAACGATTGCTTAGAGGGTTTTTTTGGATAGGCATTAAGCAGTACGCGGTATTGTTTGTTTTCAAAATCTTTAGCGTTTTCCAAATCTTTAGCGTCTTCGAGATTGCCTTCATTTAGATTGTTTTTGTTATTGCTTAGGCTATTATTAAAGTTTCTCCTATGGTCTGCGGCATACTCTACCGTGAGGTTATCCAAATCTTGCGCACTCAGCTCAGATAATAACGGCGATAGTTGACTGATGGTCGCTACTTGCCGATAGCCACTCTCGCTTGCGACATCGTAAACACTATCACTGATACCTTCAATGCTAACCAATGCCTGCACGCGCAGCGGTTGTTTTATTTTGCTACTTTCTGCCTGCTGCTGACTTATTAAAGCGAGCAGCCCACTGCCCGTAATCAGCGCTAGTGCTAACAGTAGCACCAATAAATAATGAGTAAATTTAAAAAGTAACGTAACTGTATAAGAGGGGATTTTAGCGAATTTTTGAACAGAAGGACTTTGAGAAAAAGGTTTTTTGCCGTTAAATGGATGGGCAAATGGAGTATAACGCTGATTGACTAATAGAAGAATAATGGTTAAAACCGTTAATAATAGCGGCAATGTAAAAGCCGTATTGGCTTCTAAAAATAACGTACTGACTGGCATTGGCATACTATCGGCAACGGCCAAAACGCCCATCATGACGATGATTATCAAACTACCAATTAACCAGTACACCAGCGCTCCTCGCTTGATAGTCTGTATGCTAAATATAGTTTATATGATAAATGACGACTAACGCTCGCCTTAACTTTAGACCGAGCCGTCAAGCAATAGCATTTATGCGGCTATTACCCTATACTGAACAGAAATATTACGCTGGTGATTATTCAACATTACCTAGCCGTTTTTCTGATAACATTCTTACCTGTATTTTTTATTCATAATATCACTGCATACCAGCCCATCAATATGATTGAGCGGGCTGTAGATAATAAGCAAAGGCGATTCTGTGCCAAACAAACGTCTAAAAGACCTACTTCCTACCCCTGAAAAAATCTTAGAAAGTCGCTCATTAAAACTATTTGCGCCGCAACTTGCCGACCCACGTTTATGGCATTTTAATCGCCATAGTTTAAATAAAGCGGTTTATATCGGTGTGCTCAGCGCATTTTTCCCGCTGCCGGGACAGATGTTACTGGCGCTAATCGGTGCGCTGATCTTTCGTGCTAATGTCCCTATGGCGCTTGGGTTGACTTGGATTACCAATCCGCTTACGACGCTACCAGTATTCTACGCTGGCTACTATATTGGTGCCAAAATCCTTGATGTTCCTATGATTAGCTTGCGGGTTATCGGGCGGATGATTTCTGACTTTAGCTTATGGATCATCTCTGATGGTGCCAACCCCTTTATTACTTATAAAGGTAGCGTATCTATCGCAGCTTTTTGTTTGGGGTTAACGATTTTAGCGGTTATTAGCAGTATTGTCTGCGGCTTAGCATTTAAAGCCATCTGGCGCTACAAAACTGTCACCAGTTGGCAAAAACGTCAGCAGGACTTTTCTGATAAGCCGCCTAAGCATTAATTGGCACGCGTCAAAATTGGGTACAATGAAGGCAAAGAAGCGGCTAGGTTTTTGTCAGGTGCTATAATTCGCCTTCACGCTCTTTGTGGGCTGCGATAGCATTTTGAATATTATCCGCCAGATTGGTATCCAAGACAAAGACATCGAGCACTTTGTCATCTTTTAACAGCGTGTAGCGTTTGCCCGTCGCACTGTCTTGCGCCTTTAAATTATAATCTGCACCTGCCAAGGTGATCGCGTCAAAAACTGGCGTGAGTAAGTCTTTTTGCGCCTGTTCATCAAAGGTGTCAAACAACGTTGGATCCATATACGGTTTTAATGGCTCGTCGCCTTCTTCCGCACTGCCAAACGCTTCAATTGGGTCATCATTTCTATTCACGTCATCAATCCTTATCTATTGTTTTGTTTTTTAGATTGCCTTATTTTTCAGACTGTCCTGTTTATTACATAAAGCCGCCATACGCAGCCTATTTTTTATGACTTTTATAAAAAGTTTAACCGTATCATGCTACTAGTTAGTAACGGCAACCCTGCTATTTATTAAAAAAGGTATGAAAAATGACGTCTTTAGTAATCTTCCCAGTGTCCATTGCGTAGTAGCAGCTGACGATCCGCAAGCGCCGCCAAACTACGGTCATGCGTCACCATCAACAGCGCCGTTTGCATGGTGCTTTGTAGCTCTGACAACAGCCCAAACACACTTTGCGCATTGTCATAATCCAAGTTGCCAGTTGGCTCATCGGCCAAGATAAGCGAGGGTTTGGTCACAAGCGCGCGAGCAATGGCCACTCGTTGACGCTCACCGCCTGATAGCTCGCCCGGTCTGTGCGCCAATCGATGCTCTAAACCAACACTGGTTAAAATATCTATCGCTTGTTGCCTTGCTTCGGTAGTCGATACTTTTGGACGCATCAGTAGCGGCATGGCAACGTTTTCAATAGCGGTAAATTCTGCTAAGAGATGATGAAACTGATAAATAAATCCCAAGTGTTTATTACGCATTGCCCCGCGCTCAGTCTCATTCATGCTGTTTAATAATTGACCGTGCAGCCAAACCTCACCGCTGCTTGGGGTATCTAGGCCGCCCAGCAAATGTAGCAAGGTACTTTTCCCTGAACCACTGGTGCCGACAATCGCGATACGCTCGCCAGCATGGACGGTCAAATCTAAACCGGTCAATACTTGCGTGCTCACCGCCCCTTCATCGTAAATCTTATTAATATTGGTCGCTTGTAAAATCGCAGACATGATGCTTCCTTTATTTTATTTATAACGGCGTTGGCGCCTGTAGATTACTCGTAACGCAGCGTTTGTGCGGGCTGAATTTTAGCCGCTCGGCGGGCTGGGTAAATGGTCGCCAAAAAGCTCAGTATAAATGACGCGCTGGTAATCAGCAGCACATCGGTTAAGCGCAGCTGCGATGGCAGATAATTGACAAAGTAAGCATCAAATAAATTTAAACCAAAGGTTTGATTGATAAAGCCCAAAATATCACTGACGGTCAGGGCAAAGATAACCCCAAGTATCGTGCCAGCAATCGTACCGATAAAGCCAATAACCACGCCTTGTACCATAAACACATGGGTAATCAGACGCGGCGAGGCGCCAAAGGTTTTTAAAATAGCGATGTCCGCTTTTTTATCAGTGACCAACATCACCAAACTTGACACGATGTTAAAGGCCGCAACAAGGATAATTAAAAATAGCAGCAAGCCGACCATGGCTTTTTCCATTTGAATGGCGCCAAACAGATTGCCGTGCGTTTGCGTCCAATCGCTAGGATAGAGTTTTTCAGGCGCAATGGCAGCGGCTTTTTGGGCAGCCATTGGTGCGTTAAAAATATTACCAAGCTTCATACGAATACCTTGCGCACCCTCTGGCAGACGCAGGAGTTTTGCCGCATCGCCCATCGGAATAAAAGCCATCAAACTGTCCACTTCTGGACTGATAGTAAAAATACCCGTCAAGGTAAAACGCTTAAAGCGCGGTATCACGCCTGCTGGTGATGGCGACGCTTCTGGCAGCACCAATGTCACTTTATCGCCTAAACGTAATCCTAATGATTGCACCATCTCCTCGCCAAGCACAATACTGAATTCACCATTTTGCAGCGTATCAATACTGCCCTCTACCATGTGCTCGTTGATGATAGAGACGTTCTTTTCGTACTCTGGATCGACGCCGGTGACCATGATTCCCGCCACTTGACCATTAGAGGTCAGCATACCTTGCAGCTGAATAAAGGGCGCGACGGCGGCGACTTCCGGATCTTCTTTAATCTTATCTGCCACCTCCTTCCAGTCGCCGATAATCTCGGTTGAAATAACCGTCGCTTGCGGCACCATCCCCAAAATACGAGTCTTTAGCTCACGATCAAAGCCATTCATGACCGATAGCACCGTAATCAAGACCGCGACGCCAAGCGTGAGACCAATCATAGAAATCAAGGATATAAAGGAGATAAAACCATTACTACGTTCTGCTCGGGTGTACCGTAAGCCGATAAATAACGCTAAAGGACGAAACATATTCAAACTCTTTATCTTATCTACGTGCGACTTTATTTATGTTAAAAAATCAGCCACGGCAAATGCTGCATAGTATCGCCTTTATGAGAGGCTTTGCCGCAGAAACATATCAATCGAACACAAAAACAGGTTATGAGCAGCCAAATATCGCTGTCAAAAGGGAGCTAGTTTGACACAATTTGACTTATTTGTGCCAGTCATTCGCAAAAACTGCGGGTATTTTCTCACAAAAACCTAAGTTTTATGATTATTTTTCGGGCAGGACTTGCTATTGGTTGCGTCTATACCTATATATTGTATGCTAAGGACAATTGTCATTAACCCCTCATTGTTGTTTGTTGCCTCTTTACTGACGACATTGCTGGTTATCATAAACCAATCCAATCAACGATAGGATAATGGTTCAGCAATCACAGTTTTAGACCCAAACCGCATGGCTGACTTAAGTTTGAGTATCTTCATGACCATAAATTATCAATATAAAAACATCCAATCGCCTACCAAAATCACCTTAACTGACGAGCAGTCTGCTGGTCACGCCGATCATTGGCGCATTCTGACCGATGATATGAGTCATGACGTGCCAGAATGGCTGCAAAAGATGATCGAGCAGGCTGCCATGCCTAAAGGCCTAAATAGCAATGTCAGTGCCAAAGACAGCTGCTTATTGCTCTCTGAAGACCAGCCTTGTCATATCAATCAGGTGCTAGCAATGAAAGACGGGAAGCCTGAGCGCTTTATTAACGCCTACCCTTGCGTTGATAGTCCGTATGGGCTGACCTGCAAAATCGAGCGTATGATTGTCAATGACAGTACCCATGATGCGGTATTACGCTTACGCACCGCAGATGGCAGCATCATTTATGCTTTTGACCAGCTTTATACTGCCAACCGTCATTTATATCAGCAAAATATGGCTTATTATGTGAACTTTAGTGCTTGGGCGCATGAAATTAAGCTTAGCAAACAAGACGAAGTGATTATGGTCGAAGACCAAGAAGCCATTCGCTACCATCGCGCCTTTAACGACATCGTCGCCGCCAACGATGGAAAAATGCCCGATGACTTACAAGAGCAAATCAAAGCGTGGCAACCAGAAACTAAAGAGCAAATGGCGCCCGTCGAGATCAATCTCGGTCATATGTGTGCTTATCTGTTCGGTGATACCATAGGACAAGAAGACGAAGCGTGGTGCCAAGGTCAAGTGCTTGGTAAACAAGAAACACTATTTAACGGTAAAACCATTATTTTATTTGATGTGGTGGTCTTGCGTGAGCAAGATGCCGATCCGTTTGTCATTCGTATTGGCGCGCTTAAAACCGATGCCACTGCGGCCATACAAGTGCATGATTACGTGCAGGCGAACATCTGGCTACAAGCAGCCATTTATAAAGAAAATCAAACACCGGCGAGCACTCAGCAGTCAAAAGCCAGCTAAGCATTGTTTGTAATAAAAAACTGCTTAAAGACGTTTATTTAACGCCCTATTTGTTTTTCAAATAAAAAGCCCCTAGCAAATAAAAAGCCCTTAATAAGTATTAAGGGCTTTTTGGACGAAACGATACACATTATAAAAGCTAGAAAGCAGACAATTAAGCCATCGTCGTCATGGATTTAATACGGTTATAAAGCTCTTTTTGCTCCGCACTTGGACGCGCCGTTTGTACCGCCATCAATTGTGACATGTCGCCTTCGACACGGATTTTGCCCGCCATAAAAGCGCCCATGATTTCATTGGTATCAAAATTGGTAATGATGGATTGCAAAATACCGCGATCCAATAGCAAGGTCGTCGTCGCCGTATCATTTAAGCCGCGATGCAATAAACCATCAGCGAAATTGGCTTCGATGTTTTGCTCAGTGTCGGTTACTTTTAGGTTCACGACCATATTGGCCAAAGCAGGTGGTAAATTTAATTCACCAGCTTCTTGACCCATTTGCTCAACTTGCTCAAACCACGCCTCTGTCAAAAAAACTGCCATATTATTATCCTTTATACCTATTATTTATGATGGTCAGCTCGGGCTATTAACGCCTGAGCTGACCGCTATTTAAGTGGTTAAAATATTTGTTAACATCAGTATCCAAGCACCTTGTTAGCAATACTACAGAGCGCCATTATAAGGCGCCAGTCGTTAATAAGTAAAACCTATTTATGGCGCGAAAGGCGTTATTGTTACAAAACCTGCGTATGATTGTATTTCGAGCAGAAGCGCAGTATCTTTTTTCACCCCTAGAATAGTAGGGAAATTGGGTATAAAATAGATGTATAAAGCGACAATATTACATTGTTTGCAACTATTTTTACCAAAGAGTTTGTATTTTGGCGCATAGTTCTGATGATATTTGATTAGGTTTGCGTTACAATACCCTTAAACAGAGTCGGGAGTTTTAACTAAACATTACGTAAAGATGTTTTTTGTCAGCCGCCGCTAGCATACATTTATGGTGCATAAGCTTTTTGTCGCCAGTTGAATATCAGTATCTATCTTCGTTCATACTGCTTTTAGTAATAATTAAGATACATACTCAGCCTCAATAGATGTTTGATGCTCAAAGAAGGCACTTTGTCTTATCAAATCTGACCCTTTATTAACAATCCTACTATCGACTAGCTGTGAGCGCAGTGCGTTTGTATCGCCGTCCTCTACTTATCAGCGACAGCTGTTAATTAGCATAGCCCTAGCTTGATAGTTAATAAAGTAATCTTGATAATTGATAAGTTATCAATGATAAGCGCAGTCAAAAAACAGCATGTAGCGCAGCCATTTTCTGCTTATAATTTTTTATAACTTTATAATATAGAAGCTGCGCAGAATTAGTTAATTCTGTTGATAATTCAGGCTGTAAAGGAATCATCCAATGAGTTTACAAAACACAGCAGTCGCCCCAGTTGACCGTGAGTACGAAATCACTGTCGTAAGATTCTTTACGATAATGGCCGTGATATGGGGCATCGTCGGCATGAGTATTGGTGTATTCATTGCTTCTCAGTTAGTATGGCCAGCACTAAACTTTGACATTCCATGGTTGACGTTTAGTCGTTTAAGACCGCTTCACACCAACGCGGTTATTTTTGCATTCGGTGGCTCTGCCCTGTTCGCAACCTCTTATTATGTGGTGCAGCGTACCTGTAAGACGAGACTATTCGCCCCTTATTTAGCTTGGTTTACCTTTTGGGGTTGGCAAGCGGTTATCGTTTCAGCGATTATTACTCTTCCTTTAGGTCTGACCTCGACTAAGGAATACGCTGAGCTTGAGTGGCCAATCGATATCTTGATTGCGTTGGTTTGGATATCTTATGCCATCGTCTTCTTTGGTACCTTGATTAAACGTAGAACCTCGCATATTTATGTGGCTAACTGGTTCTTTGGCGCGTTTATTATTACGATTGCATTACTACATATCATCAATAGTATGGCCATCCCTGTTAGTGCGTTTAAATCTTACTCATTATTTGGCGGTGCAACCGATGCAATGGTGCAGTGGTGGTATGGTCATAACGCGGTAGGTTTTTATCTAACAGCGGCTTTCCTTGGGATGATGTATTACTTCGTTCCGGTACAGATTGGTCGTCCTATTTATTCTTACCGTTTGTCTATCGTTCACTTTTGGGCATTGATTGCTTCTTATATGTGGGCAGGTGGTCACCATTTACATTACTCAGCGATTCCAGATTGGACACAGTCGTTAGCCATGGTGTTCTCTATCATCTTATTTGCCCCATCTTGGGGTGGTATGATTAACGGTGTGTTAACGCTATCAGGAAGTTGGGACAAATTACGAACCGATCCAATCATTCGCTTTATGATTGTGGCGTTATCGTTCTATGCAATGTCAACGTTCGAAGGCCCGATGATGTCTATCAAAACCGTCAATGCGCTATCGCATAACACGGATTGGACAGTCGGTCACGTCCACTCAGGCGCACTTGGTTGGGTTGGTATGATTACTATCGGCTCGCTATATGTCCTGTTACCTCGTATTTATAACAAACCTAAAATGTACTCTATCAGCCTTATCACTACGCATTTTTGGTTGGCAACAGCGGGTACTGTTTTCTATATCGTCTCTATGTGGATTTCGGGAATTGGTCAAGGTATGATGTGGCTCGCAACCAATCCAGACGGTACGTTGGTATATAGCTTCGTTGATACCGTTGAGTTCTCACATTTCCCATATATGGGTCGTGCTTTTGGTGGTCTATTGTATGTATCGGGGATGGTTGTTATGGCATATAACGTTTATAAAACGCTTAAAATGCCAGAAGGTAAACCTGTCGATATTGCTGACCCGACGGATCATGAACCTAGTGTTGATAAACCTTCGGCAGCTAACGTATAAGGAGCGATCATGGCTGGTACACCGCATGAAATTATTGAAAAAAATACAGGCTTATTGGTCATCGGTATCGTCATTGCTATTAGCTTTGCAACGCTCGTTGAAATCGTACCGCTGATATATGATTATAATGGACCTGAAGAAGGCGGGGTAAACGCTCCCCTTCCCTCTATGGAGCCGTGGACCGCTCTCGAATTTGAAGGTCGTGATATCTATATTCGTGAAGGTTGTCACGTTTGCCATACCCAAATGGTGCGTCCATTACGTGCAGAAGTTGAGCGCTATGGACCCTACTCGCGTGCCGCTGAATCTACGTGGGATCATCCCTTCTTATGGGGATCAAAACGTACTGGACCTGATTTGGCACGTGTTGGTGGACGCTATTCTGTAGATTGGCAAAAACAACATCTTATCGATCCACGTTCATTAGTACCTGAGTCTGTAATGCCTGGTTTCCCATGGCTTGCAACCAATGAAGTCAATGGTACCAATGTGCAAACCAAAATGCGTCTATTCCGTGATCAATTTGGTGTACCTTACACTGATGAAGATATCGAGGGAGCGCCAGACGTGGTACTTGGCGCCACCGAGCTTGATGCTTTGGTTGCCTATTTACAGCAATTGGGTACCGCGATGGAAGGACAGCGCTAATGGGTATTGGTGAATTACAAACTATTGCGACCGTTTCTGCCTTTATTGCCTTCGTAGGCGTTGCATGGTGGGCGTATTCGCCAAAAAACAAAAAACGCTTCGAAGAAGATGCACAACTTGCGCTTGATGACAAAGATAAAGAATCTTTGTCTGAAGAGCAGCGCAATAAGGATGAACGATGACATTTTTTTGGAGTTCTTGGATAACTGTATTAAGTATCATGTGCTGGGCGGGTATCCTCGGTGTCTTACTAATGGTATTGAAATACAAGCCAGAAGTAGAAGAAGACGGTACTACTGGCCATACTTATGACGGTATTCAAGAATACGATAAGCCACTGCCTAAATGGTGGTTAGTGATATTTTTTGGCTCAATTATTTGGGCTATTGCTTACTGGATATTTTTCCCTGCTATCTTTCCATCAAAATGGGAAGGTATCACAACCGTAGAAGTGGATGGCGAAACGGTGCCATGGACTTCACATAACGAGTTAGCAAGTGATCTCGAAAGTAACAATAAAGTATTTACCGATAACTTCGAGAAAAACATTTTGGCTAAAGCTGGTGCGAGCGGTGCCACAAAAACTCTCGCCGAGCTCTCTGAGATGCAAGCAACCATGCGTCGCAGCGAGACACCGCCAGCAGACTTGCAATCTCAAATTGATGAGAAAGTTGCTGAGCTTGCGCCTTATGTAGAAAAGCTTGCTGAAAACCCCAATGCGCTAAAAGTCGGTAGTCGCCTGTTTTTACAGAACTGTTCGGTCTGTCACGGCTCTAACGCTAAAGGTGCACAAGGCTTCCCAAATCTGACCGATAATGATTGGTTATATGGTGGAGAGGCGTCACACATCTTGACGACCATTCATAATGGCCGTGTTGGTGGTATGGCCGCATGGCGTGACCAACTTGGAGAAGATGGTGTGCGTGCAGCTGCGGAATATGTCTTGTCAATCTCTGGTAACCAGCCAGGTTATGAGCTTGATCAAGCCAAAGTAGCGCAAGGTAAAGCCATCTTCCATGAGCCTACCAACTGTGTACTTTGTCATGGCGAAGACGCTAAAGGCATGATCTCTACGGGCGCGCCAAACCTGACAGATAACATTTGGTTATATGGCGGTGACCGTGAAACTATTCGCGAAACCATCCGTTATGGCCGTGCAGGTGTGATGCCTGAGTGGCAGACCAAACTGGGTAATGAGCGCATTATGCTACTTGCCGCTTATGTTTACTCACTGTCAGATCGCGGCGCTGAAACGGACCAAGCCAAAGGTAAAGTTCCGGCAAGTACCACTGCGCCAAAAGCTGCTAAGCCTGCCGCCGTTAAAGAAAGTTGATCGTGTGGTAAGTTAAGTAGTATGGTGAATTAAATAGTATGATGAGTTAAAAAAAGGAGGCCTGAGATATCAGCTCTCCTTTTTTTATAAGTTGATTATTATAACTAAAAGCTTTGTTAGTTTAATTAATAGGCTAATCAAAAAGATAGACGCCAAAAAGTGAGCTAATACAAGGTGTTATTGTCCTTTTTTATTATCAATTAATGATTGTTTTTTTGAACTTCTACCCCATTTATAGTAGGGAGAATGCTAGAATAGCAATCCACCAGAAACACTATTGAATCATCCATTTAAGCACGTTTTAATCATTTATTTACAATCGCTCATTTGGTAGCCGAGTCAGCATTCTTCGACTGCTGTTATATCTCGCTACTTACTGACATTGATAACATCGCAACGCCAAAAATTTTTGCTTTACCGCTCTTTGTTACCCATGCCAGCAGACTGATTCTTTTTTTAAAGAGGCACGTTTATGTCAGCACAACCACCCAATAAAATCCCTGTCGTTGAGGTCGATCTTAATGCCAATAAAAAACGCGTTCATCCTAGATTTATCACTGGATTTTATCAAAACATCCGAGTGATTAGCATGTATGCATTGTTGGCGTTATTTCTGATTTTACCGTGGTTACGCTATAACGGTAGGCAAGCTATCTGGTTTGATGTGCCGTCGCAGCATTATTATATTTTTGGCATGACCTTTTTGACGCAAGACTTTTACTTTATTGCCGCCTTTGCTCTGATTGCCGCCTTTACCCTATTTATGGTGACGGTGTATGCCGGGCGGGTCTGGTGCGGTTATGCTTGTCCACAAACCATTTGGACGCATATGTTTCAGTATGTGGAAAAATTAGTGATTGGCGATCGTAATAAGCGTATCAAATTTGACAAAGAACCCATGAGTGCTAAAAAAGCCTTTAAGCGTTCTGTGGTGTACTTTATTTGGTTCGTATTTTCGATGATTACGGCGACAACTTTCGTCAGTTATGTGTCAGGTACAGACGCGTTATATCACAGTTGGCAGATGATAGGATTTATTCCCTTCCCTGATTGGCCAACTTGGATATGGGTATCGGTATTTATCTTTGCTTTTTCAACTTATGTGAATGCAGGCTACATGCGTGAGCAGATGTGTATCCAAATCTGTCCGTACGGCCGTTTCCAAAGTGTGATGTTTGATAAAGATACGTTGATTGTCTCCTACGATTATGAACGCGGTGAGCCGCGCGGCGCCCGTAAAAAAGGTACTCATCCAGAACACTTGGGCGATTGTATTGAATGTACGATGTGCGTGCAAGTGTGCCCAACAGGTATCGATATTCGTGATGGTTTGCAAGTTGCTTGTATTCAGTGTGCTGCCTGTGTCGATGCCTGTAATGAGGTGATGGATAAAGTTGGCTACCCACGCGGACTGATTCGTTATACGACCGAGCGTCAATTGGTAGAAAAAGAGCAGAGCCGAGTCTTCCGCCCACGCTTTTTTGCCTATCTAGCTTTATTGACCATACTTTGTGGCGGTGTGGTGTATGCATTGACTGGCCGCGTACCGCTAGAGATTGATATTCGCCGTGACCGCAATCAGTTGTCGTCATTAAATCAGCAAGGTATGATTGAAAACAGCTATATCGTCAAATTAACCAATAAAACCCAAGATGCTCATACTTATAAAGTGAGCCTTGAGCCGCAAGATGGTTTAAGCTTAGGGGTACGTTTTAACGATGTGCCACTAGAAGCAGGCGAAAGCTTTGATATGCCCGTTAGTATTTATGGCGACCCTGATGTGATTGAGTTTGGTCAAACGCCGGTGACTTTAACGGTGACCAGCGAAGATGGTAAATATAATGTCAGTAAGCAAAATATTTTTACCACGCAAGGGCAATAAGTTATTGAACGTTAGCAAGTTTTAGCTGCTCATCCGTTGGTCAACGATTCATAATCAAAGACTGGCGGATGAATCTTTTGTCATTAAACTGGCCTCATTAAGCCGTCAGTTTATCCTTTGTCAGTTTATTCTTTGATAGCGTTTATAGCGAGCTGATAAACAGCGCTTTATAAACGAATATCTGATTAATAGGTATATTATGTCTAGTTCAGCCCCAAACGTTAAGCATCAAGACAGCTTTAAGCATCAAGATAGCCTGCCGTGGTATAAGAATTATATGGTGGTTATCTTTGTCATTGGCATGCCAGCGTTAGTTGTTATTGCTTGTCTTTGGTTTGTTTATTACTCATATCAAATCCGCGACAGTGTGGTACGCGATGACTGGTACATGGATGGCAAGACCCTCTATCAGGACGTCTCACGCGACAAGCTTGCTTATGATTTAGATTTACACGGCAAGATGCAGTTTACGGATAATGGCACTATCGTGTTTTATCTGAACTATCCTGAGCAAAGCTTGCAGTCTGGTAAGTTACTAAACGGAGAGCCAGTTACTTATCCTGATACGTTAGATTTGTCTATCTCGCACGCCACCGACATTAAAAAAGATCGCGATGTGGTGCTAAAACATCAAGAAGGCAATAAATATAGCGCCCAAGTAGATATCGACCCGGTCAAAGCCAAGTATTACTTACAAGTCAGCAATGATGGTAAAAATGATTGGCGTATAAAAGATGTGGCAAAATTGCCGCGTGCAGAAGTGAGTTTTAATCCGCTAACCGTATTTGCTAAAAGTTAATCTTTAACGCTGAATAAACACAAAAACCAGCCATTAGTTAATAATGTGCTGGTTTTTTATGGCGTACGCTTTATAAAACAAAAACTTTATAAAACCAATTGAATAATAGGTAGGCTTAAATCACAGGATTAATCGTGGGAATTTTTTGCATTGGGCGGCTATTTTTTACTGTGTCATCCGCAGCTTTTGCTTGCTGCTGACTGCTGGCAAATTTTGGATTAAAGTCTTGGGTTTTTGGCGCTACTGGTAAGCCAATCTCAGCCAGACTAGCAGCCTGCCCTGCTTGGATATTATCGCCTTCAAATAAGCGCTCATTGTCATCACGCTCGAGGCTTAATGTCTCAAAATCAAATAACTCACGATCTGCTAATTGTGACGGCGCCACGTTTTGCAGCGCTTTAAAGATAGAGGCTAGACGCTGCGGATGAGCACCGTCCCATTCGCGCAGCATGTCATTGATAACAGCCCGTTGTAGATTGGTTTGGCTGCCGCATAGATTACAAGGAATAATCGGAAATTCTTTTAAGCGCGCGTATTCGATAATATCTTTTTCTTCCACGTAGGCAAGCGGACGAATAAGCAGGTTTTGCTTATCATCGCTCAGCAGTTTTGGCGGCATCGATTTTAGCGCGCCGCCGTGGAACAAGTTTAAAAAGAAAGTGGCGAGCATATCATCGCGGTGATGACCAAGCGCAATTTTGGTGGCGCCGATTTGTTTGGCAAAACCATACAGCGAACCGCGGCGCAGACGTGAGCATGCCGAACAATAAGTTTTACCTTCTGGCACCACGCTTTTGACAATGCTATAAGTGTCTTTTTCTAAAATGTAATGGGCGATCCCCTGCTCGTTCAGATAAGCCGGCAACACCTCTTCTGGATAACCCGGCTGCTTTTGGTCAAGGTTCACCGCGACAATGTCAAAGCTAATCGGGGCAATGCGCTTGAGTAGCAATAAAATGTCCAATAGCGTATAGCTGTCTTTGCCGCCTGAGACGCAAACCATGACAACGTCGCCATCTTCAATCATATTAAAATCGCGAATCGCCCATGATACTTGACGACGCAGCTTTTTTTGTAGTTTGCGAAATTCTGCCGTTTCGGTTGGTAGAATTTGATGAGATGACGCTTGCTCAGCTGCATTGACATTAATATTGTCGTCACTTGTCGCTTCGACGGCGACATCAGCATCTAATGCCTCGCTATCCCAGCCGGTAGCAGCAGAATCAATCTCTGAAGAGATAGTATCGGTAGCAGCATCAAATTGAGGGGTGATTTTAGGCGTAAACAAGGTCGCTACGGTCATAAGGTACTCAATATCTTTACAAGGTTGGTTTTGCGGTAAGGCAGTTGGCAATATTTTTTAGCACGCAGGCTTTATGTGCTCGCAGGCTTTAATAGCTCGCAAGCTTTTAAGCAGCGATTATAACAAATTTTGCTAACAGATTGAAAAGTCGCATAAAATTAGTGCGACTTTAATGCTTTTTTAGCCTCCCTTTTAATTCCACTTTAATAACGTCTGCAAGTTTCTGTAATGACACTATCTTTGCTAAAATGGACCTTTTTCGCAAACCCATTTTTGTGTAAATCAATAGCTTCTTCAACTAAGAATAGATACTACTATGACTCAAGTGACTGCGCAGACTTCCTCTTCTAAACAAGAAAATCCTAAGCAAGAAAATTCTAAGCAACAAAACGACACGGACTTAAACGCGCTGCATAAAAGCCAAAATGCGGTGGTGCTACTGTCAGGCGGGCTTGATTCCGTGACTTGTTTGTACTGGGCAAAGGCACGCTATGCGTCTGTGACGGCGGTCAGTTTTAACTACGGTCAACGTCACAATAGCGAGCTTATCGCGGCCAAAGCCATTGCGGAGGTGGCAAAGGTCAACCACCGCATTATTGATATCGATATTGCTCAACTTGGCGGCTCGTCGCTGACCGATCACAGCATGACAGTCCCTGATGGTGACACCGCTAAATTCCCCAGTGAAAATTGCGCTGAGATCGATAACGATGCTATACCAAACACTTATGTACCCGCCCGTAATACAATATTTTTGTCTTATGCCTTAGCCGTTGCAGAAGTGACCGATGCCAATCATATTGTCATTGGCGTCAGCTCGGTTGATTACTCAGGCTACCCTGATTGCCGCCCAGAGTATATCGCCGCCTTTGAACACATGGCAAACCTTGCGACCAAAGCTGGCGTTACCGGGCATCGTTTATCGATTCAAACCCCGCTGCAGCAGTTATCTAAAGCAAAAACCATTGAGCTTGGTTTGTCGTTAGGGGTTGATTATGGACAGACGATTTCTTGCTACCGCGCCGATGCAGAGGGTCTTGCCTGCGGTGTCTGCGACAGCTGTGCATTACGGCGCCAAGGATTTGCCCAAGCTGGCGCTGCTGATCCGACGCGTTATCAGCCTTAGCAGTAGTATTAAAAGCTTTGAAAATTTAATGATAACTGCCCAAAAATCCTAGCTTAATGGTCTTACTTGACAAAGCAATTAAACATTCGCGCAACATTTGCTTGCATTAACACAGCACACTAGCGTTGTATTTTAAGCAATTTACTTGTTATGGTATGGGCGATTATGGCAGTCACAACCTATAAGTACTGATTATTTGGTAAATATAGTGAGTTATATAGATAGAGAAATACTCATATATTTACCCCTATCTGTGCCAAAACCAGTGACAAAATAACACTACCCAAGATTTTTCTTTAATTATACACTTTGAAAAATTGACGCGACCTGTAGAGGACATTTATGAAGTTGTTGCCTGTATTACCCCTAGCTTTAGCGGCGCTGTTTGCCGTGCCACAAGCAAACGCGACCGATATCAAACAAAACAATATCAACACCTGTGTCAACGGCGCGGTCAAATATAAAGTCGCTAATAAAAGCGATGCCACCAAGCTTTGCAAATGCACCATCGGTGTCCGTAGTAATATGACCATCGGTCAGATGTGGGAAATTGAAAGCTACGCGCAAGACAAAAAAGACCCGTCGGGCCTGCCTTATGTGAAAAAGATGCAAAAAGATTTGCAGCAATGCACGGTTGGCTTAGACCTAAAGCAGCCACAAAAACCTGCTTAATTCCTATACTCTACAAAATACAAAAGACTGGTCATTGCCAGTCTTTTTTGTTGCGAAAGAATAAGTGAAGTGTAAAACTGAGTATTTATTTCTGCTAATCTGCCTATAATAAGACCACTTATCACAATATACGCATAACCGAAACTAATAAGGAATTTATCATGGCAAAGCCGACCACAGAGAACATCACCCTGCCCGATTTTCCAGTCACTATGGTACGCGAGCTAAATGGCAACTTTATTCACGACGACATCAGTCTAAAGGATCTGGTTGCGCACACCGATAAAGGACTTATTTTATACTTTTATCCAAAAGACAGTACCCCAGGCTGCACCACCCAAGCGACAGAGTTTACCGCTCATATCAATGAATTTGATGAATTGGGCTACGATATCGTTGGTGTCTCGCGTGATAGCATTGAGTCTCACGAAAAATTTATCGCTAAATACAATCTTCATATCCCGCTTATCAGTGATAGTGATGAGAAACTGTGCCAATACTTTGATGTGATTAAAGAAAAGAACATGTACGGCAAAATCACCTTAGGACTTGTACGTTCAGCCTTTGTCTTTGATAAAAATGGCGTGCTAACTCATGCGCAGCGCAACTTACAAGCAAAAGGTTATACAGAACGCTTACTGACCACGCTTGCGGGCTAATATCTTCAACGGTTTTTGACTTTTCTTTGTTTCACTTTATCATCTAAGATGCAACCCTCCTTACTTGAGAATAATATGAATAAACAGCCTGAGAGCGCCGCCGCTAATAACACTCAAAAAAAAGTGACGCGCAAGGTATCTGTAGCGGTCATTGGCGCCGGTACTGCCGGTCAAAACGCCTTTCGTCAAGCCAGAAAATTAAAAGACGACGTCTTGATTATTAATGACGGATATTGGTCAACGACCTGTATTGCCGTCGGTTGTATGCCAAGCAAACTGCTGATTGCTGCCGCCGACCGCGCTCATGACGCCAACCATTCTGGCGAATTTGGTATCCATGCCAGCGCCCAAATAGATGGCAAACAAGTGATGGAGCGGGTTCGCGCCGAACGCAGTCATTTTGCAAACCATGTTAAAGAGCAAGTAGAAAGCTGGCCTGCCGAGACAAAAATAGCGGGCCGTGCTTATATCAATAAACAAGGTCTGATTGAGGTCAATGATGAATTGATCGAAGCGGACAAGATTATTGTAGCAACGGGTAGCGCGCCTTTTATCCCAGATAGCTGGGCTGATAAGCTTGGCATGACAATGCTGACCTCCGATACCGTCTTTGAGCTGCCTGATTTACCAAAGTCACTGGCCGTGGTCGGCGCGGGGGCCATCGGCTTAGAGCTTGCGCAAGCCTTTACACGTTTGGGCGTCGATGTGACGCTCTTTAATCGCGACAAACGGGTAGCTGGTTTAAAAGACGATGACATTAGTAATAAAGCCATCGCTTGCTTAAACCGTGAGCTAACCATGCATTTGGGCAGCAAGATTAACGATATTGGGACGCAAACAGCAGCAGACGACGAAGGCTTAGAAGGTCTAAGTGCATTTATCAATTATGAAGACAGCGCTGGTGAGGCACGGCAGTGGCAAGGCGAGTATGTACTGGTCGCTACGGGCCGGCGCAATAACATCGATACTCTAGGCGTTGAAAACTTGGGCGTTAAGCTTGATGACAAAAATCGTCCCAAGCAGCTTGATAAAAAAACCGGTAAAATTGGCGATTTAGAAGTCTATATCGTCGGTGATGCCAATGCCAATCTGCCTTTATTACACGTCGCCAGTGATGAAGGCTTTAGTGCGGGCAGTATGGTCTGTGAAAATAAAACAGATGCTTATATCCGCCCAACTGCTACGCCCTTTTCTATCGTGTTTTGCTCGCCGCAAATCGTCAACGTCGGCATGTCGCTACCGGAAATACAAGCGGATCCGGAGCTTGAATATGTGATTGGAAAAGTCAGCTTTGATAATCAGGGACGTAGCCGCGTGATGGGCGTCAACTGCGGCTTACTGCACATTTATGGCTGCAAAAAAACAGATAGAATCTTGGGGGCAAGTATGGTTGCGCCCGATGCTGAGTATATCGGTCATGTATTGGCGGTGGCGATTACAAACGATCTGAGTATCAAACACATGCTCGATACGCCTTTTTACCATCCCACCATACTGGAAGGTCTGCGTACGGCGTTACGTGATGTGCAGCGTATGATGAAGATACCTTATCAGTCGCATGATACCCAAGAAGGCACTTTTTAATCGGTTGAGTTATTTTATAATTAGATCTTTTTACGCCGCATCTTATTTAGACCTAAATTTTGCATGGACAAAACAATGGCAATCGCTGGTATTACTGACTTCTTTCGAGAGATTGTTCGCGACCTACATACTAGTCTATATCTTGCTATCGGCGGCACCATTGACGAAGACTCATTGGACTGGACCTCTAAGTCAGTAGAATTGGTGAGTACGGCCATCAAAATCCTAATACTGCTGGCGGTATTAGGATTTATTTATTGGCTTGCCATCTATATCATCAAAAAAAGCGAAAGCAGAATCGGTCTAAATGAGCGCCGATCTAAAATCGCCCGCTCTGCGCTGCGCTACATCTGGATAGTCACCAGTTTGATTGCCATTATGAGTCAGCTGAATTTTGAACCAGACACGGTCAAAGCCACCGCCAAAGCCAGTACGTGGGCGGGCATCTATTACGTTTTATGGGCGTCATCTGGACAAATTATTCACAAGGTTTTACAGCATTATGGTCTAAATGCTTCTATTGAGCAGCTGCTGAAAAATATTTTATCAGTATTGCTATTGGTATTCGGGCTTGCCAGCGTCATGGCGCAGTTTGGCTTTGATATCGTATCTTTGGTGGCAGGTTTGGGGATTGCTGGTATTGCCGTGGGTTTTGCCGCGCAATCAACGCTTGCCAATTTTATCGCGGGCATTACCATTTTACTTGAGCAGTCCTTTCAAGTTGGAGACTGGGTAAATATCAATGACAACGAAGGACGAGTTGTGGTCATCGCCTTACGGACGACCCATATTTTAACCCGCGACAATATCACCGTTATTATCCCTAACTCCAACGTTGCTTCATCAGTGGTCACCAATTTAACCTCCAAAAACTTTATCCGTTTTGATATCCGCATGCGTATTGCTTTTGAAGACGATGTCGATAAAGCGCGCGAGGTCATTTTGCAAGTGTTGTCTGATAGTGACGTGGTGCTAAAACGCCCTGAAACCTCAGCGACCGTCGATGAGATTGGCGAGTACGGAGTATTTTTTGTCATCCGTTTTTGGGTCAAGCCTGCCGCGGTTGCACGTATGCCAAAGATTAAAGAAGCTTTGACGGAAAATATCAAACGTGCCTTTGATGAGGCAAATATCTCAACCCCCTACCCGCACATGCGGCTATTGATGCCAAAAAACGTCGATTATCCTATCGACACCAAACCCTTTGCCACTACTACCAAGCTGGTCACCGAAGAAGGCTCGCTAAAAAAAGATGCTGAATAACGGTTTAACAATGTTAAAGCATTCTTTTAAACACGGCACCATAAACAATGCCACTTTAAACTATCTACATCGTAATTATGGTAAAATTGCCAGTTAAACCTTATAATTTTAAACATCATGATTTTAAACAACATGGTTTTGAGGTGTATTATTTATCAATTTAGCCCACAGGTAACCGTATGACCGAAACAACCACGCCCAACTCTTTACCAGCCGCTGCAGCAGAGTTGTCGCTTGACCTTATTATTACGTGTGCCGATGGGCTTGAAGCACCGCTACAGACTGAGCTGAGCAGTTTTGGCATTGCAAGCGAGATCAAAAGTACGGGGCGTTTGGCCGTTACCGGCACCTTGCGCGATCTTTATACGATTTGCCTTTGGTCGCGGGTGGCCTCGCGGGTATTAATGCTGATTAAACGTAAAAATATCAATGCCGAATACGATGTAGCAGAACAGCTCTATGGTTTGGCAAAATCGGTCAATTGGACCGAGCAATTTAGCTTAGAGCAGACGTTTGCGATTCGCCTGTCGGTTGATAAGCGCGTCGCTGTCAGCCAGCAGTTTGCCATGCTGCGTATCAAAGATGCGATTGCCGATACTTTTAATGAAGTCTATGACAGCCGTCCTAACGTCGACAGTAAAAATCCCGATTTTTCGGTATTTGCCACCGTCAATGATAAGCAGGCTGAGCTGTATTTAGATTTATCAGGCACCAGTCTGCACCGCCGTGGCTACCGTGTCGCCATGACCGAAGCGCCGTTAAAAGAAAACTTGGCGGCGGCACTGCTTTATAGCGCAGGTTGGCATAAGAAAAATGCTGCTGGTAATGCGCCTTTTTATAATGCCCTAATCGACCCGATGTGTGGCTCTGGCACCTTTATCATTGAAGCGCTACTCATGCATTGCGATTATGCCGTCGGTATCGATAAAGCGGCCAATCAATTTGGCTTTTATCAATGGCAACATCATGATGCGGCGCTATGGCAACAAATGATTGACGATGCGCAGACGCGTTTTCGTGAAGCCTTGGCCATTATCAAAGAGCAACCAGATACGCTGCCGCTTGTGTTAGGTTTTGATGCCGATAGCGGCGCCATTTTGGCAACAGAAAAGAACCTCATTGCCGCAGGTTTGCAGGATTTATTACCGCTACTTGACCTCGAGACGCGCGCCCTTGACCAACTCAGCAGCGTACTAAAACCCTTGGCCGACGACGGCCGCTTAAGCAATCCTTTGGTCATTACCAACCCACCTTATGGTGAGCGTTTGGGCGACGAGGAGATGATTAAGCCGCTATACCAAGCGCTAGGGCTGATTTTACAAGACAGCTTTGTCGCTAGCGGTGTCAATCCAATGCTCGGCATATTGGCGGCCAATGTCGAACAAGTCGATATTTTGCCGATTAAAGAGCCAAAAACCTTGCGTTGTCATAATGGTGCTATCACGGTTTACTTCCGCTATGGAACGCTAATTGCTGGGCAAACGGGCAGCCTGGTTAGTCGCTTTGAGAAGCGTGAGATTGAAGTAGAAGACGGTCAAGACTTTATCAATCGCCTGCAAAAAAACCTGACCAAACTTAAAAAGCTGGCTAAAAAAGACAATGTCAGCAATATTCGCATTTACGACGCTGACCTACCTGATTTTAAGGTAGCGATTGACTTGTATGGCGATTACGTACACGTGCAAGAATATGCGCCGCCAAAAACCATTCCGGTAGAGACGGCGAAAAAACGTTTTAATTTGGCCTTAATGGGCATTCGTGAAGTGCTCGACATCAACCGCGAACAAGTCTTTATCAAAACCCGTGCGCGTCAGTCGGGTAACGACCAATATAGCAAGCAAGGCAATAGCGAAAAACGCGGTAAGTTTTATGTGGCGCGTGAAAACGGTGCGTATCTGTACGTTAACTTTACCGATTATCTCGATACGGGTTTGTTTATTGACCACCGCAATATGCGCGCTCGTATCAAAAATAATAGCCGCGGCAAATCGGTGCTAAACTTATTTGCTTATACCTGTACGGCAAGCGTGCACGCGGCATTGGCGGGCGCGAAAAAAGTCACCAGCGTTGATTTGTCACAAAACTATCTTGATTGGGGCAAGCAAAACTTTGCCTTAAATGGTTTAAACGTCAGTAGCAATAAATATCAGTTTATCGCCGCTGATATTTTTGAGTGGATTAAAGGCAATACCGAGCAATTTGATATTATCTTTATCGATCCGCCGACTTTTTCAAACTCGAAAAAGTTCCAAGGTACCTTTGATGTCCAGCGTGACCATGCTGCCCTGATCAACCGTGCGATGAACCGCTTAACATCGGATGGTGTGTTATATTTCTCAAACAACTTCACCCGTTTTGAGCTTGATGAGCAGTTAAGAGAGCGCTACGATATTATCGACATCACGCCACAAACGATTGGTTTTGATTTTAATATCAAAAAGCCGATCCACCAAAGCTTTGAGATTCGCCATCGTTAACATCGTTAGAAACACACAGTAAATTTTAGATATTTGCACCAACGAGCGATGAAACATAACAATGACCTAATCAGCTTTGATTGGGTCATTTTTTGTTGCTATGATAGATCATTACTAGCAATGGTTAAGCGTTGGATTACGGCCGCTTAAAATCCCAAGATTGCTCCAGTTTTTTTATCTAACTAAACTATCAAACCCCTAATCACTCTAATAACAAGGATAATCTCATGGCTTTATCATTGAATAAAGGCGGTAACTTATCACTCACCAAAACCGACCCAAACTTAATCAAACTCCTTATCGGTCTTGGTTGGGATGAGCGCGCCACGTCCGGCGCTGAGTTTGATCTTGACGCCAGTGTGTTTTTGCTAAATTCCGCTGGTAAAGTGCGCGGCGATCACGATTTTATTTTTTACAATCAGCTTAGATCAGACAATGGCGCGATTGAGCACACCGGCGATAACCGTACTGGCGAAGGCGACGGCGATGATGAAGTCATCAAAGTAAACCTGACCCAAGTTCCTGCTGATATCGACAAAATCGTCGTCACCGTGACCATTCATGAGGCGGCCGCGCGTGGTCAAAACTTTGGTCAAGTGGCCAACGCTTTTATTCGCGTTGTTAATGAAGAAACAGGCACGGAAGTGGTGCGTTTTGACTTGGCGGAAGACTATTCAGTTGAAACAGCGATGGTATTTGGCGAAGTCTATCGTCATAACGGCGAGTGGAAATTCCGTGCCGTTGGTCAAGGCTATTCGGGCGGCTTACAAGCCATGTGTCATCAGTATGGCGTTGATATCTAAATCTATATTTAAGCCTAAGCTAAGATGATTGACGATAAACACGCCCGAAACCTAACGCTACATAGCAGTGCTAGCATCTGTCATGTTATCAGAAAAATATGGTTGCAAAATAGTCACAATTATTGTTAGCTAAAAGACTGGTAAAGCGCTAGGTTTCGTTTAAAATTAAGCAAAAAAAAGTGGTTAGCAATAGCCACTTTTTTTGTGGTTTGTGTCTATAATAGACCGACTTTAGCTTTATGCAACCAGACAGGATATGTCATGAGACATTTTTATTTAGACTTTATCTTTACCATTGTTGCCCTAGCGGTCGCGGCATGGTGGGGATATTCACACGGCGGTATGGGCGGTATGATAACCACCCTATCTATTACCGCTATTTTGGCCGTCATGGAGATTTCATTATCTTTTGATAATGCGGTGGTCAACGCCTCAGTCCTGAAAGGCTGGGACGAATTTTGGAAAAAAATCTTCTTAACCGTTGGTATTTTAATTGCTGTATTTGGAATGCGCTTGGTATTCCCGATTGTTATCGTTGCTGTAACGGCCGACCTTGGCGTTATGCAAGTGGTTGACTTGGCTTTAAATGATCCTAAAGAATACTCAGCCAGATTATTGGCGCACCATGCTGAAATCTCCGCCTTTGGTGGTATTTTCTTATTGCTTGTCTTCTTAAACTTTATCTTTGATGATAAAGACGTGCATTGGTTTGAATGGCTAGAGAGCCGTTTGGTCAAATTGGGCAAAGTCGATGCCATGAGCGTTTTTGTCGCGCTTATCGTCTTGATGGTTGCCGTTTCGTGGGCGAATGACGCCCAGTCAGGCGCGGTATTAATCGCTGGCGTTTGGGGTATCTTAGTTTATCTTGGCGTCCAAGTCGTCTCGGGTATGCTTGAGGGTGACCTGGAAGAAGACTTAGAAAATGAAGAAAATGGCTCGGGCGCGGCAGCTACCAGCGCGATTATGAAGGGCGGTATTATCGGCTTCTTATACCTAGAGGTCCTTGATGCCTCATTTAGTTTTGACGGCGTCATTGGCGCCTTTGCAATCACCAATGACGTTATCGTGATTATGCTTGGTCTTGCAATCGGTGCGATGTTTGTGCGTTCAATGACTATTTTCTTAGTCGATAAAGGCACACTTGATGAGTTTGTTTATCTTGAGCACGGCGCGCATTATGCCATCGGTGCTTTAGCAATTATTATGCTGCTGTCAGTGAAATTCCACGTACCAGAAATTATCACTGGTCTAATTGGTATCGCCTTTATTGGCTGGGCGTTTGTCGCGTCACTCAACTATCGTAAACGCGAAGCGCTTGAGTAGTTAATAGTCCTAAGCTCAACTCTTAGGATGATTTAAATTATTAAATGACAGGTCATAGCCGTTGGTTATGGCCTGTTTTTTGTATGTTTTTATACATTTGAATAAAGACTCAGATATAAATTTAAGTTTGTTTGCGTAGTGGGTTTGGTATAAAAGCGATACAGCGGAACTGGAATGAGTTTTTCGCAGCCTCTGTCGGCGTAGGCACAGCACGCCAGAAAAATTTATACCAGTTCCGCGACAAAATATAATGCAATCGTTTTATTTAGAATCGACGATACTTTGAGCAAAGAACGCGCCCTACTAGCCTTATACCCACCTTATTCTTTTTACTTTCCTGCCAGCAGCTTCTGCAATTTTGCCAATATCACGCCGTATAAAGGTAAAAAGATGAGCACTCCCATTACTATTTTAAACAAATAATCCATCGCACCAATTTCAACCCAGTGCGACGCCATAAAAGGGTCTGTACTTTGATAAAAAGCGATGGCAAAAAAGCAAAAGCTATCGACCAGATTACCAATAAACGTCGATGCAAGGGGCGCAATCCACCACGTTTTAAGCTGGCGTAACTTATTAAACACTTGAATGTCTAACAGCTGCCCAACGACATAAGCACTAAAGCTGGCAAGGACAATGCGAAAAACAAATAGATTAAAATCTAGCAGATGCTCATGGCCGACAAACTGTCCATCAGCAAACACGACTGAAAAGTAGTAAGAAATGGCTAGGGCTGGCAGCATCGCAAAGAAAATAATGCGTCTGGCGAGATTTTGACCAAATATGCGCACCGTCAAATCAGTAATCAAAAAGATAAACGGAAAAGTAATCGCGCCCCACGTGATAATAAAACCAAATAGCTCGACGGGAATTTGTACTAAATAATTACTAATGGCGATGATAAAGATGTGCAGGCTGACAAGCCAAAATAGCGCACGGCTATAACGAATGGATGAAGCTGGATTGGATGAGATAGTATAGGTATTCATAAAGGTGGCCTTTTTTTGAGTCAGGGTGGAGGGAACCTGAGAGCGCATCATTATAAAGCAAAGCTGAATAAATAGCCAAAATGCTTCTAAGATAGAATGTAAACAATACGCTTTTAAACAAAAATATCCGCGTGATATAGACACACAAAATACGTCTTGCGTCATTGCTGTCCACTTAGTATAGTAAAACCTATTGGGTCAGCATCGGCGACAAGCACGCTTTATCAATCAATTGCGTGGTTCAGGTTGACCTTAAGAATTAAATTTAAAAATATACTTATTTTTTATCCACTACTGTAAAGGACAATTTTATGGCTATTAGCTTAACAAAAGGCGGCAACGTAAACTTATCAAAAGAAGCCCCAGGTTTAACCAATATTACTGTCGGTCTTGGCTGGGACCCACGTGCCACCGACGGCCAAGAGTTTGACTTAGACGCCATTGCCTTTTTGGTCAATGAAGCAGGCAAAGTTCGCAACGATCAAGATTTTATTTTCTTTAACAACTTAAAGTCAGACAACGGCGCGGTTGAGCACACAGGCGATAACCGTACTGGTGAAGGCGACGGTGACGATGAAAAAATCAAAATCAACCTTGCCAGCATCCCAGCTGACGTCAGCAAAGTCGCTATCTGCGCCATCATCTATGAAGGTCAAGCCCGTAACCAAAACTTCGGTCAAGTTGGCGACGCTTATATCCGTGTGGTCAATGATAATGGTCAAGCTGAAATCGCCCGTTATGACCTATCAGAAGATAGTAGCACTGAAACGGCGATGATTTTTGGTGAACTGTATCGCCACAACGGTGACTGGAAATTCCGCGCCGTCGGTCAAGGCTTTAATGGTGGTCTTGGGCCATTAGCCGCCTCTTACGGTGTAAACGTTTAACGTTTGACTTTTAATTTAACGTTAAAAGCCACGTCTTCGTCTGAAAAATTAAATATCGCAACCAGAGCGCTGATTGCGATAGACATAAGCTATCAAGTGTGCCGGTTTAACGCATTTGATGGCTTTAAATGTAATTGGCGCGCTTAAATTAAAAGCGCTCATTTTTATAAAAAAAATTTGAGATATTAGAATAAGGATTTGTACCTCATGGCGGCAACATTTAGCTTAATCGGCACCATTGAACCTTTTTTACACTGTAATTTAAAAAAAGGCGATTCGATTTATTGTGAAGCCAATGCCATGGTGATGATGGAATCGAACCTTGAGCTAAAAGGTAAGCTGCAGGGCGGGCTGATGCAGTCACTGATGCGCCGCTTTGCCAACGACGAGTCACTTTTTCAGCAGCAGATTGAAGCCGTTAATGGCGAAGGCGATTGCTTACTAGCGCCAACGCTTGATGGCGATATGCAAATCATCGATTGCGGCGCGCAGCAGTATACCTTGAGCGATGGGGCGTTCGTTGCCGCACAAAGTGGCGTCGATATCAGAGCCAATATCCAGCGCAATCTTGGCGGCGCGGTGTTTGGTGATACGGGCGGCTTTATGGTGATGCAAACCCAAGGTCAAGGGCAAGTTGTCGTTTCTGGTTTTGGCTCGCTATTTGAGATTGAAGTGACACCCGATAAAGATGTCATCATCGATAATGGCCACGTGGTCTGCTGGGACTCAAACCTTGATTATAAGCTTTCGGTATCGACCAGTAAGAAAAAAGGCATCATGAGTAACATTATTAATTCAGTCACCAGCGGCGAAGGCATGGTTTTAAACTTCTCCGGAACAGGCAAAGTCATCATTTGCTCGCGCAATCGCGACAGCTACCAAGGCTGGCTACAAAGCATCTTAGGCACGAGCTCAGGTGGTCGCGGCGGTAGCGGCGGGTTTTTAGACAATATTTTATAACTCAAACTTTAGTCATGACGATAATAAGGATAAGAATATGGCAGTTAGCTTACAAAAGGGTCAAAAAATCTCCCTCAGCAAAGAAGCTGGTGGCGAGCTTACGCAAGTAAAATTGGGTTTAGGCTGGGACGTTGCCCAAGGACCGCAAGAGAAAAAAGGCGGCTTTCTAGGCAAATTGTTTGGCGGCGGCACGGGCGGCGATTCTATCGATTTAGACGCCTCTTGCATTATGTTTGATAGCAACAAACAAGCCGTCGATGCGATTTGGTTCAATCAGCTTAAATCAAAAGATGGCAGTATCGTGCATACTGGCGACAACCGCACCGGTGATGGCGACGGCGATGACGAAGTCATTAATGTCGATCTCTCAAAAGTACCAGCGAATGTGGTGTCATTGGTATTTACAGTAAATAGCTTTACTGGTCAGACGTTTGAGACCGTTGAAAATGCTTTTTGCCGTATTGTTAATGCCAATAACAATCAGGAAGTTGCGCGCTACAACTTATCAGCGCAAGGCGGTCACACAGCGATGATTATGGCAAAGGTTTATCGTCATAATAATGAGTGGAAAATGCACGCGATTGGCGAAATTGCTTCTGGTCGTACCTTTCATGATTTGATGCCTGCTATCACCCCACATGCGTAGCTAGGTTAAGCAGTCTGACTGAAAACTGCTGGCAAACTATAAGCTATCAGCCCGTCTATTTATAATAGACAGGCTGATTACTTATTAAACAACACTATTAAAGCCGTTACTTACGACCACGCTTCCAACTAAAGCCCCAATTAAAGGCTTTGTCCATTTCTTGGTGACCTTGGAAATATTGGTTGATGCGCTCAACATTGATACTGCCTTGCTGATTGACCAAACGGGCAATGGCGCACATTGGCAAATTATCGGTGCCTTCTGTCAAACGGGTTTCAATCGGTGGTTGGTCTGGCACGTGAATGGTCACAACGCCATCGGTTTGCGCCCAGTTTGGTACGCCCTCATAAATGAAAGCAAAGATAAAGACTTCCTCAATCTGCGACCACTGCTGACCATTGATATCAAGCCACTCACCGCCGCTGACCTGTCCGGTTCTATCATCAGCTCGTAGCAACACATAAGGCGCAGACTGTAAGTTACCAAAGCGATTGCCCAAAGCTTGAATCAGCGTTTTTTCGCCACTTTTCAGATGAATCATCGCTCCCACATCAAGGTCAATACCAGCGGCCTTATGCTGCTTAAACAAGTCGCCGAGCAAGCCTTTTTTTGGGGCTTGCGTACTGCTATCTGGGCGCTGATTCCAGTTAAGGTTGACAGAGATTTTGCCAAAGTCATCGCGTTTTTTTAGATTGATGCTAGATTGGTTTTTGGTTAAGGTGATTTTGCTTAAGTTAATGGACGGATTCGGAGAAGCCGTAGGAATCGGCGGCGGCGTGTTTGCTGCTGGCGCACTGCCCGCCTTTTGGGTATTTACTGGTTGAGCTTGAGCTGGTGCATCATCGGCAATCTCAACGCCGAAATGTTCAGACAACGGCTTTAAGCCCCCATCAAAACCTTGCGCAATAAAGCGAAACTTCCAGCCGCCCTGCCTGCGATAGCATTCCGCTAAAATAATGGCTTTTTCAGTACGGCCAGCAGCGCTTAATTGGCAAGTCATCAGCACTTGGCTACCTTGCAAGACTTGAATATCCACATCGCCAACTTGCGCAAGCGTATGTGCGCTAGAAAACGCAAGCGCTATTTTTTCAATACTCGCCGGCTGTGCGGGCAAATTAATATCAAAAAACCCATCGCTATCATGACCACGGAAGCTCACGCTGCCATCATCGCTACGCGTCTGCCCATAAAATATCATGTCACCATCGCCGCGAACTTTACCGTCAGTTGTCAGGCGATAAGCGGCGCAATCGATGGCGCTTTGGCTTAAAATACGGATGCTGATATTATCCATCGGTAGTGGTGCATTAGCACCGGCAATCAGTTTTTGCGGTTGGACTTGGCTCATCATTTATCCTTGGCGTTATCTATTATTTGCTTGTATGAGTGATGTTAGCTATGGCTATATAGTAGCATGGTTGATGCCTAATTTTTAAAGCGCACGACCGTTCGATAAAATGTTAGTGACTTTCATAAAATATTTTACAAATCCACCATGCTATTTTGTCAGCAGCATTTATAACGCTTAGTATTTGTATATAATAGCCCCTGTTTTAAGCAATGCAAACCAGGCAAATAATACTATAACGTGCATAATCATTTGCCATAGTCAAAACTCCATTCTGGTTATTCCACTTTATATATTTACAATAACGCTGAGAGAATTATGAAAACCTCTGCTAACAATAGCTCTCATACTCTATCAAATGCCGCGCCATCTGCCGTTTGGTTAGCTGAAGGTCAGTCAAGCCAGCGCGATATGTTAGCCAGCCTACAAGCATTAAAAGCACAAGCTAAGACGCCGTTTAACATTATCGCTTCGCACCGCCACAATAGACCTGAGATTTTTGAATTTGCCGACAGCGTTTACCGTGAGCCCTATAAAAATACCGCAGTTAGCGATGAGCAAGCCAGACTCGAACCTGTTGAGCCATTGCTGCCGCGATGGCAATTTGTCTTAGAGCAAGCGCAGAAAAACAACGTAAAAGTGCTCCTTACTGGGCGCAATAGCATCGATTATGAAGCTCACCGTCAGGCATTTGACGCGGCTGGTATTCGTTTGTTGACTGGTGCAACGAGTGTGGCAGCCTTAGGAGCAATAGATGACAAATTTGCCTTTATGCAGCAGTGTCATCAGCACGATATTCCAGTGACGGCGGCTTGGCGCTTTGATACTCTCGCAGAGCTTGAGGCGTTACTTGCGACACACGGTCATCAGCCCTTATGTGTCAAACCCGTTACGGGTATTTTCGCACAAGGATTTTGGCGCTTAGATTGGGGTAAAGAGACAGGTACGAAGTATGACAGCTTTGAGCATTTATACTTTACCGAAGAGAAAAAAATCAATACAGCGCAGTTTATTCATGCCTATGCAAACAGTCTGATGGTGCACGAGCGCCCTATTCCGATGCTGCTCATGCCTTATTTAGCAGGGCAAGAATACTCTATCGATGTCGTTTGCGAATATGGTGAAGTATTGGCGGCTGTTACCCGTTATAAAACAGGGAAAATTCAGCATATCGGCTACGAGCAATCGGTCATGGAGGTGGTGACCCCACTGATTAAAGCCTTTGGCTGCGACGGCATCGTCAGCGTCCAAACCAAAGCCGATGACCACGGTCAGCACCGAGTGCTCGAAATTAACAGTCGCCCCTCCGGCGGCATTGGTTATACCACGCATAGCGGTGTGGATTTAACCCAAGTTGGCATTGCTTATTGGCTCGGCTTGACCGATAAACCAAAACTGGCTGATATCGCTCAGCAAATCACTCCCTGCCAAGTACGCTCAATCATGGTTGGTGTAAAAATTGAAGAAGATGCTAGCGCGTAAGTTAAAACAACGATATAAAAATTTGCAAGACCAAAGGAAAATGAATGCCAAATAAGCAATACAGCACAACCATTTCGCTACCACGCGGCACCCTTGATTTAACCTATCAAACTCATTTTGGCGGTGACAGTAAAAACTACGAATTGGAAAACTTGCTTGGGTTTGCGCAGCGTATCAATCCTAAACGGGCGTTTTTGTTTGTCTCAAAGGTCTTAGGACGGCATATTCCAGTAGCCCCTAGTACCATGCGCCGTGCTTTTACTGATTTGGCAAACCTAGTGCCTAGCAATTTGCCTGAGCCCATTTTGGTCATTGGCATGGCTGAGACTGCCGTGGGGTTATCGGCGGGTGTGCATCAAGCGCTACAGACGCGTTATCCTAATGCCATGCTATTGAACTCTACCCGTCATGCGCAGCACGATGACAGTAGTCATGTTTCTTTATTGACCACCTTTAGCGAAGACCATAGTCACGCAAGCCAGCATCTCATTTATCAAAGTTCCGATAAAACCATCCAAGCGCAATTGCTTGCTAGTAAAACGCTGATTATGGTTGATGATGAAGCGTCAACAGGCAATACCTGCGTCAATGTCGTCACGGCCTTACGTAACGCAGGCCTTGACCAATTGGAGCAAGTACATCTGACCACTTTGGTTGATTGGTCGCTAAATCAGGAACGTCATCAGTGTCAAAATTCAGATGACGCTGCGCCTGATCAAATCGCTCAACGCCTGCCTAATGTTAAGTTTCAACGCCATCATCTGTTGTCTGGCGCATGGACTTGGACGGATACCCCTAATCCTGAGCCTATTACTATGCCAGCGGTTGATACCACTGAGGCCGGCAGCCATAAGCTAGGGCATACTGGTGATTGGGGGCGTTTTCCAACCCTGAATAGCACCGATGGCTTTGCTCGTTATCTTTTACAGTTTCAAACCGCATTTAAAGTTTTTAATAAGCAAGCTCAGTTTGAGAAAAAGCAGTTTGAGAAAGGACAGTTTGATAAAGAACAGTTGCCAGAGCGCATTTTAGTATTAGGTAGTAATGAGTTTGTTTGGTTGCCGTTTTTATTAGCAGAATGGCTTGAGACGCAAAATCAAAACTCTACAGTTAATTTTAGTGCCTTAACGCGCTCACCGATTGCGCTTGGTGGGGCGATTACCACGATGCTAAGTTTTAACGACAATTACGGGCTTGGTATGACCAACTTTGCTTATAACGTTGAGCCTAGCGAATGGGATTTGATTGTCTTATGTGTGGAGACCGCAGCGGACAGCGTCGATGCTATGTGGAAAAAGCTAGATAATGTGCTGGTGGTGAGTCCGGAGTTTTAGACCAACCTCTAAAAGCTCCCGCATACAACTCATTCTTTAAATTCTGCTTTGATTTCACATTTAACACTTACGAACGCTTTTATGACAAGTACTATATGACAAATACTATGACGCCCGAATTTTTTCAAACCAATCCAAATATTATCAAACCTTATGCATTCATGGATTTGGACGACACCCTTTTTCAAACCCAGCGTAAAATTGATGCATGGAGCTTACCTCACGCTGAACCTGAAAACTTGGTTTGCGCCACCGTAAACAAACAAGGCGAGCCGTTAAGCTTTATGAGTCAACGCCAAGAAGCGCTTTTTAACTGGCTACTTAGCAGTACAGAACTGATAGTCGTAACCGCACGCGACCGCAATGAAATCAAGCGCGTTAAGCTGCCTTTTGACAGCTGGCAAGTATTAACCCACGGCGCCATTATTCTCGGTAAAGATGGCAAGCTACAAGCGCATTGGCAACAGCGTGTGTATAGTCAGCTTGCACCACTACAAGACAAATTGCAGCAACTGAGCCAGCTATTTGTCGAACATAGTAAAAATAAAAACAGTCAGCTCGTATTTACGCCGCATGTCGATTATTTTAATCAGGATACTGCAAATGAAGAGCTAACCATTTATTTGGCAATTAAGCATGCGCAAAAAGACCATCAAGCACTAATAACCTTAGCTGAAAAACTGCCAACGTTAATCCGTGATTTTGCACAAGATTTTTATATCCATGTGAATGCCAATAATCTGGCGATATTGCCGCACACCGTTCACAAGCGTCATGCGGTACAGTTTTTATTGGCGCATCATTTAGACAGCCAGCGCCCAAGCTTTGGTTTTGGCGACAGTTTGGCTGATCTGCCATTTTTGCAATTGCTTGACTGGTACGGTATGCCAAATCGTGGTCAGTTGCATGACCATCTTAGTGTGTAGTCATGCTCTAACAACCTTTAACAAAAAACATTCTTAACGCTTAGCTAGGCGTAAACAACGATAATAATAACTGCCGTTTATAAAAATAAAATGAACCTTATGACCCATCCTATGACAAACCCTAGTAAGCAAAAATTAGAAAAATACGGCTCAGGCAGCTATCTTGCTAGTGATGTGACCGTCCTGCTCGACATTGTCGATAAAGACGCGGTTGCCGATGTGCCGGTCAGCCAAAAAGAAGCGCTTATTCAAAGTGGACAGCGCCATTATTCTGATATGTTGACGTTGGAAAATGCACCGACTGCCATGCATGAGCAGCTATATCAGCAGGCATTAACGCAAGGTACAACAAGAACCGCGACGGATATCGCTAACTTGGCTTATACATTACATCATATCTTTCAGCAGACTGTACGTCCTGAGCGTCCATTGGTGTTAGTGAGTTTAGTAAGAGCGGGCTTGCCGATTGGGGTTTTATTGCAGCGGGCTTTGGCAGAGAGCGATAACAATAGCAGCAATAGCCACTATGCGTTGCCAAGTATGCATTATGGTGTCAGTATCATTCGCGATCGCGGTCTTGATGCCGTCGCGCTGCAGATGATATTGGACGCTTATCCAGACAGTCCTATTGTCTTCGTCGATGGTTGGACGGGTAAAGGGGCGATTTATCAAGAGCTTGCTCGTAGTTTAGACGTCTTTAATAACCCTAGTCATCCAAATTTTGCCAATATTTTTCATCAAGGTAAGAATGTTATTCCGCTATTGACCCTTGCGGATCCAGCGGGCGTTGCTTGGCTTGCTGCTAGCGAGGAAGATTGGCTCATACCATCGGGTTTATTAAACAGCACGGTATCAGGTCTGATATCCCGCAGTTTATATACTGAGCCACAATCAGGCCTCCATCGCAGCGTCTTTTATGATAACTTGGTTGCGGTAGATCATAGCTTAGCTTTTGTTGATCATATTGATGGTGCGCGGCGTGCATTGTCTACCCCTCCTCAAGATTTACAAACGTTTAAGCAACCACGCTATCAGACGGCGACTTTAATCGATACGTTGGCGATGGATTATAATATTAGCAACCGCAACCGTATTAAGCCGACCATTGCAGAGGCAACACGGGCGATATTACGCCGCGACCCTGAACGCATCTTGCTGGCAAGCGCCGATCATCCTGATACGGTGTTATTGCGCCATTTATGTAGCGAGCGTGATATCAATATCACGGTATTAGGTGCTAAAATACTCCCCTATCAAGCGATTACGCTGATCAAGCAGCGGGCAACCGATCGCTCATAATTCACGTCATTAGCGCCGCTTTTTTTATCATACGACCTTACAGTGTGGCCTTTTCTCTATCACACTTCATTTATTACTATTTACGATGCCAACTATGTCCGATACGCAGCACAACGAGTCCATCCTTTATAACAACCATCAGTCTTATGCCCACCTGATCACCGAGCGTCACGCGATGCTCAAGCCGCATACTCATCATCCGTATCAGTTAGGTGCCAGCCTGTACATGCCAGCGACGCGGCAAGATATTTGGCAAGTCATTACACGCGACAAGTTACCGACGATTAACAGCATTATTATCTGTCTAGAAGATGCGGTCAGCCATAGCGATGTTGAGCTGGCGCTGACACGACTACAAAACCTACTGCATACGTGGGCGGCGCACGTCGATAGTATCAATGACCCTGCAAAAAAAGATGGCATTCAATCAAAAGCGCAAAGCGCTCAGCCAACCAGACCTTTGGTATTTATACGTCCCCGTCATCCAGCGATGCTTGAGCAGCTGGCAGATTTTGCCCATATCGATTTGGTCGATGGTTTTGTTTTGCCAAAAGTCGATATGTATAGCTTGTCCAATTGGCGCATGGCGTCTCAGAATTTAAGTACTGAGCAGTTATTGATGCCGACGCTTGAAACGGCGGCGCTGTTTAATCCGCATCACAATCAAGAATTGGCAATTGGCTTTAAAGAAGCCTTTAGCCAGCCCGTTTTTGCCCTGCGTATCGGTGGTAATGACTTATTTGCCGCGCTACGTTTACGCCGTCCTAAAAATAGCATCGTTTACGACACCCCGATTGGTACGCTCGCCTATCAGCTGCTTGGCTGCTTTGTGCCGCACGGTTTTTATCTTACTGCGCCGGTGTTTGAATACTTAGAGCAGCCAACGCTGTTTATGAAAGAGCTGATGCGCGATGTCAACTTAGGACTGGTCGGCAAAACGGTCATTCACCCAAGTCAGATTGCACTGGTACAGCAAGCGTACTGCGTGCCGTTAAGCACTTTAGATGAAGCGCAAGCAATCTTGCATAGCGAGGCAAAAGCGGTGTTTAAATATAATGATACCATGCTCGAGCCTGCCACCCACCGAGCATGGGCCACAGAAATCGTCAACCGTGCCGAGGTGTTTGGCACCCTTGATGATATGAATACCGACTATACGGCACGGTTATAAATAGCGACGTTAACCTTATTATTTTAAAATGAATGTTCTAAAATGAATGTTTTAAAATTAATGACTACAAAATTCTCAATAGAAAAGCCGTTATCCTATTTAAGATAACGGCTTTGTTTATAAATGCTTTATTCAAGACGACTTCTACTTTAGCTACAACCTAAACACAGTTTGCTAAAAAGGTATTAATCACTTTATTTACTTGCTCAGGCTCTTCTACCGTCGCCGTATGACCAGCGCCTTTGATAACCGCAAGCTTCGAGCCTTTAATCGCAAAATGCATACGCTCCGCCTTTGCATACGGTGTGGCCACATCTTCATCACCAACAATAATCAGCGTCGGCGTGGTAATCTCGCTTAGCTGCTCATAAGTACCCGAGCGCTCAATCACGCCTGTGGTCGCCTTAACCACCCCGCCCTTACGATTACTTTGTAGCATCGTGAGCCACTCTCTGCGATCAGCCTTACGTGACTTATCAGCCAAAAAGCTGCTACCAAACATAATGGGCATGACTTTTTGGCTGACGCGCTTCATCCCAAGCCAGCGGATGGCTTTCATCAATTTGCGATACTGCGGCACGTTTTTTGGATCTTCAGGGTCGGCCGACGTTTCAAGTAATGTCAGCGATAGCAGAAGCTCTGGACGTTTTAGCGCGATACGTTGAGCGACAAAACCACCCATCGATAACCCTAAAAAATGGCATTTATCAATGTCTAGCGCATCCAACAATGCCAGCGTATCCTCAGTCAGCGTCTCCATATCATAGCCAGATTTGGTAATCTCGGACTGCCCTTGCCCGCGAAAATCAAACGTAATACAGCGGCAGCCAGCCTTAAAATATTCCACCTGCTTGTCATACATCCGTGTATTCCACAGTAGCCCATGGGCAAATACCATCACAGGTTTTTGCTTATCATCGGGCGCGCTGTCTTCATAATAGATATCAACGTTATTTACCTTTATCATCGGCATAATTACCTCCTTGTTTTTGGCTTATTTGTTGCTTATTTATTGAAAGCTGCTTAGTGACTAAATCCTTAAAATGCTCCCTTTTAGCATAATGCACCGAGCGGATAGTTCATAGCGTTATTTTTGCACGCTAGGTGCCATATATTCAATGATTTATATGCATATAGTGAGTGAAAAGTAA
>NZ_DHYG01000032.1:127909-156596 GCF_002414005.1 Psychrobacter sp. UBA5136
CAGCAATACCGTAGCGTTTTTGGGATATTTTGACTATATCGGAATGCAAGAAAGACACACCCCTTCTCAGCGTGCCGCAAGCGCCCACAAAACCCGCTTTTATAATCAGAGCAAGCTGCTATAGTAATCAACTTGAATAATTTGTTACGCCTAAGCACACTCTTTATTTTTATTCACTCTGCTTATCTACAATGTCTAAATAAGGAAACCAACCATGTCACAACCCCTGGTCGAATATCACAGCGAAAACCATATCGCCACCATTACCATGAATGACCCTAAGACGCTAAATGCCTTTAGCACACCATTAAAAGGCGCGATTATGGACGCCCTTGATCAGGCGGATCAAGACGCCGACGTTCGCGTGATTGTGCTACAAGGATCAAATAATAATTTCTCTAGCGGTGGGCACATCGGCGAGATGTTAGAAAATGGTATGGATGCTGAGGCACTGGCGGCAAAGCTGGATTTTATGCTCAGAGAAGTGAGCGAGGTCAGCCTAAAGCTGCGTAATATTCATAAGCCAATTATTGCTAAATTAGAAGGTGCGGTCGCTGGCGCTGGGATGAACTTGGCATTAACCTGCGATTTCCGTATTGCTGCAGACAATGCCAAATTTGTGCAAGCCTTTGTTAATATCGGCTTGATTCCTGATGCGGGCGGTATTTATTTACTCAATCAACTGATTGGCGCGGCGAAAACCACTGAGCTTGTGATGCTGGGTGATAAGCTCACCAGCGATGATGTCGCGCGCCTAAATTTAGTCAACAGCGTCGTGAGCAAAGATGAGCTTGACGCCAGCGTACTGGCATTGGCAACGCGCCTAAGCAATCTGCCCGGTAAAGCCCTGGCATCAATGAAGCATATGATTAACGTTCATGCTTTTACAGGCTTAAATGAAGCGCTCGATATGGAAGTTGACCAGCAAACCATGATGGCAAAAACCGCTGATTTTGCTGAAGGTATCACCGCCTTTATGGAAAAACGTAAGCCCGTTTATCAGGGTAAATAAAGCGCTCTAACACTACTTTTACACTATCATCAAAAAGGCTGCCTAATCTAATAGCAGCCTTTTTTGGGTCATTTAATATGATTAATCTCTGTATTTATGAAGAAGCAGAAGCGGTCTTATCATAATGTGGTAAGGTAAATATTTTGTCGAAAACCAAGGTAAAAATAAAGGTATAAACCAAGAAAAACAGTAGTAACGCCGCCTCCATCATAAAGGCTTTAATCAAACCAACGTCATACCAAATCATATAAAGCGGCAGGCAAATCAATACCAGCCCACCTTCAAAACCTATGGCATGGACACTGCGGATGAATAAAGTACGATTTTTAACCTGCTTGCGCCGCTCCCACGCTTCAAAAGCGGTATTGTATAAAAAGTTCCAAATCACAGCGGCCAATGACACCATCACAGCAACTGGTAATGATTCTTTGGCATCGCTGCCGCTAAGTTTCATCAATACAAAGGTAGAAGAGATAATAGCGATAATTTCAAAGATGGTCACATAGACGATACGACGTTTGAGGGGGGATAAAGTAATCAACCAAAACTCCAAAGCACTTGAGTATAAACAAAAAGTTGCCTAGTAAAGTATCGGTCCGTCCCGAGATAAAAATGAGAAAAAAGTGCAGAGCCACGGTTTCCGCCTGCATTTATATTATACAGAAGATAAGGCGAGAAAACAGATAGCGTTTATATTAAAAAACCCCGCATCATTACGATACGGGGTTCCTATTTATATAAGAGCGGTAAAACTTCAAAAACGTTTCAATTTAAAGCTTAGGTCAACTGAGCAACGTTAATTTTGTCTGCTTCTTCAGTGTAGTCTTCCATGCGATCAAAGTTCATGTACTGATACACTTCCGCGCCCATGCTGTTTAGCATGCCAGCATACTGCTGATATTCATCATTGGTTGGCAGTTTACCAAGTACCGCGGCTACCGCTGCAAGCTCAGCTGACGCGAGATAAACGTTAGCACCTTGACCGAGACGGTTCGGGAAGTTACGCGTAGAGGTCGATACCGCAGTCGATTTTGGTGCGATACGTGCTTGGTTACCCATACATAGCGAACAACCTGGCATCTCAGTACGAGCGCCGGCTTGCGCATAAATGTTGTAGTAGCCTTCTTCCATCAATTGACGCGCATCCATTTTGGTCGGCGGCGCAATCCATAGACGAGTTTTTAAGCTGCCTGCTGGGACGTCTTGTAAGAGTTTACCCGCGGCACGGAAATGACCGATGTTGGTCATGCACGAACCGATAAACACTTCATCAATGGTGTCGCCAGCGACGTCAGCCAATGTTTTTGCATCATCTGGATCGTTCGGGCAGCAAAGAATCGGCTCTTTGATTTCAGACATGTCAATCGTCATATCGACTGCGTATTCTGCATCTGCGTCAGCACGCATGAGGCTTGGGTTGGCAAGCCACTCTTGCATTTGCTCAACGCGGCGGCTAATCGTACGCGCATCGCCATAGCCTTCTGAAATCATCCATTTAAGCAGGGTGATGTTTGAGTTTAGGTACTCAGTTACTGATTCTTCAGACAGCGTGATGGTACAACCAGCCGCACTACGCTCAGCTGATGCATCCGACAATTCAAACGCTTGCTCAACCGTTAAATCTTCTAAGCCTTCGATCTCAAGGATACGACCATTGAACTCGTTGATTTTACCTTTCTTCTCAACGGTCAAATAGCCTTCTTTGATGGCCTGATAAGGAATTGCATGGACCAAGTCACGTAGGGTGATACCAGGTTGACGTTCGCCAACGAAACGAACGCGGACAGACTCAGGCATATCAAGTGGCATCACACCAGTTGCCGCTGCAAACGCAACCAGACCAGAACCTGCTGGGAACGAGATACCCATTGGAAAACGGGTATGCGAGTCACCACCAGTACCAACGGTATCTGGAAGTAACATACGGTTCAGCCACGAGTGAATGATACCATCGCCCGGACGTAAGCTGACGCCGCCACGGTTCATGATGAAATCAGGTAGTGTATGCTGAGTCTCAACGTCAACTGGCTTTGGATAAGCGGCGGTATGACAGAAAGACTGCATAACGAGATCCGCTTGGAAGCCTAGACAAGCCAAGTCTTTTAGCTCATCACGGGTCATAGGACCTGTGGTATCTTGCGAGCCGACCGTCGTCATTTTTGGCTCACAGTACATACCTGGACGGACGCCTTCTAGGCCACATGCTTTACCAACCATTTTTTGCGCTAGAGTAAAGCCTTTACCCGTATCCGCTGGCTCTTCTGGCTTAGCAAATACATCTGAATGACCAAGACCCATGTATTCACGCGCGCGATTGGTCAAACCACGACCAACGATCAATGGAATACGGCCGCCTGCGCGCACTTCGTCAAGCAAGGTTGGCGAGTTTAGGGTAAAAGTTGACAACACTTCATCAGAGTCATGCTTAGTGATTTTGCCTTCATACGGATAAATGTCAAACACATCGCCCATATTTAACTTATCAACCGCAACTTTCTCGATTGGCAGTGCACCAGAATCTTCCATAGTGTTAAAGAAGATAGGAGCGATATTGTTACCTAATACCAGACCGCCGCCACGTTTGTTTGGCACGTTTGGAATGTCTTGACCCATGAGCCATAGTACTGAGTTGGTGGCAGATTTACGGCTAGAACCGGTACCGACCACGTCGCCAACATAAGCAAGCGGATAGCCTTTTTCTTTTAGCGCTTCGATTTGCTTCATTGGACCAACAACGCCCTCTTCGTCAGCAATAATGCCGTCGCGAGAGTTTTTGTGCATGGCTAATGAATGCAGTGGAATATCTGGGCGGCTCCACGCATCTTGCGCCGGTGATAAGTCATCGGTGTTGGTTTCGCCAGTGACTTTAAATGTCGTATAAGTGGATTTCTTTGGTACTTCAGGACGGCTTAAGAACCACTCAGCGTCAGCCCAAGATTGAATCACTTCTTTGGCAAATGCGTTACCCGCTTGCGCTTTTTCGGTCACGTCATTAAACGCATCAAACACTAGCAGCGTCTTTTTCAGCGCATCAGCGGCTTCTTGTGCCACTTCCGCATCATCAAGCGCGGCAACCAACGGCTGAACGTTGTAGCCACCTTGCATCGTACCTAAGATTTCAACGGCTTTTTTCTTGCTGATCAGTGGTGAAGTCGCTTCGCCTTTCACGATAGCAGCTAAAAATGCAGCTTTAACATAAGCGGCTTGGTCAACACCGGCAGGAATACGGTTTTCTAACAAGTCCATCAAGAACGCATCTTCGCCCGCTGGTGGGTTTTTAAGCAGCTCAACCAATTCTGCTACCTGCTTCTCATTTAGGGGAAGTGGTACAGTTCCTAGCTCAGCACGTTCTGCGACATGTTTACGATAAGCTTCTAACACAATAGTCGTCCTCGTCGGTTTGGTGACCAGTACATCACGTGAGTAGTCAGGATGACAGCCTACATCGATGTACTGCATTGAATAATTATCTGTATAATCATAGCTCAAAACGCTCAAAATGTTAATGGCTGCGGCGCGAAAAGGCGCAGAATATAGCCATATTGGACATTTATTATAAAAATAGTGTCATAACTAGGGCGTATCCTCATTTCAGAAATAGTGATAAAAATGAGTTAAATTGCCGCCAAACGAGGAAAATAGCGCTGATAATATCAGGATATTACCGAGCTATTTGACGACGTTTGGCAAAATTTAGCCATTTTTAGCCTATTTAGAGATTTATCGATTGAATTGAGGATACGCCTTAATATGATTGGCGCGGTTAAATAAAAACCGTGCGCCTGCTATACTTTGATAACATCAGAACTTATCAACTGTTCTTTTATAGTCAAAATATCCTAAAAACGCTACGGTATTGCTGATATCAATTTTTTGTAGCCTCTGTCTGCGTAGGCACAGCAAGCAAAAAAAATTGATATCAGCAGTGCGTGATGTATCGATATTAATTTTCACTCACTATATCAGTGAGTTTTTATATGCGACTTGATCAAACACACTTTACCAATAAATATTAAGGATAATATGGACGATAATCGCAATTATAAAAACGGTCTAAAAGTTCGTACCGAAGTCATGGGCGAGCAACACGTCAAACGCTCGCTTGACTCAGCAACGCCATTTACCCAGCCGCTACAAGACTGGATTATCGAACACGCGTGGGGCAGCACGTGGCAAGATGAGTCGATACTGCCGCGCAAATATCGCTCGCTTATCACGATGGCTTTTTTAATTGCGCAAAAAAGCCCTACGGAGTTAAAAGGTCATATCCGTGGGGCGATTAATAATGGCGCCAGCGTCGCTGAAATCCGAGAAGTGTTGATGCATAGCCTGCCTTATTGCGGCGCGCCTGCCGCCCAAGAAGCGTTTCGCGCCGCCATAGATGTGCTAAATGACATGGATATTGATATCAATAAATAAAACTAGGGTAAAGGTGCGCTTCGTAGTACCCTGTCATTTACGCAAACTTTAAATAAAACTAGGGTAAAGGTGCGCTTCGTAGTACCCTGTCATTTACGCAAACTTTTTATACTGCTTATACTGCAAAGCCTCTATATTAATACTAGCTTTGTTAACAGTAGTTTTCTTAATCTTTTTAACAAGATTGCCTAAAAAATATTGAGCCATTATCTGCTATAATAACCCCATTCATAAAACATTCTAATGATGCCATAAACCCTTATCCTATCAAGGGTTAAGAGAACATTTATTATGACAAACGCCGTACAAACCCACGTCCCCGCTGCCCGTGCCAAGCCCAAAAAAGCCATCCAAGGCGAGAAGCTACGTGGCTACGACAAGGTAGCGCGTATCCCAATTAAAGTGATTCCGACCGTTGAGGCCAAGAAAAAGCCGGATTGGATTCGGGTAAAAATGTCGTCACCTGCGGAAGTGGCGCGTATCAAAGCCACCTTGCGTGAGCAAAAGCTTTACACCGTCTGTGAAGAGGCTGCTTGCCCGAATTTGCCGCAGTGCTTTGCCGATGGCACGGCAACCTTTATGATTATGGGTGATATCTGTACCCGTCGCTGCCCGTTTTGTGATGTCGGTCATGGTCGCCCGAACGAATTGGACAAGGATGAACCGCGCCATACCGCCGAGACCATTCAAGGTTTAGGTCTTAAATATGCGGTAATTACTTCGGTTGACCGTGATGATTTAAAAGACGGCGGTGCTGGGCATTTCGTTGAAGTATTAAATGAATCTCGCGCGCTAAGCCCAAATTGCTTGATTGAAATACTGGTGCCAGATTTCCGTGGCCGTATGGAAATTGCCTTAGATTTACTGACCGAAACAGCGCCAGATGTGTTTAACCACAACATCGAAACTGTACCCCGCTTATATAAAGCCTTCCGCCCCGGTTCTGATTATCAGCATTCGTTAGATTTGCTCAAACTATACAAAGAACGCCGCCCCGATATCGCGACCAAATGCGGCTTTATGGTTGGCCTCGGTGAAACCGAAGAAGAGATTTATGCGCTACTTGATGATTTAAAAGCGCATGATGTTGATATGATTACCATTGGGCAATATCTACAACCTAGTAAAGACCATGCACCTGTCGATCGTTATGTGCATCCAGACGAGTTCCAACGCTATATGGACTATGGCAAAAAGATTGGCTTCTTTAGTATTTGGGCAGGACCGATGGTACGCTCGAGTTACTTTGCCGACCGTCAATACTACGGCGAAGATTGCCCCGCGCCAATTCGCAGTAAAAAGGCGCTAGAGGCTGAAGGTAAGCTTGGCTGTTAATTTAGTACTCATCGAGCTTACTTTAGAATACTTATCTTAAAAGATGCAAAGGGCAAATAGTAGATTATTACTATTTGCCCTTTTCTTATACTTCTAAACTGGTCTTTTAAACAAGATTAAACGTTTAGGGGTAACACTGGCGTCTTACTGGTTTTTATATTCAATGCTGCGATAGCAAGTATGATGACGCCGCCTATCAAACCTGTGACAAGGCCAGGATAAATCAGCAATAAAGCCCCAATTGCCAAAATGATGCGCGTGATTGAATTCATACTGCCTTTAAAATATCCTTCTAACGCCGCACTAAGCCCAATCACCCCAATGACGGATGTTACAACAGCCGTAACGATTTCGATGACTGGCGGCAATGGAAATTCTTTCGCTGTGACGGCAAGCCCTGCTGGGTCAATCATCAACATCGCAGGATTATAGATAAACATAAACGGAACGATAAACCCAGCCAGTGCTAATTTGAGTGACAAAAACCCTGTCTTCATGGGATCGCCGCCTGAAATACCCGCCCCAGCAAAGGCAGCCAAACAAACCGGCGGCGTAATGTTGGCAAACACGCCAAAATAGAACACAAACATGTGCGCGGCCAATATAGGAATATTAAACCCTGCTAACGCGGGCGCCGCCATCGTTGCCGTAATAATATACGCAGGGATTGATGGCAAGCCCATTCCTAAGACCATCGACGCCAGCATAGTTAGGATTAAGGTAAGCAATAATGAGCCCGCTCCTAAAGTGACAATCGAAGACGTCATCACCGTACCAAAACTCGTTAAGCTGACCACTCCGATAATAATCCCCACGACCGCACAGGCTGCCATCACCGCTAATGACTGGCGCGCCCCATCTTCTAGGGCGCCTAGAATGTCCTTAAAGCCCATGCGCGTCTCAGCGCGTAGCATACTGATGACGACAGTAAAGCCAATGGTGTAAGCAGCGGCATACCCTACCGGAACATTTTGTATTAATAAATAAATCAGGAACACAATCGGCAGTAGCATATGACCGCGTGCCTTTAGCACTTCTTTTACCTGTGGCAGACTCTCTTTTGCCATACCTTTTAAGTCGCGGCGGCCTGCACGGAAATGCACCTGCGCGATAACGCCTAGGTAATACAGTACTGCAGGTAACAAGGCAGCTAACGCAATAGTGCTATAAGGTAGCCCTGTTGTTTCTGCCATAATAAAAGCACTGGCACCCATAATTGGCGGCAAGATCTGTCCACCGACGGACGCACTTGCCTCTACTGCCCCGGCAAAATCTTTATGATAGCCGACCTTTTTCATCAAGGGGATGGTAAACGCACCAGTACTAACCACGTTTGATAGAGCTGAGCCATTGATACTGCCCATAAATCCGCTTGAGATGACAGCAACCTTTGCTGGTCCACCTTTTTTATCACCTGCCAGCGCCAACGCCAAATCATTAAATAGCTGACCCATTCCAGAGCGTGCTAAAAATGCCCCGAACAAGATGAATAAAAAGATAAACGTGACTGAGGCACCAATGGCGACTGAATACAGCCCTTCTGTTTTTAGAAATAATTGACCAAAAATATCACCAAAATCGTAAGGCCGAGTCAGCAGTCGGTCAGGCATAAAATCCATGTGGCTGATAAATGGATATAGCAAAAATATCGACGCCAATATCGGTAATATCCAGCCCGTAATGCGTCTACTGCCCTCGAGCACACAAATCACCGTGATAATAGAGAACAATACATCCGTTTGATTGGCTATGCCGCCACGCGAGGTGACAATGTCTTGATACTCATAGATAAGATAGGCCATTCCAGATAAAGATAGGACAAACCAAATCCAGTCGTACCAAGCCACCCGCCTACGGCTACTTTTTTTGCTAGCGGGAAAAATTAAAAAAATTAACGCAAAGCCAACGCCCACATGCACAGAACGCTGTAATAATGACGGCATAGGGTTAAAAGTGATATATAGATGGAAAATCGAATATAAAATACAAATCGCAGCGATAATATATTTTACTGGCCCTTGAGTGATATGACGCGTAATCGACTCTCGGTCGTACTTTTCTAATATCGCTTGCGTGAGGTTAGGATCAACGTCGTCATCGATATCCGTGTTCTCATGAAGATCCGGTTGCTTCGACAATTTAGCATCATCGCTAGAGATAGGAGTCTCACTACTGTGATCCATCACTTGAGAGTTCATGACAAAAATCCTTATTGAATCTATCTATTAGACTATACGACTTAGGCGTAATAGTTACTGCAGAATAATCTGGCACCCATTGATGAATTAAAATACGATGACCTGCATAATCAATCTCACCTTGGGTCCGCCGTGAAACCACCCAGTTGAGACTAGGCAGTCTTTCGTTGATTTGATAGCCGACATAGCCTGGTTTTTTTATGAGAGCGACATTTTCAGTGGATGGGGTGCCCGCCCCAAAAGCTTGTAGATAGGTGGTGGTTAGCAGTAACCCTTCTTTCTCACGAACATATTGCTCCTCCCACCACTGTTTTTCTACAGAATGAATCCAGCGCAATTGAAAGTTGGGTGCAACGAAATAACATACTTTTTTATCAGATTCAGCAACGTCATCGACGCGCACCTCGATGACAGATTGGCGCGCAAAAACTGCCCATAACGTTAAAAAAACCAGCGCAGCAATCACTGCTGCGCCGATTGTTAAACTTAAGCGTTTATTTAGCAGATTGCTCTTCATAGTATTTCTTAGCACCTGGGTGAATAGGCGCTACCATCCCTTCTTGAGCAGTCTCTAAGCTGATGTCATTAGCGGCTTGATGGGCATTTTTTAACCCATCCAAGTTTTCAAACAGTGCTTTGGTGAGTTTATAGCCATCATCTTCAGAGATATCAGAACGAATCAGCAAAGCATTCATAACGGCGGTTGTTGGAATAGCAGCATCATTACCGTATGTGCCAGCAGGAATCTCAAAAGTCTTAAAGTAAGGCTTGTTTTCGATGATTTTTTTGAGTTTATCTTGGTTGATGGAGACCAACTGCAATTTAATGCCTTGCTCTAACTCTAAAAGCGAAGAGTTTGGTAAGCCACTACTAAAAAACGCTGCTTCAATTTTACCCGCTTTCATTGCATCTGCTGCGTCGGCAAAACCTAAATAGTCGACTTTGACATCATCATAAGTGATACCAAAACCTTCTAATAACGTTCGCGCATTCACTTCCGTTCCAGAACCTTGATCACCAACCGCAATACGCTTGCCTTTTAAATCTTCGATATTCTTGATGCCAGATTTTTCTGAAGCGACTATCTGAATCACATTAGGATACAGGACGGCAACCTGTTGAATATTGGTTATCGGTTCTTTAAAGTCTTCAGTACCTTCAACGGCATTAGTGACGACATCACTAAGTGCCAGCACCATATCAACTTTACCTTGCGTTAATAGATTGACGTTTTCTACTGACGCCCCTGTGGTTTGAGTCTTAGCGTTAACGCCAAAAGTTTTAGCGTAAACTTCTGCTAAAGAAGTGCCAATAATATTATAAGGGCCGGACGCGCCCCCTGTTGCGATAGTGACAAACTTCGTTTCAAGCTTATCATTTGGCGTTGAAGCAGTAGTGTTGTCAGCAGTAGCGCTATCATTGGCATCGGTCGCTGTATTGTCTGAACAGGCAACCAGCGTCATACTTAAGGCAACAACTGCAGCTAGTAGAGGGGTTTTACTAAAGAACTTCATTATTTTCATCCTTGATAAAATAAAGCAGACTGGATTGGATTTATAAGGTATTACGCAACCATGTCATCGTAATAGTAACTAATCCGTGTTAATTTATGAGCTTTATATATTGCGTTGATTTTTGAAAAATGCAGCGACCCATTTATACAATAAAAAAGGATCCATGCAATTAAAACATGAGGTGTCATACATTGCTATATCGTTTTATGCGATATTAAAAATTAGCTCTCATGAATCTTAAGTTCTTACTTCAGATTGGCTAATTCATGATTATCAAACTTAGTATCGTTTCGCTAAGCGGTACTAAGTTTCATATTAATAGGGTATTTAAACAGACTTTAAGCGCCTTGTAAACTTCTATGACCATTTTACGTAGTTTTTGGAGCAACTTTTAACCCTAGGATACTAGAGTCCGCGAACAAAAGTTGCCCATACAAATATCACTTAATCAAAGAATTATTGACAATCGATTCGCCTTTTTTATTAATATACAGAGGTTTCTATTTACAACCGTCCATCTCTACAATTGGTTTCTATTAAATACAACCGCCCATAATTTTTGATAACACTTTTGATAACGCTGATAATTCTTAAAGGAAAACTGATGAAAAAATTACTTGCTTCGGCCGTCACGCTTACCACATTTGCCCTAGCTGGCTGTGCGACAACCGATGCCAACACCAATGCTGGCAACGCAATTGGCTCGGCAAACGAGATTGGGATGAATATTTTTAAAACCGCTATTGATAACCAATGCCGCAATCAGATTGAAAAACAAAATGCATGGCGCATTGCTAGTGTCGCAATGACTGACGCTCAAGAGGAAGAGGTAAAAAGCAGAGTTTGTGGCTGCGTCAGTGAGCAAGCGCCGCAGCAGGTGACTATCGTAGAATTGGGCAATGCCGCGATAGATGCTAATTACCGTACACAGCTGGTCGCTAGAGTTGTCGCAAAGTCACTACAGAGTTGCTACGGTAGCATTGTTAAATAAGTAGTTAACAAGTAAATAACTGACCAAGTGACTTGTCGATAGGAGTTATTTTCACAAAATAAGTTGGGTTTTAGATTGCACAACCCAACTTATTCGTATAGATTATTTAATACTATACTATGAATGATAAATGGAATTTATCTTTAACCCATGTCAAGGATGACTGATGAAAAGACGCGCATTTATAAAACTAGGTGGACAGGTAACGGTAGCCAACGCTCACGCGCTTATGACACAAGCGTACGAAAAGTCATCCTACAATTTATTGTCCGTAGAAGGACTAATGGGTAGAGACGGTGTCGACGGCAATATTTTACTACGGTGAAAATACTTGGACGAGCCGTCAATTATCTTATCCACTTCTTTGATCAAAGCATGGATGACGTCATCATAAACGCCATGAGACAACTCAGTCTCAAATGCGGTAAAAGGATGCTTACGCGACGCTGAACTGACCTCTGTCACCCCTTGTTTACTATAAAAAATATCGACGCGGCCATCGCTATTTAACACACAGTTTAGCTCGCCGCCTTCAAGCGCCATCTCAATGCGCTCAGGCATAAAGATATAGTCATCCACGTCGATGAGCTTTTTTTCTACTTCTCTCTTAAAAAACGATTTGATATCAAACATATATACACCCTTTGTCTTAAAATTTTAAAAACTTTTAGCACGTCTATTTTTATGGTTGCTGTCCAGCATGTTTTTTTATGCTTGGCAGTTCGCGCTTTATTAACTTATCCTATAAGCTGAGCGGATAATTTTTAAGACGGAATATGTAAAACTGCGTTTGATGTTGGTAAAAAAGGAAAGCTGCCATCTAAGCACCCTTCCTTTTTTGGAAAAAAATTATACGATTTTATGTAATCACAATCACACCCAACCTTTTTCACGAAATAACTGTAACGCCTCAATAACGATCGTCATCTCTTCAGGTGTACCCAGTGTAATCCGATTGAAACCTGGAATAGAGGGAAACTCGCGGCCAACTGCTATACCATGCTCACGCATCCTATCGATATAGGTTGGCACATCGCCATTTACTGCATAAAAGATAAAATTGGTTTGCGAGGGTAAATAACGCAGTCCCAACTCATCTAGCGCAGTCTCCATCATCTGCCTTGCTCGATTGGTGGTTTGCAAACTGTGTACCAAAAACGCTTCGTCTTCTAGCGTGGCTATTGCCGCGACGGCACCCAACATGTTGATATTGTCGGTAGACATTAACGACCCAATTTCTGCAATCAGCTGCGGATTTGCAATCGCATAGCCGACACGCAAGCCTGCCAGACCAAATAGTTTTGAAAAGGTGCGCACGACAATCAGGTTATCTGATAGATCCTGCTTTATCCATTCAACGCCACTCTCAAAATTTGGCTCTGTAATATAGCCAAAGTAGGCTTCATCCAATAAGAAATAGTGATTTTTTGGCGCCTGTTGCAGCCAAGATTTAAGTTTGTCCTGTGCCGTAATAATTGCCGTTGGGTTGTTGGGATTACACAGATAAAATAGACTGATACCGTCGAATACAGCACCAGCTTTCTTTAGGTTATCAAAGTCTAAATCATAATCATCGCGAGTTAAGGGCACTTTGACTACAGGAATGCCAAGGGAAAGTGCATACAGCTCTGCACAGCCGAAAGTTGGGTCTGGAACGATGAGCTGAAACCCTACACTTGTCTTTAATGCTTTATCATGCAGCATTTGTACAACTGCTCTGATACTTTCAATCGAACCATTACCCAATAAAACCTGTTTTTCAGGTACGCCATTGATAGCAGCGACTTTGCTCAGCAGCGTAGCGCGATGTTTATCAGGATAGCGAGCACCGCCAGTTAAAGCATTAGTGATGGCTTCTTTGGCAGAATCTGCCATGCCTAAGGAGTTTTCATTGAAGTCTAACTTGAGTAATTTATTACTATTGTCATCTATATTATTATGCATGATAGATAATCCGCCTAAGTCGTCCATGAGTGATAAAGCGCATGCAGCTGCTTCACATCATATTAAGCGGCATTTGGTATAATTACAAGTTATCTAACTGCCAAATATTGGTTATCAATCAATACAGATAAAGTGTTATTCTTCAACACTCCTATTGGCTCATTTTAAAATCAGATATGGTTATTTGCTTTAAAAAAAAGGAAGCCGCCCATTAGGCAACTTCTCTTTCTCTTTTTAACAATTAAACTACTTTAATAGTTAAACCATATGGTTTGGCTCACTCATACCCAGCCTTTCTCACGAAACATCCTTAGGGTTTTGATAAATACTGCCATTTCAGCAGGTGTGCCAAGCGTTAAGCGATTAAAGCCAGTAATGGGCGCAAACTCGCGACCGACGGCGATACCATGCTCGCGCATTCTATCGATATAGGTTTGCACATCGCCTTTGATTTCATGAAATATAAAGCTGGCTTGCGATGGTAAATAGCGTAGACCAAGCTCATCGAGTACCTGCTCAACCATCTGGCGCGATTGATTGGTGTTGCGTAAGCTCAGTGCTAAAAACGCCTCATCATCTAAGGTCGCTAGCGCCGCTACCGCCCCTGCTACGTTGGTATTATCGACCGATATAAACGCCTCGAGTTTGGCAATCATTTGCGGGCTTGCGACAGCGTAGCCTACGCGCATACCTGCCAGCGCACACAGTTTTGAGAAAGTGCGAACAACGACAATATTGTCAGAGCGCTGCTCTTTTAACCATGCAATCCCACTCTCAAAACTTGGGTCAGTGACATACTCTGAATAGGCTTCATCTAATAAGAAATAGTGATGCTTCGGCGCCTGCTCTATCCATGCTTTTAATTCGCCCGTAGCGGTAATCGTCGCCGTTGGATTGTTAGGATTGCACAGATAAAACAAGCTGATACCGTCAAAATCATCGGCAGCTTTTTGCATGGCTTGCAAGTCAAAGGCATAGTTCTCAGGCGTCAGCGCTACCTTTACCACTGGCACGTCGATAGAGACGGCGTACATTTCTGCATAAGCAAAGGTTGGATGCGGCACAATTACTTGAAAACCTCTGCCGGCTCTTAAGGCTTGGTTTTGTAGCATTTGTACGACGGTGCGGATATTTTCACTGGAGCCGCTACCCAAAGAGATTTGGCTTTCATTCACGCCGTTGATTTTGGCCACTTTGCTGATTAAAGCGGCACGCTGATCGTCTGGATAACGAAAACCGATGTTTAGCGCATCAATCACAGCTTGCCGAGCCGTATCTGACATGCCGAGTGAGTTTTCGTTAGAGTTTAACTCTAATAAGTTATTAGTAAGATTGGTAAGCACGATAAATAGTACGCCTAATTGCTATTAATTCTCAGACTAGGATAGCAGATATCACGATACATAGTTCACTGCATCAAATATTCTCGGTAGCATAATCCATAAAAAAAGTGAGCGCCAAGCTAGGCCACTCACTTTCCTAAGGTTAAATGCAAACGGTTAAATAAAGCTACCTCATACCATTAAATTAAATGCGCTTTTAATTCCAAGACTTTATCACGCGTTTTCGCAGCCTCTTCAAACTTCAAATCTCGCGACATTTGCTGCATTTGCTTCTCAAGGCGTTTGATTTCTTTGGCGAGCAAATCAGGACTGCGTAAAATACTGATATCGACATCAGGCAAATTGCTTTTCACAGGAATCACTTGATTGTCATTAGCATCAAGGTCTTCACCGGTATCAATTTTATCGGTGATACTACGGTGCGCCCCTTTTGGCGTGATATTATGCTCAAGGTTGAAGGCGATTTGCTTTTCGCGGCGACGGTCGGTCTCCTCTATCGCTTTTTCCATACTGGGCGTAATACGGTCGGCATACAAAATCGCCTTACCGTTTAAATGACGCGCAGCACGGCCAATGGTCTGAATCAAAGAGCGCTCAGAACGTAAAAAGCCTTCTTTATCGGCGTCAAAGATAGCGACGAGTGACACCTCGGGCATATCAAGCCCTTCACGTAAAAGGTTAATGCCGACCAGCACATCATGGACACCCGTTCGTAGCTCATGGATAATCTGCATACGCTCCACCGTATCGATATCCGAGTGTAAATAGGCAACGTTGATGTTGTATTCTTTTAGATAACTGGTCAAGTCTTCTGCCATGCGTTTGGTCAAAGTCGTGATTAAGACGCGCTCATCAAGCTCGCGGCGTTTGGTAATCTCCGACAATACATCATCAACCTGCGTTAATACCGGACGAATTTCAATCTCAGGGTCAATTAAACCGGTTGGGCGCACCACTTGCTCAACCACTTGCTCGCTATGCTCAAGCTCATATTGCGCAGGCGTCGCGCTGACATAAATGGTTTTAGGCTTGATACGCTCCCACTCTTCAAACTTCATCGGGCGGTTATTCATCGCACTTGGCAGACGAAAACCGTAATTGACCAAGTTTTCTTTACGCGATCTATCGCCTTTATACATTGCGCCAATTTGTGAGACCGTCACGTGTGATTCGTCGATAAATAACAACGCATCTTCTGGAACATAATCAAACAAGGTCGGCGGTGCTTCTCCTGACGGACGGCCAGAGAGATGCTGCGAGTAGTTTTCAATACCGTTACAGTAGCCAAGCTGCTGAATCATCTCAAGGTCATACTGGGTACGCTCTTTAAGACGCTGCGCTTCAACCAATTTATTATTGTCACGGAAATACTCCAGACGCGGCTCAAGCTCCTCGCGAATGGTATGGCTAGCCGCCTCTAAGCGGTTACGCGGCGTTACATAATGCGATTTTGGATAAATGGTAATACGCGGCACGCTACGAACCGTTTTGCCTGTTAAAGGATCAAACCAAGTAATTTTCTCCACTTCATCATCAAACAGGTGCACGCGCACCGCTAGCTGTTCAGATTCCGCAGGATAAATGTCTAATAGCTCACCGCGTAAGCGATAGGTGCCGCGGCCAAAATCTAACTCATTACGGTTATATTGCATTTCAACCAAACGCTTAATGGTCGCGGTCCGATCGATTTTGTCACCGACGACGACATGCAGCAGCATTTTTAGGTAGCTTTCTGGATCGCCCAAACCATAAATGCAAGATACCGAAGCCACAATAATCGCATCACGGCGCTCAAGCAGCGCCCGCGTCGCTGATAGGCGCATTTGGTCAATATGGTCGTTGATGGCGCTGTCTTTTTCGATAAAGGTATCGCTGGCAGCAACATAGGCCTCAGGCTGGTAATAATCGTAATAACTGACGAAATACTCAACGGCGTTATTGGGAAAAAACGCTTTAAATTCACCATATAACTGCGCGGCAAGGGTTTTATTGTGCGCCATAATAATGGTTGGACGTTGGCATTCAGCGATAACCTTGGCCATGGTATACGTCTTACCAGAACCGGTCACACCCAATAATAGCTGCTCATCCATGCCTGAGTTGATGCCTTTGACCAACTTTTCGATTGCTTGTGGTTGATCGCCTGCCGGCTCAAAGTCGGTGACCATCTCAAAGGCGCGGCTTGATATTTGCGTACCAGACGCATTGACACCACTGATTTCAGCTTCGCCCTGTAGCTGAGTGGCCAATTGGTTTAACTGACGCGACGAGCGCGGTTCAGGCATTCGCATAATAGCTTTCTTCCTGGTATTTATAAATGGTTATAAGAGGTTAGGTTTATAACAATATGGGGTCTAAAGTACAGTTTTTAAAGGATAATTGCGCGGTTTATCCCATGGCTTTCCCTCTGCTCGACTGCCTATCTAAAAATTAAAATAAGCGTAAATTGGCCATCCTCTCAAATCTAAAGTAATGCTACAAAACTTATTATTCTAAAGCGGCTACTATTAAATCAGCGCTTATTATTTATAAAAAACGCACAGAATGGCAATTAGCTTTACAAAGCTTTTCATGATTAACAAAGTCATTACACGACCACTTAACAAAGCCTAAAACATAGGGGTTCAATCACTTTGATAAGTTGCTATGATGAGTACTGAGTTAATGAGTACTGAATTAATTAGCAGGCAGCATGGATGAGTAAGCGATAAGTACAATCAACAACATGCTTAAAAGTTAATCCAACATCTAATAAAAACTTAAAATAATGGAGAAAATTATGAGAGAACGTTACGCAAGTGGTATCGATGATGAAACAGCTAAAAAAATGGTCGATCTATTAAATTCTAATTTAGCGAATTTGATTGATTTGAGTATGGACAGTAAACAGTGCCATTGGAATTTACAAGGTACTGGTTTTATTGGTGTTCATCAGTTATTGGATGAAACTTATGAGCGTCTGACTGAGGCGTTTGACACCGTTGCAGAACGTATCGTTATCCTTGGTGGTAAAGCCAACGGTATCTCTAAGCGTGTCGTTGAAGACTCTATCTTAGAGACTTATCCAACCGATATCACAGAAGTTGATGAGCATGTTCGCGAGCTTACCAATCGTTATAAAACCATTGCAGCGTCGCTACGTGAAGGTATTGACACAGCTGGTGATGCGGGTGATGAAGACACTGCTGACCTCTTGACAGAAGTAAGCCGTATCATCGATAAAGATGCTTGGTTTATTGGTGCTAATGCGCCAAAGAAATAAAAAGAGATAAGACGCGTTAAATGAGTTTATCAATAAACGTTATTTAGAAACGTTATTTAAATAAGTTTAAAAAGGTCACTTATATGGTGACCTTTTTTATGCCTAAAAACTTTCGTATTTGATTGAAACTATATCCTCAAGAAATTAACTTTAAAAACAAGCGTTAAGCCTAACCCTTAAAATTAGGCTTTAAAACAGCCCTTAAAATAGCCACGCTAAAAAACGCCTTTAATAATCCGCTTCATCTGTGGTAACAGCTCGCTTAACTGCGCTTCGGTTTTGCTGGTATCGTCAGGCAAGGATTGCTGTAAAAAAGCCGCCGTGATTTGCGGCTGTTTGGCAAGGATACTTTGTCCCACCGCCGTATCATAAAATTTAATTTGGGCATCAACTTCAGCCTGTGTATAGTAGGTCTTGGCTGCACTGATGTAAGCCTGCGTCAAGGTTTGCGCGTCAGCGGCATTACCGATGCCATTAGTCATAATTTTGGCGTATTGACCCAATACGCCTTGGATTTGCTCTTGTAACTCGCGCTGATGCTTGTTTAACCGCTTATCGTTTACTGGCTGACCACTGCTTTGCGCCTGATTTTTTGTTTGCGTATTAATGGCGTCGATAGCCGCTTGTTGGCCATCGACGATAGCTTGGATTTGCTCATCAATGTGCATGACTTGCATAAGCTTGATGATAGAAACGTCAGTCGGAGCTTGCTTGCTAGTAACGGGCTGATTGTTAATAGTATTAGCATCGCTGACGGGCGCCGCGGCTTGTTTGTTTTGATTAGACGGCTTAGCTTGTTTAGGCGCATTGTGAATGGTCAATTCGGCATTGGCTGATATCATAGTGCCTGACATCAGCGTTGCCACAACCAAAGTGAGTAATGGATTGATACTAGTAGGACGCCGATTGGTATTTTTTTTAGCAGATTTAAGATAATTTTTCATAGCGGGCTCTTATTATTATACGTGGCAGTTATTTATTATCAGGCAGACTATTTTAAGCGCCATGCTCTTTAAGAACACTGGTCATCTGGCAGACGTAAAACTTCAGCATTAGGCACTGATAACGTCAAAATAGCTTCTTGAAATAGTGGATTGGCGCGAAACTGATTTTCAATGTCTTCAAATTTTTGCGCGATTTGCTTTTCTTGTTGGTCACCAGCAATATCGACCGCTGCTACCATAAAGATTTTTTTGGGACCAGCCCACTCCAAGTGCAAGTAAGAGACGCTATCAATATCGGGATGATTCAGCAGCTCCGTTAATATATAGCAGTGGGTTTTTTCTGAAACTTTATAGCCAACCAAAAAGTCGCGATTGCGGTTGATTAAAAAGATAGCAACCATACCAAGTAGTATGCCAACGACGATAGAACCAAGGGCGTCCCAAAATGGCTCGCCCGTATAGGCGTGCATGCCCATCGCTGCCGCTGCTACCACCAAACCGATGACCGCTGCCAAGTCCTCAAAGAACACGCCGCGCAAAGTTGGATTCGAGGTATTAACAACATAACCTAAGGCGCTGACATTGATGGCCTCGCCATGCTTTTTACTTTGTAAATAGGCCTGTACCAGCGAGAAGCCCTCAAGCACAAAAGCCACCGCTAAAATAATAAAACCAATGGTGTAATTGGTTTCGGTTTCGGGCGCATTCCATTCGGTGATACCGGTATAAATGGAAACAATCGAGCCTGCCATAAAGACGCCAAAAGCTGCAATCATCGACCACACATACGACTCTTTACCATAGCCTAATGGATGACTTTGATCGGCAGGCTTGACCGCTTTTTTCTCCGCCACAATCAGCAAAGTACCGTTGCCCGCGTCCGCCCAAGAGTGCGCCGACTCCGCTATCATAGAAGCAGAGCCGGTCATAAATGCCGCAATCGTTTTAGCAATGGCAATAATAACGTTTGCCCCGACCGCAATTAGGACGGTAACCAGCGACGAAGATTTCTTATCTTCTTCATTGGTTGTAGTATTGGAGGCATCAGCAAAACCAAGCGCAGTATTCATACCATCTTTGGTCATATTATTATTTTTTATAGCACTGGCATCTTTTGTAAGATCGGTATTAGGACGCGCACCACCGCCGCGAGTACGAAAGGCTTGCGGCGCTGGCTGGTCTTTAGAAGGGGTTGTCGATGATTCGGGAGTTTTTGAACTCATATGAGTCTCAATAAATGGTTTATATAATGTATTAAAGTAGCCAAACACGACAGGCAAGTAATAAAAGTTAACTGTCTATATTCGGCTTATTTATCATTGAATTTAACCACAAACTTACCGATGGTCAGTAATGTTTTCGTGAGACTTTGTTTAAGTATTGCTGACTTTGATGGTTAATACGCGTCCTACTGGGTATTTTTATGCTGTGAAAGCTCGCCAATCATGTCGTTCTCAGCGACGTTTTTATCGGTCATCTTGCTAGCGCCCAAACTTTCACCAATCATCTGATTGATATCGCAGCTCGGACGATGTGAGCTTTGCATGCGCAGCTCTTTACGCGCTAAGCCTGCCTCAAAACGGCACTGCTGCATCTCATTTTTAATCTCAAGCGCGGGAACAGGCGTCGGTTTGCCGTTATCATCAATCGCCACCATGGTAAAATAGCAGCTATTGGTATGGCGAATCGTACGGGCGCGAACGTCCTCGGCTTCCACCCGAATGCCCACTTCCATAGACGTTCTACCGACGTAGTTGATACTGGCGGCAAAGGTCACCAACTCTCCGACGTAAATGGGCTCGCGAAACATCACTTGGTCGACCGATAGCGTCACCACATAGCTACCACTGTAACGACTGGCGCAAGCATAAGCGACTTGGTCGAGCATCTTGAGCAAATCGCCACCATGGACGTTGCCAATAAAATTTGCCATGTCTGGCGTCATCAGCACCGACATGTATAATTCATGGTTTAAAGGCGCACTTTTGGCCGTAGAGCTGGTATTGTATTGCGACATAATATTCCTTAGCGTTATCGAAAAACCTATTCATTTTAAATATCTGTTATACAGCAGGCATTGGCAAATCGCAAATAGAGACCTTAGAATAAGCGTAGGAGAGATATTTTATTTATATGGCTAGGGTTGTTTATGATTGCTTTAGCCCTGTCTTTGCGCTAAAAACCTTGTAAATGTTTTTATCTTCCAAGTAAAAACGCAATCTTTCTAAAATCTGCAAAAAAAAGCTTGACGTATTTTTTATCTTTGCTAGAATACGCCCCACTTAGCAAGAACTCATTAGAGGCTTCTAAGCTCGCAGTAAGCAATGTAACACTTACCACTTATTCTCCAATAGCTCAGTTGGTAGAGCAACGGACTGTTAATCCGTGTGTCCCTGGTTCGAGCCCAGGTTGGAGAGCCATATTTTAGTCGTAAATTTTTTGAATCCACTTGATTCGATTATGGCATTTGCCAAGACCCTCATCACTTTGATGGGGGTTTTTTTATGGCTGTGGTTTTTTATTTCATAAACTTATAAGTCATAAAATCGGCCCAATCTTGCCAGCTACTGGTCTGTACTGATAGTTAAAATAGTGCGTCAACACACGTCATACAAGCAAATAGGAGTTTATCCCGCCCCATCAACCGCCAAAAACACTCAAAACATAAAATGAAAGCATTTTAACGCAGACTATTGTACGATAACCACGAATAGGCAAAAAATTGACCACGTAAAGCTTGGCGATTAAATTGTTCGCCCCTATTACTTATCTTTATAATAAAACTTGCATCTTTATATACCTTCTTTGTTTTTGAGCCTTCATCATTTAAGGACTGGTTTTTTATGAGCAACACCGAACACATTACCTCGTCTGACAACATTCACTATTTGCATCACAATTTTTTTGAGCCAAGCGACAACTCTAAAGCCGTTACTGCCACTTTATTGATTGTGCATGGCATGGCAGAGCACAGCGGGCGCTATGCAGAATTTGCCCAGTTTTTAGCAGATAAGGGTATTGCAGTTGCCACGTACGATCAGCTTGGTCATGGACAGACCGTTAAATCAGCCGATGAATTGGGATTTTTTGCTGACGAGCATCCCGTGCAGTCGCTATTAAAAGACGTTATTATCATGGCAGACAGCCTAAAGGCGCGCCATCCTGACGTGCCGCATTTTATCCTGGGTCACTCGATGGGCTCGTTTATCGTGCGCAACGTCCTCAAGCACCATGCGCAGAATTTTACTGGTGCTATCTTAATGGGCACCGCTGATGCCAATCCATTGACCAAAGTGCTACTACCGATCAATAAAATACTGGCAAAAGTGGCGCCTAGAAAGCCAAACCCAGTTTTTGCCAATGTGATGAATAAGGTACTTAACAGCAAGCTTGATAATCGTCTCTCTTCTTCAGAATTTGCTTGGTTAAGTGCAGACCCCGCCGCTGTCGAAGCCTATGAAGCCGACCCATTGACGGGTTTTGACTTTACTAATAATGGTTTTTTAACTTTATTTACCCTCATGGAGACCGGTCTGAATAAGAAATGGGCGACGACCATTGCTAAAGATTTTCCCATGTTATTGATCAGCGGTGAGAACGATCCTATTGGTGATATGGGTAAAGGCATCCGCAACGTTGCCAGCCGTTTAGAAAAACAGAACTTTCGCAATATCACGCTACAGCTTTATTCACACATGCGCCATGAACCGCTCCATGAACAGGACAAAGCGCTGGTTTATCAGGACATCTTAGACTGGTTAAAAAGCCATACTTTAGGTGATTAAGACAATTATTGATAGCAGCATGGCCGCTCCACTGCCCTTGTTTGCTAACATTCGCTAAATTAGCGGCAATACTGTAAGCTTTTTATAAGTGACCACACTTATTACCATCATTTTATTTACCTTTACCAATTTTAGGAATATTTATGACATTGCAACAAACCATCGAACAAGCCTTTGAAAATCGTAACGACTATAGCCCTGCAACCATGCCACAAGACGTACGTGACGCCATCAACGAAGTGCTTGAGCAATTAGACAATGGTAGCCTACGCGTTGCTGAGAAGAAAGATGGCGAATGGGTGGTCAACCAGTGGGCTAAAAAAGCGGTTTTATTATCGTTTCGTTTAAACGACAACTATGTCCAAGCGGCGGGCGAACACGTGCAGTTCTACGACAAGGTGCCAACGAAGTTTGCCAATTGGACAGAAGCGCAATTTAAAGAAGCAGGCGTGCGCGTTGTACCACCAGCAGTTGCTCGTAAAGGTTCCTACATCGCAGCTGGTGCCGTCTTGATGCCATCGTATGTCAATATTGGCGCTTACGTCGACCAAGGAGCAATGGTAGATACGTGGGCAACGGTTGGTTCATGCGCGCAAATCGGCAAAAATGTGCATTTATCAGGCGGCGTTGGTATCGGCGGCGTTTTAGAGCCTTTGCAAGCAAATCCAACGATTATCGAGGACAACTGCTTTATCGGGGCGCGCTCTGAAATCGTTGAAGGCGTGATTATAGAAGAAGGCGCCGTTATCTCTATGGGCGTCTACATCGGTCAGTCAACGCGCATTTATGACCGCGAAACCGGCGAGATTCATCGCGGCCGTGTGCCGGCCGGTTCAGTGGTTGTGCCGGGCAGCTTACCTTCAGAAGATGGGACGCATAGTTTGTACGCCGCTATCATCGTAAAAAAAGTCGATGCGCAAACCCGGGCAAAAACCTCTGTCAATGAGTTATTACGGTTAGCCTAGCTTTTTGGTGATTAAGTTTTGGTTATTATTTGCCTTATTTTTATCATAAAAGATGCTGGGTTTTTATCATAAAAGATGTTGGGGTTGACTCCAGCATCTTTTTTCATACCTTATGGCAGTTTAAACCAAATCTTTACGTTATAATCTTTGTCTCTTTGGACGCTGACATGCCTAGTGTTAGATAGATTATTAAACCTTTTTTATTTGATAAACGCTCGATAGCGTTATCAAAATTTAACCGTATTTGAAACCGTTATGTCTGAGCTTTTACTACGCACCGCCGCGATTCCTGTCACCGACCCTGAAGCCGGGTTACGTGTGACCGAGATTTTTTATTCTTTGCAAGGTGAGGCGCTAACCTCAGGCTTGCCGACGATATTTGTGCGCTTGACCGGCTGTCCGCTGCGCTGTGTTTATTGCGATACCGAGTACGCCTTTAGTGGCGGTGAACGTCAATCGCTAGAAGCCATTATCACTACCATCAAAAGCTATCCGTGTAAACGTATTTGCCTAACCGGCGGCGAGCCGTTAGCACAGCCAAATGCCATTGAATTAATGCAGCGTTTGCTAGATGATGGCTATGAAATTTCGCTTGAAACCGCAGGGGCGCTGACGGTAGAAAATGTGCCGCCTGCGGTAAGTAAAGTCATGGATCTTAAAACGCCAAGCTCGGGTGAAGTCGATAAGAATCTTTGGTCAAATCTTAACTATCTTACGCCGCACGACCAAATCAAATTTGTCATTATGAATCGCGCCGATTATGAGTGGGCAAAGGCAGCACTGTTTGAGCATCAACTTGATAAATTGGTCGGGACGGTTTGGTTTTCACCGATGTTTACTGTCGCAGAAGATATCAGTGCAGCCGCTACTGAGGAAGTGAGCAGCCCTGAGGTGCCCGTCTTGGCACGCGAGCTTGCGCAGTGGATACTAACCGATGCCCTTCCCGTTCGTTTTCAATTACAATTACATAAAATCATTTGGGCAGACGCCAAAGGCAAATAACTGTCTAAAATCTGCATAAATGATGTCCATAAACAGGTTAGATGGACAACTCAAATACACACTCTGAATAAATAACCAGCCGACTGCAAGGACGCATACATGGTCAAACTGATTTTATTGGGCTTATTGGCGGGGGCGTTTTTTAGCTCGACATTTATTTTAAATGAGCTGATGAGTAATGCTGGCGGTCACTGGTTTTGGTCGGCAAGCCTACGCTATGTCTTTATGTGGCTGATTATCACCGTTCTTATTTGCATGCAACATGGCTTTGGCCGGATTAAAGAGCTTACGGCTATCTTTCAGCAGCATTGGGGTTTTTGGTGTATTACTGGCAGTATTGGCTTTGGTGTTTTTTATACCGGCATTTGCTATGCTGGCGACCACGTCGCAGGCTGGGTGGTTGCCGCCACCTTTATGTTTACCGTCGTGACCAGTTTGCTTGTCCTTTTGGCATTTGGGCAACGCTTCGATAAAAAGTTTATTATTTATGCGCTACTGGTCTTTATCGGGGTAGTTTTGGTTAACGTCAGCGAAGGCTTGCGCGCTTCTGCTCTAGCCGATATTGACAGCGCGCCGATGGCAGAAATGCTGCTTTACGGTGCGCTGCCCGCGCTGATTGCCGCCTTTAGTTACCCCATCGGTAATCAGTTGGTGTGGCAAGTGTCGCACAATTCTCGCAAACGCAATGCTAGTGAAGACACTGCTCTTAAAAATAAGGCTGAGCTGCAGCAAGCACGAGAAATTAAAAAACCTGATAGTGAACAAAGTCATCACGTGAATACCAACCAGCCGCTTATCTCAGAAGCTTACGATTTAGCTGCTGCCTCTAGCGCTGCGGACAGCAATGTTGCCTTAAATGCCAGTAGCGCTATTCATGCTAAACCAACTTCTGCCTTGCAAAATCTGATTGCGCGCATTCCTGCTATCGAGACGACCCTTCTACAAAACGCCTTTAATAAAGTCTGGCTTATGACCCTCGGTAGTTTGCCATTTTGGTTAATTTTAGGTTTGCTCGTGCGCCCTGAACTGCCTAAAACTACGCAGTTATTTAATACCTTGCTAGTGGCATTGTTGGCTGGAGTGGCAGCAACCAGCATCTTCTTATATGCGCGTGAACAGGCGGTGACCTCAAGTGAAGTAGCGGGTGTTGATTCTACCCAAGCCAGCGAGGTCATTTTTGCCTTAATTGGCGGTATATTATTGTTAAATAATGCCATACCATCAGCGATGGGGTTGGCCGGCATCGGGCTGATTATGCTGGGGCTGATATTATTTGCAAAAGACGGTTGAGGCTAAAATAATTCATGATGAATCACTTTATTTTTCCTGATATTCTGCTGTATTTATTAGATATGGTTGGCGTCATTGCCTGCGCCATCGCGGGTACTTTACTTGCACAGCATAAAGGCTTTGATATTGCCGGCTGTATCTTGGTTTCGATGGTCAATGCTATTGGCGGCGGTACCTTACGTGACATAGCGCTCGATCGCCATCCGCTATTTTGGATGACTGATCTTAACTATGTCATCGTCATCACCCTCACCTCCCTTATTCTACAAATTTTCTTTCATCTGTATCATAAGATTGATAAAGCGCTTAAATTCTTTGATGCGATTGGTTTGGCAGCCTTTAGTGTCATCGGTTTTAAAGTGGCTTTGGCGCAAGATATGTCGCCGATTATCGCGGTTATGATGGGGGTTTGGACGGCGATTATTGGTGGATTATTGCGTGATATTATCTGTAATGAGATACCTTTGCTGCTACAGCGCGAGATTTATATCACCGCCAGTATTGCAGGGTCTTTAACCTATTTGGCGCTTGATTATTTGGGCCTTGATGCGATGACCAATGAATTTGTGATGCTGTTTGTTATCTTTGCCGTGCGTATGCTAGCGCTTAAATTCGATTGGCACCTGCCCTCTATTCGTTTGGTGGATTAATGCCGCAGCATAGAGCTATCAACGCCTAGCAACTATTAGCACCCTTACTTTAAGCAGTACTAACCTGCTATCTTTCTGCTACCGTCTCTTTTACCAGCGCCAAATCTTTGACCATCAACTGTAGGCTTTGTTTGCCGTTCCACTCGTTAATGTCTAGCTGAAACAGTAAATGCACTTTTTCGGCGCGGTAATCCCAAGCGCTGCTATCAAAATTGAACTGAATTGCCTCAATTGGATATTGTACGCCAGGATAACGCAGCGATAGTTTAAGATGCTTATCCTTTAATATCTTAAAGCTTAGCACCTCAAAGACGCCGTCAAATATCGGCGGCGCAAAGCCATGACCCCAAATACTGGCATTGGTTAAATGCTCTGCAAACCATAAGCTAAAATCCTCTGCTTGCAGCGCGCCATCGGTAAATTTTTGCTCGGCAAATACTTCCTCATCCATCTGCGTCATCACTTCGTTAAACGCGATCACAAAGTCATCAAAGTTACGGCGTTTAATCGTTAAACCTGCCGCCATGGCATGACCACCAAAATGGCTAATGAGATTAGGATGCCGCTCGGCCACTTGCTCAATCGCATCGCGAATATGCACGCCTGCAATAGAGCGCGCCGAGCCTTTGATGGCGTCGTCATCATCTGTACGCTCTGTATCGGCTGGGGCAAAGACAATACTCGGTAGGTAATGGCTTTCTTTTAAACGCCCAGCGACGATACCGATGACACCTTGATGCCAATCGTCTTGATATAAAATAATGCTGCGGTTTTGATGGTTAACCGTTTGTTTCTCAGCTTTAGGCTGGATAAGATTTTCACCGCTCTCATCAGTTCTATTAATAACATCAGCAGTATTCACCTCACGATTGTTTTCAGCAGCAGCTAACGCTTGCACAATGCCATCCGCTTGCGCGCGCATCTCGCCTTCGACATGACGGCGCGTACGGTTAAGCTGTTCAAGCTCTTGCGCCAAACGCTGCGCCGTACTCCAGTCATCGGTTAATAAGCATTCGATACCGATGCGCATATTATCCATGCGCCCAGCGGCATTGATACGCGGACCTAAAACAAAACCAAAGTCCTGCGCCTGTAACTGCTTGGGGTCGCGGCCCGCTTGCTCAAGCAGCGCCAATATACCAAGCGAGCAGCGCCCTTGACGAATGGCATTTAGTCCATGATGAACTAAAATACGATTGTTTTTATCAAGTACGCCCACATCGGCAATCGTCCCAAGCGCCACCAAGTCCAAATATTGGCTCACTTGTACGCTAGACTTGCCCGCTTCGCGGCGCAGTTTTGCCAAGCGACCCAGCACATAAAACGCCACGCCAACACCGACCAATGCTTTACTGCTAAAATTGCAGCCAAGCTGATTAGGATTGACCACCGCTTCGGCGGGCGGCGTCTCTTTGGTAGTCAGGTGATGGTCAGTGATAATGACCGTAATGCCATCAGCCTGCGCACGCGCGACGCCATCGTGGCTTGAGATACCATTGTCGACAGTCACTATCACGTCTGGATGATAGGTCTTGATACCCAATTCAACGATTTCAGGCGTTAGCCCGTAGCCATATTTAAAACGGTCAGGCACTAAGAAATCAACGACCGCGCCCATCTTGGTCAGCGCACGCATCATTAATGCTGTGCTGGTTGCGCCATCACAATCAAAATCACCCACGATTAAGATACGTTGCCCCGCATCAATGGCGACATCTAATAAACGTACCGCTTCCGTGATGCCATGCAGCATCTCGGCCGGCAATAAACCGGACAAGCCTGTTTCAAGCTCATCAGGCGCAGTGATACCGCGACCCGCATAAAGCCTAGCAAGGGTCAATGACTGGGCGGCAAGAGGTTGCAACGCGGCGGGCAACTCGTCAATGCGAGTGCTGGGATAACGAAGGGTTAAATTTAGCATGAGGCTATTCTACTGGCTTTGGCAGGTGGTCACAACGGGAATTTTTACCACTAGCGTTTGGGTTTAGCATTTGCTTAAACATATCCTATGACCTAGGGCGTGTCATCAATTA
>NZ_DHYG01000037.1 GCF_002414005.1 Psychrobacter sp. UBA5136
TACAAAGATCTTTGGCAATATCGTTGGTGGCTTTGCCTATACTATATTGGTATAAGATAAGCAGGCGTAGTCGGGCTCTGGGGTTACTCTCAGTCTTTGAGTATTTGCCAAAGTCATGCGCTTCTAGGTTATGGATTGGTATAGTCATAAGTGGATTATACTATATATTTTGGGTTTGGTATAATTTGGTGGCGTTCCATAGAATAAATGGTTGATTTGTGAGAAAAATAACCTACTAAGCTGCAAAATAGTCGCTGTGAAAAGTAGTTATAAGAAAAACAGTTATAAGAAAAGTAGTGAGCGGAAAAATAGAGATTAAAAAAACAGAGAGCGGAAAAATAGGCATAAAAAAAACAGCCCATGCAGGACTGTTTTTTTATGGTGGAAAAATTAAAGAAAAACTCTAATTTTTGCTACAACAATAAGACTAAGCGCGGTTTTTGTACTTACGGATAGTCTGTAGCTGGGCAACTGATTCAGCCAATGACGCCAAAGCTGCATTGGTTTGTACCGTATCAGATTGGTTGACCAGCATTTGCTCTGCTTTATTACGTGCTTCAACGATTTTACTTTCGTCAAGGTTATGCGCACGCACCGCAGTATCAGCAAGTACGGTAACCATTTTTGGCTGTACTTCTAACACGCCGCCCGATACATAAATGACTTCTTCTTCACCGTTAGGCGTTTGCACACGCATTGCACCTGGTTTTAGCAAAGTAATAAGCGGGGTGTGACCTGGCAATACACCAATCTCGCCTTCGGTACCACTAGCTATTAACATGCTAATTTCGCCTGAATACAACTCTTCACGAGCACTTACGACGCGACATTGTAACGTTGCCATACTTAATTCCTTACCATCAAAGCGCGATCAAAAAACAGTAAAAACTGCGCTGCGTTACTGAGGAGTAGTTATAAGAGTTATATTATACCTACCCGTTAGCCCATACTTATACAACTTACGCTGCAGAAGATTTCATTTTTTCTGCTTTAGCGACGACTTCGTCGATGCCGCCAGCCATATAGAAAGCTTGCTCTGGTAGGTCATCGTATTCACCAGCGATGATTGCTTTAAAGCTTGCAATGGTATCGCGCAGTGCAACATATTTACCAGGAGCGCCGGTAAAGACTTCTGCTACGTGGAATGGCTGTGATAAGAAGCGCTGAATCTTACGCGCACGATAAACAACCAGTTTATCTTCTTCTGATAGCTCATCCATACCCAAGATAGCGATGATGTCTTTTAGCTCTTTATAACGCTGTAGAACTTCCTGCACGCCGCGCGCAACGTTGTAATGCTCTTCACCAATAACCAATGGGTCAAGCTGACGTGAGGTTGAATCTAGTGGATCAACCGCAGGATAGATACCTTGTGAGGCGATATCACGGCTTAGTACGACTGTCGCATCCAAGTGAGCAAACGTCGTTGCTGGTGATGGATCCGTCAAGTCATCGGCAGGTACATATACCGCTTGTACAGAGGTAATTGAACCTGATTGCGTTGAGGTAATACGCTCTTGCAGCATACCCATCTCTTCTGCCAGTGTTGGCTGATAACCAACCGCTGATGGCATACGGCCTAGCAATGCTGATACTTCAGTACCGGCTAGCGTATAACGATAGATGTTATCAACGAATAAGAGTACGTCACGACCTTTACCAGTGGCAGGATCTTTGGTATCACGGAAGTACTCAGCCATGGTCAGACCAGACAGTGCAACACGTAGACGGTTACCCGGTGGCTCATTCATCTGACCGTAAACCATCGCAACTTTAGATTTGCTAAAGTCTTCAACATTGACAACGCCAGCTTCTTGCATTTCGTGATAGAAGTCGTTCCCTTCACGCGTACGCTCACCAACACCTGCAAACACTGATAAACCTTCGTGTTTAAGGGCGATGTTGTTGATCAATTCCATCATGTTGACGGTTTTACCAACACCCGCACCACCAAACAGACCAACTTTACCGCCTTTAGCAAACGGGCAAAGCAGATCGATAACTTTAATACCAGTTTCTAGTAGTTCAGTACTGTTTGACTGTTCTGCGTAGTTTGGGGCGTCACGGTGAATAGACCAGCGCTCATCTGCAGCGACTGGGCCTTCTTCATCGATAGGACGACCAAGCACGTCCATGATGCGACCTAGCGTTCCCATGCCTACTGGCACAGAAATAGGAGCACCTGTGTTGGTGACTGGTAGGTTACGCTTTAAACCTTCAGTTGAACCCATGGCAATAGTACGTACGATACCATCACCTAGTTGTTGCTGAACTTCTAGGGTGGTTTCAGTGCCATCTACTTGTAAGGCATCATAAATTTGAGGAACTTCGTTACGGTCAAACTCAACGTCAAGAACCGCGCCAATAATCTGTACAATACGACCGCTACTCATTGCGTTCTCCTTGAACTTCTGTATATAGTGGGTTTTATAAAGGGTTTCACTTATGAAACAGCAGCAGCACCGCCAACGATTTCCGAGATTTCTCGGGTAATCGCCGCTTGACGCAGCTTATTATAAACCAACTGTAAATCGTTAATTAGGTCACCAGCATTATCTGTTGCCGCTTTCATCGCAACCATACGCGACGACTGCTCAGAGGCGATGTTTTCCATCACCGCTTGATAGACAATCGACTCGATATAGCGACCAAGTAATTCATCAATCAAGGTTTTGATGTCAGGCTCGTAGATATAATCCCAGCTCAGTTCTGTCTGAATACCGCTGTCTTCATCACCAAAAGCGCCTTCTGGTAGAGGCACCAATTGACTGACAATCGGCTTTTGGGTCATGGCGTTGACAAACTGGTTATAGACCACATAGATACGGTCCAATTTACCGTTGCTATAGTCTTCTAACATCGCTTGTACCGGCGCGTTTAATTGCTCAAACGTTGGCTTATCGCCATAATCGGTCACCGCTGAGGTGACGTTACCACCAAAGTTTTTGAAGAAGCTGACACCTTTAGCACCAATAACGGCAAATTCGGCTTGTACAGACTGATCTTGATATTGCTGAATACTTTTAGTTAAAGCTTTGAATAGGTTAATATTCAAACCACCCGCTAGGCCGCGATCTGATGTGATGACAATATAGCCAACCTTGTCAACAGGACGCGTAACCATGTAGGGATGTTTGTAATCTGATGAGGCATGCACCAAATGCGAAATAACCCGGCGCATACTATCAGCATACGGGCGACCCACTTCCATGCGCTCTTGGGCACGGCGCATTTTACTAGCGGCTACCATTTGCATAGCGCGAGTAATTTTTTGGGTACTTTTAATACTGGTGACTTTGGCACGTATCTCTTTTAAGCTTGCCATAATGATTCCAATATAAGAGGGTTAAAAAGCATGGGCGTATGCAACAATCATTTCATATAAAACACTGAACTTATTCAGTAATGTTTTTACATCTTGTGGCATGACGCAATCTTAGACCTTTGCTGGCTAAAACAGTGGCGCGATTATCTTAAACAAAAGCCTTTTACGCTTAAATACTTCTTAGATAATGCGCCACTTTTACGCTCTAGATTAAAGCGCTAACCAATTTAGGCTTAACCCGTTAAATTAATAACTGTGATTTTGTTTAAAGGTCTCTAAAGATGACTTTAAACGACCTGCGATATCATCATTATAATTCGCAGTATCATTAATCTCACGCATCAATTCACTCTGCTCATCATGCATATAGCGTAAGTAAGCGTCTTCAAAAGCACCAATTTTTTCAACAGGAACGTCCGCTAAGAAGCCTTCGTTCGACGCATAAATAACTGCCGCTTGCTCTGCGATAGACATTGGCTGATATTGTTTTTGCTTCATCAGTTCAGTTACGCGCTCACCATGATCAAGCTGTTCACGCGTTGCGTCATCAAGATCTGAGGCAAACTGAGCAAATGCTGCAAGTTCACGGTACTGAGCTAGCGCGGTACGAATACCACCAGACAGTTTCTTAATAATTTTCGTCTGAGCAGCCCCGCCCACACGCGATACCGAAATACCAGCGTTCACCGCAGGACGGATACCTGAGTTAAATAGGCTAGATTCTAAGAAAATCTGACCATCAGTGATTGAAATCACGTTGGTTGGTACGAATGCAGAGACGTCACCGGCTTGGGTTTCAATGATAGGCAATGCCGTTAAAGAACCTGTTTTACCCTTCACTTCACCATTGGTGAATTTTTCTACATAATCCGCATTTACGCGTGATGCACGCTCAAGTAAACGTGAGTGTAAGTAGAATACATCCCCGGGATATGCTTCACGACCTGGCGGACGACGTAGCAATAGTGAAATCTGACGATAAGCAACGGCTTGTTTTGATAAGTCATCAAATACAATCAGCGCATCTTCACCGCGGTCACGGAAGTATTCACCCATCGTACAACCTGAGTACGGTGCGATATATTGAAGTGCTGCTGGCTCTGATGCTGAAGCAACGACAACAGTGGTATATTCAAGCGCACCAGTTTGCTCAAGCTTACGTACCACGTTAGCAATGGTAGAACGTTTCTGACCGATTGCGACGTAGACACACTTAATACCAGATGCTTTTTGGGCAATGATCGCATCGATAGCCATCGCGGTTTTACCCGTCTGACGGTCACCAATGATAAGCTCACGCTGACCGCGACCGATTGGAATCATGGTATCAACGGCTTTATAACCCGTCATAACTGGCTGATCGACTGACTGACGGTCGATAACGCCTGGAGCGATTTTTTCGACTTTATCGGTCATCTTGGCATCGATAGGGCCTTTACCATCAATAGGATTACCCAAGGCGTCTACAACACGGCCTAGCAGTTCAGGACCTACTGGTACTTCAAGGATACGCCCAGTACAATAAGCTTTTTGACCTTCTTGCAGCTGTAGGTAATCACCAAGTACTACCGCGCCGACAGAATCACGCTCTAGGTTAAGCGCCATTCCATAGATTTCGCCTTCAAACTCAATCATTTCGCCGTACATGGCATCTTCAAGACCATGAATCTGCACGATACCGTCAGATACTTTGACAATCGTGCCTTCATTCTTTGCAGTTGCACCCGCATCAAGGTCTTGAATACGCTGCTTAATCAGGTTACTGATTTCCGCTGGATTCAATTGTTGCATTGCCTTGTTTCCTTTAATTTATGATAACCCGCCACTGACTTAAATGCTCTTATATCACGCAAGCTTTATAAAGCTGCACGGATGATTGGCATTAGGCCGTTAGCTGTGTTTTTAACTGTTGTAACTTGCCGCGCATCGAATCATCAATGATTTTGTCACCGACTTTAATCGTAGCGCCCGCCAATAGACTTGGATCAACCGACTCGTGAATCACCACACTCGCATTTAGCGAGGCAGCAAGACGCGTTTGAATCGTTTCACGCTGGGCGTCGGTTAATGGATAAGCAGAGGTCACATAAGCGTCAAGCTGCTTTAAGCTTATTGCCTTGTGACGGCGATAATGCTCATAAACTTCAGGAAGCAGCGCCAGACGCTCTTGTTCTGATAACTGTTTAACGAAGTTACTAAGTGCTACTGATACTTTAGGATAGCTGGCGTTTTCGTCATGACGAGCCCCTTGGGTCTCACCTAATAACTGCTTAAAAGCAGAATCATTCGCACTAGCTACTTGCGTATCATAAAGATCAATCAGCGCAGCTGACTTATGCTCAGCAGAAACAGCTGGATTGTCTAGCCAAGTACTGAACGACTTGTCATTGACAACGGTAGCGGCAATAAATAGGAAGTTTTCCCACTCATTTACTACCCCGTTTTCATTGGCATAGTCAAACGCGGCTTTAGCGTACGGTCGTGCTAAGGTTGATAAGTCAGCCATGATATCCTCACAATTACAGCTTCGCCGCCAGTTGGTCTAACATACTGGCATGTTTTTGCACATCGACTTTGTCTTGCAAAATCTTTTCGGCGCCAAGGACAGCCAGTTCAGCAACTTGGGCACGCAAGGTTTCGCGCGCTTGATTGATTTCTTGGTCGATAGAGGCTTGCGCTTGTTGACGAATGCGCTCGCCTTCCGCTTGGGCTTGCGATTTTGCATCTTCAACAAGCTGATTGGCGCTCTTGTTCGCTTGCTCAATTAGCGCAGCAGCTTTTGTTTTTGCAACCTCAAGCTCCTGCTGTACATTTTGCTCCGCGGTCGCTAAATCTGCTTTTGCTTTTTCTGCAGCATTCAAGCCTTCAGCGATTTTACGCTGACGCTCATTAATGGCACCGATAAGTGGTGGCCACACGAATTTCATGCAAAAAATCACAAATATTGCAAAAGCAATGGCTTGACCGATGAGGGTAGAATTGATATTCACGTGATCACCTCTTTGTTAATGAAAAATCAGTTTCATTGATCATATTTGATAGCCAAACTTTGACTATGTTTAATATACAAACTTTGACCACCAAACATTTACAACTGAGCTTTCTGATTAACCTGCTAGAGGGTTAGCGAACAACAATAGCATAGCAATACCAACACCAATCATCGGTACGGCATCAAGTAGACCTGCCACGATGAACATACGAGTTTGCAGTTGTGAACCAAGTTCTGGTTGACGTGCAACACCTTCTAAGAACTTGCCGCCTAGAATAGCAAAACCAATGCCTGTGCCAAGTGCGCCAAGACCGATAAGCAGTGCTACTGCGATAACTGTGTAACCACCTAATACTGGATCCATTGATGTATCCTCATTTACCTATTGAATGTATAATTAATGTTCAGTTGATGATGCAAGTGACATATAAACTATCGTCAACATCATAAATACGAACGCTTGAAGGGTAATAATTAAGATGTGGAAAATCGCCCACGGCACCGATAACGCCCATTGAATCCAAAACGGCATCAGGGCAATCAATACGAAGATTAGCTCCCCAGCATACATGTTACCGAATAGACGCAAACCCAATGAAATTGGCTTAGCAATCAAGGTAACAAACTCTAAAATAAAGTTGACGGGGATTAAAACAATTTGCATGATTGGGTTTTTGGCGCTAAACGGATGCAGTGTTAACTCACCGATAAAACCACCCAACCCTTTTTCTTTAATACTGTAGTAAATAATCAGCGCAAAGACAGAAAATGACATGCCAAGCGTGATATTAGGGTCAGTCGTTGGCACAATCTTGAAGAACACGTGATGTGGATCATGACCCATCGCAGCGCCAATTTGCCCTGCTAGACTTGGAATGAAGTCGATAGGTAATAAATCCATCAAGTTCATCAAGAAAATCCACACAAAAATGGTCAACGCTAGCGGCGCAATCAATTTTGACGTACCACTATAAGAATCACGAACGTTGTTATCAACAAACTCAACGATCATCTCAACCGCTGCTTGAGTTTTGCCTGGTACGCCTGAAGTAACTTTTTTGGCAACCATCCAAAAGATGGCACAAAATACAATACCAAGACCAATTGACCATAACATGGAGTCAAGGTGGATAGCTTTAAAACCCATTAATCCTGCTTCCTCAGCAGTGTGGGCAACTTTCCAACCTTCGCCCGGCAGATAGCCGTACGTCCAATTCGTTAAGTGGTGAGAGATATATTCTGATGATGTTTGCTCGGATGCCATAATGTAAGCTTCTTATTAATCAACGATTTAATCAACTACCAAAAAATATGGTTGTCATCTGATGAGGAATTGGCGTTTCTCACTAATCTGCCATTGCAGATTAAGAAATTCTGCTAAAGCCCTCATGTAACCAATAACATCCAACCCATAGCACTATAATTACTCTGTTATTGTCAAATAACTGATCTGTTATTCTTAAATAAGTAAACTGCTCTTGCTACTCAATTTAATAGCGATAGATAAATTTTAGCTATCAAAAAAGGGCACACGATTATTCACTAATGGCCCTTGCATGTCTACGCAAAATTTTTATGTATGTGCTTATTTGTCTCGCCCAGCTGCAATAACCACCCAATACGGTGCGCATAAGCAAGACATTTAGCTGCCTATATTAATGCAGCGTGGTATTCGTGTAAAGTCAATTATGACTTTTTTATCACTGTGTGAATATGTTAAACCCTATTAACGTGAGCTTACATAGCTTTACGTCTATTATGCCAAATTGATAATCGAGTTATACTTAATAACCCTTATCCGATAAGGGAATAATAATGGCGATTATTTACGCTTGCTTGCTGCTTGAGCGCTTATATTCATACTTTATATTGTAAAAACGGTTTGCAGTCATTTAATCATTGTTTGATGACTTTATAACAGTAATCGTAGAGAAGCTGGACCGCAGGATGACAAATGTATGTGCTTTTTTATCTGACTATTAAAATAATAATAGATTTTAAATCTAGCGTATATGCCACAACATCCAACTGTGACTAATCTGCATTACCATAAAACCTATGAGTAGCGCTGGCGCTGATAGAGGTTGTATGGTAATAAAAATTAGTGCAAAACCAAATACGGTCAGGAGCCATTTGACCATCTGACCACGATATAGCTGGCTGACAATGTGTCTGCGCGCGCGATATCCGGTATACCAAAAGATAAATCCAGCAAAGACCGCTTGAGTGGCAAAACTGAGCAGCGCACCGATAGCGTTACTCTTTGCGACGATAAGTGTACTGTCTTTACTACCTAGCCATGCAACATCTACTATCCAGCCCAGCACAATCAGGATAAATAAAATCCATGCTTGGCGTTTTAGATAAATAGCAATTTTATCTTTTTGGGTGCGTTTGGCAGGTTTGGTCATCGATATTTCTATAGCTCTATAACGTGGGGACAATGTAGCACCGTTGCGACAATACTATCCGTGAATGGCTCACTCTACAGACGTTATCTTTTAACCAAAATAAAACGCCACTTATTATAGGGAGCAAGCGGATTTTAAGCAAGTGAAATATGCCTTTTATCAAGCATTTAGTTGTTTAAGGCTAAAAATCTCTCTACAGAGTCAATAAAGCAGCACTAATAACCTCTAAAACTGCCTTTTCTGCCGTTAATTGGTAACTATTATTTAGCAAATTGGCCTCGCGTCACTTTAAATAGTATTAAAGCTTAGCTTGCCAACTATTATTTAAACGGTATCTACATCTACCCGATACATTGACGAATTTGCTGCGCCATTGCCTGCCAGCCATTAACAAAATCTTTACTGTTGCTCATATCTTCCGCTTGCACGGTGCTTTTCACTGGCTGCAATTTTGCCAACAAACCTTTAGCAGGACGGCTTGGGCTAACCAAACACATTTGTTTTGCTAGGCGCTGCTCATTTAACCAGCGTAATTGACTGGCTTTTGGCGCTAAATGGTGATCGGTACTTAAGCTGCCAATTAATCGTAGCTTAGCGCTGTCTTCCATATATTGATACGCATCATGATAGGCCCAGTACGGTAACGCTTGTTGCGGACGGTTTTTGTTGGCTGCTGCCACCGCCCTATCCATACGCTGGGCAAATTTTTGCGCATTGGCGTGATACAGCTTTTTATATTGCGGATTGGCGTGACTGTGAATGACCGCAAGCGCGCGCGTAATGGCTTTGGCGTTTTCAGGATCGAGCCAAATATGCGGATCGAGCGTGCCAGTAATGGCTTTGCCTTTAACATCACGCAGCGGATGACGCGTAAACGCATCAAACTTGAATAACGCAATCGCATTAGGCGCGCTATTGAGCGTGGTTGCTAGATTGTTTTCTAACGGCTCGCCAAACCAAACCACAAACTTGCTGTTTTGAATCGCCTTGATATCGCCGGGGCTAATGCTACCGTGATGCCCGACCTCCCCCGCGTGCAATAATTGCTTGGCAGGCGGCGTGCCTTCTGTGACCGCTTGGCTTAACAAAAACAGCGGATAGTTACTGACGCTCACCGTTGCTGCTTGCGCGCTCATCATTAACGACCCAAATACAACAACGCCAAGCCCCAATAGGCGCTGCAAACTCATGGGTAGGCGTAGAAAACTTTTAAAGAATGAAATCATAATGGCGGCTTTTAAGGTTTAAGGATAAATGGCAGAAGTATAAATGCACGGTTGAGGCATCACTTTGATGACAAGATAAAGACATCTAACAATACGTTAAAAGCACTTATCTGTTTTTCAATTTAGTATGTTATACTATAACAATATAAAAAACCATCATAAAAAATGTCTGGCATAAAATTCTAGATTATTTTTAGGAGATTGCTGCATGTCTACTCATTCATCCATTTGTGCTCATTTACACGATGTACAAGATTTTACGCCGTCTGATGTGAGTGAGCGCTTGGTTGCAGCAAAAGCGCAATGCCGCTCAAGCGGTGCACGCTTTACGCCGCTGCGCCAACAAATATACCAGCTGGTGCTAGAAGCCAATAAACCCGTTGGCGCTTATGATTTGATTACGCAGTTGCAGCAAATGCGCCTTGCTGAGTCTGAAGTAGAAAATAAAACCTCGAGCAATCAAGCAAGTAATCAAACGCCCAAAAATGTCGCACCGCCGACGGTTTATCGCAGTTTAGAGTTTTTACTGAGCGAGGGCTTGATTCATCAGCTCACTTCTATTAATGCATATGTGCCCTGCTGTCACCCGCGCGCCCAGCACACGGCGGCGTTTTTAATCTGTGCGCAGTGTCAGCGCGTGCAAGAATGCAGCAGTTTACCGGTGCAGGAGATGATGAGCTTTGCAGAACAAGACGTTGGTTTTATGGTTGAGCGCAGTGTCATTGAGCTGAGCGGTCGTTGCCAAGCGTGTCAGTAAAATCGTTGTCTGCCAACGTTTTATGTTTACGCTTTTATGCTTAACCATTATTCTGTCCTTTCTTAATTATCATTAATACATCAGTACTGCCCTATGAGCCTACCGACTTCACCAACCCAAGCGTCTGCTGCTACTCATATAAGCAATAAGACGATGCCCAATGCCACCAAATTGCTGAGTTTAAATGATATTGGCTTTCATGTTGGGCAGCAGCGCATCCTCTCGCACATCAATATTGATATTGCCGTTAATGAAACGGTCAGCCTTATCGGGCCTAATGGCGCGGGCAAATCCACCTTGGTTAAGCTAATTTTGGGTTTAATAGAACCCACAAGCGGGCAGATAACAGCGCAGCAAAAGTTGCAGCTTGGTTATGTGCCGCAGCGTTTTACTGTGCCGCCCATTTTGCCGTTGCGCGTGTGCGATTTACTGGCGCAAGCGGACAAAAAGCGTTTAACGGCTGAGCAGCGCCAGTTTATCTTTGATAATTTATCTTTAACGCACTTATTGTCGCGGCAGATGCTGCATCTGTCAGGCGGTGAAACCCAGCGGGTGTTATTAGCACGAGCTTTGTTAGATAAGCCAAATTTATTAATTCTAGATGAGCCAATGCAAGGGCTCGACCCTGATACCGAGGTTTGGCTGTATCAATTTATCGATGAGCTGCCAGAGTTTTTGCGCTGCGCCATGCTGGTGGTCTCGCATGATTTACATTGGGTAATGAAAGGCAGTCGGCGCGTGATTTGTTTAAATAAACACATTTGCTGCGAGGGCCAACCAAGCGAGCTTGCCATTAGTTCAGAGTTTCAAAAGCTCTTTGGCCATCATTACGAGCAGCCGTACGTGCATCAGCCGCACGCTTGCGAGCATCATGCTCCAAGCGAGATATAACTTAAAACCAAGCCTGTTAAGGCAAAAATCGCCTGTCCCTTATTAAAAAACGTTACGGATATCTATTATGACTGCTTGGTTAGCCATCATTGCCCCTGCTTGGATTGCGGGTAGTATTTTAGCGCTCCTCTCTGCGCCCTTAGGTTGCCTAGTATTATGGCGGCGTATGGCATTTTTTGCCGATGCATTAGCGCATGGGACTTTGCTAGGCGTAGCGTTAGCAGTGCTGTGGCAATTGCCCATGGGTATTGGCATTGCCATCGTCAGCGTCTTGGTGGTACTGGGTTTGGTATTCATCGATGATGAGCGCTTGCCCGTCGATGCGGTATTGGCTGTGGTTGCCGTATCGCTGCTGTGTTTAGGTTTATTAACCTTGACACAGCTGACCGATCAGCAAGCCAATGTCTTAGGCTTTTTATTTGGCAATTTGCTTGAGCTTGATTGGGCAGATTTGCCGTTGATTGCGGTAAGTGTTTTGGTGGGCTTAGGATTACTGATTTATATATGGCCCGCACAAATAAAGCTTGCGACCCATGAAGCGCTAGCACGGATTCAAGGTATCAATCCGACGCGTCAGCGGCTATTTTTTATGGGCGTGTTAGCAGGGTTTTGCGCCATCGCCTTGCAAGCGGTTGGTAGCTTATTAATCAGTGGTCTACTGGTGTTACCAGCACTGACAGCGCGCTTATGGTCAGCATCGCCAAAACGAATGGTTATGATAGCCTTACTTGTCGCCCAACTTGGCGTCACGCTTGGCGTTTGGGGCAGTATTTGGTTTGATATTCAAACGGGGCTTGCTATCGTTTTGGTACTCGCCATTTTGTTTTTTGTTGCACTCACTATCTCAAAGCTAATAAGCAAAAAATCCATCTTGGCAAAATTTTGGTCAGCTCGCCGTTAAATGTATTTGGATATAACATAAGATTTCTCATGCCTTCGGCCATTATTATTTAGGTCGCAATTTTGATATTTGCTTCGTCTTTGTCGAACTTTATTTCATCAATATTGCTAGAGCTTTAATGGCCATTATGTTATAAACTTTCCTGAATACTATCAATGCTATAGTTAACAAATTTTTCACTAAATAAAGGCTTGATACTTTAATTTGAAACTGTTTTTATCTAGCCACGTTTTAGTTTAACCATGTTTCAATTTAGCCATATTTTAGTTTGACAATGTTTTGATTTAATATCGTTTTGATTGATAAGGGACTAAATTCAATGCTTAGCTATCCTGCCAGCGCAGTCAGCACGCCAGACGGACAGGTCAATGTGTTGCAAATTACAGATTTGCACTTATCTCCCCCTGTGTTCACTGATAAAAACACTGGCGGAAAAAATGATAGCGCCGTGGCGATTTGCCAACGTAGCTTTGAGGCGATTATCAAACAAGCGTTAAGCGAGGAGCGGCGCTGCGATTTAATTCTTGTCACAGGCGATTTAGTCAACCAGGTTCAAGTAGAAGTTTACGACCATATTTTTGAGGTTTTGCAAGCGACGGGCATTCCTTTTGCTTGTATCGCAGGCAACCACGACGTCACCGATGAGAATAACAGTGAGTTGCCATTTTTTCAGCGCGAACTTGTCGCCAGACCTGCGGACACGCGCTTATTAAACCGTCATGTGATCGAAACGGATCATTGGCAGCTGCTGCTATTAGATTCTTCTATGACAGGTAAGGTAGAAGGTGAAGTGACGACAGCCGACATCGATTGGCTCTGTGAGCAGCTAGAGGCATGCGCTAAGCCTGCACTTATTGCGCTGCACCACCACGTGATACCGGTCGATTCTGACTGGATTGATCAGCATATGGTCGAAAATGCCGATATTTTTTGGCAGCGGCTGGCAGCATTTGAGCATCTAAAGGTTATTATTAGCGGGCATACCCACCAAGAGCAAGTTCGTCATCGGCAAGGGGTGACGGTTTATAGTACGCCTTCTACCTGCTACCAGTTTAAGCCTTTTGAAGATGATTTCGCTTATGATAAAAGCGCCCTACCCGGCTATCGCTGGTTGCAATTAGCCAACAATGGAGAGGTTGCAAGCTGGGTTGAAAGGCTAGATACTTGACGACCAGTTTTATGAGCAAAAATTTGGCCAGTATTTAGCTAGTATAATGCTGCCAGAGTGTGTATGTTATAGGGCTAGCTAAGATTGCGGGTTTTATAAATCATCACTTTGGGTTGCCAATTTTCGTAACTTAACCGTAAAGCTAAAAACGCTAAACAAGTTATATAATAGATAATGTAAAAAAAATGAGAACGGTCTAATTTTATTTAGACAAAATTATAATAGCTAGGATGGCTAAATTGACCACAAGCTAAGTTTTCACAGTCAGCGATTTGTCCATTTATTTAACGGCTAGCATTTAAATAAAAACATTGATGACAATATACCTGACCATTGATAATCGATAGATCGCTAGCAGCATATCGAAATAACCGTATGTTTAGATCAGCTGTGTTACTTGTGTTACTAAGTGGTAAAACGTTTATAAAGGAGCCGTTTATAGCGTTTGGTAAATTTATAACGTCTTATCTTTTGATATGTCGTTTTATTGAATTAATTTGAAAAAGTAGGATACCCATATGAGCACCCTGACCCCAAACCCGAATCCAAATGATGTAAAGTTCACCCCTTATGCCCCTGCCGAAGACGAAGAATACATGTCTGATGAGCAGTTGGCGCATTTTAAGGCGATTTTATTAGACTGGAAGCACCAACTGATCGGCGAAGCGGATCGTACCAAGACTTATATCCAAGATGAGTCCAGCGCCATGCCTGATATCAATGACCGCGCTACTCAAGAAGAAGAGTTCGCTCTGACCTTGCGGACGCGTGATCGTGAGCGCAAGCTGATTCGTAAAATTGACAAATCTATCGCTGAAATCGAAAACGAGGATTATGGCTTTTGTGAGACTTGCGGCGTCGAAATTGGCCTACGTCGCCTCGAAGCCCGTCCAACCGCGACGCAGTGCATTGACTGTAAAACTTTATCTGAGATTAAAGAGCGTCAAAACCAAGGCGCTTAAATCCAGCAAGTTTAAAAGTTATTAATCATGTTAATACGCATACGAGCGGCCATTTATTGGTCGCTCGTTGCGTTTTATAGCGTTGTTTTTCATTAAATAGCCTTTACTTATTGACACGGCACTAACAAAATACGCATATTTGATAAATATCTTTTTATCATCCATTTACTTATGCTATCTCTTTCTATTTTCGATAAGTGTCCATTTTGAAAACACCTTCCACCGCTATGGCAAATACGCCTATTAACCCCTCTCTTCCGCCCCCTATTGGTCGTTTTGCGCCCTCACCAACCGGAGAGCTACATCTTGGCTCATTAACAACGGCACTTGCCAGCTTTTGCCATATCAAATCTCTTGGGGGCAAGTGGCTACTGCGTATCGAAGACACCGATAGCGAGCGCTGTGATAGACAATTTACCGAGCAGATTTTAATTGATTTAGAAGCACTTGGGCTACACTGGGACGGCGATGTCATTTATCAATCTGAGCGCCTTGATATTTATAATGATTATTTATCGTCCAGTCTGTATCCGCTGACTTATGGCTGTCAGTGCTCGCGTAAAAGTCTTGAGCGCTATTGGCAGCAAAAGGCGATGGGAGAAAGTACTGATACACAGCAAGCAAACCAAAAACTGCTTAATAGACAACGCTACCCGCGCTGCTGCCTAACTGCCAATCTTGATAAAGCACAAAATAAGCTGCGTATACAGCTGCCAGACTATCTCATGGGCTTTCAAGATGGCATTCAGGGATTGCAGTGGGACAACCCGCAGCAAACCTTGGGAGATATGGTGGTGCGTCGCCAAGATGGCATGATTAACTATATTTTAGCCGCCAGTCTTGATGATGGCCTGCAAGGCGTCACCCATATTATGCGCGGCTTGGATATTTTGCCGATGACGACGGCGCAAATTAGCATCATGCATGCAGCAAGCTTACCTGCTATCGACCATTGGTATCATCTGCCATTGATATGCAGTTCTGATGGTCAAAAGCTCTCCAAACAAAACCTTGCCCAGCCGATTGATACGCGTGACCCAAGTAAGCTAATTGCTCATGCTTTGCAGCTATTACAGCAACCTGCCGTTGATAGAGACACGCCGACAAATATGCTTAAACAGGCGATTGCGCAATGGGACAACTTGCCATTACAAAATATGCAGACTTTAAATACGAGTGACATTTAACAAAAAACGCCGCAATGAGCGACGCTTTTTTATCATTGATCATTGGGGTGCCGTAAACAATCTAATCATTAAATGACTTAGTAATAACGGCATTGGCTTTTTTCAATCTCAGGGCTTTCTTTGTGAATTTTGAGTAGCACCGCCACCATGACCAAGCTAATCAGCATCGATGAGCCGCCATAACTAAAAAACGGCATGGTCAAGCCTTTGGTCGGAATCGCGCCCATATTCATCGCCGCATTAATAATTGTCTGAGCAATAAACACCACCGCAATACCAAAAGCGGTATAGCTCATGCGCATTTGCCGCCGTTTTAGGGCGTTATAGCTGATGCGCATCGCACTACCGATGATTAGCGCTTCAAAGATTAAGATCATCGTGACCCCAACGAAGCCCAACTCCTCACCAGTAATGGCTAATAAGAAATCCGTATGCGCCTCTGGTAAATGCGACAGTTTTTGTACGCTTTCACCGTAGCCAACGCCCGTAAATTGGCCGCGACCAAAGGCAATTAAGCTACGCGCTAGCTGATAATCGGTATCTTGCACGTCATCAAAAGGGTCCAAAAACGACATCACCCGTACGAGACGATATTGAACGGTTGCTACCATTAATACAGCGCCGCCAACGGCAACAGCACCGAGCGCGATAAATTGCTTATAGGGCGCGCCAGCAATATAAAATATCGCAAAAACGGTGCCGATGATCACCACAAATGAGCCAAAATCTGGCTGTGCTAATAAGAGAACGGTGATTAACCCAACCACTAAAGCAATGCGTAAAAAGCCATCCCAGCCATTACGTACCTCAAACGAGCGCCGCACCACAAAATCTGAGACAAATACAATCATCACCAATTTGGCAAGCTCTGCAACCTGAAAGTTAAAACCGCCGAGCGTCAGCCAACGCTTTGAGCCGTTGATGGGCGTGCTAAACAAGGTAACAAACAACAATACCCCCGTAATAGCCAACAGCATAAATTGGGTTTCAGTTTTATAAAGCCTTTTTAGCGATACCGCTTTATAAGAAATACTAGCAATAAACAGCCCAATTACCATGTATAAAAGCTGATTATAAAAAAAATGCAGCTCGCTCATACCGCGACTCAGTGCAAACGGAATCGAAGCAGAAGCTACCATCAATAGGCTAAGCACCAGCATACAGCCGACGCTCGATAATAAAATGGCGCGCGCTGAGGGCATGGAGAGGACACCATCTGAGCCAGTGGCTCGCGGCGATTGAGAGTTTGATCGAAAAAAAGAAGAGAGCGCCATAATTTTATATACACTAGCAAACGAGAAAACACGGCGTCTATAAAACGCCACCGTTTAAAAAATAAAGGAAATTTTATTCAATAGATAATAACAGACGGCAAAGCGGCGACAAACCCCGATTTTTAATCGTTTAGCTTGTTAATATCTATAATAACAGTTACAGCAACAGTGGTTTGCAAATCGTTTGCCGCCTGCTTTATTGGTTACATGGACAGTAGCAGCAATTTATAAGCAAAACAATCATTTATCAATAAAACGCCTGCTACTTTATAACGCTAAATAAAACACTTTAAGGCCTGACACGCATACTATCTTAAGTCAAAACGTCTTATAAAGCGTCGAATGCTTTATGAAGCTTTGTCTAATTGCTTAACCAGTTGACTAAAGTACTTGCCGCGTTCCGCAAAGCCACTAAACTGATCGAAGCTTGCACAAGCGGGTGACAAGAGCACCGCTTGTACTTGCGATAAGCTGCTTTTTGTGACTTGCTGAATCGTTGCAAAAGCGCCCTCTAGCGTCTGGCTTTGATGCATAGCGACATCATCATCGTTGATACCAGCTGTGCGTAAATGCTCTTCAATCTGCTGGCTATCTTCGCCAATAAACAGCACTTGGCTGACGTATTGGTTGATAAATGGTGTTAATTCACCAAATTGCTGACCTTTGCCTTGACCACCTAGAATTAATAACAGCTTACCGTCTTTGGGCGCGTATACCGCCCCTAAGCCTTCGACGGCGGCTATGGTAGAGCCAATGTTGGTACCTTTAGAATCATTAAAATAATCAATCCCATCGACCATAGCAACATATTCGCAGCGATGCTCAAGTCCTGTAAAGTTCTGCAAAGTGTTCAGCATACTATCAAGCGGCAAACCCGCAAGCTCGCCAAGCGCCAAAGCTGCCTGCGCATTAAGCAAATTATGCCGTCCTTTAATGCGCAGTTTATCCGCCGAGAGCAAGCGCTCTGAGCCGCGTGCTAGATACGTCTGCCCTTCTGAGTCGGTAATAAGACCATATTGACCTTTATCAGGAGCGTGAATGCCCGTACTCAAGCGTGGCAAATTATCCGCCACCAATGGCCGCGTCAAAGCATCTTCACGATTGATCACCACGGACTTTGCGCCCTGAAAAACACGATGCTTTGCTTGATGATAGCCAAGCATATCGCCATGACGGTCTAAATGATCAGGCGACATATTTAGCACCGTTGCCACTTGCGCGCCCAAATTGGTCACGGTTTCTAATTGGAAGCTCGATAGCTCGAGAACGGCTAACTCCATCTCGCTATTTGACAGCAAATTTAGCGCTGGCACGCCAATATTGCCGCCAACGCCAACATTGACCCCAGCATCTGCCGCCATTTGACCAACCAATGTCGTCACGGTACTTTTAGCATTAGAGCCGGTAATCGCCACAATCGGTACGCGGCACGCTTCACAAAACAGCTGAATATCGCTAACAACCGGAATACCCGCGTCCCGTGCGGCGGCAACCGCTGCGGTTTTTAGGGAGATACCTGGGCTAATAATAATCCGCGCAGCTTGTTGCAATAAATCAGCGTCTATCGCCCCGAACTGACGAATCTCAACGGCAGCAGGTAACTGCTCTGCTAAAGTCGGATTGGCCTGATTATCAGTGACAGCGACTTGGTAGCCTTGCGCGGTCAAATAATTTGCCACCGACAGTCCCGATTGCCCCAAACCGACCACGACTTGTAAACCACTGCCTTTATGAAGTAAGGCTTCTGTTGCGGTGCTGGTGGTCATATTTATTCCTTCTATCTCTTTATTGGACGAACAAAATTGTCTCAAGCATTTTGACTTTAAATGATCAGCAGCATAATGACGTCACCCAGATTTCGGTACGGGTTTTTGCAGACTTTGTGTTATTATGCGCCTGTTTTTATCTTGAGGCGCTAATGCTATAATAGCCGCCTTAATAGGAACCGCTACAATAGTTAGCGCTATTTTAACTAAATCTTCAATCTAGCATTTTAGTTTAGCATGTTGTCACACTTATCGCGCTATTGTCATCTTTCTTTCGCCACGTTTTTTATGCTAAGAGGGTATGACAGACAACCACTACGCTATATTTTAACGTTTTTGTCCGACAAGATAATTATCTTCTTTTACTGCCGCCTTTCATGGCAGACACTTATTCATCATTTGAACGACCGTCATCCTATTGATTGTGGGTGATGGTGTTTGCGACACCGTTATAAAGGTCGATAAAGTTAGTCTCGATGCAATCATTTTAGCGCTACGCTTTACTGCTAGGTCATAAATGATTGTTTTTTTTGTCTCTAACCCTATACAGTTTACTTATGACATCTTTTTTTGGCAGTTTGCGTGAAGAGTGGTTTTCTAATATTCGCGGTGATACCTTATCAGGTTTGGTGGTCGCACTGGCCTTGATTCCAGAAGCGATTGCCTTTTCTATTATCGCTGGTGTCGACCCAAAAGTCGGCTTATATGCTTCATTTTGCATCGCTGTGGTCATTAGTTTTGTCGGTGGACGTCCGGGTATGATTTCGGCTGCAACCGGAGCAATGGCGCTGGTGATGGTTGATTTGGTCGCCGAGCATGGGTTGCAATATTTGCTTGCCGCCACTTTACTGTGCGGCGTCATTCAAATCATCATGGGTATCTTAAAGCTTGGCAACTTGATGCGCTTTGTGTCGCGCTCAGTGGTTATTGGTTTTGTTAATGCGCTGGCGATTTTAATCTTTGCCGCCCAGCTGCCTGAGCTAAACCCGATGACTGAGCGTGTCGGTATGACGGTTTATATCATGACCGCGGCTGGCCTTGCGATTATTTATTTGTTTCCGCTACTCCCTAAAATCGGCCGCGTGATTCCATCACCGCTGATTTGTATCGTTGGCTTGACCGCGGTCGCCATGTATATGAATCTTGATATTCGTAACGTCGGTAGTATGGGCGATTTGCCCGATTCATTACCGGTATTTTTATTGCCTGATATTCCGCTGAACTTTGATACCTTGCTCATTATTGCGCCTTATTCTATCGCGCTTGCCATCGTAGGTTTATTAGAATCTATGATGACCGCAACCATCGTCGATGAATTGACCGATACGCCAAGTGATAAAAACCGCGAGTGCCGTGGTCAAGGAATGGCTAACGTGGTCTCAGGCTTTTTTGGCGGGATGGCAGGCTGCGCGATGATTGGGCAATCAATGATTAACGTCAAATCTGGCGGCCGTACCCGTTTATCAACGCTTATCGCTGGCGTGGTGCTGCTCATTTTGGTGGTGTTTTTAAGTGAATGGGTCAGCCAAATTCCAATGGCAGCATTGGTCGCGGTGATGATTATGGTGTCTATCGGCACCTTTAACTGGCAATCTATTCGTGAATTTAAAACCCACCCGTTGTCCTTTAATATCGTTATGCTGGCGACCGTTCTCACCACTGTCTTTACCCATAACCTCGCGTACGGCGTCGGCGTTGGCGTGCTGTTATCTGCCTTAGCATTTGCCAATAAAATCGGGCAATTTCTAACGGTCTTTAGTGAGTATGACGACAGTAGCAATACCCGTTATTACTACGTGCAAGGACAGGTTTTCTTTGCATCAACAACACAGTTTTTGCAGAGCTTTGATACCAAAGAAGCTTTAGATAGCGTCCAAATTGATGTCAGCCACGCTCACTTTTGGGATGTCAGTGCCGTCGATACCTTGGACAAGCTGGTTATGCGTTTGCAGCGTGAAGGCATTGATGTCAAAGTAGTCGGACTCAACAGCGCCAGTCGCACCCTTATCGATCGCTTCTCGATTCATGATCGCCGAGACATTGGCCTCTTAGATTAAGCAAGACGGTAGTAGTGTTATTAAGCTGATAGCAATAGTGTCTTTATTCATCAGCAATGATATTGGTATATAAAATCAGGCTCGCTGGTTAAAGTCATCACTTTGACCAGCGGGCCTGATTTTAATCATTGAAATATGTGGTGCCCTTATGAGTAATTTAAAATCAGATAGTGTGATTGCCTGCTTAGACTGTCCGAATTATGTACAAGCGGTATTAGATGCCAGTATGTGGGCTTCTACGCGCTTGCAAGCGCCCATTGGCCTGCTCCATTCCGTGCCAAGCTTACAACAAAAAGCGGCCGTTGATTATTCCGGCTGTCTGAATGTTGATGATGAAAATATCTTGTTAGATCAATTCACGACAAAAGAGCATTCGGGTAATAGTGAGCTAAAAGCCCAAGGTAAACTGCTGCTGCATCAAGCCAGCACTTATTGCGAGCAGCAACGCCATAAGCTAAAAACCTATACCCTGCATCGGCATGAAAGCCTGAGTGACAGCATTGATTACGTCGATGACAAAGCACAATTAATCGTCATCGGTCATCATGTCACTTGCAAATCGACCCTAAGCCAGCTGATACGTTTAAGCCATTGCCCCATTTTGGTGACGCATGCACCATTTTTGCCCCCAACGACGGCGCTATTTGCTTTTGATAACAGCCCCACCTCGCATAAATTGCTCAATTGGCTGTGCAAAACACCGCTTGTTCGCGCTTTGACCGTCCATATCGTCATGGTTGGCAAAGAAAATTCAGAAAACTGCGATGCGCTGCGAGAAGCCTATGCCCGCCTTAAGCAAGCGGGCATCAAATGTAAAAAAGCCTTACTCGACTGCCGCGATGTCACTGCCGCTTTAAACTACTATCAAAGCCAAAATGATATTGGACTGCTGATGACCGGCGCCTTTGGGCAACCGCGTTTGCTTGAGCTGCTAAAAGGTAGTGAAACTAAAAAACTACTTGGTAGCACCAAAACCCCGTATTTACTCTTCCCCAAAGCTTAAAACCTTCTTTTTAGGTTTAATCTTTTGATTTTAAACGCTATTATTCATAATGGCGTTTTTAATAATCGACGTTTTTACAATGCTTATGCGCTTACTTTTCTCCTATCTCCTTCCATTTTTCTTATCAAACCTCTTATCAAATCATCACATGAAATAAAGTGATAGCCTCCCCAAGCGCTTAAAAAGTTGGTTATAATAAAGTGTTTATTCTCCCAACGTTAAAGGTTAATAGCTCTAACTTATATCCATAAAAGCGTAGTTATCGTTGCGATATAGGCAAGGGTTTTTGTCATTATCATGGTTATTTTTAAGAAAATGCGCCCAACCCTACCAACCCCCTTGAGTAGGTTTGGCACAATTCTTGAACTATTTACCATGAGCCTGACAATAATACGAGCCAGCAAACGGTCTCTATTAACCTGCGACATCATCTATATAAGGATTTTTTTATGAAGCTAATCACTGCGATCTTAAAACCATTTAAGCTCGATGATGTGCGCGAAGCGCTTTCTGACATCGGTGTAAAGGGTGTCACCGTCACCGAGGTCAAGGGTTTTGGTCGTCAAAAAGGTCATACCGAGCTCTATCGCGGCGCTGAATACGTGGTGGACTTTTTACCTAAAGTGAAAGTTGAGGTAGCAGTGATGGATGAGATGGTCGAGCCTGCTATCGAAGCCATTACGCGCATTGCCAGTACCGGAAAAATCGGTGACGGCAAGATATTTGTGACCAATCTTGAACAAGTCATTCGTATTCGTACGGGTGAGACAGGTCCTGACGCCATTTAATAGTTAAGAATAATTAAGCGCTAGACCACTTATAAAAACAGATTTATAGGTCATCTCGATCACTGTATTGCATCTATTCAAGGGGGAATTAATATGCAAAACCAAATCTTTGAGCTCCAGTACGCGCTAGATACATTTTATTTTTTAATCTGTGGTGCGCTAGTCATGTGGATGGCCGCCGGCTTCACCATGTTAGAAGCTGGACTGGTACGCTCAAAAAACACCGTCGAAATCCTCACCAAAAATATCGCCCTCTTTGCCACCGCCTGTACCCTGTATATGATCTGCGGTTATGCCATTATGTACGATGGTAATCTGTTTTTAAGCGGTATTGCTGGCACTGAAACCCTGGTAGCCGAAGCCTTAGCGACTTCAGCTAAAAATGGCTTTAATGGCGATGCGGTATACTCGGCGGCTTCCGATTTCTTCTTTCAAGTTGTGTTCGTCGCTACTTGCATGTCAATCGTTTCAGGCACAGTGGCTGAGCGTATGAAGTTATGGTCTTTTTTGCTATTTGCTGTCGTTATGACCGGGTTTATTTATCCATTAGAAGGCAGCTGGACGTGGGGCGGTAAAGCCGTATTTGGCTTATTTAGCCTTGGCGATTTGGGATTTTCTGATTTTGCCGGTTCAGGTATCGTGCATATGGCAGGAGCAGCAGCGGCGCTATCTGGCGTTCTGCTTTTAGGGGCGCGTCAAGGTAAATATGGACCTAATGGTGAGATACGGGCGATTCCCGGCGCCAACTTACCTTTAGCGGCGCTTGGTACGCTTATCTTATGGATGGGCTGGCTTGGTTTTAACGGCGGCTCCGTGCTCAAACTTGGCGATATCACCAGTGCCAATGCCGTTGCCATGGTGTTTTTAAATACCAACGCTGCCGCTGCGGGCGGGGCGATTGGCGCGCTTATTATTGCACGCATCATTTTTGGTAAAGCAGATTTGACCATGCTATTAAATGGTGCATTAGCGGGTCTGGTCGCCATCACTGCCGAACCGTCCACCCCGTCGGCGCTGCAAGCAACGTTATTTGGCATGACAGCAGGCGTTATTGTGGTCATATCAATCCTTGCATTAGATAAAATAAAAATCGATGACCCAGTCGGTGCTATCTCTGTACATGGGGTGTGTGGCTTGTTCGGTCTGATGCTAGTGCCACTGACTAACCCAAATGCTACTTTGCTCGGTCAAATTGCTGGCGCAGCAACCATCTTTACTTGGGTGTTTATCAGTAGCTTGCTTGTTTGGAGCATTATTAAAGTCGTGATGGGTCTGCGAATCTCTGAAGAAGAGGAATATCAAGGCGCAGATATTGCAGAATGTGGTATGGAAGCCTATCCAGAGTTTATAAGGTAAAAAGTATTTAAGAGGGTTTTATTGTTGATTTGCTAATCATCGATAAAATCCTTTTATTAGAAATCTATCCCATTAAAAATCCCGCAAAACCTTTCGGTCTTGCGGGATTGTTTATTCTTTAACACTATAGTCTTTAACAGTTTGTCTTTTTATAATGCCCAGTCTAATAGCTGAACTTTATAGAGTAAGATTATATTGGCTTATTTCTTTTTCCACGTTTGGCTACGTGAGAATGGGCCGATATAACCTTTTAGTTTTAAGCTGTTGCCACTTAGGTTAGCCGTCATACGATAATCTTTACCTTTTTCAGGGTCAGTAATTGTACCACCACTATATTTGCCACCGCCGTCAGCTTTTAAACCTTTAATGATAGTCGTACCAATATGCTTTTTACCTTTGGCTGAGTTGGTATCGATAAGCTTACCCGTCAATACACCATTTGATTCAGTGATTTTAACCAAACCTTTTGGTTGACCTTCATCATAAGTCTGCCAAGTGGTATTGTGTAATGGGTCAGCAGCGAATGCCATACTTGCCATGCTGATACCCGCAACTGCTAAAGTGGTTTTTGCAAATGATTTCATAAATTGACTCCCTTCATTCAATGATTACTAGAAACGGTGTGTTTCTGATGTCCCACGCTTATCCTTTTATCAACAATCTTTTAATGCAAGCACTGCGGTTCTATTCTAATTTCAAGTTAGTCACCGACATTAATACTCAATTAATGAGTAGCTTTCCATAAAAGTTTTGATCGACATAAGCGATGTCTTGACCCATTATAAGCAATTTTAAGATTTTGCCTAGTAATTTTTTTGTAGTTTATTATTTCTCTAAAATCAAAAGCATATCAAACAGTTACAGGAACGGATTGTCTATAATTTTGCCCGATTGGTCATCTTTTTCTTTTGACTTATCCTTACTATTGCTATATTGGTCTCGGTTTTTAAATGCCAGCATAATTTTACTGGTAAGCTCGTGTAACTGCTGTGCTTGCTCATATCCAGCTTCATCAAATACCAGATTAATGTCTCCATAAATAATTATTTTATCTTCTTGGTTTTCAATGACCAGCTCGCCAATTTGCATACTTTCATGATTATTCATAAATGGTTCAATCATCTCACCCTCCTTTACCGTAACAATGCCTTACGTAGATTTGCAATGCTGTGGGGATTTAATTACATTTAAACGGCTTACGCTTTTAATTGTGCCATGAGCCAGTCAATGATAGCCAGTACAAATAGCATCCAAGTGGGTTCTTCGGGAGACGTTTTGGGTAAATCTGAGGCTTCACCCGCTTTTAAAGGTAAATCAAACGCGCGCGCTTTGGTTTGGGCGTCAAGCACAGGTAAAACATCAATACCGGTATGAGCCGTTAAGTCATCAAGACTGATAATCTCTATACGCTCTGATTCATCATTGGGCGCGTAATAGACGCCTGCTTGATTGCTCGCTGGGATATACACCGCTTTAAAAAAATGGCTAGGTACCAGTACGCGATCCGCCAGTTGCTTGGTTTTTTTATTGGTAAATGCGACGCCTGTAACGGTATAAACTTCGCCATACTGCTGGGTTAAATAGCGCGTAGCAGATTCAATATTACGCCAAATATAGCGATTATTACGCGGTGATTGCGGCGCGATATTGGCAAGGCTAAAACTATCGTATTGCTGGCTGCGATTGGCCATATTGCCGTTGGGCGCTAAATGGCCGCGATCGTAACCGGAGCCTGAATAATCAGACAATGTTGCGCGCATAGATTTTGGTAGGCGGCTTTCTTCATGAAAGCTGTCTTCACGGTCGATTTGTTTGGCTTGCTGCAAGCGCTTACGGTCGAGATGTTCTGCTGACCACAGTGGTGTGCGCGATACGCCTGAGTACATGACGGCAAAACCGTCCATACATAGCGCTTGGGTATTGTTATTGAGCTTGGGATTGGTAAATTCAGGATAGACGCCGCCGTAAAAAGACTGACTACACTGGCTAAGGTTATCCGCGTGAGCAGACGAGATACCTACTATGGCAGTGAAAGCTATCGTTATGAGGCTTTTTTTAACGCTTGTTTTATTTTTAAAAAAACTTATCATGCCACTCTCAACCATCTATGCCGACCAATTACGTAGACGCTATCCTAGCAGGCAGTTAGCAATAAAGAAAGATACGGCGCAGGCCGTGACATTTTAAATGCTATCCGCTATACTTAGCCAGTCAAAAATCAGTGGCGTCTACAAACGCTCTGTCTAAACGGTGAAGTGGGTGAGTGGCTGAAACCGCACGCCTGGAAAGTGTGTATACGTTCATAGCGTATCGAGGGTTCGAATCCCTCCTTCACCGCCAATCTTATCAAATGCTCGTTTTCCTACCCTGTTCCAAACTCTCCAATATCTCTTCGTTACCTTTTATTTATAGCGCATCGGGCTTTTTATGCCTGTTGTTTTGATCCGATTCAACATCATTGATGAACACATCCGTCAAATCTTGATAAATCAGTCCAGTGCAGATGATGATTTCGTCGGCACTGCATAAGTTCCCACTACATGAGCCACCACATCACTCAATCCTTCGGAATATAGCGACACCTCGCCCACAATCAGTGATCGACCAATTTTTAATAACTGACACTTCGCGATAATCCGTGTCTCAGCTGATGGCTTTCGTAAAAAATTAATGGTCAAGCTTGTGGTGACCGTCAGTGGCACAATTCCAATCTTACCCAATATCGCGACATACAGCGCCACATCGGCCAATCCCATCATTACGGGTCCTGAAACCGTTCCGCCAGGTCGAAGCTCACCGACTCCAATATCATGAGATAAGGTAGCGCCATCTTGATCGACTGCTTCAACCACGCATTTGGTTTGTGGAAATTCTGACGCCAAAAAAGCCACTATTTCTTCTTTTGTTGCAGACATACCGAATCCTTGGTTTTATTCTGATTGCGATTTTAGATAGTATGACGTAAATAAGACCAAAAGTCGCCTTTACGGATGGCCAAAATTGACTGCCCCTCTCTTCCTTACTAAAATATCTTAATGAACATTTTTCCACTATAATAAAGTAGTATTTAGACTTAATGCTTCAAGGTTACCTCGACAAACAAAATCAGCAGTCATTTTAAAGAACAGAGAATGGATGTCGTGCTGTTTAAAAAACAAAAAAAATAGGTGCGATGGATCGTCGGTGGCAGTAGTGGAATCGGTCTAGAACTAGCAAAACGATACCTTCAAGCAGGCGATTCGGTTGGTATTTTTGCTCATGACTACATCGATGAGGCGATGATTACACTTAATAAACACCGCCCCAAGCTCAAAAAAACCAAAATTTGTGTAAGCGATGTTCAAGGCTATCATGCAGACATGCTCGACACTGAACAATTAACGTGAGTCTTTGATAAAGCTAAAATATCATTAGATGCGCCTAATACCGTCATCAATAGTGCAGGCATCGCAATTGCTAAATCTTTTGAAGAGACCAGCGAGGCTGGATTTCAACGTCAAATCCATATCAATTTGATCGGCAGTCGTAATGTAGCCTATACAGCACTTCCCTACCTAAAACATACGCGTCATTACAGTAAGCAGCGCCCCGAACTGGTGTTTATCGCCTCGATGGCAGGATTGTTTCCCTGCTATGGATATTCAGAATACGCGACATCAACATTTGGCGCCGTGGGATTGGCCGACGTTTTAAGGATGTAGCTGGGTCAGCAAGGTATCGATGTTGCTGTTGTTTGCCTGCCTGAGGTCGAAACACCGATGGTGACCGCCGAGCGCCACTCTGGATCTGCCATCACCACTGCTCTCAAGCAATTGTTATCAGTACAACGATATCGCCGCTACCTTCCTTGAGTCCCAAATTAAGATCAATTTTTTAAAATAGCAATTTACCCCATTAGAAACGATTTGACCATTTATGACCCTTCATCAATAAATAGCGCCTTTTATGGCGCTGTTTTCATTGAGGCGTTGTTAAATACTTGCTCAACAAATCTTTGAGGTCCTCACTTATGATATTCTCATGATGAAAAAACGCTGGCCCTTAAATGGAGCATACCTATCAGGCACACGTTAACCATCAAAATCTGGCTGAATCACTTCCCCGTTTTCTTTAGTAAAACTATCTACCGGATTGTCCAATAATTCAAACACCCGCTCTACCGGACGACACAGCGCTGCGCCTTTATTGGTAACAACAATAGGACGATTGATTAAAATAGGGTGCGCTATCATGGCATCAAACAGTTGCGCGTCAGTCAATGCTGGATTATCTAAGCCAAGCGCTGTATAAATGTCTTCTTTACTGCGTAATAGCTCGCGCGGGGTAGTATTCATCAACGCCAATAGCTCGACTAAATAGCTACGAGTCGGCGGTGTTTTTAGGTATTCCACCACTTCTGGCTTCTCACCTGAGGCCTGCATGATGGCGAGGGTATTACGCGAAGAGCTGCATTTGGGATTATGAAAAATGATTGATGTCATCAGGTGTTCCCTTTTTAAAGTTGAAGTGCTTAGATTTCGTACAGATTGATATCATTAAACAAAAATATAATTAGATAAACAGACAATTAAATAGGCGTTCAATTGACAAAAGCGTCTTTACATCATAAAAAAACTATGACAAAAAAATTACTTACTATAGCGCGGGCCGTATTGGTTGTTGCTGGCGTCGTTATCGCTGTTGATTGTGCCGTGCTAATGACGGCTGACAAAATTAACTTTGGTACGGTGGTACCTTTTTTATTGGGCAGCGCCTTTGTCGCCCATGGGATATTTTGGCATGCCATCCGTAAGTTTGCTAGGCAAAACCCTCTCCGCAATCGTCTTTGGTACGCGCTATGGCTGCTATTTTTTATCTGGCTTATCAGCTTTGCTCTGTTTATATTCGCACTGCAGCAGCAAATTAAACAAAGCGCGCAGCCTGTTCCTGAAGTAGCTGCCATTATCGTGTTAGGTTCAGGGACGGTCGCTGGTAAACCTACGCCGACGCTTGCTAAGCGCTTAGATACGGCAGCGCCGCTGATCAAATCTCAGCCAGAGGCATTAGCGCTGACCAGTGGCGGCATCGGCATGGGACAGACGCACAGTGAAGCGAACATTATGGCGAGCTATTTACATGAGAGACATGGCATAGCTTTAGAGCGCATTTTACAAGAAGGCAAAAGCACCAGTACCGCCGAAAACTTAATCTATAGTCAAGTGATTTTGGCAGCGCAAGGGGTTTCTATCAAAGCACCGATTGCTATTGTAACCAGTGATTTTCATACCATTCGCGCCGCCGCCATAGCGAGGCATCAAGGCTACCAGCGGCCAATTATGCTTGCCAGCCCTACGCCGCTCTCGATTCGCTACAATGCTTGGTTTCGCGAATATTTTGCGTTTGTTAGCGGCTGGCTGTTTGGCGAATATTAGTATAAAAGCCATCAATAAGCCAAATGACAATAACTTAGACCTTTATAAATAATAACCAAAATAATCTGCACAAATATAATAACAATGGACCCCGTTATGCTCGTCGATATTTTATTAACCATTCACTTTATACTGCTGGTACTAATCTCTTTACGCGTGCTGTCTCGTCATGATTTAACGGCGCCAGCACGCTTGGCTTGGATGGTCATTTTATTCGTTTTACCGTATTTTGGTGTGCTGGTTTATTGGATGTTCGGTGAGGTGCATTTGGGGCGCAATTTCACGCGTCAACGTGAAGAAATTATCGACAAACTACGTCAGCATCGTCCAGAGGTGCTTGGTAGCGAGACTGCTTTATTACATGCCGTTAAGTCTGAATACCGAGCAGCTTTTGCCTATGCTGCAAAAGCCACCGGTTTTCAAACCACGGTGGGCAATCGTGCTGAGCTCATGGCCGATGCGGCTGAGACGCGCAAACGCATGATTGCTGACTTTGACGCCGCAAGCGATCATATCCATGTGCTGTATTATATTTGGCTGGCTGATGACATGGGCACAGCTACCGCCGAAGCGCTTATTCGGGCAGCAAAGCGCGGCGTTACCTGCCGAGCGATGGTCGATGGCATGGGCTCGCGCAAAATGATCGGTTCAAAGCTATGGCAAGAAATGAAGGAAGCTGGCGTGCAAGTCAGTGTCGCGCTGCCCTTAACCAATATCCTAAAAGTGCTGCTGTTTAGCCGCATTGATTTGCGCAATCACCGCAAGATTACTGTAATTGACGGTAAGATTGGTTATCCTGGCAGCCGTAACTGCGCCGATCCTGAGTTTCGCGTAAAGCCAAAATACGCCCCTTGGATCGACATTATGCTACGCATCGAAGGACCCATCGTGGCGCAAAATCAAATGCTATTTGCCAGCGATTGGTTGACTGAAAATCCTGACACGCCGCTCGATAGCTTTCCTTATGCGACAGATTTACAGCCAAATCTGCCACCCAATAATTTTGCCGCGCAAGTTTTCTCTGATGGCCCGACCCAGCACCACGGCACCACGCCGCAGTTTTTAGGCGCTTTGATCAGTCAAGCCCAGCATACGCTGATCATTTCTACGCCCTATTTTGTGCCAGATTATTCACTGGTTAGCATTCTATGTGCGACCGCCTATCGCGGGGTTGACGTTACGATGATTTTTCCGAAGAAAAACGACTCCTTTATCGTCGCCGCGACCAGCCACAGCTATTATTGGCAGCTGCTCAATGCTGGGGTAAAAATCTATGAATACAAACCTGGGCTGCTACACGCCAAAACACTGACGGTTGATGGTGAAATTGGCTTGATTGGCTCGAGCAATTTAGATTTGCGCAGCTTTGATTTGAATTATGAAAATAATATTGTGTTTAGTGATAACAAGCTAATACCAAACCCAAAATATA
>NZ_DHYG01000018.1 GCF_002414005.1 Psychrobacter sp. UBA5136
AATTATTGGGTTTGGTATTATTATCTTTATTGCCCACTTTTCTACAAAATATTTTGTAGTAAGAATTGTTTTCCTCTTCTGTTCTAATTTATTTTATTATTCAGTCTTGGACGTGTCCCTAATTAGAAAAAGCACACATATTTTCTAAAACAAAGCATTCAATTTAATTGATACGAAATGGGTATACGGTGTTACCAGCATGCAAGTGGAGCTCGGCTTGATGAAGCTTTAGCAACTAGACGAAGCCGTGGCGGCGCAACTGCAAAGATACCTCTATCCTGCGATGCCGATGGATATCCGCTCGATTTTAGAGTCACTGGGCTGAAGTCCATGACAGGCAAGTTGCCGGTGAAATACTTGATCAAGAAAATTGATGGGATATAAGACTTTGCTCATAGGGCGGGAGATATAAGCAAAAAAATCCGATCACTGAATGTGATCGGATTTTTAGTATTTGGTGGAGATGGCGGGAGTTGAACCCGCGTCCGCCGGCATTACGCTCATGAATCTACATGTTTAGTTTCTGTCTTTAGTTTTAATCCGCACCGATCCGACAGTCAGGATGGATTGGACGATTCTCTACTTTTGAACCCAAGCGACTGAGACAATCGCTTGTGGCGAACCTATATGCGGACGCTTCAACTGGGCTAACCAACTATAGGTAATCGGCAGCGCAGTAAGCAGGGTTTAAGCTGCTAGAGCGTAAGTTTCGTCGTTTGCGACTATAACAATATATGTTTGATTAACGAGAGGACATACACTCTCGACATGCATCATTGAGTTTCATCACCAGCGTCGAAGCCAGAACATCCCCAATAAGACTGAGTATTATAGATGAAAATGAGCTTTTCCTCAACCATTAGCAGACCGTTATTACATTAAATTACAGGCCGACTTGTCATTTATAAGTTGGGTAGAAACCCCTGATCTACTTTAATCACTCTAATTTATATATAGGGTTAAGGGGCAAAATTTCAATAGCCAGCAAGCTGTTTATAAAGGAGACCATCATAAGGTTTTAGGCCAAAACTTTATTCATCCATTTACCGATATTTTGAATCTGCGGCATACACACTTGGTGCGCCATTGTATAGGTATGATAAACGACACTATAGCCTTTTGCTGATAAAAGCTGCTGGGCCTGCTCACCTAACACAACAGGAACAACGGGGTCATGCGTACCATGTTCAATCAAAATCGGCATGTCTTTATTGGCATCGCTATAGTCGATATTGTCATTAGTCGCAAGATACGTAGATAACGCCATCAATCCTGCCAAACGCTGTGGATAGCCAAGCGCCACGTGATATGCTACTGCCCCGCCCTGCGAAAACCCAGCGATGATGATATGCTCAGGTTTAACACCGCGCTCAATTTCGCGCGCAATCAAGTCATGAATTTGCTGCGAAGAGTGTTCGATTTGAGCAATATCTACTTTACGCTCAAGGCTCATCTCTAAGATGTCATACCACGCTGGCATGACCATACCGCCATTGACGGTCACTGGACGCTGCGGAGCATGTGGAAAGATAAAACGTACCGCCATATCATCCGCTAAGCCGAGCTGCGGCACGACCGGCTCGAAGTCATGACCGCTAGCACCTAATCCATGTAGCCAGATGACGGCTCTATCGATTTTTTTTTGCGTTGGATTATGTTCGACAATCACAGTGTCTAAATAGTTACTCATCTTTTTAATGTCCTTGATATAAAATTGATTTACCCTTCTAACAGCGGCGTATCTTCCCATAACTAACAGTCATAATTTCTATTTTTAACTCGCAGTTAACTGTTATTTAACCTTGAGTTAAAATAGAAAGTTAAAAAATGTCTGCTTAAAATTTATCTATTACTTAATGATGCCTGGTGTTTCTTTTTCAACCTAGCCTTTTATGAGAAAACGGTCGGTCTCATTTTTTGAAGTTTTTTATCTTAACAGCAAGTTTTTAATAAACCATAAAAAAGCCCTCTATCTTCTCTCTTTAAACACGCTTAGAAAAGCAAGAAAGAAAGACAGAGAGCGGAGCGGTAACTTTGTAATAAACTGCTAGGTAATCGACTGCACTGGCGGCTCAACATCGGCATTTTGACCACGATGACGCAAATAATGATCCAGTAACACAATCGCTAGCATTGCTTCAGCAATAGGGGTCGCGCGCACGCCAACGCAAGGGTCATGACGACCTTTGGTCAGCATCTCAATCGCCTCTCCCTCTGTATTGATGCTCTTGCCAGCCGTGGTAATACTAGAGGTAGGTTTGAGGGCGATACTGACGCGGATATCTTGTCCAGATGAGATACCGCCCAAGATGCCGCCTGCATGATTGGCCGTAAAGCCATCTGGCGTCAGCTCATCACGAGAAGTATGACCAAACTGACCAGCCACCGCCATGCCATCGCCGATTTCAACGCCTTTAACGGCATTGATACTCATCATGGCGTGGGCAATATCGGCATCTAAGCGATCAAATACCGGCTCACCTAGTCCAACTGGCACGCCGCTTGCGATAATCTCCAAACGCGCACCGCAGCTTGTACCTTCACGGCGTAAGCTGTCTATTAAGACTTCAAAACGGCTGACTGCGTCTTTGTCCGCACAAAAAAACGGATTGCTATTGACAAAATCCCAGTCGATTTGGCTTGGGTCTAATACTTGACTGTATTCTGAGCCAATTTGAGTGACGTGCCCGCGGACTTGCACACCTAAGCGCTCATGCAGGTATTTTTTGGCGATAGCTCCGGCCGCCACTCGCATGGCGGTTTCACGCGCTGATGAACGTCCGCCGCCGCGATAATCGCGAAAACCATATTTCATACTATAGGTATAGTCGGCGTGACCGGGGCGAAAGGTATCTTTTATCTCGCTATAATCTTTTGATTTTTGGTTGGTATTACGAATTAACAGACCAATTGAAGTGCCCGTGGTTTTACCTTCAAACACGCCAGAGATAATTTCGACTTCATCAGATTCACGGCGCTGGGTTGAGTATTTAGACGTTCCCGGTTTACGGCGGTCCAAATCTACCTGCAAATCCGCTTCGCACAACTCTAAACCTGGCGGCACCCCATCAACGATGGCCATAAGGCCTGCCCCGTGTGACTCGCCGCACGTCGTTACTGTAAAAACCTGCCCAATACTATTGCCAGCCATATTTATCCTTAAACAAATGAAGTCGATTTTTAATTGCCGATTTTTACTTCTAATGTCAGTGTCAATCTTGCTTTATTGATTGCTGTCCAATAATTGCACATAAGCGGCAAATAACTGGCGATGGCTCATAAGCTCGTCATAAGTAATGGCAAAAATACCATGGCCACCGTGGGCAAATTTTAACCAATCAAACTGAATCTCAGGATAGGCTTGCTTTAATGCCCATTCACTATCACCCACTTCACAAACGAGTAAACCTTCAGGGCTGAGATAATCTGGCGCTTCAAACAAGATACGATGTACCAAGTCCAGCCCATCTTGACCAGCAGCAAGGGCATGTTCTGGCTCATATAAAAACTCTGGCGGCAAATCTGCCATAATCGCGGCATCGACATAAGGAGGATTGGTGACGATCAGCTCGTATTGATGCTCAGCAGGAATCTTGGCAAATAAGTCAGATTCAATCACATTGACCTGATGACCTAAGTCATGATGATCGACATTAACCATCGCAACTTCCAGCGCGCCTTTATCAATATCGACCGCATCAACCAAGGCATCGATAAAACGAGTGGCAAGCGCAATAGCAATACAGCCAGAACCCGTACATAAGTCTAAAATACGCTCAGGCTGTGATAACTGCTTAATCTCTAAACCATGATCAAAGAAGGCGGCAGCTTGATTGTTCATGCTCGTACCAAGCGGCTTTGCCAGCTCATTGACATCAAAGTACGGGTAAAACTGCTGCCGAATCAGCTCGGCGATTGGTGAGCGCGGAATCAAAACGCGCTCATCGACATAAAAAGGCAGATCACAAAAATAAGATAAATTAATCAAATAACTGAGCGGCTTACGTTCAGCAATACGCTCCTCTAATAAGCTTAGCACCTGCTGTTTTTCTGAAGCAGTTAAGCGACAATCCAAAATCTGATCGTTGGCTGACCAATCTAAAGACAGCGTGTGCAGCACAATCGCAGACGCTTCGGCAAATTCATCCGTCGTTCCTTGGGCGACAACCACATCATAGTTGCGCAGCTGCGTGACCGCAAAACGAATAAAATCACGGATGCTAACCAGCTGCTCACGCGCCTCTGCAAGCTCGGCACGCAGGCCAGCAAACTCATCGTGCTCACCGAGCAGCCCTGTCTCTAAATCGTACGCCATCTCATTATCTAAGCCTTGCGACTCATCATCGAAGTACTGATTTTGAAACTCTTCTGCGCTCATGGTTTGGTCTTCTGACATATCGCACCTTACTGATTTGCATGCGTATCGACGACATGCGGATGGGTTAAATCGCTATCAATTAGCAGCTGATTTATTAAATAAAAACTTGCCATACATTATAGACGCAAACATCCTGCTGCGCCAATGACTGTATTTTTTACGGCAAAGAAATTTGCCTACACTTTTATGCCGGGCATGACTAAATTATTTCGCAACTGTAGTGAATACGTCAACCGTTGACGTTTAGCAAGTTCTAAATGAAAAAAGATGTGTCAAAAGTTTGCGAAGCGTCCAAATTATGCGCATAATAGCCGCATTAGTTATTACCATAAGTAAGCCAATATGATGAAAGTGAAGCCTCTTATTACCGCTATATCCATTGCTATCGTTAGTGCCAGTGTCAGCGCTGTTGCTGCACCGGCCGACAATACGCGCACCTTACCAGTACGTAAAGTTGACTCTATGCCTAGTAGTGCTCAGCCTGCTCAGAATAGTCTCGCTAAAAAAGTTAGCCTTAATGTGCAAGAAAACCGCAGCAGCTCAATTGATGGTCGTGCTCCTGTAGTCGCAGCGCCGGCTTTAAAGCCTAAGTCACCTGATCGTATGACGCAGCTGATTGACGAAAAACAAGAAGCTGACGCGGACGAAAATGACGCGCAACAAATGGATGCAGAGCAACAAAGCGTCAGCGCCGATAATATGAGCGTCGAAGAGCTGGCACGTAAAGATGTGCAGTCTGATAGCACTGACGATATCAGTGATGGCCAAGCCGTCGCTGCTCCTAGTGCAGCAGTGGCTAATAACCGCCTAACTGATACTTCTATCAAAAGTATCGAAAACATTGATGGCAAAAAATATACCACGCTAAATCTATCTAATTATGCCAAGCAGGTCAACGGTGCAACTTGGACACCGAATATGAAGGTCAACTCGGCGATGACCATCAAAATGCAGGCGCTATTGGATTGGAACCACGCCTCACCTGGCGCTATCGATGGTGGTTGGGGTATGAATAGTAAAAAAGCGCTGATTAACTTCCAAACCATGAAAGGCTTGCCAGCAACGGGCAAAATGGATCAAAAAACATGGGATGCTTTAAATAAAAACTTCCCTGCCAATAAGCCAGTTTTAGTGAGTTATACCATCACCGAAGATGATGTGAATACCAACTTTGCTACCACACCGGCGGGCGCAGAAGCCAAATCGAAAATGAAAGGCTTATATTACCAAGACATTAAAGAGATGTTTGGCGAGCGCTTCCACATGGACGTACGCTACTTAGATAAATTGAATAAAAACAAAGAGTATAAAGCCGGTGAAACCATCACGGTATTAAACACGCGCGAACCCCTTAAACAGCGTATTAACCGCGTCGTTGCCAATAAAGCCGATAAAACCTTATATGCTTATAACGATGACAAGCTCGTTGCTACCTACCCAACGACCGTTGGTAGTGATGCCACACCATCACCGCAGGGCACTTTTAAAATCGTCAATAAAGTAAAAATGCCATGGTACAAAGCGACCGTCGGTAGTGGCGCGGATAAAAAAGTACACATGCTACCACCAGGTCCAAACAGCCCTGTCGGTGTCGTATGGATGGGCTTATCCAAACCTTCTTATGGGCTACATGGCTCACCAAAGCCTGAAGGTATCAGCCGCCAAGCATCAGCTGGCTGTGTCCGTTTGACCAACTGGGACGTGTTAGAGGTGTATGCCAATATCGAAAATGGCGCAACCGTTGAGCTTAAATAGGTAATCTTAATAACAGCCCATCACAGCAAATAAAAAACAGCTCCTAAAAAGGGGCTGTTTTTTTATGGGTATAAAGTCTAAAGCTAAGCTGACTTTATTTTCATTATTGATAGCTTTTATTTTAAATCACACTTTTTGGCCTTCTTCATTACCCGTAATACTACCGACTTTTTTGGTAAAAAATAATGCAGCAGGAATAGACAAAATGAAACCCACTGCTACCGCCATTTGGATATGCGGGATTTGATTAAATCCTGTAATCAAAGCAGCAATCATGAATATACCGATGGTGACAGTTGCGGCTATTGAATAGATAACGGAGAATAGTGGCCAGTTCATAATTTATTCCTCATTTTTTGTGCGGGTATAATACCTTTATACACTAAATCCACACAAATAGTAAGCCTTTCTTATAGACTCGCAGCCCACTTATAGCAAGTGATTCACGCGCAAAGCCATATTATAATTGTTGATTTATATTCCATATCTTTTTCTTAAAAATACAACCAAACTATCTGTTTCTTCTCTACTCATCCTCCCCTCTGTTGAGTCGCAAAAAATTCTTACGCCGTTATCCATTTATCATTACAATAGTGACTTTCTTGCATTTTTAGCTCTGACTTGCTTTGCCTCTTGCATGCGGCATCTTTTAGCTAGCCATTTTTATTTCTCATCCTATTTTTCAATAAAGCCTTTTTCTATGACCTCATCTAATACCGACACCGCTAACGATTCGCTGCCGACAAATAAACCTCAAAACGATGGTCAATCTAACGCCGACCATAAGATTGACAATAAGGGCGATACTGCTGAAAAAACGCACACTGAAAACGGCAATGATAAAAAAGGGATAGAAGAGGCAGCTGAAGCGCAAACGCCTGAAGGCAAGATAAAGATGGAGACGGTGGCGCCTGATGTGGTGGTTGCTTCATTAGAGACGACTGAAGACGACACCCAACCCGGCAATGAATCTATGAATGACAATAATGACAATGCAGAATCTGAATTTACAGACACAGCGGACGCGTTTTTTCAGAAAAAGGATAAGGATGAAGCCAGCGTAGCAGCAGATAAAACCGTGACCAAACAAACCCCTTCAAACGGTACGCAAGCTGATAAGCCATCAACTGAAGAGACGCTACAAGAGAGCTTAGAAAATAGCAACGAAAAAGGCGAAGAAGACGAAGTCAAAGAAGAGAAAAAAGAAGCCAAACTTGAATCTTATAAGCAGTTTGTTGCCGAGCAGTTTAGTAATAAAAAAGTAGACCATCCAGAAGTACGGGTCCGAATTGAGGCCAACGCCTTGCCGAGTAAAATGTATTTTGTGATGAACATCCTCTCGGCTATCATTGCAAGCTATGGATTGGTGACCAACTCGGCGGCTGTCGTCATCGGTGCGATGCTTGTTGCGATGATGCTTGGCCCTATCACTGGGGTAGCTTTGGCGATTATTGACCACCGTATGCCGCTATTACGCAAATCACTTATCACGGTGTTTCTTGGTATCTCTTTGGTGGTATTAGTCGGATTTATGGTCGGTTGGCTTCACAAAGATCAACCGCTAACCGTCGAAATATTGTCGCGCACGCAGCCGACTTCGATGGATTTAATGATTGCTCTTGCCGGTGGTACGGCTGGTGCTTATGCGATGGTGTCACCGCACTTGTCGGTGGCAGTGGTAGGCGTTGCAGTAGCCACGGCTTTGGTGCCACCGCTTGCTGCTAGCGGGATTTTATTTGCCAATAATGAAATACAGCTTGGACTTGGCGCGCTGCTACTGGCATTGACCAATATTATTGCTATTCAATTTACCAACGCTTTAGTGCTGTGGCTGTTAGGATTTCGTCGTTTGGTCGATGACGATTATAAATCCGGCACCTATTTGACTTTTTTGCGGCGTAATGCGGTAACGTTATTGTTATTGGGCGGTTTAGGAACATACTTAACCATTAATCTACAAACGAATGCCAAGCAGCAAGTGTTTGAAAGTAGCGTCAAAGAGACGATTAATAGCTACTTTAGTGATAAAGGCAATGTGCTGACCAATACGCAGTTTGATAAAAACGACAATAATCAAGTTGTGCGAGCGGTGATTCGCGGCGAGACGACCCCTACTTTTTATGACGTCCGTCACATTGAAGCGATGATTACTAAAGATATGGCGGAAAATTTTCCCGATTATTTACCGATTCGGTTGCAGCTACGCTATATGCCTGTACAAGTTATCGAGTCGCATCCATTGATTAAAGATAAGCTCGATGAAACCGATGTGACTATTTTGACTGAATAAGTTATTTAATCGATTAGCTGAGTCCTCTCATGAAATACTTTGACTTTGATACGATAATTTTTATACCAACTCCACGGTACTTGTTAAAAACTTAGCGCTTTAATAGCAGCCATTACTCAATGCAAACGCTCGCTTAATCACAACAGTTAAGCCGGATTTACCTTGTGTTTGCTTATGAATCTTCAACACGCTTAGCACGTTTGTGCTAAAATCGCTTGCAAAATTATTTTACTTATTCTATTTAATGAAACCACTCGTTAGTAAGGAGCCGCTGTGAGCCAGCCATTTCGCTCAGCCGATATTCGTCAAGCTTTTATTGATTTTTTCATAAGCAAGCAGCATACCGCCGTCGCCTCGTCGAGCTTGATTCCCTACAATGACCCAACATTGCTATTTACCAATGCTGGCATGAATCAGTTTAAAGAGACCTTTTTGGGCATGGAGCCACGTGACTATACGCGTGCGGTAAGCTCACAAAAATGCGTTCGTGCCGGTGGCAAACATAACGACTTAGATAATGTCGGTTATACGGCGCGCCATCATACGTTTTTTGAGATGTTGGGCAACTTCTCTTTTGGTGATTATTTTAAGCAAGCAGGTATTGCTTACATTTGGGAATTTTTGACCTCGGATGAGTGGTTGGCAATCGATAAAAACCGCTTGTATGTGACCATTTATGAAACCGATGACGAAGCCTTTGATATTTGGCATAAAGACATCGGCCTTCCTAGCGAACGCATTATTCGTATTGGTGACAATAAAGGCGCGCCTTACGCTTCTGATAATTTTTGGACAATGGGTGATACCGGTCCATGCGGTCCTTGTACCGAAGTCTTCTATGACCATGGCGCTGATATTGAAGGCGGTTTGCCGGGTACGCCTGAAGAAGATGGTGATCGCTATATCGAGATTTGGAACTGCGTCTTTATGCAGTTTAATCGCCAAAAAGACGGCACCATGCTGCCGCTACCTGCGCCAAGCGTGGATACCGGCATGGGTCTCGAGCGCATCAGTGCCATCATGCAAGGCGTCCATGGCAACTATGAGATAGATTTGTTTGTGCATTTGATGGATGCTGCCGCTGAGATTTTAGGTATTCAGAATCAACAGCAATCGTCATTAAAAGTCATCGCTGATCATATCCGTGCCGTAGCCTTTTTGATTGCTGATGGCGTCACGCCAAGTAATGAAGGTCGTGGTTATGTACTCCGCCGTATCATTCGCCGTGCGGTACGTCATGGTAATAAACTTGGTGCGGACAGTGAGTTCTTTTATAAAATGGTTGCACCTTTGGTTGCTGAGATGGGCAGCGCCTATCCCGAGCTAAAAGATAAGCAAAACTTCATCGAAAACGCCATTCAAAAAGAAGAATCACAATTTGCCAAAACCTTAGCGCAAGGGCTACGTCTGCTTGCCAGCGAGCTTGAAGGCTTGCAAGATGGTGACACGCTTTCTGGCGAAGCAGCATTTAAGCTATATGATACTTATGGCTTCCCGCTTGATTTGACCGCTGATATCACCCGTGAGCGTGGTATTGTGATTGATGAAGCAGAATTCGATGAGCACATGCAAGCACAGCGTGAACGTGCGCGTGATGCAGGCAAATTCGACGTTGATTATAGTAGTGTCATTCAAGTAGACAACCCAACCACCTTTGTCGGCTACGAGCAGCTTGAAGAGGACGGCGTGATCATTCATGCGCTTTATCAAGACGGCAATCCAGCCGAGAGCTTGGCTGAGGGCATGGAAGGCGTTGTGGTACTTGACCGTACGCCATTTTATGCTGAAGGCGGTGGTCAGGTTGGCGAGCTGGGTGAGATTCGCACAGCGACAGGTGTTTTTGAAGTGCAAGACACCAAAAAATCTGGCCAAGCCATTATCCATTATGGCGTGGTCACCATGGGCGAAATTAACGCTCAGCAAACGGCTGATGCGCGGGTATTATCTAGCATTCGTGCCGCGAGTGCCAAAAACCACTCGGCGACGCATCTGTTGCATGCTGCGCTAAGACAAGTACTCGGCGATACAGTCACGCAAAAAGGCTCATTGGTATCGAGCGAAGTATTACGTTTTGACTTTTCTTATGACAAACCTGTTAGCGCTGCTGAAATCAGCCGTATCGAACGCCTGGTCAATGAGCAAATCCAAGCCAACACCCCTGCCCGTATCGAGCATATGTCTATCGATGAAGCAATGAAGCAAGGCGCGATGGCATTGTTTGGCGAAAAATATGGGAATGACGTACGCGTATTAACCATGGGCACCGACAGTATTGTTGATGGTCAGCGTCAGCCGTTTTCTATCGAGCTGTGCGGCGGTTTGCACGTGCAGCGCACCGGCGATATTGGGGTATTAAAAATCACCAGCGAATCAGGTATTGCGGCGGGTATACGCCGTATTGAAGCGGTCACTGGCATGAATGCGATTAAAAACATTCAGCAAAGTGAGCAGCAGCTAAGCGAGCTTGCCGCTCAGCTAAAAGTAAAACGTCCTGAGGTTGCGCAGCGTGTGCGCACCATGGCCGATAAGCAGCGCGATTTAGAAAAACAGCTCGAGCGCCTGCAACAAAAAATCGCCAGTGCTCAAGCCGCCAATTTACTTGACGACGTACAGACCATCGCAGGTACATCAGTACTTATTAGCACCTTAAGCGGCGTTGATGGCAAATCAGTGCGTACGCTGATGGATGATGTTAAATCAAAACTGCCGTACAGCGTCATTGTACTGATTGGCGATAAAGACGAGCAGCTCGCACTAGCCGCGAGCGTTGATAAATCGCTGACCGATCGCGTCAAAGCGGGCGACATTATTCGTCACTTAGCAAGCGAGCTTGGCGGTAAAGGCGGCGGTAAGCCTGACTATGCCCAAGGCGGTGCCCCAAAATCTGCCAATACGAGCGCTGTTATCAGCGCACTAAGCGCTTGGATTGCAGAAAAACTTGGCTAGAAATTTTGGTTAGGAATTAGGGATAATACGGGATTGGTTATAACGATTATAACCAATCGCCATACATCAAACGCCTGCTGGCACTTAAAGTTATGCCGCTAATATGGTATAAAGTACCACGCTTAAACGACTGGCAGCATAGCAAGTCACTAGCTATAACTAGCTATAAACAGTCAAGCAGCAGAGCAAATAAAGGGCGCAGTTTTTATAATTCGGCTTTATCGTTATTAGAATGAATCTTGCACTGTCATTGCCAACCGCACCATGACGGATTAATACAGATTGATGTCGATAAGTAACAGATGGCCATTGGTGAATAATAGGTAGATTTTTATGGCGTTATTAGTACAAAAATACGGCGGCACCTCGATGGGCAGTATCGACCGCATCAAAAATGTCGCCAAACGGGTCAAACGCTGGCATGACAACGGTCATCAAGTCATCGTTGTGGTGTCTGCCATGAGCGGTGAAACCAATCGTTTGATCGATTTAGCACGCCAAATCAGCAACCAACCTGACCCGCGCGAATACGACCAAATGGTCTCAACGGGCGAGCAGGTTTCCATCTCTTTGCTTGCCATGGCGATTAAAGAGCTTGGTATTGGCGCCCGTTCATTCACCGGCCGTCAAGTCGCTATTAAAACCGATAGCGCCCACACTAAAGCGCGTATCGAGAGCATCGATGATAAAAGTATTCGTGAGCAACTAGATGCAGGCAACATTGTTATCGTGGCAGGTTTCCAAGGTATCGATGAAGAAGGCAACGCGACGACGTTAGGACGCGGCGGCTCGGATACCACAGGTGTCGCCATTGCCGCAGCTCTTGGCGCTGATGAATGTCAAATCTATACCGATGTTGATGGCGTCTATACCACTGACCCGCGCGTCACCTCAAAAGCCAAAAAACTTGAAAAGATTACCTTTGAAGAAATGCTTGAGATGGCAAGCCTTGGCTCAAAGATTTTACAGATTCGCTCAGTAGAGTTCGCTGGCAAATACGGCGTGCCACTGCGCGTATTATCTAGCTTTGATGAAAACAACGATGGTAGCTTCGACCAAGACTTTCAAGACAACGTCGGCACCCTAATTACGATAGACGAAGGAGACAACATGGAACAGGCAATCATCTCAGGCATCGCTTTTAATCGCGACGAAGCAAAAATCGTCGTGCGCGGTGTACCCGACCACCCTGGTATCGCCTCTGCCATCCTAAGTCCTATTGGCCGCGCCAATATCGAAATTGATATGATCGTCCAAAACCTATCGACCAATGGCACCACCGATTTTACCTTTACCGTCAACCGTACGGACATGGATAAAACCATGAAAGTGCTAGAAGATGAAGTCAAAGATGAGATTGGCGCCAAAGAAATCTTGGCCAATAACGAAGTGGTCAAAGTGTCATTAGTTGGCGTTGGCATGCGCTCGCACGCTGGTGTTGCTAGCCTTATGTTCCAAACCTTGGCTGAAAACAACATCAATATCCAAATGATATCGACCAGTGAAATCAAAGTCTCTGTGCTTATTCAAGAGCAGCACTTAGAAAAAGCCGTGAAATCACTGCACACCGCCTTTGGTCTTGACCGTGAAGATGGTGATAGCAAAATCGCTGGGTTATAATATTTAATGGCAAACGTTTATACATTAAAAACGTTTGCGCATTAATAAAACTTCAAGCTGGTTTTGTAGTTATTAAGCAATAGCAATTGATTATTTCTAGTAAAGTATTCATTAAATAGAGCCTAAAAAAGGCTCTATTTTCTTTTATTACTATTGCTCAGGTAAGTATATACCTAATAGTTTTGTGAAAATCCGTGACAGTATCTGTTATGCCCCCTATAATGGGGCTTTCATTTGGGCTAAATGAATTTATCTATCATTACCGCTATGAGTATTAGGTGACGCAGTGTTTTTATAGTAAAACTACTTTGCCTATCTAGTACTACGGTAATGTCCTGTAATTGAGACGCAATCTGATGAGTAATAATCTGTTGATGCGACATAAGGAGTGTGACGCATGTTAATTTTGACACGCCGCGTGGGCGAAACGCTAATGATTGGCGATGAGGTCAGTGTGACTGTTCTAGGCGTTAAAGGCAATCAAGTACGAATCGGCGTCAATGCGCCAAAAGATATCGCGGTGCACCGTGAAGAGATTTATCAGCGTATCCAGCATGAACGCACTGTACAATCGCAAATGCAGCATCTAGAGCAAGGTAGCTTTGCGCCTTCATTCGATGATGAAGACTACTTTAATCGTTAAGCTTTTTGTTTGCTTATTAATTAATTATCTAACTGTTAATAATTATTGAGCATAAATCAAGCACCCTATTTTTGTTTTTTAATCTGCTCTGAGGTCATTTATTTATGAGTATCCGCCCATCAGATGTATCGGCTCTACTTAATGGTTTGAATAAAAAAGCCATTGGATTCAATGATGTCATCAGCTTTATTGATGATTTTTATCGCTATGCGCCCGTACCTTTTGTTAATGGTATGCTGCACAATGCGGCTGGCGAAAATGAAGGCAGCGCGAAAATTTTTGGTTTTGCAAAACACCACGGCTTAAATCAATTAGATACGCTAAAGCTATTTGGTGAGCATTACGCCAAGGTGCAAGCGACGCCTAAAGGTACGGATCATCCCAATATTCGTAATTTTTTACATTGGGGTTGGCAAGGGTTCTTGATGGAAAAAAATCCATTAACGCCGCGTCCAAGTGTTGATACTAGCGCGCTGTAGTTTTCTATTTTCGCTAACTATCTATTTTAAAAGTATTAAAAAAGCCACGCTATGTTATTAGCGTGGCTTTTCTTATTCTTACCTTTACTATTGCGGCGTATCTATCTGATAAATTATTAATACATACGATTAGTAATAAATCTGCCTATTTATTACGGAATTTAACAGGTTGTACCGCCCCTTTAGGATTGGGCATATTGGGATAATGATGCTCGTGCTCGACATCACATTCGGCGCCCACAATAGAGCCATCTTCTCTCACGGGTTTATGAATAAAACCGGTGCGCTCGGCTGGTGGCAGGTGCTCATGTTCCCATACCATTACTGCTTGCATACAAGTCTCGCGCTGCTCAGGCGTTAGCTTACGACCATCAGGCCATTTACCTAACTCAATGGCTTGACGAAATTTGTCCACCACTTCTGGTGTGACACTTGCTAATATTGTTTGTTTGTCCATCGTACCTACTCTCCACTACTTTATTTTACATATACCTTTTGACTTAACACACTTTACATAACCAGCTTTATACATCGATGCGCTTATTCTTCATCCATAATATCATCATCGACATCCATACTGAATTCTTCGGCATGGACGTTCCAGTGCAACTTGGTTCGGCAGGCTTCGTAAAAGTCAAATCCTGGTGGATGTAGCAAAGTGAGCTTATCAGGATGTTTGCGAATATAAAGGCGTTGCTCTTGGTCAAGCGCGATGCTTGGCTTACCATCAGCGCTGACTTGCGGCTGGGTGCGGTTGTCCTCGTGAATACGGATACAAATCTCGCTGGTGCCGCTGACCACAATCGGACGACTGGACAACGTGTGCGGATGCATTGGCACCAAACAGATGGCATCCATACTCGGATGAATAATCGGACCGCCACCTGAAAGTGCATAAGCCGTCGAACCCGTCGGCGTCGCGACAATAAGACCATCGCTATGCTGACGATAAACATCGTGACCATCAATTTTCATCTGAAAATCAATCATATGCACCGACTTACCGGCATGCAGCACCACATCGTTGAGCGCCATATCTTCGTGGATAATCTTACGACCCTCACGAATCTCCATGGTGAGTAAAAACCTATGATCTAGCTGATAATCGCCCATCAATACTTGGCGTAACTTAAAGGCGGCTTCATCAGGCTTAACATCGGCCAAAAAGCCCAAACGACCACGGTTGACCCCTAAGACTGGCACCCGATAGCGCGCCAAGGCCTCGGCGGCATGCAGTATCGAACCATCACCACCCACTACGATGACTAAGTCACAAATCTCCCCTATTAAGCTACGTTTGACGATTTTGACTTTTTCAATTTCGGTGAGGTTTAAAGTGGGTAAATTGGCCGTTTGCAAATCCATAATCAAGGTGAGATTCATCTCATTGATGGTTTTGGCAATTTGCACCAAACTTCGGGTCACGCTACGTTTTCCGGCACGGCCCATCAGACCAATACGCCTAAACGCTGGGTTTTTGATAGCGTGAAACAGCTCTGATTCATGTAAGTGCGGCAATCGTGCGGACTGCGCTGAGTTTTCCATAAAACGACTCGGCATAACGATAAAGTACAATGCAATGATAACGAGAAATAAGTACTTAGACTAGCATGTTTATCAATTTTCGTTGTTAACTGTCGTAATCGGCCCCATATCATCTTTATCATACGCCGCGTTTAGGCGTGTTTGCTAGCTATTTACTATCGCTACTTATTATCGTTACTTACTATCGCTGTAATCTCTTTACTCACTGGTTAATAAATGTCTTAATAGCCACGTGATGCCTTGCATGCGCTCACGTAAACACAGTTGACAATAATGGCGGTTTTGCTAAAGTAGCTGGCATCTCAGTTATTTATATTTTATTAAGGACAATTTTATGGCCAATCCTATTGTCAGTCGCGCAGAGCTTGCTGTCGGCGGTGCGCCGATGACGGTGAAGGGCGTGATTCAAAAAACCAGTTTATTGCTTGGATTGTCAGCGATTACGGGTATTGGATTTTTCTTTTATGCGTTGATGGCAGGTTTATCACAAGGTTTTATCAGCATGGCGGCGTTTGGTAGTATGTTTGCTGCCTTTGGTCTTGCCATTTTTATCACCTTTAAACCGCAAAAAGCCAAAACCTTTGCGGTACCTTATGCGTTATTAGAAGGTATCTTTTTAGGCGGTATCTCGCTATTTTTTATGCGTATGTATCCAAGTGTGCCATTAACCGCACTTTGCGCCACTTTTGTGACGGCTGCCGTTATGCTCGGACTTTATCGTTCAGGAATCGTTAAGGTTAATGACAAATTTCGCTCAATCATGATGTCTGCCATCTTTGCGATCATGATTTTGTACTTAATCCAATGGGGTTTTGTCCTCTTTGGCTCAAGCCTGCCATTTTTATTTGATGGTGGTATGGTGGCTATCGGCTTTAGCTTGTTTGTGGTGGTTATTGCCTCATTTAGTTTATTGCTTGATTTTGATAATATCGATCGCGGCGTAGCGATGGGCATATCAGAAGACTACGAATGGTTATTTAGTATCGGAATTCTTGCAACGCTGGTGTGGATGTATATCGAATTTATGCGTTTACTAAGCTACCTACAAGACTGATCTAAAAACGTCTTAATCATCATGTAAAATAGAAAACCGCCCTTTATAAATGAACTGACCCCCGAAACTTGGACGGTTTAAGTTTATA
>NZ_DHYG01000046.1 GCF_002414005.1 Psychrobacter sp. UBA5136
TAATTATTGGGTTTGGTATAACTTTAGTTTATAGGCATGAAAAAGCCGCTATATTAAAAATAGCGGCTTTTTTATTGGTTAAAGAGTGACTTATTTAACCCATCAAATCAGCTTGGACGATTTCAATCCAGTAGCCATCAACGTCTTTGATAAAGGCGATATTTTTCATGCTGCCATCTTCTGGGCGTTTTTTAAATTCAACGTTGTTTTTATCAAACCACGCAATCGCCTCATCAAGGTTGGGCACACTAAAGCAAATATGACCAAAGCCCTGAGGTTCTTGGTTGCCATCGTGATAACGAAAATCCGCTTGGGTCTCAGTGCCGTAATTATGGGTCAGCTCTAAAATACCGCGCTGGCGAAAAGCAAAAATTTCTAAGTCGTCACCCGCTGGTAAGTTGTCACGCTCGCTCTCGGTGAGCTTGGCTAAAAAGTACAAATCAAAACCCATGGCTGGGAATTTTTTTACTGCCAATAACGTCATACCCAAGATACCAGTGTAAAACGCCAACGATTTGGCTGGGTCTTTTACCCGTAGCATGGTATGGTTAAAGGTATAACCTGTCGTCTGAGCTGCAATCGGCTGGACGCCTTCTGCTTTTACGCTGCTCTCAGGTTGAGCGACACTCTCTCTACTAGCGTCTAAATTTGTTGAATCAGTCATAACTTTTCCAATATCTAAGTATTTTTAATCGTTAATAGCGGATACGGTGACGATGTGACCACGTACCAACCGTACCCTAACTATGATAGACATTTAATACTAAATGTCTATTAAACATCTAAAAACCGCACTTTCCCTGTCTCTAAATCATACTCGGCGCCAACAACAAGCAACTGGCCGCTATTGGTTAGGTCCTCTAGCGCGCGCGAACCATGCTTTAGCTGACTGACCGACATGCGCACATTGGCACGAATAGAGCGATCGACCAACTCATCCGCGTCGACGTCATGGCCGTTGGCCGTTGCCAGCTCATGCAAGTTATAAACACTTGGGCGAATACGATCGACGATGGACTGTAAGTTTGGCGAGTAATTTTGCTCAGGATTGATGAGCGCATCGACGCAGGCGGTCACCGCACCGCAATGCGAATGCCCAAGTACCACCACCAATTTGGTACCAAACTTTTCTGCCGCAAATTCAATCGAGCCGATTTGTGATGGCGCAACCACATTGCCCGCCACGCGTATGACAAACAAATCGCCCAAACCTTGATCAAACACAATCTCAACCGGTACACGGGCGTCCGAACAACCCAAAATAATGGCTAACGGGTCTTGATCACTGATCAGCTCGGGACGTTTTTGCATACAAGGGTCGGTGCTGGTCAAACTTTCTACATAACGCACATTACCTTCTTTGAGTAGTTCCAGTGCTTCTTGACCAGTTTTTGGGCGGTTACTGTTAGGCATAAGGGGTCCTTGTTTATCAAAAGGTTAAAATTATAAATTGCGCTAGCCTGCTGTTTTCTGTTTTAACTGACAGTTTTTATCTAAGCTTATCTTTTAAGCCTATCTTTTAAGCTTAGCCGCTTGCTATTGCAAATATCCTTGTATGTAGCATACACAAAATTATTGTAGCGCAAGCAAGGCAAAAAAACGGTAAAAATTCTTTATTTTAAACGCACGCTATTTCAGACAGTGTTTACCCACTTATTCTATTAACAACTTAATCCAACCAACCGATAACGAACTCGCACTGATTTATAGCAAGGGTTTGTTATAATACGCAGCAATCAGACCGCATATAAACCTTCGCTTATTGCCATACTTAACAACAGTTAAATTGCTGTCAGTACCCAGTATTTTAGCGCTACTGAGCATTTGGTGTTTTAGGAATCAACTTTATGACCGAATCAAATTTAACCACGCAAAACGTGCCTGCGTCGCCCGATACTGACAAGGTGCTGCTAAAGCTGACTGGTCTCCAAAAAATTTATGATCAAACCGAAGTATTAAAGGACATCAACCTTGATATTCAGCACGGCGAGTTTATCACCCTGCTTGGTCCATCAGGCTGCGGTAAAACGACGTTGCTACGCTTGATTGCTGGTTTTGAGCAGCCAAATGCTGGGGCGATTTATCTTGATGGTATGCAAATGGCAGGCTTGTCAGCGGATAAGCGTCCGGTCAATACCGTGTTTCAGCAATATGCCTTATTTCCGCATATGACGGTGGCGCAAAACGTTGCTTACGGACTTAAATTAAAAAAAGTGCCAAAAGATGAGATTCAAAGGCGGGTACGTGAAATGCTGGCAATGGTACAACTTGAGCATCTTGCTAATCGCCGACCGCAAGATTTATCGGGCGGTCAGCAGCAGCGCGTGGCGATTGCACGCGCGGTGATTAATCGTCCTAAACTATTATTGCTCGATGAGCCACTATCGGCGCTTGACCATAAGCTGCGTCTGCAAATGCAATCTGAGCTTAAACGCCTGCAACGTGAACTTGGCATTACCTTTGTTTTTGTCACCCACGACCAAGAAGAAGCGCTGTCGATGTCGGACCGCATTGCGGTGATGAAAGACGGCAGATTTCAACAAATTGGCACGCCTATCCAAATTTATGAAACCCCTGCCAATTTATTTACCGCCAAATTTATCGGTGAGACCAACCTGTTTAAAGCGGAAGTCAAAGGCGTTTACCCTGAGCAGGCTGACCGTGATGGCCGCGTGACCAATGGGCGTATTGAGGTCGAGGTTTGCGAGGCACAAGCGCAAGAAGGCCCGATTACTTTACGTAATTTGCGCCGTCCCAACTTTGCCAATGACGTGCAAGTCGGCGATATCGTTAATTTACTATTGCGTCCAGAAGATTTGCGCATTTATGACCCCAACGATAAAGAACACAGTGGTTTATTGGGACGGGTGATTGAAAGTAATTATAAAGGCAGCACTTTAGACTCGATTATTGAGCTGGCTAACGGGCATATTATTAAAGCCTCAGAATTCTTTGACGAAGATGACCCAAGTTTTGATTATAAGCTTAATGAAGGCGTCAAAGTATCGTGGGTGGACGGCTGGGAATGGGTGTTACCAGAAGAAGATACGCTCGACAGCAGTGCAGCTGATAGTAATATAACTGATAGCACTAGCAAATTAGCTTTCCAAAAGGATATCAGCTAATGGCGCGTATCAACTTAACTGGTAAAAAATTAAGCAACAAAAACGTCAGCAATAAAAGCCCTTTTCGCACGGCAACGCTGTGGCTGATTTGGGGGTGGCTGCTTATCTTTGCGCTATTGCCCAATATACTGGTGATTGCGGTCAGCTTTTTAACGCGGGATAGCACAGCTTTTATTAGTTTGCCGGTGACTATCGATAGCTACGCACGCATGATTGACCCGCTGTATTTTGATGTCTTTGTGCATTCATTATGGATGGCGGGCATCACCACGGTTATTTGCTTATTGCTGGGCTATCCATTTGCTTGGTTTGTATCAAGAGTTGATAAACGCTGGCAACCACTGCTGATGCTTATGCTAATACTGCCATTTTGGACCAACTCTTTGGTACGAACTTATGCGCTAAAACTCTTATTTGCCAGTAATGGTTTGATTAATAAATCCTTATTAGCCATCGGCATCATCGATGCACCCATTGATATTTTATACACCCAAGGTGCGGTCATTGCCGGTTTAACCTACTTATTATTTCCCTTTATGGTGCTGCCGCTCTATGCGGTATTTAGCGATTTGCGCAATGATATGCTCCTTGCCTCGCAAGATTTGGGCGCATCAAAAAAACAAACCTTTTGGCACGTGGTCCTCCCTTTAACGACACCGGGGATTATCTCAGGGGTGCTGTTAGTATTATTACCCGCGATGGGGATGTTTTACGTTGCTGATATTTTAGGCGGCTCGCGTAATTTACTCGTTGGTAATATTATCAAAAACCAGTTTTTGGACGCGCGTGATTGGCCATTTGGCGCCGCCGCCAGTGTGCTATTGACGCTTGCAATGGCGATATTGTTACTTGCTTATCGCGCCAGTAGTCGCCGTATTGGCAAAACCGACTTTAACGAGGTGGCCTAATGTCTGGTAATTCAATCAACCATTCACCGATGAATAGTTCACCAATGAAAACCAAACACGCTATCAAGCGACCCAATCTCAAGCAACTCAGTATCGGCAGTATCGCTGCCAAAGGCTATTTGGGTCTGATTTATACTTTACTATATCTGCCCATCATCGTCTTGGTGGCGATGTCATTTAATAAATCGAAAATCGGTTATAACTGGGGCGGCTTTAGTTTAAAGTGGTATGAGTCGCTACTGAATAACCAAGCAATGCTTGATGCTTTTTGGCATTCTATTGTCCTGGGCTTGGTTGCTGCCACGGTATCGACCATCATCGGCACCTTGACTGCGCTGGCGCTCCATCGCTATGATTTTCGCGGTAAAGGTTTATTAAACGGACTGCTATTTGTACTGATGATGTCACCTGAGATTGTCTTGGCGATATCGCTATTGGCGCTATTTTTATTAATCGGGCTGCAGCTCGGTTTCGTTTCACTATTATTGGCACATATCACTTTTTGCCTACCGTTTGTGGTCATTACCGTTTTTGCGCGCTTAAGTAGTTTGGATGAGCGTTTAATGGAAGCAGCGCGAGATTTGGGCGCTAGCGAGTCAACGATGGTGCGTACGGTCTTGATTCCAGTGATTTTCCCAGCGGTAATGGCAGGTTGGTTGCTTGCTTTTACTTTATCGCTTGATGATGTGGTGGTATCGACCTTTGTCACTGGCCCTAGTTATGAGATTTTGCCGCTCCGTATTTATTCTATGGTGCGCGTGGGGCTTAAACCTGAGGTTAATGCCATCGGGACAATTTTACTCGTCGCTTCGTTAATTTTGGTGGTTATCTCGCAGTTACTGCTACGTCGGCGTTAGTTTTAACTTTTACGGCAAAAATATCTATAATGTAAAATAGGCGAGAATTGCCTACGATATTGCAAGATTTTAAACACGTATTTTCTTATTTCTTTAACGTCAGTGGTTAGGTTATTTTATGCTAGAGCTTCGTCATCTTAATACGCTAACTGCGCTGCGAGCCCACGGGTCATTAGCCGCTGCGGCCGATGAGCTGCACGTCACCGCCTCTGCGGTCTCACATCAGTTAAAAGAGCTGGAAAATTACTACGATATCAGTTTGGTGAATCGCCGCACGCGCCCGTTGACATTTACCCCAGCAGGCAAAACGGTATTGGCGCTGGCGGATAGCATCCTGCCGCAGGTTACGCGCACCAAATCAAACCTAAAGCGCTTGGCTCACGGGCAGGCGGGACGCTTGCGTCTTGCTTCTGAATGTCATAGCTGTTTTGATTGGTTGATGCCAATTCTTAATCATTATCGCCGCGAATGGTCGGATGTCGAGCTCGATTTTGCTACTGGCTTTGAGCCTGAGCCGCACCATTTACTGCAAGAAGGTGATATCGATTTATTGATTACCACCAGTAATTTACCGATAGAAGGCATCAGCTATCAGCCGTTGTTTGAATATGAGAGCCGTTTGGTACTGTCGCCGACCCATGATTTGGCGGAACAACAATTTATTCATGCCGAAGATTTGGTTAATGAAACCTTGATTGCTTATCCCGTAGAAGCTAAACGCCTCGATATCATTGCGAACTTTATGACGCCTGCTGAGGTCAGTTTTAAAGCCATTCGTACCACCGAGCTAACAGCGATGCTAATTCAATTGGTTGCCAGCGAACGCGGCGTGGCGGCTTTACCCGACTGGGTGGTCGCGGAATATGAGAAAAAAGGCTGGGTGGTGTCGCGCCCGTTAGGTCAAGGCGTCTACTGTCAGCTTTATGCGGCGACGCGAACATCGAGTCAAGATACCGCTTATATGCAGGGGTTTGCGAGTTTGTTAGAAGGGATTGTGAAGCCGCTTTAGAGCTTTATTTGTCATAACACTCGTTATGGGAATAAAACATAGTTCCCTAGTGAGGAATTGAGGGTATGGCTGTAGGGGAATTTATTTCAATAGGTATAGATGTTCTAATTGATGACACGGCCTAGTTTATCTACGTAAGTAACCATTTTCGGCATTCTATGGTCGCCATCCATCCTACTTACCATCTCTTTAGCCTTCGTGATTTCTATACCAATACTAGTTACATATAGTGGGTGCTTACTTATTCCTCTCCAAACAGCATAGTCTTCTGTAATGTCATAAAAATGATTTTTAGCGATACCGATGATAGGCTTTTTATTAGCAAGATTATCATATAAATACTTACCCAATCCTGCTTTACTAACACCATCTAAAAATACATAGCCGTCGATGATAATCGCATCAAAAGGTTCGTCAATCTGATTAATTAAAGCCAGTAAGCAGGGCAATTCTCGTTTATAAAATTGCCCTGACTCATAAGGCGCAACATTGTTCACGTTGACAGTATGCTCACTGAAGATCTCATTAGTCTCTATACCTTGAAAACGTATGCCCGCTACTTTAGCGCTGTCCAGCTTTTGTACCACGTCTGTTTGATAATGCACATCTAATATTAAAAATATCAATTTAGCCCTCATAGACCTACTTATAGATAACCAATTTAAAGTTATTACTATATTTTTTCAGCTGCTCAATTTTTTGAGGTAGTAGTTCACTTTCTTTGAGACGTAGCTCCTTTAAACTACTAAACACTTCTTTATCATTAAATATTTCTAAATTATAAAGTCCGTTTAATCCAGTGATGTACATAAACTTCACGTGTATAAAGCTATTGTTCTTTGCCCATTTATCGAACAAGTCTTCTGCAATATCTTCGCTTATCTTTAAACGTATGAATGTATCAAATGTAAAATTTTGATAATTTTCTATCAGCTCATATATCTCTGGAACAGGAATTGGACAATCAAGGTAGTTTTTTGAGGTAAGAATGTTGCCTATGATTGTTAATTTACCTATTGTATTTTCCTTCGATATATACTTGATAGAAATATCCTCAAGTTGATTGGTTTCTTTACAAGTTTTACCATAACCAAAAGTTACATATTCTTTACTGGTGTTCGAATAATTGAAACCTGACTGCTTAGAGCCCATCCCAGATTCTGT
>NZ_DHYG01000057.1 GCF_002414005.1 Psychrobacter sp. UBA5136
TTTTGGGTTTGGTATTAATTAATAAATTAAATGAAAAAGTTTACCAAAGTCCGACTAAGTTTTTATAGGAGCAAAAACAAAAAAAGGACGCCTCTCAGCGTCCTTTTTTACTAACCAAATACTTAGTGATTAAAGATTACTCTTCAACACCAGCGTCTTGACCTTTATATTTCGCGTTTGCGTAGTCCCAGTTCACTAGCTTATCTAGGAACGTATCAACATAGTCAGGACGACGGTTACGATAATCGATGTAGTAAGCATGTTCCCATACGTCACAGGTCAAGACCGCGACTTTATCGTGGGTCATTGGGTTATCAGCATCACCTGTTTTCATCACTGATAGTTTACCACCGACTTTATCAGCAACGAGCCAAGCCCAACCAGAACCAAACTGTGACGTTGCTGCGTTTTTGAACTCTTCGCGGAATTTATCATAGCTACCAAAATCTTCTTCGATTTTCGCTTTCAAATCACCAGTAGGTTCGCCGCCACCATTATCAGGCGTCATGCAGTTCCAATAGAACGTATGGTTCCATACTTGCGCTGCTTGGTTAAACATGGTTTGTTTGCTGTCATCTTCCGCAGTCGCTTTGATGATTTCAGGTAGTGTCTTGTCTTCTAGACCAGAACCAGGTAGCAATTCATTTAGCTTGTTTACGTAAGCAGCGTGGTGCTTATCATGATGATACTCTAGCGTCTCAGCACTGATATGCGGCTCAAGCGCATCTTTTGCATAAGGTAGGTCTGGTAAATTAATATTTGACATAGTTATTTTATCCTTGCTGGTTTAGCCATTAGTATTAGGTATAGCTTAAAATGAACGCTATAAATTATGAGACTAAATTGGCTTAGTTTATTGTTAGGGAGAGGTATTAAGCAACATGCTGCTGCACATTGTGGTAAACCTAAAAAACTCTAAATTTAAAAGCTATCTTAAGCGAGCATAACTTAATAGATATTGTACTTTTAACACTAAAACTTTAAAACACCAAATAATCGACTCAAAAGCCATTATTAGGATTTAAAAGTATTATTAACTTTAAGTTCACAAGCCATAAGATATAATTCACTGTAGCTTATTAGCTATTATAGCAAGAGTGGCGACAAATATCAGTTACCAAATGTTATGAATCGCCAATACGTTATGCTAATTGGTAATTTAGCCAGTGAGCACTTAGAATATACAAGTATAGGTTACTTAAGTAAGGATGCATAATATGACTCACAGCAGCGCCGCGGACACTACCCGAGAAGAAAATTTAAATCCAGTCACCCCCTCTAATCAATGGGTGCTCGCCAGTAATAATAAAGGCAAACTTGCTGAATTTAAGCGCTTGTTTGCGGCAGCAGATTTGGATGTGACGATTATCCCGCAAGGTCAGCTTGATATCGAAGACGCGATTGAGGACGGGCTAAGCTTCGTTGAGAACGCCATTATCAAAGCGCGTCATGCTAGCCGCGCAAGCGGACTGCCGGCGATTGCTGATGATTCAGGACTTTGCGTGCCAGTATTGGGCAACGCTCCCGGTATTTACTCGGCACGCTATGCCGGCGAGCACGGCAACGATGCCAAAAACAATGCCAAACTTATCGCTGAGTTGCAGCCTATCCGCGATACACAGCCAAGTACGCCTATCAAAGGCATGTTTGTTTGCGTATTAGCAATGGTGCGCCATGCCGATGATCCGCTACCGATTATCGCCCAAGGTTTATGGCAAGGCGAGATTTTAGCGGCGCCCTATGGCGATGGCGGCTTCGGTTATGACCCACTGTTTTGGTTGCCAGAGTTACAAGCAACAGCGGCAAGCTTAAGCGCTGCCGATAAAAACAGCGTCAGTCATCGCGGCCAAGCGATTCGGCAATTATTAACACAATTGCCTTTGTAAGCTTTTTCGGGGATAAATAAGCCGCTAAAAGCAAAGTAGGACCTATAAAGCCTACAAGCCGCGCTTAAACAGATAATTTTTACTTTGATAAACAGATAGATTATACTGTTCTACTTTTAAAATTTTGTTGAAAGCCCTTATTTGTCTGTATAATTGCGCAAAAAGCGTTATTATGCGAGCGATTTACGGTTAATATTGATGGCTGATAGCGTCTAAAAAGATTAAGCGTTGCGCATGTTTGTGTCAGTAGCGATTGCTAAGATTATGAACAGTGACTTCGTAAGCTATCACTGTCCCCTATTTATTCCAACGACAATCGCTAGCACACGCCCGTATCTTGCGGCACGGTTGTCTATTATTATCTACATTTAACCCTAAGTACTGTTCATTCAAAAGTACTATTTAATCCTAAAGGTGTAACGAACATGGCTACAGATTTACAAGTCACAACCAACAAGCTGTCTAACAAAGAAACTCAGCTAACGGTTAAAGTACCCGTTGAAAAAATTCAAAACAAAGTTGAAGGCCGTATCAGCCAAGTGGCGAAAACTGCCAAGATTGACGGTTTCCGTAAAGGCAAAGTACCAATGTCGCATATCCGTTCACAGTACGGTGCCGGCATTCAGCAAGAAGTGATCAACGATGTGATCCGTGATACCGTGTTTGAAGCGATCAAATCTGAAGACATCCGTGCCGTTGGTATGCCAAATATCGACGACGTTAAACTAGAAGACGACTTCTTGGTTTATCAAGCCACTGTTGAAATCTTCCCAGAAATCGACGTCCAAGGCATTGATGAAATCGAAGTTGAGCGTCAAACTGCGACCGTGAGCGACGAAGACGTTGACACCATGATCGAAAACCTACAAAAACAGCGCGCTGAGTTCGTTGAGAAAAAAGGCAAAGCAGCCAAAGACAACCAAGTGACCTTTGATTTTGAAGGTTCAATCGATGGCGAAAAATTCGAAGGCGGCTCTGCTGAAGACTTCAAATTGGTTATCGGTAGCAACCAGATGATTCCAGGCTTTGAAGATGGCATCAAAGGCATGAAAGCTGGCGAAGAAAAAGTTATCGACGTGACTTTCCCAGAAGATTATCAAGCTGAAAACTTGGCTGGTAAAGAAGCACAATTTAAAATCAATGTAAAATTGGTTGAAAAATCAAAACTTCCAGAAATCGACGAAGAATTCCTTGAATTATTTGGCGTAAAAGAAGGCGGCGTTGAGAAATTAAAAGAAGACGTGCGTAAAAACATGGAGCGCGAAATCAAAAATGCAGCGCGTAGCCAAGTAAAACAAGCGACGTTTGATGCGCTACTTGAAAAAAATGAGTTTGACGTTCCAAACGCCATGCTAGAGCAAGAAATCGATCGTCAGCGCAACATGATGATGCAGCGTTTTTCTCAGCAGTTCGGTGCGAGCGCGGATAGCTTTGATAAAGACATGTTGCCAAACGAGCTATTTGAAGAGCAAGCGCTACGTGCTGCCCGCCTTGGCATCATCGTTGCTCGTATTATCGACACCAAAGGCTTAGAAGTTGATCAAGAGCGCGTTGAAAGCTTTATCAAAGAAGCCGCTGAAAACTACGAAGACCCAGCGGAAGTCATCGAGTACTACACCAATGATAAGCAGCAGCGCGCAAACATTGAGTCAGTCGTGCTAGAAGACCAAGTGGTTGATTATCTAATCAGCCAAGGTAAAGTCACTGACAAAGAAGTTAGCTACCAAGACCTACTAGCCGCTCAGCAGCAGCAGGCGATGTAATCTAGGTAGTCTAGATAATCTAGCGCTTTACCAGTCAAAACTGACTGGTTTCATACCTCAATTAGCAAAAATGCCCTAACACATTTGTTAGGGCATTTTTATAGCCCATTTAAAAACTGCTAAACTGCGAAACTGCTAACTTAGCAGCGATTTTTATAAACAGATTATTCATGCCGCCCTTGATAAGTGCGTACTGACGCCTTATTAATAGGAAGTCACTCACGTTATGAGTAGAACGTCATTTGTCACATTAAACAGTTACTATTGTTTTGATAAAAAAGTTACCATTAGCTCACTTATTTTTAGCAGTTAAGCACTTTTGTTAAGCATGCTTAAATAGCCACAATTCGCTATTAACAGTACCTCTAACGCAGAATTGGTTTAATAAATTTACGCCCTAATAGGTTTTATTTTCTAGTAGGTTTTATTACCAAGCGATAATGTTTACAATGATAATCATCAATAACAATGTAGCCAACAGCTAGTTTCTATTTTTTATTTATGGACTTATAAACAGGACCTCTTTATGACAGATTATGATCGCATCACTACCAACCCGCATTTTGATATGTTGATGAGTGCGCATGACAACGTACAAAGCACGACTCAAGCCGCATTAGTGCCGATGGTCGTTGAGCAATCCGCGCGCGGTGAACGCTCGTTTGATATTTTCTCACGCCTACTACGTGAGCGCGTTATCTTTTTGACCGGTCAAGTTGAAGACCACATGGCCAATCTTATCGTCGCCCAGTTGTTATTTTTAGAAGCAGAAAACCCTGATAAAGACATTCATTTATATATCAATTCACCAGGCGGCTCAGTCAGTGCGGGCTTGGCGATTTTTGATACCATGAACTTTATCAAACCTGAAGTTTCGACCATTTGTATGGGCGGCGCGTATAGCATGGGCTCATTCTTGCTAGCAGCGGGTGAAAAAGGCAAACGTTATGCCCTAGCCAACTCGCGCGTGATGATTCATCAGCCTTCAGGCGGCGCGCAAGGTCAAGCGACCGATATCGAAATTAACGCGCGTGAGATTCTAAAAACCCGCGCTCGTTTAAACGAGATTTTGGCTGAGCGTACGGGTCAACCAGTTGAGAAAATTGAAAAAGACGTTGAGCGTGATTTTTGGTTAGATGCGCGCGAGGCCAAAGAATACGGCTTGGTTGATGAAGTACTAGAGCGTCGCCCAGATTCCTTGTAATTGTAATTTTATCATTGCTGCTTTGTCATTGCTGTTATCATCACTGCAATGGCAAGCGTATAAGAGAATTTAAAACATCAGATGCTTAAGTGATATAGATGAGATGCTATGCGCTTTTGTGTCGATGTTAGTATTCAGGATATTTATAAGCATTAAATTTTAGGAGTGCCTGTATATGGCAGAAGATAACGCCCCGCATTGTTCGTTTTGCGGCAAAGAAAAAAGTGAAGTAAAGCAGCTGATTGCCGCTGACGACGCCAATATCTGTAATGAATGTATCGAGCTATGTACGGACCTTATCGCTGATAGTGCCGAAGATGGTGACGACAGCGATATTGATACCTCTTGGGTCAATAAAAAACTGCCCACGCCAAAAGAGCTACGCGCCAAACTCGACGAGTACGTCATCGGTCAAGACGCGGCAAAAAAAGCCTTGGCGGTTGCGGTTTATAACCATTATAAACGCCTAAAAGTTAGCCAAACCTTAGCCAGTGACAGTAAAAAAGCCAAAATCGGCGCTGATGATGCCATGGTTGAATTGGCAAAAAGTAATATCTTGCTGATTGGTCCAACGGGTTCTGGTAAGACGTTGCTGGCGCAAACCTTGGCGCGCTTGCTTGATGTGCCATTTGCGATGGCGGATGCGACAACTCTAACTGAAGCGGGTTATGTCGGTGAAGATGTCGAAAACATCGTACAAAAACTATTGCAAGCGTCAGATTATGACGTGAGCAAGGCTGAGCAAGGTATCATCTATATCGATGAAATTGATAAAATCAGCAAAAAAGGCGACAACCCATCTATCACTCGTGACGTGTCAGGTGAAGGCGTACAGCAGGCTTTGCTAAAATTGATTGAGGGTACCGTTGCTGCTATTCCGCCCCATGGTGGTCGCAAGCATCCGCAGCAAGAGCTGATTCAAGTCGATACCAGCAATATCTTGATTATCGTTGGTGGCGCGTTTGCTGGCCTTGATAAAGTCATTCAGCAGCGTACGGAAAAAGGCGGTATTGGTTTTAACGCCGATGTCAGCTCAAAAGATGATAGCCGCCGCAGCTCAGATTTGCTGCAGCAAGTTGAGCCAGAGGATTTGATCAAGTTTGGTTTGATTCCTGAGCTCATTGGTCGTCTGCCTGTACTTGCAGCGCTACAAGAGCTTGATGAAGAAGCACTGGTGCAGATTTTGACAGAGCCTAAGAATGCCTTAGTTAAACAGTATAAATATCTGTTTGAAATGGAAGGCGCTGAGATTAACTTTACCGAAAAAGCGCTTGATGCGATTGCCAAAAAAGCCATGGAGCGTAAAACCGGTGCGCGCGGCCTGCGCTCTATCGTAGAAAATGCTCTGCTAGAAACCATGTATGAATTGCCATCGATGAAAGATGCCAAAACTGTTTTGGTTGACGAGGAAGTGATTAACGAAGGCAAAACCCCTAAAACTGCGTAAGTGATGATTGGATAAAAGCACCTCATTATACTTAATGGGGTACTTATTTAAAAAGCGTCTGGCCTTAGGTTCAGGCGCTTTTTTGTGTTTGGAAGTTCTCAATGTAAGCCGGTTAAAAATGACAGCTGCGTTTATCAATGGATGATAGCCAAATATCTAAATCATGCTAAGGTAAAGCTCTATTTATTCTTTAATTTTAAAATGAATAACCAATAAATTTAAAGATAAAAGCTATCACCAAACTTTTTAAACTAATGATACAAAGGACTGTTTATCATGCTGAACACTATTTATGGCAATGTCTCTGAAAACGCCTCTGCAATAGCAACCTCGCTACGTCAACATCTGCCTTTTTCCTCTGAACAAGATCAAGACATTACTCCGTATTATGCCAACCATGTCGCCGCTATCACGGGCGCAGGCTCGGGTATGGGGCGCGAGCTCGCCATGCATTTAGCAAAAATGGGCTGTCACGTGGCGCTATCGGATATCAACCCTGAGCAGCTAGCCCAAACCAAAGAATTACTGGTCGGTTATGATGTTAAAGTCACGACAACGGTACTTGATGTCTCAGACCAAAAAGCCGTCGAGGCATGGGCAGATAGCGTCATGGCTGAGCATGGTAAGGTGAACTTTGTCTTTAATAACGCGGGCGTAGCGCTCTACTCAACGGTAGAAGGTAGCAGCATTGACGAGCTTGAATGGATCATGGATATCAATTTTTGGGGCGTCGTATATGGCACCAAAGCGTTTTTACCTTTGATTAAAAACAGCGTCAAAGAAAGCGAAATTAATGGCGGTGATAAGGATAATAATTCGCGCCAATTTAACGAACACGGTCATATCATTAATATCTCAAGCGTATTTGGCTTAACTGCCCAGCCATCACAATCAGCTTATAACGCTAGCAAATTTGCGGTACGCGGTTTTACCGAAAGTTTGCGCCAAGAGTTGGACATTCAGCGCTGCGGCGTTTCGGCAACCTGTGTGCATCCTGGCGGCATCAAAACCAACATTGCCAATAGCGCGCGCGGTAACGACAGCATCAGCGATCTTGGTATGCGTAGCGGTAGTAAAGCCATCAGCAGCTTTAATAAATTCTTAAAATTCGATGCCAGCGAAGCTGCTTGGATTATCTTGCAGGCGGCCGCAACCAACCAGCCGCGCTGCTTGATTGGTAACGATGCTAAATTTATCGATGCTGTACAGCGGGTGTTCCCGTCCCGTTATGGTCAGGTACTCAATGACATGAATAAACTTTCACGTAAATTAAAAGGCAAAAAACGCACAAAGAATGCTACCCGTAAAGCGGCCATCACTCACTAGTTTAACGGCAAACAAGCCGCAACAGCTTAAACGCTTACAAAGCTATCTTCCTTAAACTTCCTCAAAAAAGCGCATAAATATTTTTTATATGTATGCGCTTTTTTATTAAACCGTTTTTGGCCAAATTTTTGCGATATAGTCAAAATATCCTAAAAACGCTACGGTATTGCTTTCCACTCACTATAGTTTGTCACATCGGATTTATTTTCATTTTAAAACACTTTACGTATTCGTATTTGCTACAATCATGTTACTAGCAAGTTACAGCTTGATTACTTGCCAATTTTTGCTAGGCAAATACAGCGGATTAATAAATAAAGTAGCTCTATATGCCTGCTGCTATAGTTTGTTTTATCTAAAATTTTTGCATCTTATTCTTCTAAAACGAAGAATATAGCTCTGCCATTATGACGATTAAATTAGCATATAAATAAAATTTTACATATTATTATTTGAAATAAGGTTATTCCAATGAGAAACTTTCCACGCGCTAAACCCTCCTTCTTTTTAGTCGCTACTGTCTTTGCGATCAGCAGCATGAGTATGACCGGCTGTAGCAATGGCACTGAAACCAAGGCAGTTGATCGACTTGAAGAAGCGGAAGCATTAGCACGCGTAAAAGAACTTGAATCTCGCGCAGCAGCGTTAAAAAGCAATATGCCAGCGGCCAACGATATAAGTGCTAGCGCAAGCGGTGGTGACGCGGCAGGCGACAAACCTAGCATTAAAATGCCAGACGAATCTACCATCCCAGATGATGAGCGCGGCGCGGCTATTCGCCGAGGCTTACAAATTGTCAATCATACCTATGAAGAGCTGCCCAACAACGTTGGTAACCAGCTGAACTGCACCAGCTGCCATTTAGGTAACGGCTCAGAAGCATTTGCCGCGCCATGGAATGGCTTGCCCGGTATCTTTCCTATTTATCGTTCGCGCGGCGGCCGTATCAATTCTTTGCAAGAGCGTGTCAATGGCTGTTTTGAGCGCTCAATGAACGGTACGGCGCTTGATTTAGGCTCAGACGATATGAATGCCATTATCTCTTATATGACTTGGCTGTCACAAGATATGCCAATCGGCGTGTCTCCTGAAGGTCGCGGTTTTGTTAAAGTAGATAAAAATCTCGAGCCGAACCCTGAAACGGGCAAAAAGCTGTTTGCAGAAAAATGTAGCGTTTGTCACGGTGACAATGGTGAAGGTCAATATAATGATGATGGCACGTATCTCTATCCAGCGGTTGCTGGCGATAAATCCTTTAATGATGGCGCTGGCATGGCGCGTACCTATACTGCCGCCGCCTTTATCAAAGGTAAAATGCCGTTTGGGCAAGGCAATACGCTAAGCGACCAAGAAGCGGTCGACATTGCCAGCTACTTTACCCATTTGCCGCGCCCTGTAAAAGCCAATAAAGACAAAGATTGGCCAAACGGCGATGCGCCAAAAGACGTGCGTCGCTGATTCTAAAATTTTATAATATATAAAATGTCAAAAGCCCAGTTACGAATATAGCTGGGCTTTTTTATTATGATGTTTAGGACATCTATACTCTTTTATCTTTAGATTAAAACCTAAGGCAATTTCATATCGCCATCGACCAACCAACCAAGTCGGCGCATTACATAAGCGACAACGCCAGCGATGAGCGCCGGTAGCACAAACATCAATAAGATAATCGCTGTCCATAACTGAGTACTGCTCATGATGTCTTGTGATGCTTCAATGACACCAAATACCCCAACCAATCCTGCTGTACCCATACCTGCGCCGGTCGCCGTACAAGCCAGGCCAAAGCCGGCGGTTGCGATAGGACCAACGATGGCGCTGGCAATCACAGCAGGCAATAGTATGAGCGGTTTTTTAAGGACATTAGGAATTTGTAGCATGCTGGTGCCAAGCCCTTGAGATATGACGCCACTGACACCGTTATCTTTAAAACTGGCTACTGCAAAGCCAATCATATGCGCCGCGCAGCCAACGACCGCTGCCCCGCCCGCTAAGCCGCCAAGACCAATAGCGATACAGATAGCCGCGCTTGAGGTCGGCAGGGTCAATAAAATTCCAACGACCACCGCTATCACGATACCCATTAGTAACGGCTGCAACTCGGTGGCCGCTTGAATGCCTTGACCAATGGCGTTAACAGCAGCAACGACCGGAGGATTAAGCAGCGCACAAACCACCAGTGCCACCATACACACGACTAAAGGAATAAGCAAAATATCAAGTTTGGTCTTACCAGCGACCCAAGTCCCAGCACGATAAGCAAATACCGAGGTCAAATAAGCGCCAATCGGATTACCGGGCAGCGCAGCAAAGGTAGCTGGCCCTGCTTCTTGCGCGATAAATAAGTTACCTGCCATCAAAGCTTCTGAGTGCGCACCTAGCATCCCTGCGACCAAGCAGCTTAGCATGACTAACGTTGGTGCTTTAAGATAATAAGCGATACCAACCCCGATACCTGCGCCCATTAACACTGACGCCAATTTGCCGACTGCTATCAATGCTGGTAAGTCTAACCAGCCGCCAATTTGCGAGATGATAAGACCGGCGATAAGGGTCACAAACAGCCCTAACGCCATCCCTGTAAAAGCATCGATAAAATACTTTTGGAAAGATGCTTTAATCCTACCGACGGGCGCAGTTTCTGAAGGAGTCACAGTCATCATGATGCTCTTATGTTAAGTTTGCTCAAAGGGGCTAAAAAAATTATCAAAAAAAAGGGATAAAAAAAGCGTCCTCTGACGCTTTTTTTAATTGATATACTGCGTTTAACGGCGCTGCTCAACGATAATAGAATCAATGCCATTGTTTTGTAGGCGCTGCTGAGCAGTAGCAACCGCTTGACGGTTATTCATCGGCCGTGAAATCACCTGATAAATAGGTAGGCCATTACCGGTAGTATTTTTTACCACTCGAGCATCGACACCAGCCATCAGCACTTGGGCACGGCGACGATCTGCTTCATCGGCATCGCCAAAGCTGTTGATTTGCAAAATATAAGTCGCCGCAGGCTTCGCTGACTGAATGCTAGCACTATTGGCATTTGCCGTATTGGCTCTGTTGGCGGAGGCACCAGTATTACTGGTAGCTGGCGTGCCATCGTAGGTTGCCTCTTCTTCAACAATCACAATATCATCGTCATCACTGCTATTAGCGGCATTATTCGCATTGTTACTACGACTCGGCTCAATCGTGGTGCTCTCAGAGATACCAAAGTTACCCGCATCATTATTACTTGGCGTGGTGTTTTCTGACTGATTGATGACTACATCCGGCTCAAAATCAGTGATTTGACCGGATTGACTATTGCTGCCATCACCAAAGTCTTCATCAGGGATGGTGGCCATCTCTTGATTGGGCAAGATATCGTAGAACTCATAGTCGCCATTATCAGTATCCGTATCGACTCGCTGTTGTACTTGTCTATCAGGATCTGTAGCCTCACCGCCGGCAGGACTAAAGTTAAATAATGGTGAGAGGTATAAAAACACCCCAATCATGAGCGTTAATACCGCCCCAACAAACATCCATAATAAGCCTGACACACTACTGGTTTTGCGTTTTTCAGTGGCACCTTTTGGTTTTTTGGCTAACATGGATCTCATTCTCCCTACTGAATATATCTATCGTTTTCGAGTTGTCGTTATCGAACCATCACTGTCGATTACTATGGTCGAATTATCGTCAAATGATGGCTACAGCCGACTCTCTTTATACTACATGCTAGACGGCGCAGACAAGCCTAATAAGCTCAGCCCATTGGCCAATACTTGGCGAACGGCTTTAGACAAGCGTAAACGCGCTTGCATCAAATCCATCTCATCTTGGCTTGGCGTCTCGCCTGAAGTTAGGCTGACAGGCAAGATACGATTGCTATCATACCAACCATGAAATAACGCTGCCAGCTCTTTGAGATAGTTGGTTAAGATGTGCGGCTCATAACCTGTCGCTGAGCGTAGCAAGGTGGCAGGATAAGCCGCTAGTAATTTAATCAGCTCTTCTTCGCTTGGCGCGACTAACAACGCTTGCTTTTCGGCACCGATAATATCGTTTACTTGCATGCCGCTGTTCTCTAGCTTTTCTAGCACGCGGCAAACCCGTGCATGCGCATACTGGATATAGTAAACCAAGTTGTCTTTACTTTGCGATTTGGCAAGCTCTAAGTCAAAATCAACGTGTACTTCAGGCTTACGGGCAACATAGTAGAAACGCGCGGCGTCGTTACCGACTTCATGACGCAGCTCGCGTAAGGTGACAAATTTGCCCGAGCGCGATGACATTTGCACTTTTTCACTACCGCGCCACAAAGCGACAAACTGTACCAATACCACATCAAGGCGGTCGGCATCGATACCGAGCGCCGTTAATGCCGCTTTTACCCGTGGCACATAGCCATGGTGGTCAGCGCCCCAAACGTTAATGACTTTATCAAAACCGCGATCAAATTTGTTTTTATGATAAGCGATGTCAGAGGCAAAATAAGTGCTTTGACCATTGGCACGGCGCACGACGCGGTCTTTTTCATCGCCAAAATCCGTCGATTTAAACCAGATGTTGCCGTCTTTTTCGTACAAATAACCTTTTTCATCGAGGATTTGTAAAACAGGCTCAATCTCGCTATCAATAGATCTTTCGCTAAACCAGCACTCATAACGCACACCAAAGTCGTTTAAGTCGTCTTTGATATCCGCCAAAATGCTGCTCAACGCCGCGTTTAAAAACAGCTCGTAGCCATCACCAAGCAAGGTTTTGCTATTGGCAATTAGTCCGTCGATATGGACTTCTTTATCGCCTGAGAGCAGCACTTTTTCGCCCTCAGCATTTATCTCAAATTGCGCGTCTGCTGGCACGTCTTTGGCAATGTCGGCAAAACTGTGCGCGTAGCTATCGCCATGCTGGGTTTTTAGCGTTTGTGCGATATCGCTGACATAATCGCCTTGATAACCGTTGACAGGGAAGGTAACTGCCTCGCCGTTGGCCTCAAGATAACGCAAATACGTACTGGTCGCTAAGATATCCATTTGACGACCGGCATCATTGACATAATACTCACGCGTCACATCATAACCAATGGCTTCAAGTAAGTTTGCCACGCTCATACCAAAAGCGGCGCCGCGGCCATGACCGACGTGCAAACTAGAGGTTGGGTTGGCAGAAACGAATTCAACTTGGATTTTTTGCCCTTGAAACTGCTTGCTTAAGCCAAAGCGTTCTTGCAACTTAAAGATGTCGTCTAACACCGCAAATTTGGCTTCGGTATTTAAAAACACATTAATAAAGCCAGGGCCTGCGATTTCTACTTGGCGAATATTTTGATTTTCAGGCAAGGCATTGACGATTTTTTCAGCGAGCGCTCGCGGATTGGCTTTCGCAGCTTTGGCAGCCGTTAGGGCGATATTGCTCGCAAAGTCACCGTGGCTGGTATCTTTTGTACGCGTAATTTGGCTGTTGTTTTGCCAATCAGCCGGTAGTTCGCCGTTATTTTTTAGCATTTGAATGGCACTGTCAAACAGTGAGGCGAGCGTATCAATTTGGGCTTGTGACATAGGACTATAACTCAGATAAATGAACAAAAAATTGCTAGGACAGCAGATAAGACAAAAAAAATAAGTAACCTATAAATATAACAACCTTTACGCGGTATTGCACTATTTCAACCAAAAATAGCGCTAAAATTGCCGCTATTATACTGAATGCTCGCTACTTGTAATATGCTGGCGATTATAGGCGGCAAATAAGCCGGTATTTAGGCGGATTGTAGCGTTACTGTTGTCTGGCGTTAGGGAAACATTTATAGCGCGCTTATTCCGCGCTATAATAAAAACATTAATCGATTGCTCTATAGGTAAAGCATCATTTAATTTATAAAAAACATAAAAACGAATCGTAGAGAATGCGTCACTTTACCCTTTTATTTATAGGACAAAACCATGTTTGCTATTGCTGCTAGTACCGTCACCAGTTGGGGCATGTATATTTTATTGCCCATCTTTATTGCTTTTTTATTTTTTATTATTTGGGACTTATCAAAGCGCTCTGATGCGGGTCGCGCGGGTACCTTTTGGATGTTTTTAGCCCTAGGGGCAGGTTTTATAGGCTTTATCCTGAAAGTTCTTATAGAAATGGCATTCGAAAGATGGTTTATTTAACCAACCTTTCTTTGCCAGCAACAAACCGCCAGCGCTATTTTTTTGCAATTAAGGTCGCCCGTTTCGGCGCGGGATAGCCTTCGATGGTTTTGTTGACATCGTCAGGGTCCAAAAAATCAGCTAACGAATGATACGTCATCCAATCGGTTTTGCGCTGCTCAGCGGTCGAGGTGACAGCAACATCGACGCAGCGTACGTCACTAAATCCTGCTTTTTCTAGCCAGCCCGTGAGCGCCGCAACGGACGGCAAAAAATACACATTGTTCATCTGCGCGTAGCGGTCGTGCGGCACAAGGACGGTATTAGCATCGCCATCAATAACCAAGGTTTCAAGCACCAGCTCGCCGCCTTTGACCAGCTGCCCTTTTAACTGTTGCAAATGCTCAAATGGCGATTGACGATGGTAAAGCACACCCATGCTAAATACCGTATCAAACAACTGACTGTGCTCCGGCAAAGCTTCGAGTGGTACCGGAATATAATGGGTACGATAGCTATCAGCATCACCGACAAAGTGCCGAATCGCCATAAACTGATGATAGAACAGGCATGATGGGTCAATAATGATAACCGTATCTGCCCCTGCGCCTGCCATCCGCCAACCGTGGTAGCCCGAACCACCGCCGACATCCAATACCCTGCGACCTTTTAAATTGCCTAAATGCGATGCGATTCTTTGCCATTTCCAATCGCTATGCCACTCAGTATCGATAAAGATTGAACGGTCTTTATCACTACCAATTTGACCATCTATTTGAGCACCAATTTGAAAAGGCCCTTTACGCCATGGCATTAGCTGCTTTAGTAACGCTAAGGTTTGTTTGCGCTCAGAGTCGCTGAGGTTGGCGGCAATCGTCAACACATCGCTGTCTAAATCCACCTTATCAACCGCTACTGTTGGCAAACGTGCTACCGATGCCTGGTAAGCGGGTGCATGCGCATAGTTAGCTTTATCTTTGATTTCACCCAGCCATGTTGGCAAGCGCGTCAGCCATTCATAAGCGTTTGGCTGTGTTTGAGCGAGTTTTAACAAGGTTAAATACAGCTGGCGTTCAGCATTGATGATGGTGTCGTTAAGCATAAAAACAGATTGCCGTGTTGGTAAAAAGATAGAGTAAAATTTTATATTAAAAGTCTAGCCGTTATTACTATCGCGTTTAAATATTATTTAAAGGCCACAATAGAGACAAAGTTTAAAAACTGAAACCACGTTAAATGCCGCGCAAAACCGACAGCGCTCAAGCGCTCATGATGTTCGTCTAAGGTATCGGTAATCAAAACGTTTTCGAGCGCATTGCGTTTGCCGCTGATTTCCATCTCGGTATAACCATTAGCGCGTTTAAAGTCGTAATAACGCTCAACCAACCACGCATCATACTGCTCATCAAAAGCATGGGTTTTTTCGGTTAAGACCAAAATACCACCGTCGCTTAAAGCCGCATAAATTTTTTCTAACACTGCAACCCTATCAGCGGCTGGTAAAAACTGCAGCGTCAGGTTAAGAATAACCATATCGCATGGTTCAAGCTCGACATCACGTATATCAGCGGTAATCACTTCAATATTATGCGCTGGATAATTATCAGCCAACAGTGTTTTTGCTTGCGTGGTCATTGCCGGTGAGATATCAATCGCTTTAATCTGCAAATCTTGCGCCTCAAACTCGCCAGCCAATGCCATACTTGCCGCCCCAAGCGAGCAGCCCAAATCATAGACACGGCTGACACGCTGGCCGCTCCCATCTTGCTGGCGATACTTACAATGACGACGAGCAAATATTGGCAGCATGGCGAGCACCTGACCATAACCGGGCACACTACGGCGTATCATATCGGGAAAGCACGCCACCACTTGCTCATCAAAAGAAAAACGCGCCGCTTTATCAAGTGGTGTGGTAAATAAGGTGTCGTGTTTCACGGTGTCATTGGTCAAGTTAGCAGGCTTAGTTTGGCTCATGGGGCGGCTCGTCTTTTGATAGTGGAACTTTGATTTTGATAACGGAACTTTGTTTTTGTTAATGAAGCTTTAATTTTTAAAAGTAAAATTTTGATTAAATTGCGCATGGCTAAGGGTTTTTAGGACAGCCAAAGATAGCAAAAGCTCATTATAACATTACTGTTTGTTACTTATCGCGGCCAGTTGCCCTGCTAAGCTAAATAGGTAGTGCTAAGCGCGATGTTGCCTCTATCAATGCCGAACTGAAAGATGAAACAGCATTGAAAGATGAAATAATGCAACCAAATAAAGACCTTAGCTCATCTCTATAACAACAGCTATAATAATAGGAACAATTATGCAAACCATTATCTTAGGCGGTGGCTGTTTTTGGTGCACCGAATCGGTATTTTTATCGGTGAAAGGCGTGCAATCTGTCATATCTGGCTATATGGGCGGCGATGCCGTTTCTGCCAATTACGAAGCGGTCTGCGGCGGCGATACCGGACACGTTGAAGTTATCAAAGTCGAATTTGATGAATCTATAGTGCCATTAGAAGTCGTTCTTGATGTGTTTTTTGCCACGCATGATCCCACCACCATGGATCGCCAAGGCAATGATGTCGGCAGCCAATATCGCAGCGTGGTTTTTTATACCGATGAAGCGCAAAAACCAACCGTAGACCGCACCATTAACAAATTACGCGACATGGGCCTTAATGTGGTGACAGAAGTCCATCCAGCCATGGAATTTTACAAAGCTGAAGAGGCGCATCAAGATTTCTACAATAGAAATCCGGGTCAAGCCTATTGTAACTTTGCCATTCCGCCCAAGCTTGCCAAATTGCGCAAAGAATTCAGCCAATATATGGCGAACTAAATCGGTAACGTGAGTTTTATACGCTATCAAAGCCAAGGGTTAAGACGCTTGGCTTTTTTATTGCGTTTAGCGGTATGATAATACCAAACATTTAAAGCATAGATAGGTTGGGAATAAAGGTATGGATTCTAAATTTTGGCAACAGCGCTGGCAAGACGGCCGTATTGGCTTTCATAAGTCTGACGTCAATCCTCAGCTAATCGAGTATTTTTCTGAACTGGCAGTGCCCATCGGTAGCCAAGTCTTGGTACCTTTATGCGGTAAATCGGTTGATATGGTATGGCTTACGCACGCAGGCTACGACGTTGTTGGCGTTGAGCTGGTCGAAACCGCCATACAAGCATTCTTTGCTGAGCAAAATATCACCCCTACCATTACGGAATTTACGAGCGCTGCTGATAAATCCACGTTAAAGTGCTATCGAGGTCAGCTTGCTGGGCAAACCATTAGCTTATGGGCGGCGGATATTTTTGCTCTGAGCGCAACAGATATTGATGATATTAGTGCCGTTTATGACAGAGCGGCGTTGATTGCCTTGCCAGCCGAGATGCGTGCTGATTATAGTACGCAAATAGTTAAGCTTAGCAATAATGCCCCACAGCTATTAATTACCCTTAACTATAATCAAAGTAAAAAAGACGGCCCGCCTTTTTCGATTAGTCAGCAGCAGTTACAGCAGTATTATGATGCCGATTATAAACTCATTGAGCTTGAAAACCAGTCATCTACCCTTAATGCGGTATCTGAGCTAGCCGTCACTGAACATGTTTGGTTATTGAGTAATAAATAGAAAACGTTTTGATTATTTAGTTAGTTTCTTCACAATATATTCAAGCTCATATTTTTGATTCAAATCAGCGCAACTATTTAGAATTAATCTTAAATTTTGTGGGTCTTGAATACTAATTGGTGGGCTATTCGACTGGGTAGGATCAAACACGAAACTGATCATATCTATTAAGCTTTTCCGCCAGTTACGGATTTGACGATTATTTAATTTGAGTAGTGCTATAGATTCAATCCCTCGTTCGCTATCGGACTCTAGTTCTCCTGCAAGATTAATTTTTATCTCGTTTTCGCATTCATCCATAAGTGGCGTTAAAGGCAATTCTTGGCTGCCTTTAGCGTTGTCACACTGCTTGGCTGTCCTACAGCTTAATAATAAATTGTCATAGTCAAAACATCTATCTGGATAGTCATTACGGCTTTTTAAATGTTCGATAGTAGTTTTTTCTTTACCTAAGCTTTTGCAGCAATAACAGCAAACTCCATGTTGTTCGTCATATAACTGCTGTCGCAAGGGGGCTTTAATAACTTCTGGGATTTCGCCCCAATTCTTAGTTTTATACTTTTTAAAACCCTTTTCCGTCTCAAGAGGCATTGAGCCCAACTTATCAATCTTTTGCATGGCTAGACTCATTATTAATGCTACTTCCTAGCTTAGCTTGCGCCAATAACAAACGACACTTTAATAATTCTAGATGGTCTGAAGGTAACTTTTCTGCTAATTCTGCTAAATAGATTTCTGCTGTAGGATAATCCTGATTACTAATAGCGCGGCGAATCACGTTAAATTGTTCCTCTACCTTACTATCACGAATATCTACATCAAATATTTTGGTAAGCACGGTATTCGCATCTTCGCCATATACGTTAGGCATTTTTGTCAATTCACCGTCATCCAATGAGTATAATAAAATATCATTACGATCACTGATAACATGTGGCGAATGAGTAGTCAGAATAAATTGCACGTTTGGAAAAGTAGCGACCAGTTTATCGATTAAATCATGCTGCCATTTTGGATGAAGATGCAAATCCACCTCATCAATCATAACCACGCCCTCACCTTCAAGCGGATTATCAAGGCTTGGATTAAGTAACGCTAAACGATGGGCAATATCACCTACTAAAGCGAATAAGGATTTTTCACCTTGGGAGAGTTGATTGACATCCAACTCTTCACCATCTTTTTCTACTATCATAGTAGGTGTGCCTTGACGGCGAATATGTATATTTTTGAAACTAGTAAAAAATTCGATAGATTGACGTACAGAGGAAAGTAACTTATCGTCAACTTTATAATACTGAGAAAAAAAATTTATTCTAAATTCCTTAATGAAATCTGACATAAATGGATCTAACTCATCTTCACTTAGTTTTTTGTTCCTTTCACCTATAGGATACTCAAAATTACTTTTTAGTGATTTTATTAACGCTGACTCGTTTTGAGTTTCAACTGATTTAGCAGAATTAACTATTTTCTCGTTTTCGATATCTTCTCGCTCACGAAACCAAGAAAAAAAGCTTTCAAAATTAACTGATTTTTTTAGCGCATTATCATAAGCAGTAAACTGATTGTTGACAAAATCATCACTAACTTCAACTGGTGTACTTCTAATAATACGTTCTACAGGATAATAAGCGAATATAGGTAGGCTAGTTTCTTCATTCTTTTTGAATTTGTAGATATAGCTTCTAATTACTTTGGATAACCTATTGACCCTCAATCCATAAGTAGCAGGTCTAAACTTCTTCTCTGTAGTCGCATCAATTTTCCAATCTGCCTGTATACTTTCTTCAACCCATTTTTTGTTTCTCTCAATACAGCTTAAATCTTCAATAGAAGTTTTAACTGATGATAGATGTGTATTATTTTTTATATCGGATTGAGAGAGTTCTACTCCATCTGCATTTTCATCATTTAATTTTGCTATAAACCAACTTAAACTTGTAGCCAAAGCCTGCAAAATCTGCGATTTTCCCGCGCCATTATTGCCTACAATCACAGTGACATTTCCTGTCTTCTCTGCGGTTGGTGCAAAATCTATTTTTAAGTCTTCAAAGCGACCATAATTTTGTAGGTGTAAGCGTTTGACTTTCATTTCTTACCTTATTTTTATAGGTAGCAGATATTAGATGGTTATATCGATTTCTATGAGAGTTTCTGCTCATCAGTATAGCAACTTAAGACATAAGTAAGGAATGCCATTGTTTTCGGAAACAGCTTTAATTTACTCCAAACCCTCTCCTAACCTCACGCGCGCGTCAATTTATAGTAACGGAGTGCTTCGATACCTTTTCTTTAGGATTGAGATTGGTTACTCTAAGTCCATACAGCACTGCTCAGTCTTGCTCTCTTTAATGACTATTTCGATGTTTATAGGATATTTCCATGCGTTTATCTCTAACTTCTACGTTATCGCTACTCAGCATTGCTGTTGGCCTCAGCCTTGCCAGTACGGCGCAAGCTGCCAAACCGCCGGCGCCAGACTTATCTAATAGCCAGTTTCAACAGTGCTTAGATGGGTTAAAAAACTCTAGCAAATTTCGCGGCGTCGATAGCTCTACCTTTAATAATTATCGCCCCAGTCAGCCTGATCCTAGCGTGATTCAGTCGCTCAACTACCAGCCTGAATTTCAAAAGGACGTGTGGGATTATCTGGCGTCATTGGTAGATAAAGAGCGGGTCGAAGATGGTATCCGCGCCAAACACCAATGGGTCGATACCTTGCGCCGCATTGAATCGCGCTATGGCGTTAAGGCCGAGCATGTATTAGGCGTGTGGGGCGTGGAATCCAACTTTGGCCAGACATTGGGTAAAAAACCACTGTTTGAATCTTTAGCAACGCTGTCATGTTTTGATCGTCGTCAAAGCTATTTTCAAGGGGAATACGCCAACGCGCTAAAAATCGTCCAAAACGGTGATATTGCGCCCAGCGATATGACTGGTTCATGGGCAGGGGCATTCGGGCAAACGCAGTTTATGCCAAGCACCTTTTTAGAATTGGCCGTCGATTTTGATGGTGATGGTCGCCGTGACTTGGTTAATAGCGTGCCCGATGCGCTCGCCTCTACTGCCAATTTTTTAGACAAACGTGGCTACCGTACGGGCGAGCCATGGGGTTATGAAGTCAAACTGCCAAGTGGCTTTTGGGGCGCATCAAACCGTAAAGACAAAAAATCCATCAGCCATTGGCGCAATCAAGGGCTAACACTGGCAAATGGCAGTCCGTTACCTTCTACCTTGAGCAGCGCAGGTTTATTATTACCAGCCGGCACTGATGGCCCAGCCTTCTTGGTGGGTAAAAACTTCGATACGTTTTATTCGTATAACGCTTCAGAAAATTATGCCTTGGCGATTGCTCATTTATCAGACTTAATCGCGCGCGAAGACAGCAGCAAAACCGATTTTGTCACGGCGTGGCCGACAGATGATCCTGGTATTAGCCGCCAGCAAGCAAAAGATATTCAGCAAGCATTATTAAATGCCGGCTACGATATCGGCGAAGTAGATGGCATCATTGGCGATAATACGCGTACCGCTATTCAGCAATATCAATCGAGCCATGGTATCTTCCCAGCCGATGGGCGTGCCGGACAGAAGTTTTATCGCGCAATCGTTGGCAATACAGCCCCTACGAGCAATCAATATGGGCAACCAGCAAACAGTCGTCCTTTAAATCCTGCGCCTGCAGACCGTATGGGACAATTGATTCAACAACAAACCCGCGCTTCAAGCTCTAACACTTACTCGGCACAACCGTCTATGCAGCCATCTACACAAACAGCGCCAGCAAGTAATATCCGCTATCGCCGTGTCACCAGTCCAGATGGGACGGTAAAACTGGTGCGTGTCGATGAAGGTTTGTAATTGGATAATCTACAACCTCCATAATTAGCCGTTTAAGTTAGCTGTCTAATTAAAAAGCCACGCTTATCTGCGTGGCTTTTTTGTCAAATAAATTTAATATTGGGAAAAAAGTCGTTATTTAATAGTTCCTAACAATAAATACTTTTTATTAAACAACTGGTGGCGGATTTGGTTTGCCATTGTCGCCATCCCAATTTTCCCGTGCTTTTTCATCTAAATCAGCAGGCGTTTTTGGCTTCCATTTACCATTTTCTTTCCATGTGGCGTCGCCCCAGTCGGCATCTTCCTCTTTTCTATCCAAATCCTTATAGGCTTGGGTAGGATCAATACCGCGGCGCTTCATATCGGCGACTTGCTCCTCCAAAGTAAGAAACTGGTTTGCTTCATGCATGGCATTTTCTAAACTATTTAATTCGTTGGTCAAGTCATCATTTTTTGAGTTACTCATTATGTGCTCCCTAATTATGCAGTTTTATTATGTATTTATGCCTTTTATTATTACGGGTATTGCATACGTTCACAACCACTGAGACGTATGCTTTGTATTACAAAGGGTAAGTAGCACCTTTATAGATGGCAAGTTTTTAATTGAAGTTGATAGATGAGGGTTTTATAAATAAAGAAGATTGTGGTTTGAGCTAACCGAGGGGTGAAGACGACTGACGACTGATTTTGGGATGATTATCTGACAACAAACTTTTGGCATAAAAGGTGAGCTTCCAAAGCTCTTGGGCAGCGCGCGTCCCATACGTAGTTAGCTGGATCCAATTGGCTGTTACCAACTGGCGCTGCAACTGGTTTAAGTCATCTTGAGAAATCTGACAGCGAGAGACGGCGTGGACATTTGGCATGTCCTTTTTAATATCATGCTCAGCTTTGGTGGCAATTAAGCGATTAATGGCGCTTTGTAGGCCATAATTTGAAAAGGTGGCGGGTATTTTGACCAGGGCGATTAATATCTCTTGCCACGACAGCACCATAGGCCGAATGACATCGGTTAAATTTCCGCCTTCATAAGCTTGGGCTTTGTATTGAATCTCAAAGGTGTCTGTTAGCACGAGGGGTTTACTGACACTATCAGCAGCCAGTTGACTGAGCATAACAGACGACGCTTGGACGGGCTTAGTTACTTTATTGGTCGCAGCGTTAATGGTAGAGTCTTCAGAAACCTGTCGTTCAGTGGCGGTGGCAGTAGCTTTATTCGCTTTCAACAGCTCGTCACCCACTCTTACCCAGCCACCATCGCCTACCTGATGATTGGCAACCATCTTATAGTAAGCTTGAATAAGTAGCTGCTCAATATCGTTTTCGTTCTCATAATAATAAATTTTCTCGGCTTTTTTGGTGACCATGTGGGTAAATTCTAGCAGCTGACGGCTAATGTTGACCTCGTTATGGTGAGTTTTAATCAGTATTAGCAAAGGTTTAAGCTTGGCTTTGGCATTTAAGTAGCTCAAATGCATTTGACTGACGCCAGTATTTTGCGTCGATCCATAACTATCGCCAATAATCATCAAGGCATAATCACAAGCATCAATACACTGGCGGCCATATAGCGACGCTTTGGGTAATTTGCTAGAAACATCGTAGGTTAAAAATGCGCGAGCTTGGAAAAACATCGCCACACTGTCCAACACCAACAGTTGGTCGTTGTCAGCACATATGACGTGAATATGATAGCGACGGTTTGGCACAATCACCTCTAAGCTTGAGTAGCCATATAAATGAGAGTTCTAGAAATCGACAATAAAATGACAGACCATAATAACATCACAGACTATTTAATTTTGTTTGGCAAATGCTAGCCTAACATAATATTGCTGATATGCGTCCAGTTTATTACTAAAGACCCTACTATATTGCAGAATTATAACTGCGGTAGCCCTGTAAAGTAGTCCTGTTAAGTAGACCTGTTAATTAGGTAAGCAGGGAAGCAACTTATGCTGAGACTCAAAAAAAGGTCACGGATGAGAATAATACTGCAAACGGCTCCGCTTACCGAGCAAACTTTGTATTAAAATGTGTAACTTCTCATCATATTTGGTCGCATAAAAAATCAATGGCGGCGCAATATTCGTATTCATTGCCGCGCTTTTCTTCAAAGTCTCACCATTTAAAGTCTCGCTATTTAAAGGCGCGGCTGGCACGGCCAATAACTGGTTTGCTAACAATAATTGTTTGACGCGCTCAGCGATTGCTTGTCCCGAATCGACGATTTGAATTGATAACTGCTGCTGGGCAATCTCTTGCTGTAAAAATGCTTTAAAAAACGGATAATGCGTACACCCTAATACCAGCTGGTCTACCCCATCTTGGGCAAATATCTGTAATTGCGCACGTAAATCTTGCGCCGTTTTGCTGTCTTTAGGCATACCCGACTCGACCCACGGCACCAAGTTTGGATCAAAGTATTTGGTTACCTTGGTAGCATTAGGGCTGGCAACGCTAGTAATCACGTCGTTGAGTAATGTGCCGTTTAAAGTCGCTTTTGTTGCCAATACCGCCACATGACGACTTTTACTGGCCAGTACCGCAGGCTTCAAAGCCGGCACCAAACCGACAATCGGCAACTGCGGATAACAGCGTCTTGCGGTCTCTAGCGCATACGCCGAGGCGCTATTGCAAGCGATAACGATCAGCTTGCAGCCTTGTTGGTACAGCCACTCTACGGCGGCGAGCGTTAGCGCTTTAATATCTTCACTATCGCGATTGCCATACGGCACATGCAAAGTATCGGCATAATAAACATAACGCTCATGCGGTAACTGCTGAGCCAAATGTAGATAAACCGACAAGCCGCCAACGCCCGAATCAAATAAGCCGATTGGCGCGCTGCGATCCTTTTTTAGCGCGTTATTTATCACGCTGTTATTTGACCTAAGCTTTTTTAAATTATCATCAATAAATGTCGTTGTATGCGTCTCAAACCCATTAAAGGTTGTATTATCAGGCGCTGCTTTTACGGCAATCTTCATTGTTATCTTACCGCCGTTTTTATATAAATGTTAAATGCTAAATATAGTCTATGGTGAATCAGATGGCATCGATAACGTATAAGACTTACCGCCACTTTGTAGCGTTAGTATCGTTTCGCCATTTTGCTCTGTCAACTCACCAATGTCGGTTAAGTGATAAAAGGCATTACGCCCGATGAGTGCCTCCAAGCCGTTGCGCACCATCATATAAGGACGGATTTGCGTATCACTTTCTATACTTTCATTTTCTATACTTTTACTTTCTTCTTTGCTCTGTTTATGATCAGAGTTTTTAACGGCGTAAGCACGCAAATAAATAGGATGCTCATCATCTAAGCGGACCACATCGCCCGTAGTGGTAGTAAATTCCAGCCAGCGCTTATTATCTTCTTGAACGATACCGACATCGTTAATCAATAACGGCGCATCTTCTACTTGGATACGCAGCTTTTGCACGGGTGTCTTTAAAAAATACGCAACCGAGCCATTATTTTCCTCTTTCCACAAAATAGTGGCAAACAAACTGACCAATGACTCTCGGGTCATATGCACGCCTTCGTGCCACCACTCGCCGTTGGCTTTGATGGTCAAGTCCATGTCTGTCACTTGCTCAGGATGCCAACTCTCTAGAGGCGGTATGGCACGCCCTTCACGCATGCTTGCGGTGGACTTAAAATACTGGCTTAAAGCATCCATATCATTTAGCGTGGATGCCTTATCATCTAAGGCTTTCACGCTGTTCTCATCATTAAAATTGGCACGCTTATTATTATCATCCATCATCAAATCCTTTATTTAGTAATCAAAGTTTGGCAAATCTATTATTACTATAAATTTTTGTTTCGGGTATGATGAAAGCCTATCGTCATTGTACCCCTACTGTTTGATTCTTACCTTAACATTGATACCTAGAAATGCGTATCGTGTTTGTAGGACTTTTCTTTTATAATGAGTAACGATTATTTATTTAAAATGGTTCAGTGGGTGTTGAATTAACGACACATTTTACGTTATGGGCGGATAGATTGTGAGTAAATATCTTTACCCTTAACGTCGTCAATTGATGCCGCAAAGACAGTTTTTATCGGGCAGCCATATGTCTGAGTAACGTTAGCGCCGCAAGCTTTATTATTCAATTGTTAAGCTAATGATGCCCTGAGATAAGCCACTACAAGTTTAGGAGTAGGTATGCAAGAGCAAGACAATCAAACGCCAGTCGTTGATAGTGACGTTGTTAATAACGATACTGTTCATAACGACATTGCGAATACTGATGCAACCGTAGCAGAAACGGCAGATGCAGAAGCACGACAAGAAGCTGCAGCGACTGAAGAAACTACGGAAGCTGAAGCGGCAACAGTGGCCGCCGAGCCAGTCGTAGAACCTGAAGCTGCCGAGCCTGAAATCGAACGTGAATCAATGGAATTTGACGTTATTATCGTCGGCGGCGGCCCTTCTGGTCTGTCAGCAGCGATTCGTCTGCGTCAGCTTGCTATTGCAGCGGGCAACGATGAATTTATGGTCTGCGTGGTCGAAAAAGGTTCTGAATTCGGTGCTCATACGTTATCTGGCGCCGTTATTGAGCCGCGCGCTTTAGATGAGCTGATACCAGACTGGAAAGAAAAAGGCGCGCCACTAAACGTGCCTGCCATTGAAGACCGCGTTTATATGCTGGGTTCTGCTACCAAAGCCACCAAGCTTCCTGATTCTATCGTCCCTGCCAGCATGCACAATGAAGGCAATTATATTGTCTCACTCGGCAACGTCGTTCGCTGGTTGGCAGAGCAAGCGGAAGAGTTAGAAGTTATGATGTTCCCAGGCTTTGCTGCTGCTGACATCTTATATAACGATGACGGTTCGGTAAGAGGTGTGTTAACCGGCGATATGGGTGTGGCGGCCAATGGCGAAGCCAAACCTAGCTTTGAGCCAGGGTATGAGCTCCTCGGTAAATATACCATCTTTGCTGAAGGTTGCCGCGGACATTTGGGCAAACGCTTAATCAGCCGTTTCGGTCTTGATAAAGACGCAGATCCTCAGCACTATGCCATTGGCCTAAAAGAGCTGTGGGAAGTGGCACCAGAAAAACATGAACAAGGCGTGGTTATGCACGGTTCAGGTTGGCCACTAACTGACACCGACTCTTCTGGTGGTTGGTGGTTATATTTCGATGAAAACAACCAAGTAAGCTTTGGTATAGTGATCGATTTATCGTACTCAAACCCTTATATGTCACCGTTTGATGAAGTGCAGCGCCTCAAACTGCACCCACTTATTCGTAATATCTTAGAAGGTGGTAAACGCCTGTCTTACGGCGCGCGTGCCCTGACCAAAGGCGGCCTAAACTCCTTACCAAAATTCACCTTCCCAGGTGGCGTATTGGTCGGTGATGACGCCGGTTTCTTAAACCCTGCCAAAATCAAAGGCACACATACCTCAATGAAATCAGGCATGTTAGCTGCTGAGGCGATTTTTGAGGCGCTGCAAGCTGGCCGTGAGCACGATGACGTGGTTGCTTATAGCACCATGTATAAAGAATCGTGGTTATATCAAGATAACTACGAAGCGCGTAATTTTTCACCAGCCATGCACCGTATGGGACAATGGATGGGCGGCGCCTTTAACTTTATCGAGCAAAACTTGCTTGGTGGCAAGATGCCCTTGACCATTCATGACAATCAGTATGACTACGATCAGCTTGAGACGGCAAAGCACGCCTATCAGCCCACCTATCCTAAGCCGGATGGTAAGCTGACATTTGATAAATTGTCATCGGTCTTTATCTCGAATACCAACCATGCGGAAGATCAGCCATCGCATTTAAAACTGACCGATCCAACAGTACCTGTCTCCGTCAATTTACCATTGTACGCTGAGCCTGCGCGTCTGTATTGCCCAGCTGGCGTTTATGAAGTGGTAAAAGATGCTGAAGGTGCTAAGTTTGTTATCAACGCGCAAAACTGCGTACATTGTAAAACTTGTGACATCAAAGACCCGTCACAAAACATCACTTGGGTGACGCCAGAAGGTGGCGGCGGTCCTAACTATCCAAACATGTAAACCCTATTTGTGATAAATATTGCTTAATAAAAAACCGCTCTTAATAATAAGAGCGGTTTTTTTATGCTTGTAGCTTTAATAGCGTATTTACTTTACTGGTTTATAAAGACTAATCAGTCCATGCATCGCGGTTGGCTTCGTCTTTTAATTTCACAAAATCATCTGGGTCAAATTTGATTTGCTCGCCCGTTTTGCCTTCTTTAACTTGTCGCTCATAATCACGCAAGATGCGTAGGGCGACAGGCGATAAGATTAAAATAGCCACCAAGTTGACGAGTGCCATTAAACCCATGGATAAGTCAGCAAAGTTCCAAATAGCAGGCAGGCTAGCGATAGCACCAACAAACACCATGCCTAAAACCATAAAGCGGAAAATCATAATCATCACTTTGGCGTTTTTTTCACCCGAGATAAACTCAAGATTGGACTCGCCATAACTGTAGTTGGCAATAATAGAGGTAAATGAGAAAAAGAAAATAGCAATCGCGACGAAGATAACGCCCATATCGCCCACATACTGCGACAATGCCAACTGCGTTAATTGAATGCCCTCTTGTTCGACACTCGGGTCAACAACGCCTGAGAGAATGATAATGGCAGCGGTAGCCGTACAGATAACCAACGTATCCATAAACACCCCAAGCATTTGCATAAAGCCTTGCACCGCTGGATGATCCGGATAGCTTTTTGCCGTCGCCGCCGCATTGGGCGCTGACCCCATACCCGCTTCGTTTGAAAACAAACCGCGTTTGATACCGTTAATCATCGCTTGCGCAATACCGTACCCAATCACGCCGCCCGCTGCTTGCTCAAAGCCGAATGCAGATTTTACAATCAAAACAACCGCTGCTGGGAATTCGCTAAAGTTGGTGATAATAATGAAGAGCGCCAATAAAATATAAAGTATCGCCATAATTGGTACGATTTTACCAGCGATACGCGCAACCGAGCGCAAACCACCAAATACCACTGGCGCGACCAATACTACGAGCACCAAGCCTGTCATCCACGTTGGCACGCCAAAGGCTTCATTGGTCGCCTGCGCAATCGTATTTGACTGTACACCATTAAATGCCAAACCAAACGCAACCAGCAAACAAAGCGAGAAAAATATCGCAAGCCAGCGCTTACCCAAACCTTTTTCGATATAGTAAGCGGGCCCACCGCGGTAGACATTGTCTTTATGCGGCACTTTATAAGCTTGCGCTAAGGTGGACTCGATAAAACTGGTCGACATACCGACTATCGCCGTCATCCACATCCAAAATACGGCGCCTGGCCCACCCAGATAAATAGCAATCGCCACCCCTGCCAGATTACCTGTACCAACCCGCGCCGCTAAGGAGGTCATCAACGCCTCAAATGAGCTGATACCGCCCTCTTTACGCCCTTGATTTGATACTCGTAATAACCGCCACATATGACCGAAGTGACGAAACTGAATAAAACGCGTAGCAACGGTAAAATACAAACCGGCACCGATTAATACAAACATCAACAACCCATACCATGGATTGCTCGCGATTAACCAATCATTATTGCCCCAAATAATGCTAACACCGTAATTAACAATGTTATTAAACCAACCTGCTATGCCTTCGCTCATACCAACTCCTCACTTACGCTTTATCAATGCTGCTTACTTTTTATATAAAAATGTCTATAACCAATCAAAACAGTCTTTAAATTACCTAAAAATTTTTCTAAAAAAGTTTCTGAAAAATTTACCGTGTGCATTCTATCGAGATTAAGAGGTCTTCAACTATCACATTTGGTTATCAATTCAAGAAGTTTATTTTTAAAATAAATGTTACTTGCCCTTTAACTGCTATAGAATGGAGAATGTAACAAATTAGAAGCATTTTTTAGACATTTATCGTACGATTCCAGTAACGTCATCGCTCGCTAATCCGTAAAACTGCGGCATTTCTTGATGACCTTAACTGTTTTTTGATAAATAACCAGAAAGTGACTGCTAATTTAAAATTAAGTTTTTAATAACGCCATCGTTTCAACACGTAGACTGGATTTTATAGTCTTTAGCGTTCGGTTGATATTGATTTATTGGCATGAATGGCTAGCGTATTAAAAACTTTAAGACTCTTGTCAGGAAGACGGGATCGTAAAAAGACAGCGGATTGTTGACCCTCATGGTTTTACCTCGATAAATCCCCTCTTTTCTGCAAGGCACCCTTAAGCCTAAAAGTCATAGCATTCGTTATCTCTTCATCTTATGAGAGCCGTTTTTAACGGAACCAGTTTTCATAATTTGATTTATAGATAAGGGGTTTTGCACCTGCTTTTAAACGGTTCGCTTTTAGGTCTTTGGTTTTGATAATTTTTGATGGTATGAGGCCGTAAATAGCTATTTTTAACTTTGTTTGCTGATCATAAATAGCTAAAGCCTCTGTCATTTGTGCGTATTTTTTCAGCCAAGCTGTTGAGTCATTTTGTATGAATGGTCTATAAGAGGGTTTTTGTAGATCTAATTTCGCTTGGAGCGATAGACAATAATCACTCATTAGGCTCAAATCAAACATGATGTTTTTAGGTAAGACAAAAGGAGTTGTCCTATGGAAAACCACAACGATCCATCCGGTTATTGGCGTGCCAATGTCCGTCTCATTTTAGGTAGCCTCGTTATCTGGGCCCTGTGTTCTTACGGTTTTGGTATTTTATTTCGTCCATTATTAACAGGCATTCGCATAGGGGGTACTGACCTAGGATTTTGGTTCGCTCAGCAAGGATCCATTGGCGTATTTATCATTTTAATTTTCTTCTACGCGTGGCGTATGAATAAGTTAGATAAACAATATGGTGTAGACGAGGAATAGTCCTATGAGTCAATTTGCGATTAATATTCTTTTTGTAGGCCTATCCTTCGCTTTATACTTCGGTATTGCGTGGTGGGCGCGTGCAGGTTCAACCAGTGAATTCTATGTTGCGGGCGGCGGTGTGCATCCTGTGGTCAACGGTATGGCAACAGCTGCTGACTGGATGAGTGCAGCGTCATTTATCTCGATGGCGGGTATTATTGCGACCGGCGGTTATGCGGCATCCACTTACTTGATGGGGTGGACGGGCGGTTATGTGCTATTGGCGATGCTGCTCGCGCCCTACCTGCGTAAATTTGGTAAGTTCACGGTGCCAGATTTTATTGGCGATCGTTTTTATTCCAAAACCGCCGCTATGATTGCGGTGGTTTGTTTGATTATTGCTTCGACCACTTACGTTATCGGTCAGATGACGGGCGCTGGGGTGGCATTTTCACGCTTCTTAGAAGTGGATAATACTACGGGTCTGCTTATTGCGGCGGTTGTCGTATTCTTCTACGCCGTCCTTGGTGGTATGAAAGGCATTACCTACACGCAGGTTGCGCAGTACGTGGTTCTCATGATTGCCTATACGATTCCTGCGGTCTTTATTTCACTTGAGCTGACGGGTAATCCGATTCCTGGTCTTGGTTTGTTCTCAAACCATGTCGAAGCTGGCATTCCTATCTTAGCCAAGCTTGATCAAATTGTTGTCGATTTAGGCTTTACTGCTTATACCGCTGATGTACCAAACAAGCTAAACATGGTGCTATTTACTTTATCACTGATGATTGGTACGGCAGGATTACCACACGTTATCATCCGCTTTTTCACCGTTCCTAAGGTTGCCGATGCACGCTGGACTGCTGGTTGGACGTTAGTTTTCATCTCGCTCCTGTACTTTACGGCGCCAGCCGTTGGTGCGATGGCGCGTCTCAACCTAATCGATACCATCTATCCACAAGGCGTTGAAGAGCCAGCCATTGAGTATGATCAACGTCCAGACTGGATGAGAACATGGGAAGAAACTGGCCTTATTAAATACAATGATTTAAACAACGATGGTCGTATCCAGTTCTATAACGATAGCGGACTTGGAGCCGCAGAGCTAGCATTGTCGAGCGCCACCACTGACGGCGGAGATGTTGCCGCAGCAACCACGGCTGTAGAAGAGGCAAAAGCTGAGCATGCTCTAGAGCGTGATGGTATCTTTGTCGATAGAGGCTGGGAAGGTAATGAGCTAGACGTTAACGCGGATATTCTAGTATTGGCTAACCCAGAAATTGCACGCCTACCAGGTTGGGTGATTGGTCTTATCGCCGCCGGTGGTTTAGCAGCAGCGCTATCAACGGCAGCTGGTCTACTACTTGCCATCTCATCAGCGATCAGTCATGACTTGATCAAAAGAAACATCAACCCGAACATTACCGATGCAGGCGAGCTAAAAGTCGCCCGTATCACGATGGCAATTGCGATTGTGGTTGCGACATGGCTTGGTATCAATCCGCCGGGATTTGCGGCACAGGTTGTGGCACTAGCCTTTGGTATTGCAGGTGCGTCACTGTTCCCTGCTCTAATGATGGGGATTTTCTCTAAGCGTATCAATAACGTTGGCGCTATCGCTGGTATGTTAACGGGTTTGATTAGTATCTTGGTTTATATCTTTATCTTTAAAGGTTGGTTCTTTATCAGTGGGACAGCAAGCTTCCCTGATACTGAAGAGTATTGGCTGTTTGGTATCTCGCCTCTATCGTTTGGTGCGATTGGTGCCCTACTGAACTTTATCGTTGCGTTCGTGGTTTCTTATGCAACCACGCCACCACCAGCGCATATCCAAGAATTGGTTGAAAGTGTTCGTTCTCCACGTGGCGCTGGCGGCGCAATCAATCATTAATCTAGACGATAATCTAAACGATGTTGTGTGCTATTCTTTGTAATATATCACTCACCGGCAGCAGCTGCTTGTGAGTGATTTTTTTATCTCAGGCTTATTGTAAGCGGGTTCGTTATCAATTAGTTTTATACGCGCTGATGGCGTTAAGGAAAAATCTTATGCTTTTTGAGTTTATCGCCACCATAGCAGCCGGATTTGGTATGGCTGGGATAGCACTGATCATCACTCATCTCAGCAAACTAGCCGGAAAAAAGGCGCCAAGATGGCTGATTCCACTATTTGGCGCCCTCGGGATTTTTGGTTTTCAAATACAACAAGAATACAGTTGGTTCGAGCAACAAACCGCGCAACTTCCTCAAGGCGTGCATGTGGTTAAAAAAGTTGAACAGCGCACTTGGTTTCGCCCGTGGTCATACATCAAACCTCAAATTTTTCGTTTTATGGCAGCTGACAGCGGCCATGCGCGCGCTAACGCCGATTCGCCAAATACTTACTTGGTCAATTTATATTTATTCGAAAGACGTAGAAGTGTGCAGCAAGTCCCGCAAGTTATCGATTGTGCGGCGCCTGCGCGCGCAGATTATGTGTTGCAAGAAAAAAATAGTAGATTGAGCATTGATGAACACATTAAGCAGACAACTAAATGGCGACCTCTAGAAAAAGAGGATCCTCTATATATCAATGTTTGTATCAATAAAAGTTAAGACCGTTAACGTAGTGAAAATATGGGATTAAAAATAAATTTGCTATTAAAAATATGGTTGTGCTCTTAGCAGTTAATAACGTGAATTTAAACTGGTATAAGCATGCTTTGAGTTTGCTCCTAATAATAAGCCGGCGCACAGACCACCGAAATGCGCCGCAAATGAGATGCCTTGCTGCGGCATCAAACCTTGCTTAATGGTCAGCCAATAACCTGTACCCATCACAATACAGGCTAATAAATAGCCCCAACGCCGCGCAAACACTGCCCCGCCTATCATATAACCGAGCATTGCAAAACAGAGCCCCGACGCGCCAATATGAATCGACAACGGCGAACCAATAACCCACGTCACCAGTCCTGACGCCACGATTAGTTTTAGCACCGTACGATAAGCATTATTTTCAAATAGCCCAAACAAAAATAAAATTTGCAATAGCGTCAACGTATTGCCGAGTAAATGGGAGAAATTGCCATGCATCGTCCATGATGCAAACACCCCAATCATACTGCCGATATCTAACGCGCGGGGCACGATGCCAAAAATATTCCACAGACCAAAAAGCAGCGTTTCATTAAGAAAAAACATGCCCCACATAGGAATAAGGACAAAAGCATATAAGCCAATGACTTGCTTAATCCTTTGCACCATCAAGGTCGTTAATTGCTGCCATTTCATATTACGTTTTACCTTTTAAGCCTCTTCATTTCATAAAAGCCACATTACTGAATATTACTGACTCACAGAAAAAAGTGGGCGTGCTACAGGTTTAAATGACAATAACGAAGCGTCTTTGTCAGTAGTCAATACACTTTTGGCGTGCAGCAATGAAGTTGAATGATAAGGGACTAAAGCGGTCGGCATGAAGTTACGCGCAGCATCGATATGTTTGACTGAATCATCAAAGAAAATATGCGGCGCAAACGTTTTTAATACCGAAGTTTTTTCAAGTCCGCCTAAAAAAAACGCCATATCAAGATTGACGCCCCAATCGCGTAGCGTTTTGATAGCACGTAAGTCAGCAGGCGCATTACGCGCCGTAACTAAAGCAATTTTCATAGGAGAAGAATGCAAATGAGCAGGTAAACGCTCCTGCATTTTTGCCAGTTTAATCAGCAGCTCGGCATAAGGCCCCTTCTCTATGGGCAAGTCACGCATTTTAGCTTCACGCTCATGAAAAGCCTGTAACCCTTTTTGCTTATAAAGTAGCTCACCTGAGTCATCAAATAGCACCGCATCACCGTCAAAGGCGATACGTAGCTGCTGCGTATCCAGCTCATAGGTATTTATCGGAGTGGCATCTAGTATCGCACAGGCACAAATATTGGCATCTGCAACTTGCTGAGCATCATTGCGATTGGTGGTCAAAAATAAATCCACATTAAAATCTTTAATATAGGGCGCTACAGGGCTTCCGGAGATAAATGCCGAGCGCGAAATGGTTAAACCGTGTTCACGAATCGCATTGAGCACTTGAATACCCGTATCCGGGCTACTTTTTGAGACGATGACCACTTCAACCAACGGCGTTTCAATACCTGAGCTTTGCTCCTTGTTATCATGACAGTAATTATTTAAGTTTAATAAAGCTTTGATAAGTGGATAGCCGGCGCCGATACTGAGAGGATCGTTCTCACGTTCGGCCATATATTCTCGAAACACTTTAATCGCATCGCGAGGTCGCTGCTGCAATAACGCTGTCAGATGATTTTCAGACTCTGACAAATTAAATAAAGCGGTCGCTGATATTGCAACGATTAAGGTGTTAGTAAAATCTACTGCCATAGCTTTCTCTACTTAATTTTTTTATAAAAATATATGGTTTTAATCTTACTATACCTATCACTATTTATAATGATGAGAACCGTTACGTTAACGTCATTACTGTAATAGTATTTATCATACCTTCAAAACCTAAATACATAAAAAAAGCCATATCATCATCACGACGATATGGCCATAAATTAAAAACGATTTTTTACAATTGTGGAAACTTATTTCTAAATAACCACTTATTTCTGAATAATACAGCGCGCATTAAATTCTTTTAATCTAGTTCAACAGCACCAGTGATATTGCAGGGAAAGCGACTAAAATAATCAAGCGTACTAAGTCAGAGACAATAAACGGTGTCACCCCTTTAAACATATCAGACAGCTTAATATGCGGTGCCATCGCCTTAATCACAAAGATATTCATCCCCATTGGCGGCGTAATCAAACCAAGCTCTACGGTTAACACCGCAATGATACCGAACCACACAGGATCATAGCCCAAAGCAACAATAATTGGAAATACCACTGGAATCGTAATCACTAACATCGCTAGGGCATCCATAAATAGCCCTAACAAGAAATACATGATTAGAATACAGATAAGTACCACTATTGGACTTACCGCTAAACTACCGATCCAAGTGGCTAAGCTATAAGACAGACGCGAGACTGAAATGAAGTATCCTAACGCTTCTGCACCCAGCAGCATAAAGAATACGACAGCAGATAATGCCAGCGTTTCAATCAATGACTGTTTCAGCCCATTCATGCGCATGCCTTTGGCAAAGGCATAAGCCCATGACACAAAGGCACCCACTGCCGCCCCTTCTGTTGGCGTAAATAAACCAAAGAAGATACCAGCGATAATCACAATAAAAATAAAGCTAAAAGGAATAAGCCCGGTCAAAGACAATAACTTGGCTTTCCAAGAGGTCTTTTCACCGCGCTGAGCCAAATGCGGCTTCCAGCGCACCATAATCATAACGGTGATTGAGTACATCACCATGCCTAAGATGCCTGGTAAGAAACCTGCGATAAACATATCGCCAACCGACTGCTGCGTTAAGATGGCATAGACCAGCAAAGCAATACTGGGCGGGATCATAATACCTAGCGTGCCACCTGCAGCTAAGATACCGCAGGCAAAGCCTGGTTGATAGCCATACTTCTCTATTTGTGGCAAAGCAACCTTGGTCATGGTAGAGGCAGTTGCCAATGAAGAGCCTGAGATGGAAGCGAAGATGCCTGATGAACCAATTCCTGCGATCCCTAGGCTGCCTCTGACCCCACCAAATATCGTTCGAGTCGCCTCAAATAGTTTCCCTGCCATTCCTGAATGTGTAGCGAAGACGCCCATAAGGATGAAAAGTGGAATGGCACTAAAGTCATACTTGGCTAAAACGTCCACCGGTAAATCTTTAAGCATTTGTAAAGCACCACTTGGTGCTGTCACTGCTGCAAAGCCGCCCAAACCCACACCCAACATAGCCAAAGCTACAGGTACTCGCAGCATGACCATCACAATCATGCACAGTAAGCCAATGCCACCAATAACTTCTGGACTCATGCGCCTGTCTCCTCGGCATCAAAAAACTCACCGGTTTTAAAGATATTGATGGATTCAATTAGTGAGCGAACGGCGAGTAAAACACTTAAAAAGGCACTGATTAGATAGATTGGCATCATTGAGACGCGCAGATCTTGGGTGACTTTTCCAAACTGCATCGCATCAATCGCGCTTTCATAAAGACCCCCAGCAAAGACGATACCGATAAAAAAGAACCCCATCATAAAGACGCCCATCATGTAGCCTTTAATAGCCTTTGACATCTTTTGAGTGAATACGTCGACGATGATTTGTGAGCGTTCAACAAAAGCGGCAAAGGCACCCAATAAGGCAAAAAGCATAAAATAGGAAACTATCTCAACGCTACCTTTTACCGTAAAGCCAAACTCACCACCGGTAAGCTTAAAGATATAACGAGCAGTGACATCGAGCATGGTTGTCAGAACGATGATGATAAGACTAATCCCACCAATAAATTGGCATAGCCTAGCGATAAAATGGCTGATTTTCACTAAAAGTGCCATGTGATACCTCCGATAGATTAGACCTTACAAGCTGTACTGGCGGCTTTAGCTTTTGCATAAACCCCATCTGCGTCTAAACCCAAGGCTTTAACATCAGCAAGATATTTATTGGTACCTTTTTCAAGAGGGCCTTTCCAGTTAGGATCATTCAATGGATCAGGGATATCAATGATTTCATCACCTTTATCCTTAGCCGCTTGAATTGCCATTTGATCATGCTTATCAAACACTTCACCGACTTTATGAGCAAGCGCCATTCCTGAGTTTTTATCAAGAACTTGCTTTAAATCATCTGGTAGACTGTTATATTTGTCCTTATTCATAGTAACCATAAGCGCTGAGCTATAAAAAGGAATACTAGTGTGATATTTAGTTATTTCATCAATCTTAAAAGCAGTGACTGCTTCCCAAGGGAAACTTAGCCCATCAACAACGCCGCGCTGTAAAGAAGTGTACATATCATTAGCAGGTAAACCTACAGGCGAAGCACCTGCGCTTTCTATAATATCGCCAGCCACCGCAGAGGGACGACGGATACGCATACCCTTCATATCTTCAGGCGTTCGAATTAATTTGTTTGTGGTATGCAGCGAACCAGGTCCAGCACCGTACATAAACAATAAATGTGAATCTTCGTATTCGCTAGCGAGAGTGCCATCTTCATAAAGAGTCTGCAGCATACATCCCATTTGAGTAGCGGAGTTGGATAAACCCGGAAGCTCAGTAATCTGAGTTAAGGGAAAGCGTCCACTAGTATAGCCATGTGCTTGCGAACCAATGTCTATCGTACCTTTGGCAGCAGATTCATAAGTAACATCTGCTTTAGCAAGACCCGCTGAAGGATAGAGTTCTACTTTTAAGCGACCATTAGAATCTTCTTCTATTTGTTTAGCCCAAGGCTCAAAGACTTCTTTACTAATAGAAGAAGTAGCTGGCCAAAAATGTGAAAAACGTAAAGTAGTGGTTTCTTTTGAAGAAGTGGCAGTCTTATCGGTATTGCTATCAGATTGATTTGAACAGCCTAATAAGCTGAGTGCGACTAACGTACCTATAGAAAATAGAGGAGCAAATTTCATTATCAATTCCTTTTGATAACTATTGAGAAAATAAGAGATTACTTATCAACTTACTAAAATAATCACTTATCATTATTTAACGCACTTAAGAAAACTCTCCATATAATATTTACAAACAACTATTATTAATTTAAACGTAAACTCCTGTTTAGATTCGAAGACAATGGCTAAAATTAGCAGCTATAATGATAAGTGTCAAATCATTTTAATCAAAATGATAAGATAACTTATCCTTAACTTACGACTAGATAAAGAATCTATTTATCTACATTTTAAGCAGCCTCTTTATGGTATCAGTAATAAAGCGAAGTTAGTGTGCATGTGCATGCTACCAGCATTTATTTCGCACATAAAAAAAGCCCCCAACACTTATGTGTTGGGGGCTTTTAGGAATAGAGAGCTGACGATGAC
>NZ_DHYG01000067.1 GCF_002414005.1 Psychrobacter sp. UBA5136
TTAGGTAGTGGGTAGTTCATTAAATTAAATACTTAATTTGCTTGCGAAAAAGCCTATCGAATTTCTCAATAGAGAGTTAGATGGGCTTTTTTATGGCCGAGTGTTTATGATTTATAATTTACGATTTATGGCTGAGGAAAATTTATCCCAGGCGCACTTAACTGTTAAGGTAACAACTTTATTCAAGTTCGCCTATTTTATTTAAGTTCGGCTGTGTCAAAGGTTTACACCTCCTGTTTAACCTGTATCATCACCTTATAAATTGCATTCAAAGTATGACATCCGGCTATTGTTAGAATATAGTAGGCTTAATAGGGACAGTCATAGGTCAAATATAAGGAATACAGATGAACAACGAACCAAATGACGACAGCTTAGCTGAGGCTGACAAGTCACACGCGCGCTTGGCAAGTGAGAGCAGTGAGAGCTCGCGTGCGCCGTTTGAGCGTAGACAGTTTGGCGGTACAGAGCGTCAATCCAAACCTTTTGATGAAGATGTGCCTATCTCTCGTAGCGACCTAAAAAAAGGCGCGCAAGAGCTGTCCGAAAACAGCGTTGCCCATATCAACTGGAGCGTGCTGATTGTCTCATCAATCGTGATTGTGGCTTTTTCAATATGGGCAATCTTTATGCCCGCCATCGCCAGTACCACCATGAAAACCGTCGTTGATTGGATTGCGACCAATCTTGGTTGGTACTATGTGATTACCATGGTGATGGTCATCGGTTTTGTACTGTGGGTGGCGTTGTCTAAAGAAGGGAGCGTGCGCCTTGGGCCCGATGATTCGCGGCCGCAATACAAGCTTGGGACGTGGGCGGCGATGTTATTCGCCGCTGGGGTTGGTATTGATTTGCTGTTTTTCTCGGTGACTGGCCCTGTTGTGCAGTATCTGACCCCGCCTACGGGTGAAGGGGCAAATGCCGCCGCTATGCAAGATGCCGTTGTGTGGACGATGTTTCATTACGGCATTGCTGGTTGGTCGGTTTACGCCTTACTTGGCATGGCGATGGGATATTTTGCCTATCGTTGGGGCATGCCACTGTCGATACGAGCGGCGCTTTATCCGCTGCTTGGTAAACGGGTAAAAGGCTCTATCGGTCATGGTATCAGCATTATTGCCCTAGTCGGTACCGTGTTTGGTGTGGCAACCACCATGGGTATCGGTGTGGTACTGCTCAACGTTGGTTTCTCAAAGCTGTTCGGGTTAGAGCAGGGGCTGACATTGCAGATTGCCCTTGTCATTGGCGCGGTGATCTTGACCATTCTTGCCACCACCTCAGGCGTTGATCGCGGTATCCGCTGGATATCTGAGCTCAACCTTTGGAGCGCGGTGGCGATGATGGTATTCATCCTTATCGCTGGCGAGACGGCATTTTTGTTAAATGCTTTGGTCGAAAACCTTGGTCAGTTCTTTGTTACCTTACCTGCTAGGATGTTTAAAACCTTTGCTTATGTTCCCGGTAGTAGTGATTGGATGGGCAGTTGGACGCTATTCTTTTGGGCGTTTTGGCTGGCATGGGGGCCGTTTGTTGGGGTGTTTTTAGCGCGTATTTCGCGCGGGCGAACGCTGCGTGAGTTCGTTATTGCAGCGATTACGGTGCCGGTTTTATGCGACTTTATCATTGTGTCTTTCTTTGGCAACTCAGCCCTTTTTCAAGTATTGCAAGGCAACACTGCTTTTGCTGAGCTTGCGGTAGAAAGCCCAGAGCGCGGTTGGTATGCGCTGCTGGAGCTTTTCCCTGGAGCAACTATTTTGGTTGCTTTAGCGACTCTATCAGGATTGCTGTTTTATATCACTAGCGCCAACTCAGGGGCAATGGTTATGTCAAACTTCTCAACGTCTATTCCTGACCCAAGCGAGGATGGCCCTAAGTGGCTACGTATTTTTTGGGCGGTATTGACGGCGATGCTGACCATCTCGATGCTCATCGCAGGCGGCGTCATTACCATGGAATACGCGACGCTTATCTTTGCGCTGCCGGTGACTATTATCGCGTATTTAGTGATGTTTTCTTTTTCTAAAGCACTAAAAATAGAACGAGCAGAGCGCGAAGGCACGGTGCTGCGCCGACCATCTGTCACGCCAAGTGGCGGTCATATTCCAGAGCGATCATGGAAGCAGCGGCTGGGACGCATGCTGGCATACCCATCCAAGCGCGAGACGGTACAATTTCTTGATCGTGTCGTACGTCCTGCCCTAAACGACGTCGCCAATGAGTTTGAGCGGCAAGGTTACGATATCGAGCGGCACAATATTCCTCATATAGCGGACGATATCGATATTGGTGGGCCATTATTAAAGGTAGCTACCGATGCGAAAAACAACTTTTATTATCAAGTATCTATGGTCGAGACCCCGTCACCGACCTTTAGTGGCAAAATGTCACCAGTCAGCGATGTGTATTATCGCTTAGAAGTGACCACGCAAACCGGTTCTGGCGGTTATGATTTGATGGGCTTGACCAAGCAGCAAGTCATCGATGATGTGCTTGAGCAGTACGAAGCGTATCTGACTTTTATCAGCGCGCCACCAGAGGCAGATTTAGACTCAGCGCCAGTTGGAATAACAGGTAAGGGTTAAGTGGATGGTCGTAGTAAAACGATGCAGATAATAGGGGAGCCGATCCTGCCATCCGCTATTATCTGTCATTTCTGCTAGGGCGGCGGCTATTGGCGGGACAGGTTGCTGCTACCGCGACACCCTGGCCCGCCAAGCCTTTGCAACCTAGCAGTCATGACAGGATAGCCGCTACTGTCAGGGCTAGCGGTGACATTATGTACTTATTACTATCTATTGTGGTTGGGAAGTTTTTTCGGTGCGCTGGGCGCACCCTACGTTAAACATATCATACGTTTACGAATAAAAAAGCCGCTCATTCTAATAGGAATAGTCAATTAAAACTTGTAAAGTAGGGTCAATAGCGGCGTAAAATGTTTAACTGATAAGGGTTAAAAGACATAAAATTAAAAAATCAGAACTACATAAATAATTAGCCGTTCAGAGCTCATTTAATTGTGTATGTGTATATAAGGTCTTAATATGAACTCTCTCGAATTAAAAATACCGCCCGTAGCGCAAGTTATCGTTACGGCAGCTGCGATGTATGGCGTGTCTAAAGTGGCTCCTGCTTTGAAGTTTTCGTTTAAAGGTTCGGCGGCAGTGGCAGTGGGTTTAGGCGCCATAGGACTGGGTAGCGCCATTTTGGGTGTCACTCAATTTAGAAAAGCGCAGACCACGCCAAATCCGCAAGCGCTAGAAAAGGTCTCTAGTTTGGTGACCAGTGGTATCTATCAATATAGTCGCAACCCCATGTATGTGGGTTTGGTGCTTGTGTTATTTAGCTGGGCATTATATCTGTCGCACTTTCTTGCCTTTGTGTTATTGCCCATTTTTATACTTTATATGACACGTTTTCAGATTCAGCCAGAAGAGCGGATGTTGGCACAGAAATTTGGCAAAACCTATCAAACTTATAAGGCAAAAGTCAGACGTTGGCTATAAACGTTGGACATAAAGAGTACTCAACAATAAATCTTAATAAAAATAAGAGAATGCCATGCAATTAGAAATAAATGTCGTTGACGCTTTTACAGATAGGGTTTTTAAAGGCAATTCAGCGGCGGTTATCATTACAGATGATTGGTTAAGTGATGATTTAATGCAAGCGATTGCTTTTGAAAATAATTTATCGGAAACGGCTTTTATCGTTGCTGATGATGACGGCATTTATCATATACGTTGGTTTTCTCCCTTAACTGAGATTGCGTTTTGCGGTCATGCAACCTTGGCATCTGCCTTTGTGTTATTTAACAAGCATCCTAATGTAGAATCCATCAAATTTTTTGCCAAAGCCGTTGGGTTTTTAACCATTGTACAAACAGACGATGACAAAATACAAATGGACTTTCCCAATACTAAACCTAAAAAAGTTAAAGATATTCCCGCAAGTTTGTTGGCAGGTTTGTCTATTACGCCAGTTGAGGTCTATAAAAACTCGCAAGCCTATTTTGTGATTTATAATGCTGAAGCCGATGTTTTAACTGTGGCGCGTGATAACGAGCAATTAAAACAGCTTGCGCCGTTAAATGTGGTTGTCAGCTGTCAGGCTACCTCCGCTGATTATATAGATTACGATTTTATTTCACGTTATTTTTGGCCGGCCAATGGGGGCGATGAAGACCCAGTGACGGGTTCGGTTCATACGGGGCTCGCGCCACTATGGTCAGAAAAGTTAGGTAAAAATACATTGCTTGCGTATCAAGCATCGCGCCGCGGCGGCATTTTAGATTGCGTTGTCGCAGGTGATAGGGTGCTAATTTCTGGCAGTGCCGTGCAGTATATGACAGGCTTTATTAGCGTTGAGGAGTCAGAGGTTTGACTGAGCTAAAAACCGTTGGCCTGTTTGCGCTTACAGCACTGGCTGAGATTGTAGGATGTTATTTGCCTTATTTATGGCTGCGAGAAGGCAAATCAATTTGGCTGCTTGTTCCTGGTGCGCTAAGTTTGGCCGCCTTTGTTTGGCTGCTGTCCTTGCATCCCACCGCAGCCGGTCGAGTTTACGCCGCTTACGGCGGTGTCTATATTTCTATGGCGATTTTATGGTTGTGGACGGTAAATGGTATTAGGCCAACCACGTGGGATATAGTGGGTTCTGCGATTGCGCTGTTAGGAATGGCAATTATTATGTTTGCGCCGCGCCATTAGTTGCTGTTTTTAATGAAAGCATTAAAAAGTGCTTACTTACGGCGTCAACGCGATTTGCTATAATGAGCCACCAGCCGATGCGTCGTCGCGGCAAACTTATATATTATTTATTTTATACTATTTATATTGAGCATAAAGATGCTTACTGTTTTGGTTGATGATTATGCGTATCCGTAAACTGTTTAAATTTGAAAATGCGCATATTGTGCGTAATTGTAGCTCTGAGCGCTGCAAGCATTCTATCCATGGTCATAGCTATCAGATTGAGCTGATTTTAGAAGCTAAGCGCTTAGATCATGGGCAAATGGTTTATGATTTTGGTCTATTAAAATCCTCTATTAAAGACATCATCGATAGCTTTGATCATGCGATTTGTTTTTGGAATAAAGACGACCCTGAGTATATCGCTGCCTGTAAAAAATTTAGCGCGCGCTGGATAAGTTTGCCAGTATCGCCATCGGCAGAGCAGTTTTCGCGCGTGATATTCTTTTGGGCGCAAGAGATTTTAAAACAAACGCAAATGCAAAATGGTGAAGCTGATGTCAGCGTTTACTCGGTGATTGCCCATGAAACGGCAACCGGTTATGCCCAGTGTTTTGCGGACGATGTGGCAAATGAGCAAATGGGTAAGCTTCATTTAGAAGCGTTTGAATTTAGCGAGCAAGTCCGTGCCGAATGGCACGACCCTGAGTTATATGCCAAATTGATGCGCGGTGAAAGCTTTGTCAATCCGTCAGTGACAATGCAAGTAGAGACGCAAGTATAAAGACACAAGTACAAGCAGGACAGCCTGATGCCTAATAATACAAAAGAAGAGAAAAACGTGAAAACGTTGACATTGCATTCTGAAGAAGATACTCAGCGTTTGGCTAAACAGTTGGCAGCATTGCCTTTATCTGGTAGCGTTTGGCTAGCAGGGGATTTGGGCGCGGGTAAAACGACACTGACGCGCTATTGGCTACAAGCGCTAGGGCATACAGGTGCGGTCAAAAGCCCTACTTATACCTTAGTCGAGCCTTATAGCATCGAGCAGGGCGACGGCTCAATTAAGCCCGTTTACCATGCCGATTTATATCGTTTGCAAGACCCAGAAGAGCTGTCTTTTATTGGCTTTGATGAATATTTAGATGAGCCAAATGCCTTAGTTATCATCGAATGGCCAAGCCGAGCGGACAGTTATTTACCGCCGCCGAGTTTATTTATTGATATGACGCAAGCTACCAGCAGTGATAATGGTAAAGAAGCGCGGCAGGTTGAGCTGCGTTTATCAAAGGTAGGGCAGGCACAAGACTTGGATTTGTCTTCTCTTAAGAGTTAATTGGCACTTCATAACTACTCATAACTATAATGAATGTGGCTTATAAATACCCGCCAGCTTGACCCATCATCACGTAAAACAACGATACCTCTTCATGCCAGAACTGCCAGACAATCATTCTCATCTTCGCATCAAAAAACTATCGCCGCTACTGATTAACCAATTGGCAGCGGGCGAGGTGGTGACGCGCCCAGCCGCTGTGGTCAAAGAGCTGCTAGAAAACGCGATTGATGCGGCTGCCACCAATATTGAGGTGCATATTACTCAAGGCGGCATGGGTATGATTGAGGTGATTGATAACGGCACAGGCATTCATCCTGATGATATGGTTATGGCAATCACCCGTCATGCGACCAGTAAAGTCGCTGACGTGGCTAATTTGCAGGGTATCACGACGTTAGGCTTTCGCGGGGAAGCGCTGGCTGCGACGGCGGCGGTTTCTCGTCTGACCTTGACCAGTAGTCATGATGATAGTGGCATCGGCCGCCAGTTACAGGTTGCAGGCGTGCTGGACGATATGCCAAAACTCATACCAGTTGTGCACCAACGCGGTACGACCATTACTGTTAAAGATTTATATTTTAATGTGCCAGCGCGCCGCGGCAATTTGAAATCTATTGCGACAGAATTTGGTCATATTGAAACGATTGTCCGCGAAGTGGCCTTAGCACACGCAGATGTAGCACTAAGCCTCTTTCACGATAACAAAAAGCGGTTGTCGCTGTTTTCAAATGCTAACAATAACGCTCATCGTCTGCCTTTATCTCGTCTTGAGCAAGCGACTGGATTAGCTTTAACGGATAAGGCGTTAGAAATAGTAATAGACCTCACCAGTTTAATGCAGCAACCTAGAGCATACAATGATAATAGCTTTGATAGACAAGCAAGCATTAATGGTTGGTTATGGCCTAGCACGGACGCGCAGGATACTTTACCAAAGCTAATCTATGTGAATGGCAGACTGGTAAAAGAAGCATTGATTAGCAATCAGCTACGCCAACTTGCTCAAAGTGCTCAGCTAGCAGGTATCGGCTATGCGCTGTATTTTGATTTGCCAACCGAATGGCTTAATATCAATGTCCATCCATCCAAGCAGCGCATTAAAATCAGCTCGCTCAATAACATCATGGCGCATTTAAGTCATGCAATTCAGGCAAAGCTGAAGACTATTGCCGCGAGTGCGAAAACGATTGCAAATGAAAAATTATTTATAGAAACCAACACATCCATCAGTAAGACTGCTATAAACAATCCAAAGCCAAATGTGGAATCGGCTGATAAATTTTATACAAATACTCTGACGCCACAGCAAAATAGGCGAGCAATTAGACAAGTAAATGAGCTTAAGCAGCCGTATCAGTTGTCAGAAAATACCGATGATTCTCACTCATCAGAAGAGATTGCTTTTACTGAAAATATAAATCAAAGTAGCGCATTAATAAGCACGGCTAACACGCCAAAAGATTTATCAATAAAAAACGCTCCTTTACCATACTGTTTGGAGGTTATCCTAAATACGAGTAATGATTTGAATGCAATTGAAAGTATAAAGGGTAAAGCGCTACCGTGGTTGTTGTTTTATAGTCGAAGTCAGTTTTTGCTGATTGGCGTTGAGACATGGCAAGCACAATTAAGCGTGTTATTTGAATCGGACATGTTTAGAGCAAAGGTTCCATTTAATGATGCTAATGAGGTTAATCAGCAGCTTGCGGACTTAGCAGCAAAAATGTCAGCAGAAGATTTATGGGCATTTAGCGCCGATATTGAAGACTTACTTGCTAAACATGCTGTCAAATCTATAAATAGCCAGCGATTAATGGCATTGATGCTGTCATCTGCATCTGAATAAGCACATCATAGCTAAAGCTAAGTAAGTAAATATCAAACAAAAACATACCCTACTATCTGGCTTAACGCTACTTTAGCCAATGCTCATATAAAAAATAAAGGCAGTCCTATGCAATTTTCGTCCGATAGCTCATCTTATCGTTTAAATCCCCATCTGGCGAATAATAGCGTGGTGTGTCTGATGGCACCGACTGCAAGTGGCAAAACGGCATTGGCGTATGAGCTATACGATACAGGGCGTTACGAGCTGATTTCAGTAGATTCGGCGCTGATATATCGTGATATGAATATCGGCACAGCAAAGCCTACGACGGCTGAGCTCGTGCGTTATCCGCACCATTTAGTCGATATTATTGATCCCATGCAGAGCTATAGTGTCGCTGAATTCGTCAGTGACGTCGCCCGTTTGATTGACCGCTGTCATGAGAATGGCAAAATACCGCTACTGGTAGGCGGCACCATGATGTATTACATGGCGCTCATTGATGGGCTATCGCCAGTACCAGATAGTGATGATGACGTCCGCGCGCGCGTCGAGCAGTGGCGGCAAGACGAAGGCATTGAAGCGCTATATGATTATCTAGGGAAAGTAGATCCAATAAGCCATGAGCGTCTTAATGCGACTGATACTCAGCGTATTACCCGCGCGGTTGAGGTTTATTTGCAAACCAATATACCCATCAGTGACTGGCAGCAAAAGCCGAAAAAAGCGTTGGCGCGCAATCCTAATCAGCAGTGGCACGCCTTGGCAGTGATGCCTGAGCGCTCATGGCTGCATAAGCGTATCGAGCAGCGCCTAGATATTATGTGGAACGATGGTTTGGTCACTGAAGTCATCGGATTGCTTGAGCAGCATCCTCTGACACCAAACTTGCCCTCTATGCGCTGTGTCGGTTATCGGCAAGTATTAGAGTACCTAGTTCATATCAATCATCCGATATTTGAACAGCCGCATTTGGATAAAGCACAGTTTTATGAGGCTTTTGCAAAAGTAGAAGCAGCGAATGTAAGTAGAATAAAACAAGATATTACCACTCAAGCGCGCGGTCAGTCATCGACGCTCAGCGGTCAAACCAAGGCGCTTGCTTGTCAGCAAATGCAAAATAAGGCATTATATGCGACAAGGCAGCTGGCAAAGCGTCAATACACTTGGCTGCGCAAACTCACTCAATTGGCTGATGAGTCTGATACGGTATTAAATGCCAGAACACCGTCAAGTCGACTTAGCGATGAGGATAAGCGCATGACGCACGATATAACGATAAAAACCTTTGCTACCATGGCACAGGTAAGAGATTATCTATATTAAGAGCGCGTTATACTGACGGCTGATGGTAGCAGTTGTTAAATTGGCAACAGGTAAAAAATAATGACAATTAGTTTCAAAGTACAAGGTAGATAACTGCTATAATTAAATCATAGTAGAATAGTGTGAATTATATTAATATTATTGCTTTTTATCCTTATTAATTGACGATTGACGGTAAAAAAGCTTGTGAGACAAGCAGTTACTTAATTATTTACAATAATAACGTATTCACGGTAAAGTGAAATCATTTAACAAGAATTAGTGCTTATTTAGATACGTTTTATAAATAAAACTTATTATTGTATCTGCCCTTAGCCATTATAATTAAAGCAATACTTAAAATAATTGACACTAAAAATAATTATATAATATTTAGGAGAGATGTCATGTCAAAAGGACAAACTTTACAAGATCCATTCTTAAATTCGCTGCGCAAAGATCGCATTCCAGTCTCTATTTTTTTGGTCAATGGTATTAAATTACAAGGTCAAATCGAATCATTTGATCAATATGTCGTATTGCTAAAAAATACTGTCAGTCAAATGGTTTACAAACATGCCATCTCAACGGTAGTGCCAGCCCGCAATCCGAGAAGTAGTACGGCGACTGGTGCGGGCACGCAAGTCTCAAGTGGAACGCCAGTTGGTTATCCGGGTAGTGGTATGAGTGGTGGCTTTGAGCGCGGTAGTAATCTTGCTAGCAGTGGCGGTTTTGAAGAGCGCGGCTTTGCCAATCGTAGTGGATTTAATCGCGGCGGCTTTGGTCAAGGTCAGGACCGTGGTTTTGAGCGCGGTAGTTTTGGTCAAGGTCAAGACCGCGGCTTTGAGCGCGGTGGTTTTGGTCAAGACCGCGGTTTTGATACTTCTTCAGACAATCATGGTTTTGAAAATAACTCAAACGATGACTCTGACGACAGCAATGGTCTATAAGTAATAAAGCCTCTAAGTAGCAAAGCTTGATATCTGATGCATTAAGGGTACGTTATTAAGACGTCATCTGTCCGATTAAGACCTACTAATATAGTGGGTTTTTTTTGTATAAATAAACGTGCAATCATTAAGCAGTCTTTAAGCATGATTTAATAATCGAGCGATGACGAAAGTATGGCTTTAGTCTGTATTATTAATATCCGTCATAGTATAGTAAAATGCTTTATTGATTCGCCATAAATGTAGAGCCATTGAATACTGAATATAGAGCTAACGTATGAGTAATCCCCAACGCAATCTAACCCATAAACAATTTATTAGTACGGCTATCGAAGCGATTCATACCGAAATGGCGGCGCTAGAATTGTTGACTGAGCAAATCGATGATAGATTTGCGCAAGCCTGCGATATCATCTTAGCCTGCCAAGGGCGTGTCGTGGTCACGGGTATGGGTAAGTCGGGTCTTATCGGGCGCAAAATAGCGGCGACCTTTGCTTCTACGGGCACGCCGGCATTTTTTATGCATCCTGGGGAAGCGGGGCATGGCGATTTGGGCATGTTGGTGCAGGGCGATGTCTTGCTTGCCATCTCAAACTCGGGTGAGTCGGACGAGATTAGAATGCTACTACCCGTGGTTAAGCGCTTAAATATTCCACTGATTAGCATCAGCCGAGACAAGCGCGGCATGCTACCACAAGCGGCGGATATCATCTTGACGCTAGGTAAATCACAAGAAGCTTGTCCGCTCAATCTTGCTCCGACGTCCAGTACCACGGCGACTTTAGCATTGGGCGATGCATTGGCAGTGGCGTTAGTGCACGCTCGTAACTTTACTTCAGAGGATTTTGCGTTATCGCATCCCGCTGGCGCACTGGGACGGCAGCTGCTGACGCGGGTTGAAGATTTGATGCACACCAATTCAGAAAATTTGCCGCTTATCAATCAAAAGGCACCTTTACAAGAAGCCTTATTGACCATGTCTGCTGGGCGCCTAGGTATGACGGTGGTCACGGATGACGCACAAAAAGTGGTAGGTGTGTTTACTGATGGCGACTTGCGCCGCGGCCTAGAAAAAGGCATTGATTTAAAAACGCCCATGCGTGAGCTGATGGTCAGTAATCCGCGCCGCGTGAGTAAAAACATGCGCGCTTCCGATGCTTTGAGTGTGATGAATGAAAATGGCATTAGCCAGCTGCTGATTATCGATGAGGCAGAGCGCTTGGAGGCCATCATTACCCTGCATGATTTATTAAAAGCCGGCGTAAAGTAAGTACTAAGTTAATAATTACTATAGTAATAAGTACTGTATAGCCTGTTTGATTTATCCCAGCAGCGCGTTTTTGTCCTCATTTTACTTAAACCGACTGTACTGATAAGTACCATATTAAAAATAGCCTTTGATAAGAAAGCATTTAATAAGAAAGCACTTAACAAGAGAGCACTGATGCAAGACTTAATAAAAAAAGCCGGACAAGTAAAGCTATTGGTCATGGATGTTGATGGTATTTTGTCAAACGGGCAGATTATTTATGATGCCAATGGTACAGAGACCAAGGCCTTTTCCGTACAGGATGGCGTGGGCATTAAATCGTTGGCGCGTTACGGTATTTTGACCGCTATTATCACGGGACGCAGCAGTCCTATGGTGGATAAACGCGCCGCTGAGATAGGCGTAGATTATATCGTCCAAGGCCGTGATGATAAGCTGATTGCATTAAATGAGCTGTTAGCGACGCTTGATTCAGCGCTCAATATCAGCGCTGCCGATTGTGCTTATATGGGCGATGATTTGCCGGATATTAAAGCGATGCAAACGGTAGGCTTTGCGCCTACCGTTCCTAATGCTCATCCAGAAGTCATAAAACGCAGCCATATGGTGACCACGCGTGCCGGCGGCATGGGCGCTGTACGAGAAATATGTGATTTAATTTTAAAAGGTCATGGCCACTATGAGGACTTTATAGCGCACTATACGCTTGATGCCGCAAAGGCTGATGAAGAAAAACTTGAGGATAACTGGTCGTGAATACTCGTGTTTTAATAATCCTAGCGTTGGTTATCGCTGTTATTGCGGGCTGGTTTTTTAAGCAGCAAGGAGAAGTCACACCGCCGGTTAGTATTGAACCGACTGATGTCGATTATGAAGCGACAGACATTAAAGCGGTGCAGACCAATGAAAAAGGTGAAACAGAATACGAGCTAAATGCTGAGTCATTGACGCATAATCCTGTAACCAATAAGGATGAGATGAAAGGCATCACGATGAATTGGGAGCCGTCAGATGAGCAGCGTTATCGTATCGAAGCGGGCAGCGCCGCTATCAGTCAGCAGACGGGCGACATGAGCTTATCAGGTGGCTTTTCTTTAATCAGTGAAGGAAAGGCGGGCGCGTCTGACATTGAACCGATTAAAGTGACGGGCAGCACCCTAAAAGGCAATACCAAGTCAGGTCAAGTTTATAGTGATGAGCCGGTCAAAGTCGAGCAAGGTATGAACCGCTTTGAGGCAGCAAGCATGAAAGCCAACCTTGAAACCGGCGATTATGAATTTGGCCAAGTTGCCGTGGCTTTTACGCCAGCCAAACGCCAAGATAAAGCCTTATTTTAATACCGATCTAAGCTCTAACATTGCACTAATGGCAGCATTTTTTAATCATCATATTGATGTGATAATCTTTACAAGCAGCACCTAGCAGGAAGTTTGCAAACGCCACTACCCATAATGACACGAGTAACTTTTATGAAATCCAATTTTTTGCCTACTTTACACTTGCTATCGACGCGCTCTACTCAAGTAACAACCAGTCTGCGTGCACTGCCGATGGTGATGCTGCTAGCCTTGCCACTATACAGCCATGCCTTGCCATCAGATGCCAATCAGCCGATCAAGCTATTGGCTGATAAGGCAACTTATAGCGAGCGTACAGGGGTTACCAGCTATTCGGGTACGGTAGTGATTACGCAAGGGACGTTTAAAATGACCGCTGATAATATCACGGTCAATTTATCACAGGGCCGTAGTATCAATTCGGCCGTCGCAACTGGTCGACCTGCAACCATGCAGCAGGTGGTGACGCAAGAAAAAGGCTTGGCAAAAGGTCAGGCAAATAAGATTGATTATAATGCCGTCACGGGAATCGTCACGCTCACTGGTAATGCAAAATTGGTACAAAATGGCGCAAGTTTTGCGGGTAATGTCATTCGTTACAGCTTAAAAGCAGGCGATGTAGAAGCCACCGCTGGTGGCAATCAACGCGTAGAGTTGGTCTTCCCACCTAATAACAGCACCAATCGAAGCAGCTTACGCTAAGCTAATTATCTTTTGATATACAAGCAGTTAAGTAATCTGTACTAATGCTAGAATTTTGCAACTTTAATGGTAAGTGATGGGTCAGTGATGAGCGATATTAAAAATGATATTCTTAATAATAATGAGCCTAACAGTGATGCTGTAGCGTCAATGAATAACTCTGACCCTGCCGCCCGTTTAACGATGCAAAATTTAGGCAAACGCTACGGTAAACGCTGGGTGGTAAAAGATGTGTCATTTTCCGTTGACCAAGGACAAGTTGTTGGCTTGCTAGGGCCAAACGGTGCGGGTAAAACCACCAGTTTTTACATGGTGGTCGGGCTGGTGAATATGGACAAGGGCCGTGTTACCTTAGGAAAAATGGACTTATCAAAATACGCCATGCATGAGCGCGCGCGCGCTGGTATCGGCTATTTGCCGCAAGAAGCTTCTATTTTTCGTAAATTATCAATTGAAGACAATATTTTAGCTATTCTGCAAACCCGTAAAGAATTAAACGCCTCTGAGCAGCGCCAAGAGCTTGAAAAATTGATCGGCGAGTTCCATTTAGAGCATGTGCGCAAATCTCTCGGTATGAGCGTTTCAGGCGGTGAGCGCCGCCGCTGTGAGATTGCGCGCGCGTTGGCAGCCGACCCAAAGTTTATTTTGTTGGATGAGCCTTTTGCCGGTGTCGACCCTATTTCTGTTGGGGATATTAAAGACGTTATTTTAACTCTAAAAAACCGTGGTATCGGTGTACTCATCACCGACCATAACGTGCGTGATACTTTAGCCATTTGTGAAAAAGCCTACATCGTCTCAGAAGGCGCTATCATTGCTGAAGGCACCTCATCTGAAGTATTAGACAATGAATTGGTAAAATCGGTCTACCTTGGTAAAGACTTTCAGGTGTAAAGGAGCTTTACGGTTTAGTAAGTCATTATTTTCTTTAATCCTCATCCGTATTTTCGGCCCCATATTTCGTCATTTTGCATCATGCAACGAATATTTGGCTGCTGTCTTTTATCAATGCGCTTTTACAAACCCACTTGTGCAAACCTACTTTTACAAATTCCGCTCTCTATAAAGTACGGCCTGATTTTACAGGCTGATATATCATCTCTATTATTCGTACATTCAAGCGCTCACAAGGCGTGATAAAAATTTATTTATTATTCTTGATTGATCATCTGAATAAGGCTCATACGTTATGGCAAAAAATAAAAGCAGTTATGTCTGCCAAAGCTGCGGTGCGCATTTTGGTAAATGGGCAGGACAGTGTTCAGACTGCGGCGAATGGAACAGTTTGGTTGAAGCGCCAAACGTCAGTATGCCGCACCACAATAAGAATACTTCAAAACCCAGTGCCAGCCGTGCCGTTTCCCGTAATGCGGGTACGCCTGCTGGCAACTACTCGGGTACGCACAGTGCGGTCATGCCGCTGAATGCGGTCAGTGTGACGTTAGATACGCGCTTGCCAACAGGCATTAGCGAATTTGATCGGGTGCTAGGCGGCGGGTTAGTTGCCGGTTCTGTCGTTTTGATCGGCGGTGACCCTGGTATTGGTAAATCAACGATTTTGCTGCAAACTGCGACCAATATGGCACGGGCCGATTCACTGGCAGGAAGCGCGCTGTATGTGACGGGAGAGGAGTCGCTCGCCCAAGTAGCGATGCGCGCTAAGCGCTTAGATTTGCCAGCCGATAGATTGCGCGTACTTGCTGAAACCAACGTTGAAACCATTTGTGCGGCTTTAACACAAGAGCAGCCGGCGATTGCTATTATTGACTCGATTCAAACCATTTATACCGATGCCATTAATTCAGCACCGGGCGGCGTCAGTCAAATTCGAGAATCAGCGGCTATTTTGACCCGCTATGCCAAACAGACTGGTACGGCGCTATTTTTAGTCGGGCATGTGACCAAAGAGGGGACGCTTGCAGGGCCACGCGTGCTTGAGCACATGGTCGATACGGTTTTGTATTTTGAAGGTCAATCTGACTCGCGCTTTCGCATGATTCGCGCGGTAAAAAACCGTTTTGGCGCCGTGAATGAGTTGGGCATTTTTGGTATGACCGATATGGGACTAAAAGAAGTCGCCAATCCGTCAGCGATATTTTTAAGTCGTTACGACAAACCTGTAGCAGGCTCTGTGGTCATGGTGAGCCGTGAAGGCACCAGACCGCTGCTGGTCGAAGTACAAGCCTTGGTTGATGATTCACAAGGGTCACCCAGACGTATGGCTTTGGGATTGGACTTTCAGCGTCTATCGATGCTGCTGGCGGTCATGCATCGCCACGGCGGTATCCATACCAGTGGGCAAGATGTCTATGTTAACGTCGTCGGCGGTGTTAAAGTGATAGAAACAGGGTCTGATTTGGCGGTGCTATTGGCTTGTGCCTCTAGTATCAAAGAAAAGCCGTTGCCGTCATCGCTTGCCGTCTTTGGTGAAGTGGGTTTATCGGGCGAGATTCGTCCTGTTCCTAACGGACAAGAGCGCCTAAAAGAAGCAATGAAACACGGCTTTAAACACGCCATCATTCCTAAAGCCAATGCGCCTGCTAAAAATGCACCGCAGTTTAAAGGCATCAATGTCATTGCGGTCGAACGTCTGGATGATGCCATTGAAAGCGCGTTTGAGTTATAAATTTTTGATCACAAACTGTCTGATGTTCATGCTGCCTGACGTTAACGGCTGCCTAACGTTAACGATTACAATGTAAACGTTAAAAAACAAAAAAGCGCCTAACTTAAATGAGTCAGGCGCTTTTTTTAAGACTAAGGTTAAGCCGTTTTTGATACGAAACCGTTAAAGGTTTAAACCGCGAATGGTCTAAAACGTTAAGGGTTTAAGAGGCTGGGCCTGAAACACGCTCAATAGAGACGTTACCCACACCTTTATTGGTAATACCAAGTTGCTTGGCAGCACCATATGATAAATCCATCACACGATTACCATGGAATGGGCCGCGATCGTTGACTTTAACGACGACACTTTTACCATTGGTTTTATTGGTGACTTTAACGTAGCAGTTTAGTGGCAGCGAGCGGTGAGCAGCAGTTAAGCCGTTCATATCGAAGGTCTCGCCGCTAGCGGTTTTGCGACCATGAAACTTACGACCGTACCAAGAAGCTAAGCCGGTTTGTTTAAATTTGCTCACAGAGTTAGATGCCACTGCCGTTAGACGCTCTAAAACATCTTCGTCATTGGATACTTGCGCGGTGTCGCTAGCAAGCAGTGAGCTGCTAAGCGCCAATGAAGTAGGCTGACGGGCAGATTTAACTAAGCTTGATGCGCCGTCATGTTGACGACTGAGTTCACCGAGTACACGGTCGATATGGGAGGCGTTATCTTGCGAAAGCATTGCAAGAGAGGTTTTGGATTCTACAGCATTTGCATTAGTAGCGATTGCAGAGCCAGCAAATAAAACGGCTGACATTGTAAGTAAACCAGATAAACGCTTATTCATAAATACCTCTATAGCATATACATTAGAACCTAACTCTAAAAACTTCTTAAAGGGAGCGAGGCAGTATTAGACCACTCTAACAGTGCCGCAAACTCTAAAGCCTCTCTATCATCTGCCTTTTTATCAGGATGATAGTCAACTCAGGCTTTTATAAGCTCTAACATATGGTAATTTTTCATTTCATCATCATAAGAGTAGGCGTTTACATAACTGACCACATACTTATGATACGCTCAAATGATAGTTAACAATATTAAACAAACAACGAATCAACAACTAAAATCGGGTACTGCAAGACGATAGTGGACTTTTTACTATTGCTAAATTAATAAAGGGTTTAAAGAGTGTTGCGTATTTCTTTGTTATTAAACCGTTAATTAAGTAGTAACTTTGAAAGTCCAAAATCTACAAGTTGCTAACTATACGGATGAGCTACAACCGCAATATAATTAAATGATATCTTTCTTAGTAGCTATGTACGGGTTGTGTATCAAACTACAGTAAAACGAGGGTAACGCAATTATTTGTAAAAAACAAGGAATAAAACCTGACAGTACTAATCGGTCATTAATAATGCTTTGTGGGTAGGTTTGTGTAGGTTTTAAGGAATAATGACTATTAAAAACAACAACTTAGGTTGATTTTTAAAGCAAAAAAGTGAAGATTTTAATAGTAATTAGTGTAGAATTAGTGACAAATAAAAAAGGGTTAGCAGAGAAGATATTCATTTAATTTTAGCCGTTTCGTTGTTACGTTCGATTACTTAGCACCGCATATTTTGCTCAAATTTGCAGGCTAATTTGTTAACGTATGATTTTATAAATCTCTATATAGGGTGATTATATCTCCATTTCAACCCGCATTTATCATATTTATTGAGCATAATAATGGCTATAAAGGTTCCATTTTAAAGACAATTAACGTTTGCAAAAAAGCTTTTATAACAAGAAGGCGCCTAGCCAGATTTGTGCGTATGAATTGACATTAGTAAGCCAAAACCTGCCATTAACGTCACAATAGCTGTGCCGCCATAACTAATAAAAGGCAAGGGCACACCGACGACCGGTAGGATGCCGCCAACCATACCGACATTGACGAACACATAGACGAAAAAAGACATGGCAATCGCGCCTGCTAATAGTCGACTGTAGGTATCAGGGTGCGAAAAAGCAATGTATAAAGCGCGAGAGAGCACGCATGCATAGATAAACAGCAGTAAAATCACGCCAAGCAAGCCAAATTCTTCAGAAAAAGCGGCGATAATAAAGTCGGTATGACCTTCTGGTAAAAAGTGTAAGTGCGATTGCGTACCTTCTAAATAGCCTTTACCCGTTAAACCGCCCGCTCCGATAGCCGTTTTGGATTGAATGATATTCCAGCCCGCCCCTTGGACGTCAGCCTCAGGATTAAATAGCGTTAAGACGCGCGTACGTTGGTAATCGTGCAACAAAAAATTCCAAGCGAAGGCAATAAGTGGCACTGCTAGTGCTGCCGCACTGGCAATCAAGCGCCACGATAGCCCCGCCAAAAACAACACAAAGATACCACTGGCGGCAACCAATAAAGAAGTCCCAAGGTCAGGTTCTTTAGCGATTAATAATACAGGGACTACAATTAACGCTAAAGTGATAGCAATACTTGATAACGACGGCGGTAAATCGCGTTTGGATAAAAACCACGCACACATCATTGGCATACCAAGTTTCATAAACTCTGAAGGCTGGACACTGCCAAATCCGGGTAAATTAATCCAGCGCTGCGCACCCATACGCACCTCGCCAATGATATCAACCAGTACCAACAATATTAGCCCCAACACATAAAATATGGGCGTAAAGGTACGATAAAGGCTGGGCGGTATCTGCGCCATGGTAAACATCACCGTGAATGCCACGCCATAGCTGACAATTTGGCGGATAACCATGTTCGTATCTTGGCTTGCCGCGCTATACAAAATCGTTAAACCAATGCAGCAAACCGTTAGTAATAATAAGGTCAACCAAGGATCGATATGAATACGTTGCCAAAGCGTCGGCGCATGACCCTGACCTAAATGGTGGCTTTGACGTGAAAAACGGTATTGTAAGTTAGAAGGCATAGGCAAAATGTGACTGACAATGGGCGTGAAAGGAAAGTCTGCTTTGACAAACAATAAGTAAGCGATTAATGATTATAAAGTGTCTATTTAAAGGCTCAGGCACTTAAAGGCTTAACCACTTAAAAGCTTAGGCACGGACTTGATAACGAGTCCAGTAACTTGCCCGTAATAAAGTAACGACAATATAAACATTATAAGGATAAGTGTTAATAACGAGTAAGCGGCTACAAATTCGCTGCGATAGTTTAGCCTGCTTGCTTAAAATTTGATAGTATCGATAAAACGTTTTTAGCGGTAGTTTCTTGTAATGATAAAGACAAAAAAATCTGTTTGTAGGCAAATTTATAAGCCTATTATTGCCTTAGGTATTTGTGCCAGCAGTATTTCTGTGCATGCCGCTATTATAAGTGATAACAGCGAGCGCCGCATCCAAATACGCCGTGGCAGTAGCGCAAGCGATAGCAGCGGCAATGCTTACATCACGCCTGCTAGCAGTTATGGCAGTCAAAACAATAGCTACAGCGGCGGCGCGACCATACTGAGCGAAGGCAGTTATAGGTCAGGTGCGCTTGGCGGCGATAGTATGCAGGGGCTCATTCAACAAAAACAGCGTGAATTTAATTTTGGTAGTGGCGTATCGATAGAAGAGAGCAAGCGGGTCATTAGCAATAGAGGGACGCCGCGTTATAACACCACTTATAGTACTGGAAATAATAGTTTTGGGAATAATAATTACAACGATTTTACCAGTATGGACTTTAATGCGTGGTTAAATAGTAACAGCTACCGTGCAAGCCAAGTGGCCAACTATCAACGCTATTTAAGCTCGCGAGTCGGCGCGAGAAACGTACCACCTTTATCGCAGCTGCTGACGACCGCCCGTAGCTGGGATAAATGCGGCTATGAGCCCTATCAGCTACCGCCGCAGGAGCTATGGGCAAATATCGTACCGACCTTACAGTTATACAGTCAGCTAAAAAGCCAAGGAATCTTGCCTGCCAGTACCGAGATACGTTCAGTATATCGTAGCCCCGGACTCAATAATTGCGCGGGCGGGGCAAGTGCCAGTAAGCACATGACCGCAGGCGCGATGGATATTTGGGTACCTGAATATGAAGGCAATCAATGGCAGCTAAGTCGCATGCAAGACAGCTTATGCGAGTTTTGGCAATATCAAGGTCAGGCTTATAAATTTGGTTTAGGGCTATATTCTACCGGCGCTATTCATTTGGACACCGATGGTTATCGGAAATGGGGCTTTAACCACGCCAGTAGTAGCTCGGCTTGCCGTTATTAAAATCTGCCTCTTCAATTGAAAAAAGCTCAACCAATAATCTTACTGGTTGAGCTTTTTTCTAAACTTTTTTTAACGTCTGTAAAAAACATGCTATCAGGTTTTTTACTTTTTCTTAGATTTCTTTTCATCCCAAGGGTTGACTTCACCGACGGTCACGATTAGAAAGTTGTCAGGTTTTAAGGTGTCACGCAAGGTTTGATTGATCTCTGACAGTTTCACTTGTTCAATACGATTGACATAATTGGTCAGATAGCTGGTAGGCAACTGATAAAAATTCATCATACCAAGCAGACCATTTATGCCTGCATTACTGGCAAATCCCATCGGGAAGCTGTTTTTTAAATTATCCTTGGTCAATTTCATCTCATCGCTGGTAATGCCTTTGTCTAAGGTCTCATTAATCACGGCTAAGCTAGCATCAATCGCGGCGCGCGCTTTGTCATTACGCGTTGAAAACCCAATTTGATAAGGCCCGCGCGCTAGCATCGGGTTCATTGAACCTGAGATACCATAAGTATAACCAAGGTTTTGCCTGACTTCGGTCATCAGACGGGCGTTAAAATCGCCCCCTGCTAGCACTTCATTACCAACGGCAAAGTTGGTTTGTTGTTGCTGTGCTTGTGGGTCGGTCGCGCGCTTTTTGCCCAATTGTCCCATCAATACCGTGGTTTGGGTGCTAGGAAACGGTATATGAATGTGCTGAGGCTGGGTTAATGGTTTTGGTTCGGGCAGGGTAGCCGCTGCTTGACCAGCTGGTAGGTCAGCCGTTATGTCTTCAGCCAGTTTTTTGGCCTGTTCTAACGTTAAATTGCCCGTCATGGCAAGCGACGCATTGGCGGCGACTAAATAGCGGTTTTTAAAATCGATGAGCTGTTGCTTTTCAATATTTGGCACCGTTTCTAGCGTACCAACCGATGGATGCGCATAAGGATGGTCGCCATATAGCGCCTTGCTAAAGGCAATGCTGGCAAGGCTGCCGGGGTCTTGTTTTTGCTGCTGTAAACCGACCAGTAAGCGTGCTTTGTTGCGCGCTAAGATTTGTTCATCAAAGCGCGGTTCAGTGAGCATTTGGGTCATTAAATCAACGGCAGGCAGTAGATGCTTATCATCAGACAAGCTGCGCAACGAGACAATAAACATGTCTTTATAGGCGCTACTACCTAGATTGATACCCAAGGTTTCGACCGCCCGCGTAAATTCATTTTCATCTAAGCGTTTGGAGCCTTGCTCAAGCATCATTGCGGTCATATTGGCAATACCAAAGCCTGACTGACTGATACTGCCATCACGGGCGCTACCGGCATTAAAGCGCAAATCGATATCAACGATGGGCAAGGTAGTCGTCCGCACGAAAAGCACAGGAATACCGGCTTTGGTCTTAAAGCTCTGAATCTTTGGCACCGTGACTTCTAAAGGTTTGGCATTATCAAGGCTACTTAGTTTAGTGAGAGCGGCAATAGGCGCGCTGGTGTCGACCGCAGCTGCGGGCGTGCGAGCATCTTCGCCACCTGCCATATCGGCCTGCGCGATAGTAGTTAAGCTCATCATACCCAAAAAAATACCTACACTGAGATGAGGCAGCTGCTTAAAGTTAGATAAGAATTTGGTTTTCTTAAGAAAAGGTCTTTGAGTCATGTCTTTCTTCTTATTCATAAGGTCATAAGTATTGAGTTTTTGCTAAAACAATTGGTTAGCCTATTGTTTTATTTGGCCTTGCTTACCGTCTCTTTTTGAGTAGCCTCTTTAGGCGGGATAATATGCATCACCGTTAAATTGTCTTTGACCAGATACTTTTTGCTTGCTGCTTGGATATCGGCAATCGTCACGCTATCAAGTTTGCTTGGCAATTTGGCCAGCAGCTTATCATCAAGACCGATAGATTGCAGCGAACCAATCATACGCGCCTGACCTTCCATGCTGTCCTGTGCGTATACCAAACCGGTAACGGTGTTGGTTTTGGCGCGCTCGATTTCATCGGCAGCGATTGGGTCGGTCGCTAGCTTATTAATCTCACTAATGATGGCTTGCTGTGCCTGCGCTAAGCTGACGCCTTCTCTCGGGGTTGCTTGTATCAAAAACAGCCCATCGCCGCGATCAAGCAAGTCATAAGACGTACCTACCGTAGTAAGTAGCCCTTGCTCGCGTACCAACCTGCTCTCAAGGCGTGCTGATAGTCCGCCATCTAGCACGTCTTGCGCCAGAGAGAGCGCATAAGCTTGCTTCTCATTATTAGCGCCAGCGGTCACCAGACTGGGCACGTTATAACCCATCAATAAAACCGGCACTTGTACCGCTTGCTCAGATTCTACTTGCTGATAGCCGCGAAAGCCTTTTTGCGTGACTGCGGGACGCTTTGGCAAGGCGCTTGGTCTTAGCTCACCAAAGTAGCGTTTGACCTCCTTTAATACTTCGGTAGGCTCGACATCACCGACAATAACTAAAGTCGCATTATTAGGCGCGTACCAAGTTTTATACCAATCTTTTAAATCGTTAAGGGTAATTGATTCAAGCTCGTCCATGGGTCCGATGACCGATTCGCCTTTCGGACTGTTCGGTAATGCCAGTAAGCGGAATGACTCATAAGCTTTAGCAAGGGGGTTGTCATCCGTACGCTGACGTCGCTCCTCCATCACTACTTGATGTTCTTTGGCAAAGGCTTTGTCATCAAAAACCAAATTCTTCATCCGATCCGCTTCTAGCTCTAAAGCTAGAGGTAAGCGATTGGCGGGGAATAACTCGTAATAACCAGTGAAGTCGTAACTGGTAAAGGCATTGTTAACGCCGCCAAATTTCGCAATCAAACGCTCAAAATCGTCGCTTGACACCTCAGTGGTGCCTTTAAACATCATGTGCTCGAGCAAATGAGAGATACCGCCTTTATCGACTGGCTCATCTGCCGACCCGACGCGATACCAAATCTGAGTCATGACCACAGGCGCGCGGTGGTCTTCTTTAACCACTACTTTTAGTCCATTTTTGAGCTTGTACTCGTGGCGACCAGACATATCCATCGCTAGCGCCGACGACTTATCGCCAGTAGGCGGCGCTACTTTTTGCTGAATGACTTGAGAGTCTGAATGGTTTGGATTGATTTGGCTGGTCTGACAAGCGGCAAGGCTGGTGGCAAGCGCCAAGCTACATGCGATACGCAAACTTAGAGTGAATGACATGATATTTTCTACTTATAAAAATAATGATTTATAAAAACGGTTCAATGAATGCAGCATTGAGTCTATTGGTTCGAATAAATGAATAACGTTTTATAAGGATTTATGCGCCCCAACCATGACGCTAGCAGTCGGTTTAAACTCTTGCGTGGTGCTACAACCCGTCGATGACAGCGCGATAGTAGCAAGCAACAAGGCGGCGCTCATTTGGGTCATTTTTTTATAATGGTTCGATAGTGATAACATAAGAGGGTCTCAGTATGAATGGTTGAGTAAAAAATAAAATTGGCATATAGCGGCACCATGCAGGCCAAGCAAAGCACGCTAAGCAAGGCACGCTAAACAATGCACGCTAAGAGTAGGCGAAGTTTGGCACAGCGAACGTCAGTTTTTTGTGTCCAAACCTTAAGCAGAGCTTACTTAGATAATCACGCAATTTATTGTATGGTCAATAGCATGGATTTTTACAGTGTTTATAGCAGTCTTTTTGCCATTGTGTTTTATTAATGGATAGGTTTTTATAGTTTAATAATGCTCTGCGATGCTAAAGGCTAAGCGCCACTTGAATTATGCTAAACTAGGCTAAAAATGATTTCCTGCTATATACCCACAAACTGGCAACAAAGTTACTTTAGAAAAAGATCACTTTAGAAAAAAGTCGCTTGAAAACAGTCACTTTAAAACAAATTACTGATAATGATAATTTTTAGGGCAAGCTTATGAATAATCCCAATAATAGCAACCGTGTGATCATCAACCTCGACGGCGGTCTTGATGACTTAGATGACGATGATATTACCTTACCCAGTCTGCCGGCGCAAACCGTGCCCATCATTGATGAGCCTAAAGATATCTCACATAGCGATGCAGCGGCGGACTTGCCGTTAGGGTCGCCCATTGTCGGGACAGAAAAGCAAAGCTCATCGGCAAAAACTTTGGAAGGTACGGTAGAAACTGCCGCCAAAAGCACTGCAAATACCGATAAAATAAGTGCTGCTCCATCAATGTCTACAACTGAAATTCCTACGATGCCTTTGCAAGACCATCTGGGCGATAGTGCAAGCGTGACACCTGCTACTAGTGACACTAGTGCTATATCGAATGCGCAGACCGAGATACAGCAGCTAGCCGCCGCGCCTGAGGCACAAGAGTCGCAAGAATCAAAACAGAATGAGGAAAATAAGAAAAAAGGCAGCTGGTTTAATCGCATGAAAACGGGACTCAGTAAGTCGCGTAAAAACCTTGCCGAAGGGATGGTAAATATTCTTATCGGTGGCAAAGAGATTGATGATGAGCTATTAGAAGAAGTCGAAGACCAACTATTGGTCGCTGATATCGGTGTTAACGCAACCAACCGCATTATCAAAAGTCTCACCGAGCAAACCGCCCGTGGTGATTTGATTTATGCGCATTCACTGTATAAAGCCTTACAAGCTGAGCTGGTTGATATCTTAACGCCAAAAGTTGCGCCACTGGTTATTGATACCAGCAAAAAACCTTTTGTTATCTTAGTGGTGGGTGTCAATGGTGTTGGTAAAACCACCACGATTGGTAAACTTGCCAAGCGCTTACAAGGTGAAGGCAAATCCGTCATGCTGGCAGCCGGCGATACCTTCCGTGCCGCGGCGACCGAACAGCTACAAATCTGGGGTGAGCGCAATAACATTCCAGTCGTCGCCCAAGGTCATGGCTCTGATAGCGCCTCTGTTATCTTTGATGCCATGCAGTCTGCTAAAGCAAAAAATATCGACGTATTAATCGCTGATACCGCAGGGCGCTTGCAAAATAAAACCCACCTAATGGCGGAGCTTGAAAAAGTTGTGCGCGTCATGCGTAAAGCCGATCCAAGCGCGCCGCACGAAGGCATGATTGTGTTAGATGCTGGCACGGGTCAAAATGCCATCAACCAAGTCGAGTTATTTAACAAAGCGGTGCCATTGACGGGTATTACCATTACTAAATTAGATGGTACGGCCAAAGGTGGCGTGGTCTTTAATATCGCTGAAACCACGGATGTGCCTATCCGCTATATCGGCGTTGGTGAGGCGATTGATGATTTGCGTGCCTTTAGTCCAAAACAGTTTGTCGCCGCCTTATTTGAAACTGATGATAAAGAGTAGCGCCCTAGGTTTTTTTAATGAATAAATACCTGTTAAAAACATGAGTGTTTAGAGGGAAGAGACATGATAGTCACCATCGCAGCCGTTGAATCGCACCAGTTAGCGTTGATTGCCAGTAGGCATGAGCGTAGCAGCCCTAAGCTGGTCGAAGTCAATTGGCTGCAGGCTGGCGATTCTTGGCATAGCTCAAAATCTATTCCCAAGCTTAAAAAACATTATGGACTTGTCGATCAAGATTTTACCTTTATTGCACAAAATAGCCTAAGCGAAAACAAGCCCGCCGAAGCGCTCCTTATCGAAACACTTCAGCAATTAACCGCGTATTTTAAAGGTGAGCGTCAAGCATTTGATTTGCCATTAGATATAAGTTTGGGTACAGAGTTTCAGCAACGCGTTTGGCAACAGTTGCAAAAGATACCGCATGGCGAAACGATCAGTTATGCGACACTGGCGCAGCGAGTAGGTAATCCTAAAGGCTTTCGCGCGGTTGCTAATGCTAATGGCAAAAATCCCTTTAGCATCATCATTCCGTGTCATCGAGTGATTGCTAGCGATGGTAAGCTAGGCGGTTACACGGGCGGCTTAGATAAGAAAACATACTTGCTCGCGCTCGAAGGTGTTACTTGCAAAGCTTAACTTAGTTTCTTGTTCATTATAAATAAATACGAAGAAGCCAAACGTTTTAAGCGTTTGGCTTCATTTATATATAAGCAAAAAAATATGCGTAATAAAGGTTTACTGCTCAAGCTGTGCCATGACGTCATCTGTAAAAGACACATTGCTATAAACTTCTTGCACATCGTCGATGTCTTCTAACATATCGATCATTTTCATCACTTTTAGGGCGTCATCAATGTTGTCAATCTCAGCACTAGTAGCGGCGGCCATGGTCACTTCGGCATTGTCAGAGACAAGCCCTGCGGCATTGAGCGCATCTTTTACCTGACCAAAATTTTCCCATTCAGTGATGACCAGTAGCGACTCGCCATCGTTTTCGATATCAAGTGCCCCAGCGTCCAAGGCTGCGAGCATGACTTCTTCTTCTAAGCTGACATCGTTAAAGACGATTTCACCGCGCTTGGTAAACAAATAAGAAACTGAGCCTGAGGTGCCAAGATTGCCTTCATTTTTGGTAAAGGCATGGCGCACTTCACTGACCGTACGGTTAAGGTTGTCTGTCATGGTTTCGACCAGTACCGCAACGCCGCCAACGCCGTAGCCTTCGTAGCTGACCTCATCCATATTGTCATTGTCATCGCTGCCAGTGCCGCGAGCCACCGCGCGATTAATGGTATCTCGCGTCATATTAACTGACAGTGCTTTTTCAATAACCGCACGCAGGCGCGGGTTTTTATCGGGGTCGGGGTCACCTTGCTTGGCAGCAGAAACAATTTCACGAATAATTTTGGTGAATATTTTACCTTTCACCGCATCCTGACGGGCTTTACGGTGTTTGATATTTGCCCATTTTGAATGGCCTGCCATATGACGTCCTTACGTTTTACGGGTTATGTATAGTGCGGATAAAAAAGTCGCGCACTCATACTTTAGTAACAACTTTTTATACCTGACGAGGTATTCTTATTATATGATTGAGCTGTTAATGCAGTGTAATCGACCTAACGGCAAGTCAACGATTTGTATGTCGTTTGGCGCTCTTTTTTGCTACACTGCTAATTTCTATCTTTTGATCCACTGTCAATTCTGACGATGACGGTCGATAGCAGCAATATTTGCAATATTATAAACCACTTTAGCGCATTTTGACCAACCTTAGCTTGTCCATGGCAGCCTAGAGCGTTCGGTTTTATATGACCACTGATTTTGTGACTTTATTGACTCTATGAAGCAACCAACCGCCGAAGCCATCACCCATTTGCGCAACCGCATTCATATCATTATCGAAGGCACCGACACCCGTTTGGGTAAGCTGTTTGATATTGTGTTGTTGATTGCGATTTTGGCCAGTGTCGCTGTCGTCATGCTCGATAGTGTGCTGTATATGCGTTTACAATATGGCACCTTATTTCGTTATGCAGAATGGTTTTTTACCATTTTGTTTACCATGGAATATATCTTAAGGTTATTCTCAGCGCCCAATCGCTTTCGCTATGCCTTTAGTTTCTTTGGCATCGTGGATTTATTGTCGGTATTGCCAAGCTATTTAAGCCTCGTATTTGGCGGCGTTCAGTATTTGCTTGTGATTCGCATACTACGTATTTTGCGCGTATTTCGGGTGCTCAAGCTCAATACGTACATGCAGCAAGCGGGTTTTCTTGCTTCAGCGCTTAAAACCAGCCAGCAGAAAATCACGGTGTTTTTCTTATCACTCGTCTTGCTCGTGACTATTTTTGGCTCGGTCGTCTACGTGGTGGAAGGGCCAGAAAATGGCTTTACCAGTATTCCCATCTCTATTTATTGGGCGGTGGTCACGGTCACGACCACCGGCTATGGCGATATGTCACCAAAAACGCCAATCGGGCAAGCGATAGCATCGATGGTGATGATTACCGGTTATGCGATTATTGCCGTACCGACGGGTATTTTTACCGCTGAGCTGGCGCGTAATATGCGACCACAATTAAACCCTATAGCCTGTCCAAACTGCGGCAAATTTGGCCATGCGGTTGGTGCTGATTTCTGCGATCGCTGCGGTCATGCACTGCACGTCTAGTATTCTATATATTCTGCAACCAGCGGCGATAAATCAATGACCACGCCTAGGTTGACCAAATTCCAATACTGACCCGAAATCGTACGGTCAAGCATCATCGTCGTCGCTGACGGCTGAAACTGACCGAAATACTTTAAAGAGGTGCGCATTTGGGCGATGACTTCGTGATGGGTTTGACTGCTACCAAAGTCAAATGGGCCTTCTTGATAGGGTTCTATAGACAAGGGTTTAAGACCTATCTCTAGCCACTGCTCGTAAAATTCACCCGGCACAACCTTGTCATCATCACGGCGGATATCAAGGGCAATTAAGTCTTGCTCAAGCGCGGTTAGATCGCCTTTTAAAGCGTGTCTGGCAAAACGGCGAAATAACTGTACTTCGCTATCGCTGTAACTGCGAATGCCGCCAAAATCATAGGCGACGACGCTGCCATCGGTGCGAAAAGCAAAGTTGCCAGGGTGAGGATCACAGTGCATGCGGTATAAACCAAATAGCTGTCCGGCGCTAAAATGAAACAGGCGTTTGGCGATTTTTTGTTTAATGTCATTGTCCCAAGTTGCGGCAACTGCAAGCGGCTCACCCATCTCTTCGGTTAAGGTTAAAATGCGCTTGGATGAGTGGCTACTGATCACTTTAGGAATAATAAGGCCGTCATCATCGGCATGAAAGGCGCCAAATACTTGCAGGTTGTGCGCCTCTTTAACGTAGTCCAGCTCGTCATGCAGGCTTTGGCGAATCTCATTAAACAACTGCTCTTGTAATTGCTTACTCATATTGAGGACGCCGGCTATTTTTAGCGCCATGCGAACTTGTTTTAGGTCGCTGTCACAGTTTTCATCGACGTCAGGATACTGCACCTTGACTACGACTCTTTGGCCAGACGGTAAAACGGCTCTATGCACTTGTCCGATTGAGGCAGCGGCAAATGGCGCTTCTTCAAATTCAGTAAATAACTCAGCAATCGGCGCTTTTAGCTCGCGCTCAACTTGTGCGCGTATCTGGGCATAGGGCATTGGCGGCGCATCTTTTTGCAACTTTTCTAAAGCGGTAGCAACCTCAGGTGGAAACACGTCTTTATATTGTGAGGCGATTTGTCCCACTTTCATTACCGCACCCTTCATTTCACCAAGCGTTTCAGCGATTTGCACCCCGACATCTTGCATCAGCGCTGAGCGCGCTTCTAGACGCTTTTCTTCGTCACTTGAGAGATGCTTTAATGAGTTTTTAGCAGCTTTACCGGCAATACTTGCGGTCATGCCAGCGAGTTTCATAAAGCGTTTTCCGGACGATTTTGCCATTCATATCACCATATTGTGGGTTGTTTTTTATGCCCTAATGTTATTATTTTACTCATACAATTGCTGTTTGACTAATGTGCCAAAAGTGTGCCAAAAGCAACCTAATCGCTACGTCAATGATATTTGTCGTATGCCTATTTTGACAGATAACTGCTTTGCCCTGTAACTATTTTGCATATAGCTATTTTGTCATAATCTCTATGCAGATAAAAATCATAATAGCTAAATTAGCGGTCTAATTTTAGAGCATAAGTATGGGTCAGAAAATAATCCAAGGCCATCTGATAACCCAAATGCCCTAAGCCGCAAATGACGCCGACGGCCACATCGCTTAAATAAGAGTGCTGCCGAAACGGCTCACGAGCGTGAACATTGGATAAATGCACCTCGATAAAGGGTTTTTGGGTTGCCAGCAGCGCATCGCGCAGCGCAACCGAGGTATGAGTAAAGGCGGCGGGATTAATAATGATGGCGTCTACTTGCGCGGCCGCCTCCGCCAAAAGCCCGTAATATTGAATCTCATCGACAAGCTTGCCTTCATGATTGGATTGGACGCAAATCAGCTCAACCCCATATCTGGCTGCGCGCGCGAGCAAATTTTTTTCAATATCAGCAAGGGTGGTATGACCATAAATTTCAGGCTCACGTTTACCAAGTAAATTTAAATTAACGCCGTTGATAAGTAATAATTTATGCGTCAAAGTTTGATGGCTATCTTGTTGTGACGCTTTGTCTGTCGCTGCTGACTGAGAAGTGGTGGTCATAATGGACTCTATCGTTACTAAGGGAAATTGGTTGTTATATTTATTATTAAAGGGACAAGCTATTAAAGGGACAAGCGACATAATATTATAAAAACGCGCTTTTTAAAGTTTTTAAGCAATTAAATTCATAAATAAGAAACGTTTTAGCCCTTCATCATAATAGCTTAGAAGGGCTGTTATAAAAAATAACATGAAAATTCCCCCTAAGCGCTAAAAATCATGTTAAAAGTCTTTATGTTGCCAAAAACCCATGCTATGATATTTTTTACGCAACAAATATTACTTGTTTGTTGCTAAATTCAGTTGGGCTAATTATTGAATTGCTTAAAGCAATGTTAGGATGAGCTTATACTGGTCATAGTAAATTTACTATACGCTGAAGCATAAAGAGAGTAGTAAAACGCTTTAGGTTCAGATGATGGTATGTAGAGTAGTACTCTTACATTTTGATTTCATAATCTTCAACCCCGTTTATATGCAATGTCGCAAAGGAATTTGGGGTTAAGGAAACTTTTTAGGAAGTAATATTATGTCAGCTCGTGAGCAAGGTATCGTTAAGTGGTTTAATGACTCAAAAGGCTTTGGTTTCATTCAACGTGACAGCGGCGAAGATATTTTTGTCCATTTCCGTGCGATCCAAGGTGATGGTTATCGCTCTTTAAAAGATGGCGAAAAGGTTGAGTTTAGCGTTGTAGAAGGCGATAAAGGTCTGCAAGCTGAAGAAGTCAGAAAAGTAGAAGAGTAATTGCTACAGTCATTAGCGCCGTTCAGCTATAATGTCTGTACAAACTACTGATATACTACTGAGTCAAGCCCGTCTTGTCTTACCTATGCTTGGTTGAACGCAGCATATTCGGTAAGTTTAGGCGCAGGGCTTGGCTTTTTTTATACTTGCAGGTTTTATCACTTACCTGATTAAAGATAACAAATGATGCGCTCATTATTTGTTAACACAGACAAGTTATTTATGACAGACAAGCGATTTATACAAAAGGATATTTTTTTGAGTACTTTTAAGACGTTTACGGATTTGCCGCTATCAGATGCTACTTTGCGCGCCATAAAAGATTTGGGATTTACCGAATTGACGCCAATTCAAGCACAAATACTACCGCATACATTGGCAAATCAAGATGCTATCGGACAGGCACAAACGGGCACTGGCAAGACGGCAACGTTTTTACTGACTATTATGGAAGCACTGCTTAAACGTCCTTTTGCCGCCGATGAAAAGCGCTACTTGGGTGAGCCGCGTGCCGTTGTCATGGCACCAACGCGTGAGCTTGCTCAGCAGATATTTGATGACTGTATTGCCCTGACCAAATATACCTCGCTGCATAGCGTCTGTATTATGGGTGGTACCAATTATGAAACCCAGCAGCACGAGCTTGAGCGCCAGTATATCGATATCTTAATTGCCACGCCCGGTCGTTTGATTGACCTAATGCACAAAGGCATGGTTTATCTGGATCGCGTCGAAGTATTGGTATTAGATGAAGCGGATCGCATGCTGGACATGGGTTTTATCCCAGATATCAAGCGTTTGGTCGGACGTATGCCGCCCAATACCGATCGCCAAAGCTTGCTGTTTTCTGCCACCTTTAACCAAGATGTGATGAACCTCGCTTATCGCTGGCTACATGAGCCAGAGTTTGTGGAGATTGAGCCTGAGCATAAGACCAGTGAGTTGGTCGATCAGCATTTTTACCTATTAACCGAAGATCAAAAACTAGCAGCATTGCAGCGTATCATCAGTGATAACGCCGTAGAAAAAGTCATCGTTTTTGCCAATCGTAAAGACCAAGTAAAGCGCTTATACCATAAGCTGCGGCAAGCGCATAAAATCGTGATGTTATCGGGTGATGTCATTCAACAAAAGCGCGAAAAATATCTACAACGCTTTAAAGATGGCCATGCTTCCATTTTGGTAGCAACCGATGTGGCGGGGCGCGGTATCCATGTCGATGATATCAGTCATGTGGTTAACTATACTTTGCCAGATCAGCCAGATGACTACGTCCACCGTATTGGTCGTACTGGCCGCGCTGGGCAAACGGGTATCAGTATCAGCTTTGTTAGTGAAGATGATGCTTTTAATATTCCCGCATTAGAAAAGCATTTAGATACTAAGTTTAGCCTTGAGCAATGGCAAGAATAGTATTATTAAAGCAACGCTTGTTTTAGTGAATATTGCTTAATAAGTGCTGCTTAATAACATTACTGCATAAAAAACCCTTAACGTCATTGAGATGTTAAGGGTTTTTTTATAGATTGATAATGAGTTTTATACTGCTACTGAGAAGATTCTGGCATAGCTTCGTGATGATGGCTATTCATTTCTTGCTCATCTGTCATATGGTTCATACTGCGATTCATGTCGTGAGCCGCATTAGATTCCATATTATGCATACTGTGATCCATCGTATTATTCATATCATTCATGTCATGCGTAACAGGCGTCATCTCGTGATTCATGTGGTTCATATTATGATGGGCTGTGGTCGCTGTTGCTTCAGAGGAATCATCGCCATCTGCCATCATAGCAGAGTGGCTGTCATGATTCATTTGTCCGTGCTGATGACCAGCGCCGCCGTGCCCACCATGCAGGCTAGACATTGCGATAGGAGCAAAAGCAACCGCTAAGCCAGATACAACCATGATAGCGCCATTAATTTGTCTTAAACGCATGCGGCCAATGTGCTTTCGCAACCAACCAACTGTTTCATGGGTAGCAACTAACATCGGTACGGTTCCTAAACCAAAAACAAACATCAATACCGCGCCGCCTAGTGGGTTGTGCGCAACAACGGCAATCAGTAGAGCGCCATAAACCAAACCGCAAGGTAGAAAGCCCCATAACAGGCCTGCTGCTAAGGCGCGTGGAAAGGTATTCAGCGGAAAAACTTTTTGTCGCAGCGGGCTGAGAAACTGCCAAAAGCGCATACCGACGCGCTCAAGCTTGGCCAAAAATGGGGCGCCCAGCATCGTGACCCCAACAAACACCAGTACCAAGCCGAGTAAAATACGCGGTATATTATTGCTGGTCATTAAAGGTGCAAGTACAGTTGTACCAACTAATCCAGCGATTAGACCCAAAAATGCATAACTGCTTAAGCGCCCGAAATGATAAGTGGCTATCAAAGCGCGGCGTTTAGCAGGGCTTACATCTTTCATCGATAAACTAAATGCCGCGACCAGACCGCCGCACATACCTAAACAATGCGGTGAACCAAAAAATCCCATAAATAATGCCGCAACAAGTAAAGCTGTGGTCATGGGGCGTAACTCCTAAAATGAGGAAAGAGCGGACTTGCCTTAACATTTTATTTAACGAAAAGAGTTAAGGTAAACACGCATAAGTGAGATAGAAAAGGCTGCATTTTTGCGTCTTTATTTGTCGTTATCTGTTTGTTTAACCGTTGCGATATCCGCGTGAGTTGAATCACTATTAGACGTATCAACAATGCTGTTATCAACCATACCCTTATCAATACTGACATCGACCTTGTCATTTGCAGCCGTATCATTGGTTTGAGGCGCCTGTTCGCTAAGCTCATGAGCTTGAATTATCTGCCGACGTTCTTGACGGTCATCCAAAATTATACGCTGTGAGGCGTTGTCTAAATCTTCAAATTGGTTTGATTTGACCGCATAGCGCACTGCCCAAATGGCGACCACGAACAGCATTAAGCTTAAGGGAATTAATAAAAACATACTGAGCATGGCAAACCTCTTAAATAGCCGTTTCTTATATTATACACTTATCGCAAGTGCCATAAATGGTCTATAGCGTCCAATGGTGAGCGGGCAGATAAAGCCACAGTAAGATAAATGTGGCAATGGCAGGTTAGTACAGTCAGTTCAAGATAAAATCGATACGTTAACCGTTATATGCAACTGGGATAAATTTTCCTTGATTGTTGCTATCACAGAGGCTACGAAAAAAAATTTATCCCAGTTGCCTCTATATCTGTTTTAAAGTGAATCCACGATAGCTTTCAAATTGACGCTATTCAGTAGGCGTCTTGACGACGTTGCCTCTAGGGGTTAACAGCTGCTGCGAGGTCACATCGTTGGCATGACGACAGTTTGCTTGCGGGCGTATCACATCACGTAAGTAAGCGGCGATTTCATAAACCGCGCGCCGCGAATGGCTTAAATTTTGCGCCGGCTCCATCCAATCGCGCTGCACCGGTAAAGGAGCATTGATCGGTGTGCTATTGATACCGTTTAGGGCAAACTGCCTTCTTGCTCGCGCCATATGGTAGCTATCAGTGATAAGATAAACATGATACAGAGGAATACGCTTGGCGGTAAAACGGGCATTTTCGCAGGTATTCATGCTGGCATTTTCGCTAATCAAACCATCAATACCATGGTCGATAAGCCATTGACCGAGCCAAGGCGCCTCAGCACCACTGAGGACGATAGGCAGCGGCAAATCGTGATAGGCAGTTGCCGCCGTACGAGCGCGATTGAGACTATAGCTATTGAGGATAGTTTGATTGTTATTGTCATTGGTCAGACCGCCGCCTAAGACCACATAAGCAGTTGGCGGAGAGCTCATGGCGGCTGGCGGCACTTTTGGCAAAGGTAAATGACCCAAGATATACACTACCGCTTGTGAAAATAGCGGGGTAAATAAACTGATAAGGACGAGAATAACCGCCGTTGAGCCAAGTAAAAAGGTGGCATTGATAATACGAAACAGCTTTATCATCCGCTCAGCTGAACGTAAGTAAGAGCGCCATAAGCGCCTAGACCATGATCGCTTAGACCACATGCTCATCATATCCGATAGAGCCGTCAGCATTTACCCACACTGGCTCGCGCGACAATTGAATCGCATATTTTTTATATACAATAGCCGCGATATGCTGCTGCGCCTTTGCCACATCTGCTTGCGTTGCTTGATATGGGCTGTGATTGGTCAGCACCAACGCTTGCTGTTGATGGGTGACAATCGGTGCCAGACCATGACCCTTCAGTCCAGCCTGTTCAATTAACCAACCAGCTGCAACTTTAACTGTGGCGTCAGGCATTGGATAGCCAACGATGCTAGGATGAGCCGCTTGTAGCGCGGTAAATTGCGCTTGCGGAATAATAGGGTTTTGAAAAAAACTGCCGCAATTGGGGAGCTGTTTGGGGTCGGGCAGCTTTTGCTGGCGAATATCGATAATTGCCTGCATGACGTCAGCGGGAGTAGGCTGACTGCGCCCTTGCTCTCTAGCATAGCGCTGCGCAACCGTTTGCACATCGCCATAGCTGGCAAGGATTCTGCTAGCATCAGTATGTAAACGAAAACCCACGCGGCTGATTAGCCACGTATTAGGCGCGCGTTTAAAAATACTGTCGCGATAGCCAAATTCGCAGTCTGCTGCTGTTAGATGATGCCAAGTTTGGGTTGGCAGGTGATAAGCCCGTACGTACTGCAGGCAATCTTCTAATTGCACACCATAAGCGCCAATATTTTGTATGGGCGCCGCGCCCGTCAGGCCCGGTATCAATGCCAGATTTTCAAGTCCATACCAACCTTTAGCCACCGTATGCAGCACCAAGTCATGCCAGTTTTCACCCGCCATTACCTCGATATCGACGTGACGGTCTGTCTGCGCAGTCACAGTGACACCGCGCATTTGCGGACGTAAGACGATAGTGTTTAATTGCGCCGGTAATAGAACATTGCTGCCGCCCGAGAGTACAAATAACGGCTTATTAGACGCCTCTTTTACATAGTTTGCCATAAAGGCATCAAGTTGCGCCTCATCCGTTAGCATGACGACCTCATCTGCTATACATGACAGAGCCATAGTATTGCTATGGGACAAATCATTATGGGACAAATCGGCTGACTGAACTTGCGGTAAGTCATCCGCTAGTTTGGTTGATGTCGTAGGTTGTGCATTAGAATCGAGGCGTAAAGCTGAGGTCATAACATAGCCTATGGGGCAAATAAACAAAAAGTAATGCGGCGTTTATTATAAAGGATACAGGGCGTAAAGGTGCAGAAATATAACGCTTTATCGCTAAGCGGTTTTCCAGCTTTCAATCCAAGCTTGGGCACTAGATTCGATCCGTTCAATCACTTCTTCAAAATCATCGGCGTCGCCTTGATAAGGATCTGGCACATCATCGCCGCCGTAAGTCGGATCTTCTTCGCTAAATAGCGCCAGTTTGGCAAGTTTGCCCTCTGTATCGCTGATGCTGTCTTTGATGGCTTTTAGGTCGGCTAAGTTTTGCGCATCCATCGCCAAAATCAAATCAAAATTGCGGAAGTCATCAGCGCTTACTTGGCGCGCGACCAATTTACTGATGTTATAACCATGGGCTTTGGCATGGCGCTGCGCACGTTCGTCTGGCGCATGACCGATGTGCCAGTCTCCCGTCCCTGCCGAATCCACTTTCATCGCCAGTCCAGCAATCGCTGCTTGCTGACGGAAAATCTCTTCGGCAGTTGGGGAGCGGCAAATATTGCCCAAACAAACCACTAGAACAGAGGAAGGAGTAGACGCTTTAATTGGCATATAATGACCTTTTATCACAACAAAAAAACATGCTATCAAGACCAGCATGGTTAATGCGGTTGCTTAGCATGTTATCGAGTAAATTAATGGGCTGTCAGCGTAACGGTTAATACGGTGAATGGCAAGGGTAGAGGTAAAACAACAGGGTCACGCTAGGCAGTCAATGATAGCAAGCTGCTAAAGCAGTCAATAATAGCAAGCTGTTAAACCTCGCAGCCTTTAGTCTTGCTTGCTTTTAAAGCGCTGCAAATCACGACGCTCTTTTTTATTGGGTTTATTATCAGGACGGGCAAGATTGGCAAGTTTGCGCTGTTCGGCATAATAGGCGCGGCGCTCTACGCTTTCCTCAGTCTCAGAATACAGCACTTGGGCGGCCGTCGCGTTACCACGCTGTGCGCTTAGCGCTTCGACAATCACTGTTTTTTCAGTCATCGCGGTGGCTGAGCCTTGGCGAATACTGAGTTCATCACCAACGGCAATCTCTTTACTGGTTTTTACGCGGCTCCCAGCGTAATGGACGCGTCCGCTCTCGATGGCTTCTTTAGCAAGGGTGCGGGTGCGATAAAAGCGTGCGGCCCATAACCATTTATCAAGCCGCATACGCACCGTATCTGGTTGGCTATGGCTCGGCTGATTGTGGTTTTTATTGTGTTTACTCATCAAAACCTCATAAATATCAATAAACTAAGATAATAATGGTGGTTTTTTTGGGAATTAAAAGAGCGCTAAGCGATTAAAGTCATTAAAAAGCGGCTCGTATAGATAAATAGAAAGTTTAAAGCCAATAAGACCTCGGTACATGCCATAGGACCCTCAATATTAGTAAGCGGCCAATTTTAGTTAAATAAGCCGCTTACCCTATGTTGTCATTGTGCTGTCATCGTTATTGCTAAAAATTTGTTTTTAGAGTTTGTTTTAAAAACCTACTTTAAAAACAACTGATAGCCGATATTGCCATTGAGCATGGTGCAGTCATAACCAATATCAAGAAGCGCATCTTGTAGCTGGCGAGAGTTGCCCTCAGAGGCTTGTAAGCCAACCAATACACGACCTTCAGCGGCACCATGATTGCGATAATGGAATAAGGTAATATTAAAGTCATCGCCCAGTTTTTCTAAGAAAGTTAGCAGTGCGCCCGGACGTTCTGGGAAAACCACACTTAATAACTGCTCATTTTCGACATGGGCATGACCGCCAATCAAATAACGAATATGAGATTTGGCAATATCATCATCGGTTAAATCATGTGCTTGATAGCCATCGGCTGCCAACTGGGCGCTAATCGTTTGACGCTCTTTCTCGCCTTCTTTTAGAGCGATACCGACAAATATTGACGCAGGCTCCATCGAGTCTGGCGATTTTTTACTATCAGCGCGGTAGTTAAACTCAGTGATGTTACGGCCATGCAGGCTGCGGCAGAAGTTTAAGAAAGCGCCCGTTTGCTCAGGAATGGTCACGCCAAAGATCGCTTCTTTTTTCTCACCAATCTCCGTACGCTCAGCGATATAGCGCAGACGGTCAAAGTTCATGTTGGCGCCGCAGATGATACCAACGCAGTTTTTACCTTGTAAATTATTGGCTTCAATATATTTTTTCATGCCCGCAACGGACAAGGCGCCGGCAGGTTCAACGATGCTACGGTTTTCTTCAAAGATATCCTTTACTGCCGCGCAGACTTCATCGTTTGTACAGGTAACAACGTCAGTCTCGACTAAGGGACCTGAGGCATCGCTTTTTTGCATCCGTACGACCTCAAAAGGCAATTCGCCAATTTGGGCAACGGCCACGCCATCAACGAATAAGCCAACTTGCTTAAGCTTGACGCGCTCATTGGCTTCAAGTGCCGCTTTAAGAGAAGCGGATTGTTCTGCTTCGACCGCGATGACTTTAACATGCGGCGCTACTTCACCTAGAAATGCCGCCACGCCAGCAACCAAACCACCGCCGCCCACCGCAACGAAAACATAATCCATGTTGCGCCACTGCTGGGTTAATTCCAGACCAATAGTGCCTTGTCCGGCAATGACCAATTCATCATCATAAGGCGGAATAAAGGTTAAGCCCTCCGTCTCAGCACGATTGATTGCATAGCGATTTGCTTCATCAAAGCTGTCGCCATGCAAATCGACGTTACCGCCCAGCGCGCGTACCGCATCGACTTTAATATCCGGTGTGGTGGTTGGCATCACAATGATGTTATTCAAGTCAAGCTTACGGGCAGAGTAGGCAACACCTTGCGCATGATTACCTGCCGAAGCACAAATGACGCCGCGCGCTTTTTGCGCATCGCTCAACTGGCTAATACGATTATACGCACCGCGCAATTTAAAGGATTTAACCGGTTGCAAATCTTCGCGCTTAAATCGAATATCATTGGCAAAACGCTGGGTCAGCTTTGGAGCAGCTTCAAGTGGTGTTTGAATGGCAACGTCATAAACGGTGGCTTGCAAGATGGCTCGTACCCAGTGTGACAGCATAATGATTCCTAAACAGTGTGAAGATAAATGAAAAAGTGCAAATGGTTTAAAAGTAGGTATTTATAACTAGCCAGCTACATAAGATAAGTAGCTATAAATCGCCATAAACCAAGCACAAAAACGAAATAGATTAGCCTATGCTGATTTTCACTATCTTGCAAGACACAATTGCAAATTTGTGGGGACTGCGCAGTAGGGAGTTTTTGTAATGATTGCAATGAGAAGAGATAATGAGTATTTAGAATAGGATTTACGCTAACATCCTATAAAGCCATCGGTTATAATAAGCGCGCATTTTACTTCTTTTATCGTTTTACCTGTCTCAAAGTGATACGTTTATTTTTCCAAGGATTTATGATGAGTGATCAGCAAGCACAAAAGCAAGCCGCAGCCAAAGCTGCCCTCCGCTATATCGAAGATGACATGATACTTGGGGTAGGGACGGGCAGTACGGTCAACTGTCTGATTGAGCTGCTGCCGACGTTAAGACTTGCTGGCGCGGTTGCAAGCTCACAGGTCACCGAAGATAAGCTGCGCGCCTTGGGTATCGACATCGTCGATTTAAACTTTGCCGGTCAGCTTGATGTTTATATCGATGGCGCTGATGAGGTAAATGAGCATTTGCAATTGATTAAAGGTGGCGGCGGCGCGCTAACGCGTGAAAAAATAGTCGCCGCAGCGTCCAATAAGTTTGTTTGCATGGTTGATGAAAGCAAAAGTGTGCAATGCTTGGGGCGCGAGTTTCCCGTACCGATTGAAGTGCTACCGCAGGCGCGCTCGTATGTGGCAAGGCAGCTAGCCCGATTAGGCGGTGAGCCTGTTTATCGTGAAGACTTTGTCACTGATTATGGCAATGTGATTTTAGATACCTATGATTTGGATGTGAGTAATCCGTTAGCGTTTGAGCAAGAGTTAAATAATATCGTTGGTGTGGTTTGTAATGGAATTTTTGCCGCCAACCAAGCCGATGTATTGCTTAGAGCGGGCAATGATGGCGTGACGACTTTGACGCGATAAATTGTAAATGGATTAGGTTTACGCTAAATAAAGCCGTAATCAATAAACCGTAAACCATAAAAAAGGCAGGGCATTAAAATATGCGCTGCCTTTTTTGTATCTGTTAATTTTATACCTACTGGTTTAGCAAAATCTCAAGTTGTGCTTTTTAACAGCTTATAGTCGATGCTAAATAAAATAAATACATTATTTAATAACGCGAGACTGGGGTAAATTTTTCTTGTTTGCTGTGCCTACGTCAACAGAGGCTGCAAAAAATTCATCCCAGCCTCGCTGTATCTTTTTCACATTAGAGTACTATATTTTTAGGCAGGTAGCTTAATTTTGTCTTTTAATAAAAATTCCATCAAGGCTTTTTGCGCATGTAAGCGGTTTTCCGCTTCGTCCCAAACCACTGAGCGCGGATCATCGAGCATATCGTGGGAGATTTCTTCGCCGCGATGCGCAGGCAAGCAGTGCATAAACACCACTTCAGGGTCGGCTTTATCAAGCAGTGATGGCGTGACTTGATAGGGCGCAAAACGACGGGCGCGAGTGTTTTGTTCGGACTCTTGTCCCATGCTTGCCCATACATCGGTGACGATTAAGTTTGAATCTTTTGCTGCCTCTTGTACATCTTCGACCAAGCTCACGCAATGCGAGAAGCGTTTCATCAGCTCAGGGTCAGGCTCAAAACCGTAGGGCGCGGCGACGCGTAGCTCAAAGCCAAACTGATTGGCGGCTTGCATGTAGGAGGCGCACATATTGTTGCCATCACCAACCCAAGTAACGATTTTATTTTCGATACTGCCGCGATGCTCATAATACGTCTGCATATCGGCAAGCAGCTGGCATGGATGGAATTCGTCGGTTAGGGCGTTGATAATAGGAACGCTTGAGTATTCAGCAAAGGTTTCAACTTTTTCGTGCCCAAAGGTACGAATCATAATGATATCGACCATGCTTGAGATAACGCGAGCGGAGTCTTCTAGCGGCTCACCGCGACCAAGCTGGGTGTCATTTGGTGATAAAAAGATAGCACTGCCGCCAAACTGACCCATGCCAGTCTCAAATGAGATACGCGTACGGGTGGATGATTTCTCAAAAATCATACCAAGCGTGCGCCCAACAAAGGGCTGATAAATCTCGCCAGCGTGTTGCATTTTGCGCAATTCACAAGCGCGTTTGATGAGGTTTTCTAGTTCTTGTTTGGTTAAATCAGATAAGGTCAAAAAATGGCGCAAACTCATAGTAATCCTAGCAGTCGATCACAATCGATGAAAAATGTTACGTTGTCAGTCAGCAATCATATCGCGTCAATGCATGTACTGGGGCGACAACAAACTTTTAGTATAGCGCAATTGGGCTTAATGTAAATGTCCAATTTGCCATGCTTCAGCAGTGCTTCGCCCGTTTGGCAAACCGTCCTTACCTTACACTCTAGCGATTATGACTCTGCCATTTTTCGATTTGGCCGCGCGCTTAGGCGGCATAGCAGCTCATAGCTAATCGTACCAGCATGGGCGGCGACTTCATCGACGTGCGGCGCATCACCCCACAATATCACCTTGCTATTTAAAGCCGCACTTTCTGGAACAGCGCTGACATCAATGACAATCATATCCATGGCTACTCGTCCGATTACCGCGCATGGATAGCGTTGGTAATTTTTGGCATCGATGACTAAAACGTAAGCATTATTATCAATCACCCGTGGATAACCATCGCCATATCCGATACTGACCAATGCCGTTTTAGTATTTTGCGCAGCTGTCCAGCGGCTGCCATAGCCGATGCCGTCACCCGCGTTGACCGTTTGTAGCGCAATAATCTGCGCGCTAAATTCCATCGCTGGCTGTAAGTCCAAATCATGGGCGCTTTTGTCAATGACAGGTGTACTGCCGTAGAGCATGATGCCCGGACGTACCCAATCGTGATGATGCTCGGGGAAATTGACAATACCCGCCGAGTTGCACAAAGAGCCTTTTATATCGCTGCTGATGGTTTCTCTTAAAATATGCAGCATATCGTTAAAGCGCTGGATTTGAATGGTGTTTAGTGGATGATTTTGGTCATCGGCATTGGCAAAATGGGTGGTCAAAATAAGCTGATAACCGGCTTCGTGCAAGCGTTTGGCTGCTGGAATAAGCGTTTGGTCGTTAAAGCCTAGACGGTTCATGCCAGTATTGTATTTCAGCCAAACCACTCGAGTGGCGCTAGTAGCAGGCGGAGTATTTTCTAATGCCCATATCAGTTGCGGCTCATGATGAATCACGCAGCTAATATCGTGCTGGATCGCTAGCTGCCACTCATCCTTGGTAAATGCGCCCTCAATAAGTCCGATGGTTTTATGCCAGCCCAATTGCCGCGCTTCCAATGCTTCCATCAAGGTTGCAATACCGATACCATCTGCCTGTTGCTCACCATTTTGCAATGCTGGCAAGACGGCTGCGACGCCATGACCGTAAGCATTGGCTTTGACCATAGCCAGAACTTTGGATTTTGGCGCCAGTTTTTTAACTTGAGCCAAATTATGAGTGATGGCGGCTGGCTTAATTGTAATGGTACGCATAATGGCCTTCTTTATTAGCAAAGTTATTTTTATTAGTAAAACGGTTTAATCAATCAAATGGTTTTACGAGTCACGTGGTAAAGCAATAAAGCCAGTGCGTCATCAATTTGGCTGATGACGCACTGGCTAGTTTTATGGGTAATTGCTGATTAAGCGTAACGTTCGTTTGGTTTATTCTTTACTCAGCCGATTACTCATCATTTTCAAAGCTGACGTTTTGATAGTATTCTGGCGTCAAGTTGATAAAGCGGGTAAATTGTCCTTCAAAGCCCAAGCGTATGGTACCAATAGGGCCGTTACGCTGTTTACCAATGATGATTTCAGCCACGCCTTTGTGGTCTGAGTTTTCATTATAAACCTCATCGCGATAAATAAACATAATCAAATCGGCATCCTGCTCAATCGCACCCGACTCGCGCAAATCCGACATGATAGGGCGCTTATTAGGACGGTTTTCTAGACTGCGGTTAAGCTGTGATAAAGCGATGACGGGGCAGCCAAGCTCGCGAGCCAAGGCTTTTAAGCTGCGAGAAATCTCCGAGATTTCACCCACGCGGTTGCCGTCAAGGCTCGGTACTTTCATTAATTGTAGATAATCGACGACGATAGCACCAAGTTTGCCGTCATGGTTTTTGGCAATACGGCGGCAGCGCGAACGCAGCTCTGATGGCGGCAGGGCCGTGCTGTCATCGATATACAAATGCTTAGATTGCAAATGCTGAATGGCATTCATCATTTTTGCCCATTCATCTTCGTTCATTTGCCCAGAACGCAGGTGCGTCTGATTAATCGCGCCCCAAGACGATAGTAAACGCATGACGATGGACTCGGCTGGCATCTCCATTGAAAATACTACCACGGGTAAATCTTCGTTAAATAAAATGCCTTCTGCCAAGTTCATCGCAAAGGTGGTTTTACCCATAGACGGACGCGCCGCAACGATAATCAAATCGCCCGCTTGTAAACCTTGGGTTTTATTGTTTAACTCAACAAATGGCGTTTGCAAGCCAATCATGCCGTCAGGGTTTGACTTTAACTCTTGAATTTTATCAATGACATTGGTCAACACCGAGGTAATACCAACGGGGCCACGTTGCTCTGCGCGCTTGTTATGCTGCTCATTAATGCTAAAAATTTTGCCCTCAACATTGTCCAAAATATCGCTGACCGTTTGGTCTTTTGGATTGTAGGCAAGGGTTAGCATCTCATTACCCGTGGTAATCAGCTGGCGCAAGGTCGAGAGTTCACGTACGCGCTGGGCGTAAGCGGTTAAGTTAAACAAGGTAGCGGGACTTTGGCTCAAAATATCGGCCAAATAGCTGTCACCGCCCGCGCTTTTTAGCAGTTTTTGTGCCTCCAACCAATCATGCACCATGACCGTATCGTAAGGTTCATTGACTGCTGCTAAATGCGCAATCGCATCAAAAATATACTGGTGCCGCCCCGCATAAAAATCGTCTTTGGTGACGATATCTGCAATTTTATCGTACGCCTCTTCAATACTCATCAAAGACGCCAACAAAGCCTTTTCAATATCGATATTGTGCGGCGGTGTCTGATTGAGTAAGTCGTCGGTTTTTTCGTTGTCTGCCATGGGTGCCTAATGTGTCAAAAGTCGGTATAAAAATGCTATAAAAAAGGTATAGATGGGTATGTGGTAAGGTTTTTATTTTAGTAATGATGCAACAAAACAAAGGCGACGCACAGTTATGATAGAGGTACCAAACGTGGTCTCAATGCTTGCTAGTAAATGCTACAATGAAAGGCGAAAGTTTAACACATTCTGCCCTTTTTTCGGACGTTATAAGTAATTATCTATAAAAACACCGTCTTTGATGAGCTAGAATGTTTAAGGTTAGACTTAACGATGAAAATTGATTTTTCTAATAAAAAATATAAATAAATCAAAATCTTAATGTCACAATAGGATGTTTTCACTATGCAAAAAAAATTGCCATTATTAATCACAACGGGTGAGCCGGCGGGTATCGGTATGGATATCGTGCTGATGCTGGCAGCTGAGGGTAAACTGCAAGATTTTGCCCGTCCAATTTGGATCACTGCCGATAGTGAAGCGATGCAGACGCGCGTAAGTGTGCTTGTCAAAGCAGGGGTATTAAAGACTTGTCCGACTTGGAAAACGGTCGATTTAGACATAGCAGCCGATAATTTTATAGAGCAAATATCACAGCAAACTGATACTAATGCTAATAATGATAATGCGTTTATTTTGCTAAATACGCCTTGTGTTGAACCAGTTGTCTGCGGGCAAATTAATACGCGCAATTCGGCGATGGTTGCCAAGCAATTGGACATCGCCCATAAGTTAGCGATCAACAAGACAGTTGCTGCTATCGTCACAGGTCCATTGCAAAAATCTGCCTTAATAGATGCCGATATTAAACTGCTCGATGGCACCATGTTTAGTGGTCATACCGAGTTTTTTATGCAGCAAAGTGGCTGTGAGAAAGTCGTGATGATGCTTGCTAATCAAGCGATGAAAGTGGCGCTTGTCACCACCCATTTAGCACTAAAAGATGTCCCTGCTGCCATCACTGCTGATAATGTACGCCAAACGGTGCAAATTGTTATTGACGATATGCACGAGAAATTTGGCTTAAGCCAGCCGCGTATATTGGTCTGTGGTCTCAATCCTCATGCAGGCGAGGGCGGGCATTTAGGCACTGAGGAAATTGAGATTATCAATCCCGTGCTGCAAGAGTTTATCAATGCAGGGGTCGATATATCAGAGGCGATGCCAGCGGATACCTTATTTACCCCAAGGCATTTGGCGAATTGTGACGCAGTGATTGCTATGTATCATGATCAAGGTTTGCCAGTGCTCAAATCGCACGGCTTTGGCGATACCGTCAATCTTACCTTGGGGTTGCCTTATATTCGTACCTCGGTTGATCATGGTACAGCGCTTGATTTAGCAGGGCGAGGGGGTGCAAGTGCGACCAGCTTATACCAAGCATTATTGATGGCTAATGAGATGGCAGATAAATCGCTTGTTAATGGACCTCTTGCATAAGTTAGTGCCTTAGCGGCATTTGTCACGCAGTATTGATTGGGCAACTTTAGTGTGAATGATGGCTATTTATGAGTCATTAGACACGGTCTAATAAAAGTGATTCCCTATTAACAGTCTGTTTTAAGTAGTCTGTTAATAGGTTTAGAGGGTGAAATGACTGGTTCCCTTGGGATATACCCATATTAGAACCTTAGATTAATTTTGTATGCGCACATTATTTCTGTTATGTCAATAATGTATAGGACGAACGGCATATTTAATGGTTTAAACGGTTTTTTCTAGGGTATATTAATAAACTTTTGTTAATCAGTAAATTAGGAAAAAAGCCCTATTTCTAGTAATGAAATAAATATTTTCCTTTAATATCATATACTTGTTAATTAATGAAAATAGATAAGTTATTACCAATGTTTACTTATTTATATATTTTAAGTAAAATACCTTGATCTAAAGTTACAAATATAATTTCGAGGGTAATAACTATGAAAAAGATTTTATTAGCGATTCCATTATTAGTATTAGCAACTTCTACTGCTTTTGCAGCTGATGGTACTATTACAATCAATGGTCAGGTAACAGACAAGACTTGTACGGTTAATAGCGCACAAGGTAAAGATTTCACAGTCACACTTCCTACGGTTTCTCAGCAAGTATTAGCAAACACTGGTGATGTTGCAGGTCGCACGCCATTTACTATTAATCTGACTGATTGTACAGCTGGTAGTAAAGTTGCGACTTATTTCGAGCCCGGTGCAACTGTTGATTTCAATACTGGTCGTTTAAACAACGCGACTGGAACAGCCACTAATGTTCAGGTCCAATTGCTAGGTTCAAACAATGCTGTTATTCCAGTATTAGCTGCAGGTGCTGGTGGTGTACAGACTAACTCACAATTAGTAGATGTAAGCAGTGCTGGTTCAGCAGATCTTAACTACTATGCACAGTACTATGCTACTGGTGCTTCAACTCCTGGTAGTGTTGCAACAACTGTAAAATATACAATTATTTATCAGTAATCTTTTACTAGATTAAAAAGAGCTAGGAGAAGTAACAGGCCTAGCTCTTTTTTTTAATTTTAGGTAGAGAGAAATTTATGTCTGTAAAACAGCTGTTTTATAAAATCTGTTTAATCACACTTCTAACACCTATCAGTTTAGTTCATGCAGAAATTATTATTCATGGGACACGTGCGGTTTATCCTTCTGATGCGCGTGAGGTTACGCTGCAATTAAGTAATGATGGAAAAAACCCCTCTTTGGTCCAAGTATGGATTGATGAAGGTGATCCAAATTCAACCCCTGATCAATCAAAAGCGCCTTTTATTCTTACGCCACCTATTTCACGTGTGGAGGGGGAAAAAAGTCAATTTATACGTATCATGAGTTTGCCTACCGTGAATACATTAAGTAAGACAGAAGAAAGCTTGTTTTGGTTAAACGTATTAGATATACCACCAAAACCTTCAGCACAAGACAAAACAGCAGCTCCTGATAATTTCTTACAATTAGCTGTTCGCTCACGTATCAAGTTGTTTTATCGTCCTAGCGGTATAAAACAAGATGTTGTTCTAGCTCCTGAAAAAATTCAGTGGAGCAGCACAGGTTCTAATCTCCTAGCCAAAAATCCAACTCCTTTTTATATAACAATCACCTCTATTACCCAAGAGAACGCAGGCAAAACCATTGATATTTTGTCAGAAGGATTGATGCTAAAGCCTTTTTCTGAACAGAGCGTTCTATTAAAAAGCTCTAATACACAAAATATGACGTTTACCACCATTAATGATTATGGCGGAAGAGTCACTCATAAGATTAAGTAAGTCTTGTTTTTATTATTCAAATTGAGTCATCTCAAAGAGAAATTATATTTTCAATAAAGTGGCCGTGTTATGAAACACACCTTGCATATTTCTAAAAATATTAAGCAGCATCTTAAATGCTGTTTGGCGTATTGTGTGATCACTCTTGGCATAACCACATTGGCATCAGCCAGTGATATTGAAAATGGACCTACTGAAAAAATAGCTGAATTTAACTCAGATTTCCTAATCGGTGAAGCTAAAAACATCGACATTAAACGTTTTACATATGCTAATGCGATCTTACCAGGTGATTACAACGTAGATGTCTATATCAATGGTAACTGGTTTGGCAAGCATCAAATAGCGTTCAAAAATACGGAAGATAATAAAAGTGCATATACCTGCTTTTCCTCAAAACAATTGCTTGAATATGGTATAAAAGCAGAGGTTATTAAAGAAAGACTGGCAGTCAATAATAAAAACTGTCAACAGCTGGGTGAATGGGTTCAGGATTCTTTTTATGAGTTTGACTCCTCAAAGTTAAGATTTGATATCTCGATTCCACAAATTGCCATGGAAAGAAATGCACAAGGGTACGTTGACCCTAGTGTTTGGGATCGTGGTATTGATGCTGCATTTGTCTCGTACAATGCGAGCGCCTATAAAGCTCATAATAAAATAGAAAATAGCGAAGACAATACCAATGCGTTTGTATCATTAAGTACAGGTGCAAATTTTGCAGACTGGCAATTTCGTCACAATGGTCAGTGGAAGTGGGAGGATGAGACTGAGAGCAAAGACACTCAATCAACTTATGACGCTATTAGTACTTATGCTCAGCGAGCATTTCCTCAGTATAGAGGTGTATTAACGCTTGGTGATAGCTTTACCAATGGTGAGGTATTCAACTCATTTGGTTATCGTGGTGCAGAATTTTCTAGTGATGACCGCATGCTACCCAATAGTATGCTTGGCTATGCACCAAGAATTCGAGGTAATGCTCAAACCAATGCTAAAGTTGAAATTCGTCAGCAAGGTCAACTAATCTACCAAACTACCGTTGCTGCTGGAAGCTTTGAGATTAATGATCTATATCCTACCGGTTATGGTGGAGAGCTAGAAGTCTCTATTCTAGAAGCTAATGGCGATATTCAGAAATACGCAATTCCTTATGCGTCAGTCGCACAAATGTTGCGTCCAGGTATGAGTCGTTATTCAGTCATGACGGGGCAATTTCGTGACACTGATATAGATATGAATCCGTTTATTGTTCAAGGTCAATATCAACGGGGTGTTAATAATCGTATAACGGCTTATGGGGGCTTTCAAGGATCAGAAGATTATACGGCGTTGACGTTAGGTAGTGCATTTGCCACACCAATAGGGGCAGTTGCTTTAGATATGACGCACTCTCAAGCAAATTTTGATCGTCGTGATAAAGAGGTAGGACAAAGTTACCGCCTCAGTTACAGTAAGCTCATTACACCAACAGATACTAACTTAACCTTGGCCGCATATCGTTATTCAACAGAAAATTATTATAATCTGCGTGATGCCTTACTGGCTCAAGAATTAGAAAAAAAGGGCATAAGCTCTAAATACTATGGTAAACAGCGTAGCGAACTTCAAATAACGTTAAATCAGGGGTTGCCTAATGATTGGGGGAATCTCTATGCGACTGGGTCTTGGGTAGATTACTGGGATCGTGAAGAAACCACCAAACAATATCAGGTCGGTTATAGTAATAACTATCGGAATTTGAACTATGGGGTGTCAGCCATTAGAAGAATGGTAGAAAATAGTTCGACAAGTAGGAGTGAGAACGATACTGAATACCTGTTAACATTATCATTACCACTTTCTTTTAAACGTAATTCTATAAATGTAAATTCATCGCATACTCAAGATAATACCACCGTCGGCATGAGTGGAGTAATAGGCGATCGATTTAACTATGGCGCTTCAGTATCAACAGACTATAAAGACAGCTCAAGCTTCAATACCAACGTACAATACCGTACCAACGTTACTACCTTAGGTGGCTCATACAGTACTTCAGATCAGTACGAACAAGTATCATTAACGGCAAGAGGCAATATTGTTGCTCACTCTGAGGGTGTACTTTTTGGACCAGACCAAGGCCAAACCATGGTTTTAGTATATGCTCCTGACGCTACAGGCGCTAAAGTCAATAATACCAACGGTTTAACCATTAATAAATCAGGCTATGCCGTGATCCCCTATGTCACCCCTTATCGTTTAAATGAAATTGTTTTAAACCCTGAGAATATGTCATTAGATGTAGAGCTGGATGGCAGTAGTCAACGCATTGCGCCTTATGCCGGATCAATCTCAAAAGTTAATTTTGTGACCAAGTCAGGAAAAGCACTTTATATTAGAAGTTTAGATGCCAAAGGGGAGACATTGCCTTTTGCATCTGAAGTATTCGACTCAAAAGGTGAGTATGTGGGTATGGTTGCTCAAGGCAGCTTAGTGTATCTACGCACCAACACTCTGGCTGATACAGTGACAGTAAAGTGGGGAGAGACACAAGATGCGCAATGCAAGATACAATATGATGTCACCGCTCAGTCATCAAAGAATGAGAAAAATATGCTGATGTTAGAAGGTTTATGCCAATGAGCTCTAGACTATTAAATAGTTTTTTCTTGCTAATGAGCTGTGTTTTAAGTTCAGAGGTATATGCAAGGTGTACGGCCGACTGGGGCTTTACACCTATTGATATCAGTATGAATGTAGGCAGAGTCGTTGTTAGACCGAGCGATCCCGTTGGAACGGTCTTGCGACGCGCTTCTTTTCCTGTTACCCCTAATGGTTCTAAGATTAGTTGCAATATTTTCGGAGGGACAATACAAGCCGTTCTTTCACAAACCCCTTCGTTAAGCCCAGCAGGTGGTGATTCTGTTTATAACACTAATATTAAAGGTATAGGAATTCGTTTGTACAGAGATGCTGGAAATGGCTCAGATTTTTCCGGCTACTATCCCTACAGCAAAGCGTTGTCAGGCGGTACGCTTCTCAGAGATAAGACCTATACACTAGGCGAAGGTTTTTTTGTTGTTGAGATCATTAAAACGGCTGCTTCAACAGGATCGGGCGCTTTGACTGCAGGTAGGTACAGTAGTTATCATTCGCGTGACGATGTAAATAATCCTTTTTTGACAAGTACAGTGTACGGTAATGCTATTACAATTGCTTCATCCTCATGTGAGCTATTAGGAGAGCCTAATAAGACTGTGCAACTACCTACTGTCAATAAATCTGGATTTAAAGGTGTTGGCTCTACACAAGGTACTCAGGCTTTTGATCTAAACTTTTTATGTAATGGTGGTGAAAATTTAACAGCCTATGTACAGAGCAATAAAATTAGTTTGAATTTTGACTATACGCTAGCACCTAATACAACGAATGTGTTGGCTAACAATGCGCCTGCATCAACCCGAGCGAAAGGTGTCGGTATTCAACTAAAGACAAACTATAACAATGTCAGTAAAGTAATTGTAAAAAACGAAAAACTTGCATTGGGAACTGTTAAGTCGAATCAAAACATTCAATACAATGTTCCGCTAGATGCAAGCTACTATCAAACAGATGCCATTATTACACCAGGAAAGGTGAGCTCAGTGGCGACTGTGACTATTGAGTATGAGTAATTTGAATTATTAAAGTATAATTTTTTTCGTAACTGACGCTATTCCTATAATAGCGCTTATGATACACAAAAATGATGATTTAAAAGCTCAATGTATGTACACAACGAAGTACACCGCGCCTATTTTATTTATCTAAAATGTTGATACTATTAGCCTACAGCCAAACATTCAAGTCCTCACTAGGGAACCATGCTCATTCTCATAATCGTCGTTATAATAAAGGATTTTAGAACAAAAAAAGCAATGTGTCGGTTGTGATAAGGTATGGGTAGTTTATTAATAAAATATCTCAAAAATACAGTGTAATTATGAGCTGTGCTATAATTTCGTATTACAAAGCCAGCAAATAAAAGCGCATATAAATCCAGCACATTGCTGCCATAGCGCGATAGCCCATTTATCTTTTATCGATTAAGACCTTTTTATGTCCAAAACTACGTTTGATGCTCAATCTATTTCTAACAGCCTACGCGCTGCCAAACACCAACCGCGTAAACGCTTTGGTCAAAACTTCTTACATGACGCTAGTGTCATTCGTCAAATCGTTGACAGTATTCGCCTAGAGCGAGATGACAATTTAATCGAGATTGGACCCGGTATGGGCGCGCTAACAGAGCCGCTATTGGCAGAAGTCGATGCGATGACCGTGGTAGAGTTGGATCGTGACTTGGCAGATAGTTTGCGCATTCGTATTGGAGCTAATAGCCATCCGAACTTTACGATTATTAAAGACAATGCCATGCATGTCGATTATCGTGAGCTGTATAGCCCTGAGCGCGGTAAGCTGCGCGTAGTGGGTAATCTACCATATAATATTTCTACGCCGATACTCTTTCATTTGCTCAGTTATGCGGATGTCATTCAAGACATGCATTTTATGCTACAAAAAGAAGTGGTTGAGCGTATCACCGCTGACGTCGGCAGTAAAACCTATGGCCGCTTATCGGTCATCATGCAATATTACTGCGATACCGATTATTTATTGACCGTACCGCGCGGTGCTTTTAATCCGCCGCCAAAAGTCACCAGTGCGGTTTTTCGCTTGACGCCGTATCTTAATAAGCCAGTCGTGGCAGAAGATGAAGAGTATTTTGCGCTCGTGGTACGCGAAACCTTTAACCATCGCCGTAAGACACTGCGGGCTATTTTTAAAAGTTCTACGCTACTGCCGACCCTAAGCGAAGCAGATTTTGCTGCTTGTGCCATCGATCCGCAAGCGCGTCCTGAAACCTTAAGTGTGAAAGATTTTGTCAATCTGAGTAATCAAGCGCGCCAAGTAGGAGCGTAATTTATCTAGCAGCGTAATTTATCATCTAAAAAGTATAGAGGTGTTATGAGTTTTCGCCATCAATATGTCATCGGTGATTTGCAAGGTTGCTACGCCGCGTACCTGCAGTTACTTGAAACCTTAGATTTTGACCCTGTGCAAGACAAGCTATGGTTTGCTGGGGACTTGGTGGCACGCGGTGAAGACTCGCTAAGTACGCTGCGTCATGTAAAGTCTCTATGTGAAAAGGGCGCTGCGGCAACGGTACTTGGCAATCACGATATCAATTTAATTGCAGTTTGGCGCGGGGCGACATCGATTAAGAAAAAAGACAAGACTGCGCCTATTTTTGCTGCCGATGATTGCGATGAATTATTAGAATGGCTACGTCATCAGCCACTACTGGCTTACCCTGATGAGCAGACGGTGCTGGTACATGCCGGCATTCCGCCGCATTGGACGATTAAGGCTGCGGCGAAATATGCGCAGCAGCTAGAGGCGCAGCTAAAAGGCAGTCTAAAACAGCTCGATCGCTTATTGCCACACTTATATAGCAAAACCGCCGATGAGTGGCATGCAGATATTCATGGCTATACCAAAATGCGCGCGATTGCCAATTACTTCACGCGTATGCGCTTGTGCAAACAAGACGGCACGCTTGAATTTGATTTTTCAGCAGGTTTGGATGAGCCGATGCCAAAGGATTTTTTACCTTGGTTTGAATGGCAAGTACCGCGAGCGCGCAAGGTGCTATTTGGCCATTGGGCCGCGCTTAAAGCTGAGGTCGACTTGCCGTATGCGCGTGCGCTTGATGGTGGCTGTGTTTGGGGTAATTACCTATTTGCTTATCGTTTGGGCGACGGTAAAACCATCACCTCAAGTGCTCACTGCGTACAGCCAGAAGAAGAATAGTCATTCTGCTTTATATAAAACTTTTTAGATAAAAACCTTAAAATAAATATTAACCTAGCATTTAAGCTGTCAGTTAAATCACCAGCTCAGCCACCAAAATTACCCATTAACTGGGTAGGTTTGGTGGTTTTTTTGGTTTAGGCAAGGGCGTTTTGGCATCGCCAGCGGCTTTACTATCAGGATTGCTATCTTCGCCTTTAGGCAGCTTATCGTACTGGATATCATTACGGTAAGGGACGCTGTTTAGCTCCTCATCTATTAGTCCATCATCGAGGTCGATCGTTTTTTTGGCGCTTACTGGCTTAGTAGTACTGTGCGTTTCTCGACTTTTCAGCGCCGCGTCAGCATGACTATCCGATATATTATTATCATAATCTATATCAGTAATCGCCTGCTCATTTTGCATACTTTCTTGCTTAGATTTGGGCAGGATTTTGACATCCGATAAACGGCGCACGACATAGTTATGGGGGATGGGTTGTCCGCCTTTATGAGCATGGGTATCATCAAAAATCATGTGACCTTGGCTGTCGATACGCGCGTACTTCATCGGTTTATCGCGTGGCCAAAAAAAGTCGGACGGGTGGGTCAGCATATGACTAAAAAGCTGCTTGGTTAAACGGCTCCACTCCATAAATTTGACTTCTTTAGAGCGCAGCGCCACAAACAATGCCAGCGAGAAGCTCACCATCAGATTGACCATTCCGATAAGGGCAACGCCCAAGATAGAGATGAAAACAACCGGCCAATCCCATTGATTGGCGGACATATTAAACAGTCCGTGCGCTAGATTCGCCGAGGCAAAGGCAATGTGGCGAATATCAATTGGCAAGCCAAATATAAAACCTATGGTGGCGGTACTGCCCAAGAACACCCCGAATAAAAAATTACCCATAATAGCGCCGAGATTGGCTTCGATAAAGCCGCCCAAACGCTGCAACCAAGCTTTGGGCAATAAGTATTGCAGTAGCCTGTGGCGCTGAATACGAGCGCCGATTTGGTTATAAACCGCCAAATTATCATAGTAACCAGCGATAAGACCCGCTAAAAATAAATACACGCCAGCGATAGCGGCATGCGGTAGGGCTAAGGAATGAAACGGGTCGAGATCATGCAGTAAGTGCGCGGCCTTATCGGCATTAATCATCGGCGCGCCCGTATATTGCAACCACGCAAACGAGATAATCAGCGCCACTGGTATTGCTACCATGACGTTACCCATAATCGCGACAAACTGGGTACGCAAAATATCGACCACCAATTCTGATAGCTTATTTAATTGGTGCGATTTTTTGCCAGAACCGTCAGAAATGGTAGAGGCGATTGCCGCGGCCGTCATAGCGGGCTGCTTGGTGGCGACCGTACCATGGACGATATGAATAAACACAAAGCCCAAACCATAAATCATACTGTTTATAAAAGCGCGCCCCATCGGCGCAAGCGCTAAGTGATACGCCAGTATTTTTATCGTTGCCATAAAAGCAATGATAAAACCGCCAATAGAGGCTTTTTTAAACATCTTTTGGTAGCCGGCCTTATCGGTACTAATATAATGCTCGCCAACGCGGCTGGCGTTTTCGGTGACCTTGCGTGACAAGAGCTTGGTATTATTATCAATCAAATAACCAATACTATAGCGGCGACTGGCGCTGGTAATCAGCGCTTGAATGAGCTCGATGATCGCCCGATCGCGCTTATCGTAATTGTCCGCCACCAGCTCGGTTAGGATGCGCATACGCCGTAAGCTTTGGTCCAAGCGCAGCATCATGTTGGTTAGGCGGATTGAGATACCGGTTTTATAAATGCGCTTGCGTATGGTAGCAACGATGTCTTCACATTGCTCAATCATCACCAGTAACGGCGCAGGGTCGACCGCCTTGTCAGGGATGATATCGGTTAACGTATCAAGCTCATGTGCTTCACGGTACTGATTGACGTACAGGACGGCTTCTTGATTTTGGGCCACAAATGATGCTGAATAATTGAGCATTTGCGGATAAAATTCCATCAAATCCGGATGCAAACCGATACCGCTGATACGATACGATAAAATAATAATTGCGTTTAAAATGCTGTTTTTTGCCGTCGCGACCAAGTTTAAATGTGGCTCATTGACCTTGAGTAGCCCGACCAGCGTATCCCATTTGTCCTTGTCGATGTTGGCAAGCCAGCGCTCATCAGAGCGTTTATCAAATAAATAACCGACCAGCTCAATAACAGAATCTTCTTGTGGCAACAGCGGTAAAAAACGATGGCCGATCAGGCGGCGCAGACTATTAAAAAAGCCCTGATCCGACATGATGCCCGTGTCGGTGTATAGCGCAATTTGGCGATATTCAATAATGAGTTTTAAAACGAAACTTGCCAGCCCATCGGCATATTCTGGATGCTGACGTAAAACATCAATCAAATCTTGCATCTTTTGATTGGCTAACGCGGGCTCTTTATCGCTCACCCGTAGCTCATCGATTAAGCGCTTGAGTACCGCAGGGTCTGGCACATCACTTAAGGCGGTAATCTGTTGTAAAATGTGTTTTATTTCTGACACATCGCATCCCTTATGTGGTTATTTCAGTCTTTGTTATTATTTAGTGCGGGCAAGGATATATTTGTTTTTCGCAATGGTTGTGTTTATCGATGTTGCAATAAGTAGGTGGGATTTTTGATTGCTAATTTTTAGCTCGCTAATGTATCGCTCTCTCGTTTAAAAATTAAAGAAACTTTTAGTAAAATTAATCCGCGTAACTGTGCGTTATTTTAATCGTAACGATGCATGGGCGGTTAATTATTTTGTTAGCAGTTATTCTCTTAGTGATTGCGCTGCTTGCTGCGACAGTATTTTTGGCAAAAAAAGGGACAGTAACGTGGCTGTCCCTTTTATCTTAGTTTGATACGGCTTACTTTATTATAAAAGTGAAAAATTAGCTAGCAGGTACATCAAAGTAAGCAAGATCAAAGTTCATCATTGGATCACTGCCAGCTTTGACCATCTGCGCATGAGCATTGATACGTGGCAAGATACGACCAACAAAATAATCGGCTAGCTTGGCTTTGTTGGTGTAGAACTCACCTTCTTTGCCATTCGCAGCTTCAACCATCAAGGCAAACATGTACGAGTAGGCGAGGTAACCAAAAGCATGCATGTAATCAACGGCGCAGCCATTAATCTCACTCTTACGTGAGCTAATATTGCTAAGCACAGTGGTGGTGAGCTCTTCAATGGTATCGGCAGCGTCTAGCGTCGCTTGCTTAATGCCGTGATCCGCTTGCATATTATTGACAAAATCACGAATCTCACCTAAGAAATGGGTGACATATTTGCCGTTATTGCGCGCAACTTTACGGCCCAATAAGTCAAGCGCTTGAATGCCGTTGGTACCTTCATAAATCTGGGCAATACGGGTATCACGGACGATTTGCTCCATACCCCATTCGCGGATATAGCCGTGACCGCCAAATACTTGCTGGCAATCAATCGTCGCTTCTAACGCTTTGTCGGTCAAGAAAGCCTTAGCAACAGGCGTCAGTAATGCAACGCGCGCAGCAGCGGCTTGAGCGGCTTCTGGATCAGTACTAAACTTCTCTTCATCGAGGTTTTTGGCGACATACATGGCAAAGCAGCGTGACGCTTCGGTGTTGGCTTTGGCATTTAACAGCATACGGCGAACGTCGGCATGATGAATGATGGCATCAGCAGGCTTTTCTGGGCTTTGGATTTGCGTATCGCTACGGCCTTGACCACGGTCATTGGCATAGAGCGCCGCATTTTGGTAAGCAAGCTCAGAACCGCCCAAGCCTTGCAGACCCATGGTCACGCGCTCATAGTTCATCATAATGAACATTGAAGACAGACCAGTGTTTTCTGCGCCAACCATCCAGCCTTTGGCATTGTCAAAGTTCATCACACAAGTGGCTGAGGCTTTGATGCCCATTTTGTGCTCGATAGAGCCAACCGCTAAGGTGTTGCGCTCGCCTAAGCTGCCATCTTCATTAACCAAGAATTTTGGCACTACAAATAGCGAGATACCTTTAGAGCCTTCTGGCGCATTTGGGGTTTTTGCGAGTACCAAATGGATGATATTGTCAGTGAGGTCATGCTCACCGCCGGTGATAAAGATTTTGGTACCAGAGATGTTATAGCTACCATCATCGTTTGGTACCGCTTTGGTTTTGATAATACCTAAGTCTGTACCCGCATGTGGTTCGGTCAAGCACATGGTGCCCGACCATTCACCGTTATACATTTTTTCTAAGTAAGTTTGCTTTTGCTCCTCACTCGCCGCCGCATTTAGGCAAAGTGTCGCGCCAACGGTTAGGTTAGGGTAGAGGGCAAATGCTTGGTTGGCAGTAAAAACCATCTCTTCGGTTAGCATGGTCACCATTTTTGGGAAACCTTGACCGCCGTATTCAGAATTACCGCTTAAGCCAACCCAGCCAGACTCGGCATACTGCTTATATGCGTCTTTAAAACCCGCTGGGGTTGTAACGACGCCATCACCTTCAAAGGTTGCGCCTTCTTCATCACCGCTGCGGTTAATGGGTAATAAGACGTTTTTTGACAATTTTGCCATTTCTTCCAAAATCATATCGACCGTTTCCATATCGACATGAGCGAGGTTTTCGTTATTTTGCCAAAATTCAGGCGCATTAAATACGTCATTTAAAATAAAGCGCATGTCGTTAAGAGGGGCATTATAAACAGCCATAAACATTCCTTTGGTTCAAATAAATAAAAGTGAGTAGGGCCAAGCGTTCAGTTGTTCTTGTGGGTGCCGCTTAAGCATAGATAGCTAAAGTTTAGCAAATTAGCGTAACGACGGGTGTTTTTCTTCGTGAATTGTGCGTACACCAAAAATAGTTATTAGGGCATATCCTAACAAAATCGGCAACACACCCAAGTATGTTGCCGATAAGAGCTGAATATTAGAAACTATACTACAATATTGAATTGAAAGATTTTTTCAATTAAAACGCAAATTGATCAACGTCCATAGTCATGTACGGCTCAACGCCCGTGCTGATGCGCTGTACGTGCGTGGTAGTACGTGGCAATAATTTTGCAAAGTAGAATTGTGCGGTTTTAACTTTGGCATCATAGAAAGCTTTTTCACCAGTGCCGTTAGCGATTTCTGTTTGCGCGACCAATGCCATACGCGCCCATAAGTAAGCTAGCGTGACGTAACCGCTGAAGTATAAGTAATCAACCGCCGCACCGCCTACCGCATCTGGGTTTTCAGTGGCTTGCATGCCGATACGGGCAGTCAAATCGCTCCATTCTTTTAAATGCTTGGCAAGTGGGCGGATAAACTGACCCATCTCGTCATTGTCTTTGTTCTCGTTGCAGAATGTTTGGATGATTTTGATGAAGTTGGCAAGCAATTTACCTTGTGAACCCAATACTTTACGGCCGAGTAAGTCTAACGCTTGGATTTCAGTGGTACCTTCGTACAAGCAAGAAATACGTGTATCGCGGACGTTTTGCTCCATGCCCCACTCGCTGATAAAGCCATGACCACCATAAACCTGTACGCCATGGTTGGCTGCTTCTAGACCAGTTTCAGTTAGGAAAGCTTTTGCAATCGGTGTCAACAGTGACAGCATTTGGTCAGCAAATTTTAGGTCATCGCCTTCGCCTTTTGCTACGGTGTCAGCAAAATGTGAGAGATAATAAACCAGCGCGCGACCACCTTCAGCAAAGGCTTTTTCGGTCAATAGCATGTTACGAACGGCTGGATGCACGATGATTGGGTCAGCGAATTTATCTGGCGCTTTAGCACCTGATAGCGAGCGCATAGCGAGGCGGTCTTTAGCATAGGTTAGTGAGCCTTGGAACGCATACTCTGCTGCGGTTAAACCTTGAACCGCTGTTCCGATACGGGCAACGTTCATAAAGGTAAACATGCATTGTAAGCCACGGTTTTCTGGGCCAATCAGGTAGCCAGTTGCACCGTCAAAGTTCATGACGCAAGTTGCTGAGGCTTTAATACCCATTTTGTGTTCGATAGAACCACAAACGACGTTGTTGTTTTCGCCAAGGCTATTGTCTTCATTTACCAACACTTTAGGTACGATAAATAGTGAAATGCCTTTGGTGCCAGCAGGCGCGCCTGGTAGACGGGCTAGGACGATATGAATGATATTGTCGGTTAGGTCGTGCTCACCCGCTGAGATAAAGATTTTTTGCCCAGTGATGCTATAAGTGCCGTCATCGTTTGGCTCAGCTTTGGTACGAATAATACCCAAATCAGAACCGGCATGCGCTTCGGTCAAACACATGGTGCCTGACCATTCGCCGGTGACCATTTTTTCTAGGTAGGTTTGTTTTTGCTCATCAGTACCATGGTGCTCGATGGTTTGAATCGCGCCGTGTGATAGACCTGGGTACATAGAAAATGACCAGTTGGCCGTACCAACCATTTCATTGATGACCGTTGATAGTGAGAACGGCATGTTTTGACCGCCAAATTCCTCTTCAGCAGACAAAGCCGGGAAGCCAAGCTCGCAGTATTGTTTATAGGCTTCTTTAAAACCTTTTGGCGTGGTGACAGTACCGTTGTCAAAATGACAGCCTTCTGCGTCGCCGCTTTGGTTTAATGGTGACAGCTCATTTTCAGCAAAGCTTGCCGCCATCTCAAACAAACTGTCCATCAACTCGCGGTCTGCTTCTTGGAACGCAGGCAAGGTTTTGTAGTGGCTTTCGCTGTCAAGTAACTCATGCATCACGAATTGGATATCACGTAGAGGCGCTTTATATTGCATAACTTCCTGTCCTTTTTTAGGATGCGACCGGCAGTAAGGCGGCAACCATCAGTGATTTTCATTACTGAAATCTGAGTCGCTCGCCTGTTACTAGTAGGGGGGTTGTCTGTATGAATAACGGACAACAACACCGATCATATGAAATAAATTGAGAAGAGTAAAAAAGAATTATGACTGTATTCGTAAATTCTTGGTAAAAGATAGGCGTTCACTGGCAAATATACAAGTTTGGTGACAATACTGATAAGTCATCAACCTGTATTGCATCCAATATATCATCGAGCTTATACGCTAAAAATTGAAGCATTATTTAATAATAATGGTAGAAAAATTCAGGCAATTTACTCTTGAGAGATAAGTCTAAGGAGAGTTAGTTTTAGACAAATGTTGCTGCGTTAGCATTTTGGTTGCTTCATCCGCTGTCATCGGCTTACCAAACCAATAACCTTGCCCGTACTGACAGCCCATGCTAAGTAGCAAATCACGTTGTTGCTCGTTTTCGATGCCTTCGGCGATAACCTGCATATCAAGCGCCTCTGCCAAATCCAAAATCGCCTTAACAATCGCGCGCTGTGTCCGGTCGCCCGTTATTTTGGAGATAAAGCTTTTATCAATTTTAATAAAGTCGAACGGGTATTCTTGTAAATAGCTCAACGAGGCGTAACCGGTACCAAAGTCATCAAGCGCCAGACAGATGCCAAGCGCCTTGAGTAAATCAAGCTGTTTTTTGACATTGGTGTGGCGCTGTATCAAGGAAGATTCCGTCACTTCAATGTGCAATTGATGGGCGGCAATATCATGATTTATCAGCAAATGCCTGACCAATTCAAAAAAGTCCGGCTGACTAAATTCAGCGGCATCGGCATTGATACAGATATGTTGATGAAAACCCAAACGTTGCCATGCCGATAGCTGCTTGGCGATTTGAATGGCCATTTGCGAAAATAGCTCAAACGACAGTTTATGAGAAATGACCGCATCCATAAAATCCATGGGTTTTAATAAACCGCGGGTAGGATGTTGCCAGCGCACCAACGCCTCAAAACCTGTAATGATACCCGTATCTAAGGCGAATTTGGGCTGATAGTACGGCACAAACTGACCGTCATTGGTGGCCGCTCTAAGCTCAGACTCTAGCTGTATATTGTGCGTGTTAACTTCATTGATGGATTTATGATACCAGCAGACATCATCGCCGCCTTGTTGTTTCACATAATTCAAGGCTTTTTCCGCTTTGGTCAAAAGCCCAATAAACTCATGATCATTTTCAGGGAAATAGCTGACCCCGACAGAGATATGGCAATAGACCTGCGTTTCTTTGTCCGTGCTGTCATTTAAGAAAAAAGGACGCTCGCACATTTGCATCAAGCTGTCTAACTGATTGCGTACCATATGGGCATCACTGCATTCAAACAATAAGGCAAAATCATCACCGCCAAAATGAGAAAAACAGCGCAAATGTTCAAGCTCTAGCTCTTTGGTGCGGCGTACAAAGTTTTCTACCAAGGTGTTGATGCTATCAGGTCCCAATAGACTGGCGAGATTGCGATAGCGGTCAATGTTTAAACGTACCACCACCACTTCTTGATAGCTGTCCAACAACAATTCACTGGTCTGACTTAAAAACACTTTGCGGTTTGGCAGTCCAGTAAGCTGATCGTAATTTAGCAGGTGCACAACTTCTTTTCTGTTTTGAGCAAGCGTCGCCATATCGCGAATGATACCGATGTAATAAGCGGTTTCTTCTAAATAAATGCGGCGGTAAGTGATATGGCAGTCAAGTATTTGTCCGTAGCGGTTTGCCATGGAAAAATCAATTTCACAAAATCCGGTGCTGTCTAAACTGTTAATAAGGTTCTTGAGCACGGTTTGTTCATCGTCTGACAAAAATTCGGCAGCGTAAATACCAAGCGGGCGCCCAAGCAAAAAGTCTTCTGTATAACCAAGCATCAGCTCATAGCTGGCATTGACGGATAAATAGCGCAATTGGGTGTCTAATATAAATATGGCGTCTTCAAACTGCTCACATAATTTGACCAGCAATTGCTGCTTATCTGATATGGGTATAGGAGTAAAAGCGGTCATAATGGGACTCATAACATCAAATTGAATAATAAATGAAGCTTTTATAGCAGTAGCGAGCTTTGATAGCAGGGCGTTGCTGATTAAAGGCTTAAAGCTTGCAAAGTCGCTAACGCAACCACGGGCGCTGTTTCAGTGCGTAGTACCCTTGAGCCAATTTGCCACGGCGCAAAACCAGCGTCTGCGGCGCGGGCGCATTCGTCAGCGCTGAGCCCGCCTTCAGGTCCGATTAATAATTCCACATAAGGGGATTGCTGTTTTAACACGACGGGCAGAGTCTCGGGCATCAAAGGTTGTCCAGCTGCTGGCACGCTCAATTGTAGACGCAGGTCGGCTGGCTGCTGTAGTGCTTGATAGTAAATATCTTGGCTCAGCTCAGCTACGATTGGGCTGACCATCATCTCATTTTTATTTTCGTTTTCGTTAGCTGCTATATTTGATAGCCAGTCATCAATCGATAATGGCGCGATAATAAGGGGCGGGCGATTGAGGCCGCATTGCTCACAAGCAGCAATAGCCACTTGCTGCCAGTGGGCCAGCTTTTTCTCTACTTGCGCAGGTTTGAGATTAACCTCGCCATGATGACTGGTTAGCAGCTGAATAGCGCTCACGCCAAGCTCGGTGGATTTTTGAATGGCATAATCCAGGCGCTCACCGCGACTCATCACTAGGCCAATTTTCGTTAAAATAGTGGCATTGCGGTTAGTCTCTAGGTGCGCCAATAACGTCACCGCGGCGTGTTTTTTACTAATGCTTTGCAAACGTACGTGATATTCACCGCCAAAACCGTCAAATAAGATTCCCTCATCGCCAATATTAGCGCGCAGTACACGGCACCAATGATGGACAATACTTTCGGTTAACTCGACACTGGCACCAATAGCTAAGCTACTAAGCTTGGGGTAGGTGGGGACATTTTTATCACTGCTGTCATTACTAGTGGCATAAAAGAAACGGCGCAAAGTTACTTAATTCCTATAATAAGGGTCATGATATTTTTTCAATATCTTAGCAGAATATCAGTTGAGTGGGTAAAACGATTGGCACGAGTGGCATTCGCATAAATGCAATTCCCATACCAAAAAGACTGGCGCCCCTAAGAACGCCAGTCGTTAAACAATACATTCGATAAAGTTTTAAGCAGTAAGCCCGAGTGCTTCAACCAAGCGCTTGTTTGGCTCAACCTTATTCATGCTATAAAAATGCATGGCAGGTACGCCCTCAGAGATCAAGCGTTCGCACAAACGATAAACCACATCAAAGCCAAACTCGCGAATAGCGCTGCGGTCATCACCAAAATCAGCCAAGCGCTTACGCACATAACGCGGAATATCGGCGCCGCAGCTATCGGCAAAGCGCACAAGATTACTAGAGTTGGTGATCGGCATAATACCCGCGACCAATGGCTGCGCCACGGTATCAATGCCGCGTTTTTCTAAGATATCACGCAAAAACAAGTAGCTATCAGCGTTATAAAAAAACTGCGTAATCGAGGCGTTGGCGCCGGCTTGGTATTTGTTCACCAAGTTATCAACGTCAAACTCAAAGCTCCGCGCTTGCGGATGCATCTCAGGGTAGGCGGCGACCTCGATACGGAAGTGATCGCCTGAATGCTCACGGATAAACTTCACTAAGTCCAAGGCAAATGGTAGCTCGCCCATGCCTACTTGCCCTGATGGCAAATCACCACGCAAAGCGACCAAACGTTTGATGCCCAAACCTTTGTAAAGATCAAGTAATTCAGCGATTTGACTTTTATCATCGCCAATACAAGACATATGCGGCGCAATGTCCGTGTCACCACGCGCACACAAAGCTTGCACGATATCAAGCGTACGGCTACGGGTTGAACCGCCAGCGCCATAGGTCACTGAAAAGTACGCAGGTGACAGCTTATTTAGCTCGTCATAAGTGTTTAGTAGCTTCTCACCACCTTGCTCGGTTTTTGCCGGAAAAAACTCAAAGGAGAAAGCAGGCTTACTCACAGGCTGGCTCCTTAGTATTTATAAGCGTCAGGCTTAAACGGACCTTCGACAGGCACGCCTAGATACTCAGCTTGCTTTTCAGTCAACTTCGTTAAAGTACCGTTAAAACCTGCAACCATCGCCGCGGCAACTTCTTCGTCAAGTTTTTTCGGTAAGACTTTGACGTACAAATTGTCAAAGCGCTCATCAACTGGCAGCTCAGCAAATTTTTCCTCAAACAAGTACATTTGTGCCAATACTTGGTTAGCAAATGAGCCGTCCATCACGCGTGATGGGTGACCTGTGGCGTTACCTAAGTTCACCAAGCGACCTTCAGCAAGCAAAATCAAATAATCGTTTTCGTCATCTGAGCGGAATACTTGATGGACTTGCGGCTTAATTTCAACCCAGCGCCAGTTGTCACGCATAAATTGGGTGTCGATTTCAGTGTCGAAGTGACCGATGTTACAAACGACTGCACCAGGTTTTAACGCCGCTAGCATATGTCTATCACAAACATGGTAGTTGCCGGTAGTAGTGACGATCAAATCAGTGTCTTCTAGCAGGCGAGTGTTGATGCTCTCCGCGCCGCCGGTGTTATCGCCGTTGATGTAAGGTGACAATACTTCATAGCCGTCCATACATGCCTGCATGGCACAAATAGGATCAACTTCTGAGACACGGACAATCATGCCTTCTTGACGTAAGCTTTGCGTTGAGCCTTTGCCGACATCGCCATAACCGATAACTAAGGCGCGGCGACCTGCAAGGAACATGTCGGTTGCACGTTTGATGGCGTCATTTAGGCTATGACGGCAGCCATATTTGTTGTCATTTTTAGATTTAGTAACCGCGTCATTAACGTTGATAGCCGGTACTTTTAGCGTGCCTTTATTAAGCATCTCAACCAGACGATGGACGCCTGTAGTAGTTTCTTCAGAGATACCATGGATGTTATCAAGCATTTGGGCATAATCATTATGAATCAAAGCGGTTAAATCACCGCCGTCGTCCAAGATTAAGTTTGCATCCCAAAGTTGACCGGACGCTTCGCCGCCAACGTGGATTTGTTGACGCAAGCACCACTCGTACTCTTCTTCGGTTTCGCCTTTCCAAGCATAAACAGAAATACCAGCAGCAGCAATCGCAGCAGCAGCATGGTCTTGAGTTGAGAAGATGTTACATGAGGTCCAGCGTACTTCCGCACCGAGCGCAACTAACGTCTCGATAAGGACAGCCGTCTGAATAGTCATGTGGATACAGCCAGCGATTTTTGCGCCTTTAAGCGGTTGGTCGGCTTCGTAGCGACGACGCAAACCCATCAGGGCAGGCATTTCGGCTTCAGCTAAAGTGATTTCACGGCGACCGTAATCAGCAAGGCTGATATCGGCGACTTTATAGTCAGTGAAAGAGGGGTCGATCGTATGGGCAGATGGGGTGTTAGACACTGCGTCCATAATATGCTCCTATCAGTTAATAGATAAAAAGAATAAAAACGCAGGTGCCGTTATTTGCACTGTTCATAACCAAAAATGGTCATAAACAGTTAACCGAGCCTAACATAACAAATGATCTGCAAAGCGATAAAGCTTAAATGCAATAAGTACTTATTATGGCGCAACACCTCTCGGAGGTCGTTATTGTAATTGATGAGGATTAATTTGTCACCTATTGGCTCCGGAAAATCGTAAGTGCTTGCATCATAAAAAAAGGCCATCGATAGATAGCGATAGCCTTGATTTTTTTTGATAATCACAGGAATTATATACTGCTAGACAGGTTTATTTCCAAGTATAAGTCAGAGAGGTTAGGAAATTAGTGCCGTCAGTGTTATAACCCGGCTCAGTGAGGTATTTTTCATTAAACACGTTATTTAAGCGAGCCGACATCGATAAATTCGATGATAGCTGATAGTTGCCGCTGATATTTATAATATTGTAGTTATCAATTTTAGACGTATTTTCAATATTACTATAGTAATCGTCAACATACTGGTACTCTGCACGGATGTCTAAGTCAGAAAGTTGGTAGCCAACATAGACTGTACCTTTATGTTTAGGGCGAGTAGGCAAATAATTACCGTCGTTATCTTTACCACTATCATCTTTAGCTTCTTGATAATCATAGCTTAAACCAAACAAATAGTTATCAAAAAACCAGTCACTGGTTAAGATTACACCTTCAATTTTGGCCTCAGCATAGTTTTTACGTTGATAGCTTGCATCACTTGCGATCATATCTTCTACTTCATTACGATACCCAGTTAAGTGTGTAGATTGGAGTAAGGTGTCATACTCAACAAAAGCTTCATAGTTATCACTTGTCTCAGGCTTTAAGTTTGGATCACCACCCCAGTCGAATAAATCATTAAAAGTTGGAACGCGATAGCCTTTGGCGTAGTTAACACCAACACGTAGATCTGGTGTTAAGCGATAAGCAGTACCTAAGTTATAAGTGGTTTCACTATCATACTCAGAGTAGTCATCATAGCGTACGTTAGCTTGTGCATCGATCTTATCTCTAGATAGCATATAGCCTAAAAAGCCACTGGTCACTTCTCGATTGTCAGCTTCGGGGTATGCACTTGTATCTATTTCTTGTTTTAGATGCTCTATACCATATAGCAATTTATCAGTAGATATTGAATGACTGCCTACTAAGCTAACTTGTTTTTGTGTCGTATCATAGAAGCTGGTATAAGTAGTAGCCGTCGTTTGAGATTCATCGATAGAGTGACCATATGATAGTTTTAATGATGACGTAGGCGAGTAATTCCAATCGATGAATGCTTGAGCCGCACCGTTTTTTTGCTCTGCCTTTGTAAAATCTTTCCCCGTAGTTTTGCCACTGTCAAAATCAGTCGTTGACTCACTGTATAATCCGCTAACGCCCACTTTTAAATCTGGGTTGATTTTTTGGCTAAGGTGTAGGCTGTAGTTATTACTTTTGAAGCCATCTTCATCTAAATTATGAATACCCCAAGGGTGAGTAGGAAGTGTAGCGTTAATACCATCCGTTTCATTATGACTGGCAGAGATACTTAAGCTGGTACCTTGGTCATTAATAAATTGAGCAGTAGCACCATATAAAAACTGATCGTGCGATCCTGCACCCACTGTGACTGATAGTTGACTTTGTTCAATGTTAGAATCTTTAGTGAATATTTGAATGACACCGCCCATGGCGTCGGCACCATAAATGCTAGAACCAGAGGCTCCGTAGAGGATTTCAATACGATCGATCTGATCTGCAGGTAATAGGCTTAGAGCAGGTTCTCCAGTAGATACTGAACTATAGCGAATACCATCAATAAGCACCAATATTTGCTTGCTATCATAACCACGGGTATAAAAGCTACCTACCGTTCCTAGTCCACCATTTTGTTTGTAATTGAAGCCTGGTTGGTTTTTAATAACATCTAAAGCCGTTTGTCCTTGATAACGTTGTAGCTCTTCTTTATCAATCACGCGAGTCTGAGCGATGACATTACTGGTCTTAGTTGGCGTCCGAGTGGCGGTGACGACAATTTTATCAAGCTCAACTTGTGGCAGCTCGCTGTGATTGATAACGCTACTATCACCAGTCGCAGCTGTGGCACTCATAGCAAATCCGCCTAACGCACTTAAGATACACAACCGCAGATAGGTGGTCGAAGATGAACGTGATAAAGCCATATTGAATTCCAAAGTTGAATGACAAGTTGAACAAAGTAAAAAGTTACAGAAGCGAGAGCCTAAAAGTAAAAAATTACAAAAAGTAATATGAGTTTTACATGCGCTTATTATCTATAAAAGCTACGTACTTATAAACCACTTTGTCCTAATATTTATTCAGCATACGCTGAGTGATGCTCATGATGACGGGTATTTATTTGGGTTGTCTAGCCATTGATAGTGTTTTTTAGGCTTTTAAATAAGTATCATCTGCATTAAAGGCAAGCACTATTTTAACCAGTAATAAAAACATGCAATCAAACGCATTGCTGTGATTAATAATTGCTATTATAGTGGCGGTTTTCATTTATTTACTGTGCTGCTCTTCCTAAAGCTAAGAGGTTTGTTTTGTCTATTCAGCGTCATCTGAGTGCTCGTACTGCGCCATCTGCATCATTTATATCTTTAAAAATAAAAATGCCGCTCATGGTAACGGTGTTTTTATTTGCGATGCTATTGAGTGTATTAAGCGTGGTTTTTTCACATAAGGCGCTTGCTGCCGAAGCCAACATATTAGGCGTGGGTGGTCAAACTGAAGAGGTGGTCAATACCTCGGTGCCCGATTCTTTCGGACGTGATACGCCGCGCCATACTGTACAAGGCTTTATTAAAGCGTTGGGCGATAACGACTATCTGCTGGCCAGTAATTATCTAAATTTATCCAAGTCTGATAATCCAACCACCGTTGTACGCCAATTTAAGCAAGCACTCGATGCGGGCGGGCGTTTTCAGCCTGATTTGCAAATTAACAATACGCCTGAGGGCAATTTAAGCGATCAGCTACCGCCAAGCCAAGAAAACGTCGGCGTGATTAATGTCGGTGATAAGAGTGTGCCGCTGGTGCTCGAAAGAGTGGCCTCTAAGCAAGGCGAGCAGTATTGGCAGTTTTCAAACGATACCCTAAGCTCGATACCAGAAGTGATAGAGAATTATCAGCCGACGCTGGTTTCGCGCTACACCATTGACTCATTAGATGGTAAAAAGCTATTTGGTTATCAGATTTCCGATATATTGGCGGCATTAGCCATTATAGTCAGTAGTTTTATCTTCACTTACATCGTGGTTTGGCTGCTCTATTATTTATTAAAACTGATTTATCCTCGCCTACGAGGTGAGACGTTACCTTTACCTAATAATGTGATATTGCCACTGACCGTCGTTATCACGGCGCTGATATTGGCCGAGGTCATGGTTTATGCTGGTATATCAGTGACACTGCGTGAACCGATTAAACGCTTTACCGATATTGCCTCTTGGGTGGCGACGACGTGGCTATTACTACGCGTTATTGATTCGATATTTACCCGCGCGGTCAATTTAAGTTATAAGAAAAACTATACAGAACGCGTTTCTATCTTGGGCCTCATGCGTAAGGTGGTTAAAGCGCTGTTATTGATATTTGCGGTCATCGTCATTTTTGGTAATTTGGGTTTTGACTTGACCACAGGTATTGCGGCACTAGGGGTCGGTGGTTTAGCCTTGGCACTTGGTGCGCAAAAGACGATTGAGAACTTGGTCGGCAGTGTGGTGGTGGTGGCAGATTCGCCAGTACGCATCGGCGACTACTGTAGCTTCGGCAACCAAGCAGGTACGGTGATTGATATTGGTATTCGTTCATCACGAGTGCGTACGCTGAACCGGACGATTGTGACGGTTCCTAATAGCGACTTCTCATCGATGCAAATTGAAAACTATACTTCGCGGGATATGTTTCACTTTTTGCATAACTTATATATCAAACGCAATGCGGATATTGATGTGGTCTTTAAGATGGTCAAAAAATTGGATCAATTTTTGGACGAGCACGAGCTGACCAATCAGGAGTGGAATCAGGCCAATATTTCAGAGCTGCGCCAAGACTGCTACGTCATTCAACTGCGCGCTTATATTAATGCGGTCGATTCGATAGAGTTTTATCGTAAGCAAGATGACTTGTTGGTCGACGTGTTGACCCTGGTGAAAAAATACGATGTCGAGCACGCGCTGCCAACGCAGCAGCTGATTGTCAATCAGGCTGAGCTTGAGCCGCAACCTCAGCTAGAAACCGTGACCGATAATTCGATAAACGAAGCAGCGGACGCAAGCGATGCGGGTGAAGCAGACACAGATGCCAATAATGGTACTGACAATAACGATACCGACGATGAGCAAAAAGCGCTTGATTTAAATAAAAATGCTGACAGTGCGACGAGTGAGAAAAAGGCTCGTAAAGAAACCACTAAAAAGCAAAAACTACAAAAGCATAAACATCGTCTGTTAAAAAAAGGTAAGTTTAAACACGCCAAAAAGAAATTTGGTTTTTCAATTTGGAATCAGCCTTAATGTTTTGTGTGGTAATTTTGCTCAAGATTTATTGAACGTTTTATTTATAAAGCTATGACTTATAAAGGGATAGCGGTTTTTTGACGCAAAAAACCATAATATTGCCATAACAATAAGCTGGCAGCGCTACGGTGCGGTGACCAATCTTGGGTCAGGTTTTTTAATTGTTTTGGCGTTGGGCGTTCCGCTAGTGCTAGCAACTCCATCGTTGCTACTTTGATGGCTAAATCATCGACCGCCAGCACATCGGCGCGCTTTAACGAAAACAGCAAATACATCTCAGCCGTCCAGCGCCCAATGCCAATCACGGCGGTTAGAGTTTTGATAACTTCCTCGTCGGGTAGGGTTTCTAAGGCAGCAAAATCTATATTGTGCTCGACCAAAGAGCGCGTATAACGAATTTTTTGCTTAGAGAGCCCTTGCGCGCGTAAATCCTCATCGGACGCGGCACTAATTGCTTGCGGCGCCGTCAAGCCTGCATCAAGCAAGCGTTGCCAAATGCTTGCCGCTGCTGCTACAGACAGCTGCTGTCCAACCATGGCTCTCATTATCTGTGCAAATCCGCCCGCGCTATGCCGTAAATCGGGCACGCCGACTTGTTTATATACCTCGGCGAACTTTGGCTCGATAACAATCAAATTGTTAATATGTGCTTTTAATTCTTGTCTGTTTTCGATGGTTTGTATGCTCATAATTGCATCGCTTAGCAAAAAATTTGCATTAAAATAATGAGAGTATGTATAGTAGATTCAAATTAAAAGTCTTACAGCGATACAGGAATGAATTTTGCGCAGCCTCTGGGAACACAGCAAGCAAGAAAAATTTATGCCTGTATCGCCTCTGAACTTATAACAGTTTTACTTTTAATCGACTACATCAAAGAGCGGCTTCAAAAAAAATAGCGATTTATTGCTATAAAAAAGGACTGCATGGTGGCAGTCCCTTTTTTAATCTATAAGCTTATTCTTTATCGGTTTTGGTCTTTTTAAGCAGTACCAATACCGCGCCATTACCGCCATCTTTTGGCGGAGCCGAGCAAAATGCTAGCACTTCTGGCAGTTGACGTAGCCAACCATTGACGCAGGTTTTTAAAATGGCCTCAGAGCCTTTACCATGGACGATTTTGACCACAGTTTCATTGTTTTGCTTGGCTTGGCTGAGCAATTGGGTCATTGCATCGCGCGCTTCTTCGATGGTGCAGCCGTGAATATCTACCGCGTCATACCAGCGCAGTTTGCCCTGTTTTAATTGGGTAAAAATCTTGTTTTGTAGGGTAGGCTGCTTATAAGACAAATAAGCTTCACCCGCGACAGGATTTAAGAGCGCTTGCATGTCTGATAAACCTGCACCTAAATCGCCTGCTTCGCTGCCCTGAGCGGCTGCGCGTTTTGAAAGCGTGGCGGCATCGAGCTTGCCAGTTTTTGCGGTATTGACAGGCGAGCGGACGTTTTTATCTTCTAGCTTGCTGACGCCATGCATGGCTTGCATAAAAAGCACTTTATCGTCGTCGATATGTTGGCTATCTAATTGCTTAACCGTTTTTTTGACTTGTTTTTGGGTCAACAGTAAAACAGGTTCGGTGGGCTTTTCATTTTCACCTTCTGGTGAATTGGTATCGCGACCTTTACTCAATTGCCCTTTAAGCTCTTTTAGTTGGTCTTGCATTTCTTTTGAAAACAGGGAGTTTGACATAATAGTTAATGTATCGTTGGTTGGTGAATGAGTGCTGGCTTTATTTAAACCGTTGCTTAAACCGTTTTAATTACTTTACTCGTCTACTGCGACGCCCGCAAGTAAGGATTGTAACGCTTGCCCCGGATGCTCGGTTTTCATAAACTGCTCACCGATTAAAAACAGCTGAATATCATGACCTAGCATCAAGCGAATGTCATCGCTGCTATGAATGCCGCTTTCGGTCACAATCAGCGGCCGCTCTAGGCTGTCATTGGGATTGGCAGCAAACGCATCATCCATCGCCAATTCGCGCAGTAAGGTGTTTTTTAAATCAAGTGTCGTTTGTAAGTCTACATCAAAGGTATTTAAATCGCGATTATTAATGCCATAAATGTTGTGCTCTGAGCGTGGTAACTCGAGCGCGCGCTCAAGCTCGCCTGCTGTATGCACTTCAATTAATACATCCATACCAAGCTCGATGCTCAGCGCATGCAGTTCTTGCACTTGCACGTCATCAAGGCAGGCCATAATCAACAAGATGCAATCAGCGCCCATCAAATAAGACTGATAAATCTGATAGACATCGACCATAAAATCTTTGCGCAATATGGGCAAACTACAAGACTCGCGGGCTTGGATTAAATAGCTGTCATCACCTTGAAAATAATCTCGATCGGTCAACACCGACAGGCAGCTTGCGCCCGCTTGCTCATACTGCTTAGCAAATAACGCTGGTGCAAAGTTATGATTGATAATGCCTTTAGACGGCGAGGCTTTTTTAATTTCCGCAATAATACCGATATCCGCGGCTCGCAAAGCAGTGGCAAAACCGCGACGCGGCTGAACATTTGCAGCAACTTGCGCTTTTAGTTCCTCAAGCGGCAATGCCGCACGAGCAGCGGCAACTTCCTCATATTTGGTAGCGACGATACGCTGCAAAACTGAAGGAATAGCGGTATCTGGTTTTGTATGGGCGGTCATGGCTATATTCCATTATTTAAGCAAACAGTTGGACAAATAATTAGGTAAACAATTAGACAAATAAACTATAGGCTGTATAAACAGCAGCGATTAATAAGGTTAGGAATGCAGTGCTTTTTTATTACTTTTCTATTAAAAATGAACATTAAACCTTTGCAGCTTCAGCCGCTAATTGCTGCGTATATTTGGCCAATGTTTCAAGCTTAACTAAGGCGTCACCATTTTGAATAACCTGTTGTGCGCGGCTCACACCATTTGGATAATTGCTGGCAAGTCCGGCGGTATATATTGCCGCACCGGCGTTTAACGCAATCATATCACGAGCCTTTAGAACAGCGCGGTCATTAGTCTCTGCACCTGATAAAGCCGCGCGAATAAGCGCCAGGCTTTGCGCTGGCGAATCCACATCAAGCCCGATAAGGGTTTGTGACTCGACGCCGGCATCTTCTGGCATCATCTCATAGACAGAGATTTCACCATCTTTCAATTCAGCCACTGTGGTTGAAGTTGCCAGACTGATTTCATCCAAACCATCTTTGGCACCGACAACCATCACATGGCGCGCGCCCAGATTTTTCATTACTTTTGCTAAAGGCTCACAGAGCTGCGCGGTAAAGACGCCAATCACTAAGTTTGGTGTGCCAGCTGGGTTGGTCAGTGGTCCTAAAATATTAAAAATCGTCCGTGCTTTTAGCTCACGGCGTACCGGATTGGCATAACGCATCGCGCTATGATGGTTGGGCGCAAATAAGAAGCCAATCCCTTGGTTTTCGATACACTGCTGCGTTTGCTTTGGGGTTAAAGAAAGGCTAATACCTGCTTGCTCAAGTAAGTCTGAGCTACCCGAGTTGGTCGAAACGCCGCGGTTACCATGCTTAGCAACCTGCGCGCCCGCTGCTGCTGCGACCAACGCCGAAGCTGTCGATACGTTAAATAAATTGGCCCCGTCGCCACCCGTACCGACGATATCAACCATATAATGGCACTGTCTTGGATTGATATTGGCGGCTAAGTCACGCATGGCACTTGCTGAGGCGGTGATTTCATCGATGGATTCGCCTTTCATACGCAGACCGGTCAAAATCGCGCCCATCATGGCATCGCTGCATCTGCCTTGCATAATAATCAGCATCACTTGATACATCTCATCAAAGGTCAAATCGATATGCTGAAAAATTCTGCCTAACGCGGTGGTCAGGAGCTTGTGAACACTCTCATCTGAGAGCTGATTTATGTCTTCAACGGTTTGCTGGGTTTGGTTAAATTGCTTCATCGCTGATTTTTCGTCCTGCATAGCGGCAGTGGTCATAATATTCTCACTTATTATTATCTTTTATAGTTGTCGTTTAAATTGATTAGGTTAAATAAAGCGCATTGATTAAAACCGCTATCCTACTTGTGGCAGCTCATCCGAGGGCACAACTGCTAATTGATGCATTTGCAAAAAGTTATTTAGCAGCTGATAACCCGCTTCACTTAAAATAGACTCGGGATGGAACTGAACGCCTTCAATCGCAAACTCGCGATGGCGGATGCCCATAATCTCTTCGATATTGCCATCAGCATTTTGCGTCCAAGCACTGATTTCAAGGCAGTCTGGTAAGCTTGCTTTATCAATCACCAGCGAGTGATAGCGGGTAAAGCTTACTGGGCTGGGCAAGTTGACAAACGCTCCTTGTCCATTATGATAAATAGCCGATAAACGCCCGTGCATGACCTCATTTGCTTTGACGACTTTACCGCCAAATGCTTGCCCAATCGCCTGATGACCCAAGCAAATACCTAGTATCGGAATGACACCTTTAAAAGTCTTAATGACTTCTAGCGAGATACCAGCGCGGTCAGGGTCGCAAGGACCGGGGCCAATCACAATCATAGCGGGCGCAAGGGCTTTAATCTCATCAATGCTGATGTCATCGTTGTGCCAAACGCTGATGTCCTGCTGCAATTCGCCGAAGTACTGTACAATATTGTAGGTAAAGCTGTCGTAATTATCGATCATCAAAATCATTATTTGTTCAACTTAGTATCTTCGCTTCTCTAACTTGCTAGCAAGTTAACCGCCGTTATCTTAACACTATTTTGCTATCTATCAAATGTCGCGCTGCTGCACGCCGATGGTAATAGTGCACTATAAAGGTGCGTTTGCTAAGATGAACTTTTAAAATGTTGCACCTTTATAAGGCATTATTTGCAATGCCAACCGTTCATGATGGTTGGCTTGGCATGGCAACTGCTATACAAATTATTTTTAATATAAAAATATGCGCTTTATAAGTATTTGTAATTATTATAAATAACAATTATTTTTAGGCTTTTATTATTTTAACGCTATGATTGATGGCCGATGAGTTGGCATAGCCGTTGCACCTCTCATCGGTGTAAGTAGTTCGCTGTCAAAGCAATGTAAGTTTATTTACCAAGAAGCATTTGAAGAGTTCAGCATTATGAGCCAGATGTTGCTAAAATAGCACCTGCATTTATTTGGCTCATAAAAATACTTAAAGCTTAACGCTAAAAAAACAGCTCAGCTTTAAAAAAAGCAGCCGTTTAAAAAGATTTCTATCTAAAATTTTCATCCTACGTTCTACTGTCAGTACCACGCTAACCATAAGGGAAACTATCCATGTCGAATAAACTACTTGATCTTATCGAATCATCCAACGCCAAATGGGTCGATTTCCGTTTTACCGATACCCGCGGTAAAGAGCAACACATGACGTTCCCAGCGCACAGCGTCGACGAGGAAGTCATGGAAGATGGCAAAATGTTTGACGGCTCATCCATTGCGGGTTGGAAAGGTATCGAAGCCTCAGATATGATCTTGCGTCCTGATCCAGAAACGGCATTTATCGATCCTTTCTTTGATGCGGTTACCGTGGTTGTGACTTGTGATATTATCGAGCCATCAACGCTGCAAGGCTACGATCGTGACCCACGCTCTATCGCTCGCCGCGCTGAAGAATACTTGAAATCTACTGGCATCGGCGACACCGCTTTTTTTGGTCCTGAGCCTGAGTTCTTTGTTTTTGATGAAGTAAAGTGGTCTGTTGAGATGTCTGGCGTCAGCCATGAAATCGTTGCTGAAGAAGCGGCATGGTCAACCAATAAAGACTATGCATGGGGTAACATGGGCCATCGCCCGCGCGTTAAAGGCGGCTACGTGCCAGTACCGCCGGTTGATAGCTCACAAGACATGCGTGCGGTGATGTGTGATCGTATCGAAGATATGATTGGCGAAGGCTGCATCGAAGTCCATCATCATGAAGTGACACCAAACCAATTAGAGATTGGCGTGGCTTTTAATACTTTGGTTCGTAAAGCGGATGAAGTACAAAAGCTAAAATATGCCGTCCATAACGTCGCGCATCAGTTTGGTAAAACTGCAACCTTTATGCCAAAACCTATCGTTGGTGATAATGGCTCGGGTATGCACGTACATATTTCTATCTCAAAAGACGGCGTCAACACCTTCTCAGGTGATGAATATGCTGGCTTGTCAGAAACCGCGCTGTACTTTATCGGCGGTATTATCAAACATGCCCGTGCATTAAATGCGATTACCAATCCATCAACCAACAGCTATAAGCGCCTAGTGCCGCATTATGAAGCGCCTATCAAATTGGCATATTCAGCGTCTAACCGTTCAGCGTCTATCCGTATCCCGCATGTGAGTAGCCCAAAAGCGGTGCGTGTTGAAGCACGTTTCCCTGACCCAGCGGCTAACCCATACTTAGCGTTTGCGGCATTACTTATGGCAGGTCTTGACGGTATTCAAAACAAGATGCATCCAGGTGAAGCCGCGGATAAAAACTTATATGACTTACCGCCAGAAGAAGAAGCACTCATTCCAACGGTTGCTGAAAACTTAGAAGTGGCGCTACAAGCGTTAAAAGATGACCATGAGTTTTTATTAAAAGGTGATGTGTTTACTAAAGAGATGTTAGAAGCTTACATTGCGCTGAAGCAAGAGGAAGTACAGCGCCTTAACGTTACAGTACATCCTGTTGAGTTTGATATGTACTATAGTTGCTAATTACAGTTAACTCTAAATAATCCTGGTACCTAATATTTTGACGCGAAACTGTTATAAATTTTTATTGCTTGCTGTGCCTGCGCAGACAGAGGCTGCAAAAAATTTATCCCAGTTTCGCTGTATCGCTTTTATACTGAACATACTATAGTGCTAAGAACTTAAATTTTTGCACGCAAAAAAACCAGTTAAGGAAATCTTAACTGGTTTTTTTGTGGTCAATCAAAGTATACGTTTTATTGGTAAATTTACTGTGAAGTCATTGCTGATTTAATGGTAAAAATATCGCATAATGGTTTTATCTATGTATTAATAATAAATCGTTATTAGGCTAACTGACCATGATTTCATCATTAAAAAGTACTGTTTTTTTAAATAAAGAATTGCCGCTAAGCTTATTAGCAGGGCTGCTGATTAGCGCCGTCAGTCTTTATGCACCAATGGCAAATGCTGCTGCGATTTATAAAGTCGTCGATGAAAAGACTGGTCAAGTTACCTTTACCGACCGTCCGCAGAATTATGAGCAGCAAGCAGGCAAGCAAATTAGCCAAACCAGTGTCACGACTGGAAACGATAGTGTTGGTGCAAACCGTTCTAATCAAGCAAGTAACGCGAATGATCAGGCTGTCAATAGCACCCAAGCGCCGTCAGCTGCGACTAGTAATCCTAGCGCTACTGCCAACAGTGATTCAACCGCTAATAAAGCACCTATTAATTATCAGCTGACGATAACTGAGCCTAGCGAAGAGCGGGCGTATCGTCGTCCGGTACAAAGTATCGATGTAAAGCTGCAAGTAAAACCTGCACTGCAAGTAGGCGATACTGTCAGCATTTATTTGGATGGTAATGAGGTGGCGCAGGGTTTAAGCGCTTCGATTGCAACCGTTGATATACTGCCGGGTGCGCATAACATCAAAGCCGTGATAAAAAGTAAAAAAGGGCAGGCTTTAAGACAGGTAGAGCGTACCGTTTATGTCATCCAAAATACGCAAACCTTGCAAAAAAATAAAAAGTTAGCAGAGCAGCTTTTGGCGTATCAGCGCCTACCTTGGCATCAAAAAGTATTGTTAAAACTGCGTCAAGATGGCAAACAGCCGAGTATGCAATCCTTTACCAAGCCCATAGTTGATAGACCCATAGTTGACAAACCTATGACGCTAGAAGAACCAGTAAAACAGTAACTTTGAGTCACTTTATTAAGTGTTAATAATAAAAAGATAGCTATAAAATGAGGGCAAGCACTGAAAGCAGTGCTTGCCCTTATTGATAGAAGTTAGCAACAATACTATTGTTTAACTCATTATCTATTCATTTATTTTGTCAGTTCAATCGTGCCATTAGCTGTCACTGAAATGGTGCTGTTGCCTGACTCAAAGTTTTGTCTCGGCACTGATGCATCGGCAGCTTCCGCTTTCATACTCATGGCGCTATACATAGGAAGGGGGTAGTTGCTGCCCGTATTTAGATTGACATTGACGACGCGGTAACCACGTGCATCCCATGCACGAGTTAAGTTTTTTGCTTGCTGCTGAAAGGCACGAGAAGCATCGGTCATAAGCTTTTGCTCAAGCGCCTCTTTTTTGGCATCAGATACGCCAAAACTTAGATTTTCCATCACCAAGGTTTCTTGCAAATCGGCAATCAGCTGGCTGGTCGCGGCAAAGTCTGTGCTCTTTAAATCGATACTGGCTTGCCCTGTCCAGCCAATGATTTTGTCATTTTTATCATAACGTGGGTAGGTGCGCTGCTGACCGGTACTGACCGTCACGTTAGGGTAGCGTTTGGCGATTTTCATGGCGTTATTGATAGAGGTATTTAGCGTAGTGGCCAGTGCTTTTGCACTGCTCGCTTGCGCTTTTTTGTACATACTGGCGCGAACTTCATCGTTTTGCACTTCTTCTTTGACTTCTGTCTGAAAAGTCAACTGATCGTAGCCTGTTGGTTCTGCATGAGCGCTGCCCATCATCGCAGTCAATAAGGCAGCAGTACCTGCAGCAAGTGCGGCTTTGTTTATTAAAACTTTTTTCATGGTGATCTCCTAATAAATGTAGTAGTAATGGTCGTAATCTTTGCGGGTTATAACGTTATAAAGCACATGTTTATAGCAGCGTGGTTTGTAGTCATTTTTAGTCAACATGCTCTGATAAAATAGCAAAAAATCAACAAATTGCTGTGAGAATTTTGTCATTAAAGTGACGGCTTAGATTGGCTTATAAGCCCCTTTATCAGAGCATGTTTTGTGAGTATTTAACCTATAAAGCAAACAGTTTGATGATTGGGGTTGTAATAATAAAAAATTCTTGTATAATTTGCAGCTGGTGGCTCCATTGGTAGCCTCGCAACATTGTTCTATGAATCCCGCCAGGACCGGAAGGTAGCAACGGTAGTAGATTCAATGTGTGCCGAGGATGTGCTGATGGAGTCGCTTTTTTTTGCTTAAAATTTGCCGATAGTCCTGCTATGTCGTTTTAAATGAGTCAATCCTAATAATAAGTCCTTCATTATAAAGGGCTTTTTTTTCGCCTGCATTTCGTCTGATTTTCGCCTTCAAACAAAATGTATGGGTTAAAATACAATGTAGTAACCTTTAATAACAATATTGTGAACAAAAAACCTTTTGGAGTCTGATAATGAAAATGTTCGTTTGGCTATTCATTGCAGTGGTGGTATTGATTGTGGTGTTTGGGGTGTCAGTATTTAATAAGCTGGTACGTGCCCGCAACCAAGCAAAAAATGGCTTTGCACAAATCGATGTGCAGCTAAAGCGCCGTCATGACCTGATTCCAAATTTGGTCGAAACCGCCAAGCGTTATCTGAGCCATGAAGAAGAAACGCTGACCCGTGTGATTAATGCGCGTAATCATGCCCAAAGCTTACAAGATTCTACTAAGCATCAGCCAGACTCCCTTGAACATATGGCGTTGTTTGCCAAAGCAGAGGATATGTTGTCAAAAGCCTTGGGGCAATTTTCAGCGGTCGTAGAAGCTTATCCTGAGTTAAAAGCGGATAGTATGATTAAAGAGCTGATGGATGAGCTCACCAACACCGAAAACCGCATAGGCTTTGCCCGTCAGCATTATAACGACAGCGTGATGTTTTATAACAATGATCGCGAAGTGTTTCCCAATAATCTTGTCAGCACAACCTTTGGCTTTCGTCCACTTAGCCCATTGGTATTTGAAGATAGAAAACTCATTGCTCAAGCACCTGTCGTCGATATGGGCTGATATTTGTATCATATTAAATGCAGTTAGTTATAGTTAGGTAAAATACATAGATGGATTTTTTTGGTGCACAACGTAGCCGTACTCAGCGCAGCTTGTTGCTTTATGGGTTATTTTTTCTAATTGTTTTTGCCCATATTGCGGTGGCACTTAGTGTTATGGCGCTACTGCTCACGCTATTTACCGGTGGCATTTATCATTGGGTATTAATACTGGTTGCTGTCTGGACAATCGGTAGCTTTGTCGTTGGTAGTTTTTTAGAGTATAGGCGCTTAAAAGCAGGTGGTCGGGCAATTGCTCAACGTGTGGGCGCGGTGCGCTTGTTTATCGACCAAAGCCAAGACGCTTGGGAGCATAGCCAAGGAGTTGCCCATCAGCATCAGCCTGTATCAAAAGTTCGCTTTAGTGCCCGCCAAATTGCCGTGCGTGATGAGCGGGATTTCCCGCCTGTTTATCGGCGTTATTATGAGATTGCCCAGCAGCTAGCCATTGCTTCAGGTTTGCGAATGCCAATTTTATATGTGCTGCCTGAAGAACAAGGCATTAATGGTTTTGTAGCGGGTCGCCATAGCCAAGATATGGTGCTCGTCGTCACCCAAGGCGCACTCGATAAGCTATCTGATGAGGCGCTATACGGGCTAATAGGGCATGAGTATGGTCATATCTTACATGGCGATGCGACGTTTAATTTACAGCTAATGGTGGTGCTAGCAGGATTGCAATTACTCTATGACTGGAGTGATTCTATTAATAATTTTGGTGCTGGTTATAAAAGCAGTCATAAAAACAGTCAGCAAAACTATTCTGATGGCTCTTTTATTAATAGTGCGGTCAATCAAAGCAACCCTTTACCGCAAAAAGCAATCGATAGCCATGCGCGTAGCACTGAAGCGCAGACAGCCAACTTTACCACTCATAGCGAATGGGTCGCCTACTGGCAAAACCAGTCGCAAAGCCAGCAATCTTCAGCTAAGAGTCAGTCAAGATGGCTACAACATAATAATAAGTTTGATAGTCAAGCGCCGCGTAATATCTGGACATTATTAATCCATGGATTGAGTTTTTCTAGTATGGCCAGTGCGCAACTGATTAAACACAGCTTTAATCGTGAGCGCGAGTTACTTGCCGATGCGACCAGTGTGCAGCTGACACGTTCGCCGGCTATTATGGAAACCTTAAAGGCCATTCATCAAGATGCGCTTGGTTCGCGCCTAACTGGTATCGCCGATATCAATGGATTAAGTCATTTCTTTTTTGCCAGTAGTGGGGCAGATTTGGGTGACGTCTCTTGGCTTGCCACGCATCCAAGCTTGACTGTGCGTATGAGTGCCATCAATGCCAACGCTTATCATGATTTCGCCGTGCAAGTGGCTAAAGAAAAACGTCTCAATCAGCAAAAGATAAAAGAAATTTATGAACAGCGCCGCTTGGGTGATTGGGGCGTGATAGTAACAAATAGCCTAAGTAAAAATAAATTCGCTGATAAAAATATTAATAATAAATTCAATGATGTTATTGACGAAGATGCTATCGAAAAAGAAATCACAACCTTTTCTACTAGTGAGATAAATAATGAATTGCAGAGCGATAGTGGGCTTGAATTTGTTGTAGAGGAAGATGTTGTTATTAATGGGCGTTTGCAGGTGCAAGCACAAGATATTGGTACTCATCAGCTGCTTAAGCCGTGGCGAGCTAAACCTGATAGTGATTTGCCATCAGATACCTTGATTGGTATCGAAGATATACAAAAGGTATCGCTACCGCAGTATGTGCTCAATCACAGTTATCACCCGCTAGGGGCGCAGGCTTTGATTGAAGCCATGCTACTTTGTCATCAGGGTTGTGTGCTGTCAACAACAGCGACTTATGATTTAACTGATATCTGGCTTGGGCTTGCTAACGATGGAACCTCTGCTGATGAAACTGATTCTAATTCTAAAAATGATACAAGCGGCAACATGCAAATTTTACCGCATACACTCGATCATAAATTATTAGCGGCAGTGGCAAATCTTGATCGGCGCTTAGACAGCGCTTTGATTGCATGGGCGCTAAAGCAACTACGCCAGCATGATTTATCAGAAAACGCTATCGATGAGTTGCGCTTAAAGTATGAAGCCAGTCATCGTAATCAAGATCATCAGCATTATGTGCAGCAAAAAAAGTATCGTACTATGCTGATGCGCTATCAAAAGGGTATCATCGAACTGTTTGAAAACTCCCTTACGGCTGATTTAAGTCAACATTTCGCTGATAACATAGTCAGTGAAGATAATGCTATTGATAAAAATAAGCCAGTATCAACGTACTCAGGAACAATCGACTCTCGGTTTCCATCGATTTTATCATTATGGCAAGCGCTACAGCTACAGCAATTACTACCCATAATATCTGCCGTATTAAACGATAAACAGGTGCGGTCACATCTTCATCGCCAATACCCTTTATACTATCAATGGCAGCAAGTATTGCACGCTGGCACGGATGATATTTATGCTCAGCTTGACCCTTCAGGACAGGTATTTGATGGTCTTGATATTGCCGCAAAAACCATTCTTACTTTATTGGCTTATCGCTTATCAAAGGATGCCAAAGGGAAGATAATATCAGCGCTCAACTATAATAGCGCTAGCGTTGCTCATTATATTGTAGATTTACGCCGTCATGCACGTTTGCTTGATATTGATTTAGCAGCCGTTAGTGAGGCAAATTTGCAATGGCTATCATTGACCGCGCAAAGTTTAAATAGTGTCCAATTATTAGCATTAATAGCAGCCGTACCCATTTTTATAGCGCCTGCCAGTCAATCATCTGGTTCTAAAGTCAAAGGTGATGATAATTATCGACAGAGGCAACAGGGCGACGCTCAAATAGATTATAATGCGATTACCAATCAGCTTTATGTTTACAATGATTACCGGCAATGGCTGAGCACGTTGCATACAGTGATGTTACACGATACGATAGTCAGCCAAGATGAGTATGATTGCTTGACCGAGCTTGCCAATCATTGGTTAGATATTCGGCAGCTGTTTTGAGCAGATTAATTGATAATAAAAGCCTGTAAATCCATATTAGATAAGTAGGATAGTAAATAAGCATGAGTGATATCCAAGACCCGCTAATTGTAATGCAGCATCGTATGCAGCAGCGCCGGATTTTAGCGATGATGGGTATCAATCAGTGGGTGCAGCCAAGCTCTGAGACATTGAGTATCACAGATATTTCTGCGCCTGCTAATAATGACACTGACATTGATACACAATTTATCTCTACAAATGTTGAACAGCCAAGCATCGAATCTTCGAATATTGAATCTTCAGACAGTAAAGCCATGTCAGGTATGGTAGATGATGAATCTAGTAATCATTATTACGATGATACGAGTGAGACAGATTTAGATCAGCCTGACCAACAAAGCCCCGTTACCTATAGCTTTGACTCGACTGCCCCTGCCACCTCTAAGCCCGCCGTTACCTCCCTTGTAAATACTGTCGTCCAGCAAACTGCGATTGATAACATAAGTAACGCTGCGAGCTTTGAAGAGAAAAGCATTAAAAAAGCAGCACCATTCGATTTACAAGGTGGCCGCTATGGCGATTGGGTGATTTTGGTTGATATCCAAGCGCTCAATAATGACAGCCAAAAACTGTGGCAGAATATCACTCAAGCGCTATCTATCAGCTGTGAGACGACCTCATTTCCTATCTGTGAAGGTATGGATACGGCTGAGCTTGCCAATGCCAGCCTTGCAGGTTATATCTTTAAGCTTGGTCGTAGCGAAGAGATAAAAGTGGCGGCTTTAACGGCGTTGCCAGACGGCCTTGAGCATCCGAACTTTATCACGGTGCCGACACTTGATGAGATGCTTAAAGATAGTAGCCTTAAACGCCAGCTTTGGCAGCAGTTATCAAAGTAAAATTAAAGGCTTGCCACTTACTATTATTACGACTACTACGACAGGGAATAAAAAATAACGATAACACTCATCTTTAACCTTTAACCCTTAATAACCACGATGATTTCATCATATTTAGGATATTGATTATGACCACTAAAGCCGCGCCTAACCGTGTACCCAATTTTTCAGCGGGACCTGCCACCATACCGACCGCCGTCTTAGCACGCGCTCAAGAAGAGTTGCTTGATTGGCAGGGCCGCGGTATGTCGGTCATGGAGGTGAGCCACCGTAGTAAAGAGTACGTCGCGATTACCGAAAAAGCAGAAGCCAAGTTGCGCTCGCTAATGAGCATTCCAGATAACTATAAAGTGCTGTTTTTACAAGGTGGTGCTAGCTTACAGTTTTCAGCGATTCCATTAAATCTGTTAAATGGTGGCCGCGCAGATTATTTAACAACAGGTACTTGGTCTGGTAAAGCGGTTAAAGAAGCCCAGCGCTATGCCAAACTGGGTTTGGGCGAGGTCAATGTGGTGGCATCGGGTAAAGACAGTAACTTTACCGACGTGCCAGATGAAAGCGACTGGAACCTAAGTAAAGATGCGGCGTATTTCCATTACTGCGCTAATGAGACCATTCATGGTTTGCAAATATTTGAGCCGCCACAAGTCGATGCGCCAATTATCGCCGATATGTCCTCTTGCATTTTGTCACAGCCAATTGACGTCTCTAAATTTGGCATGATTTATGCCGGTGCGCAAAAAAACATCGGGCCAGCAGGACTAATCATTGTCATTATCCGTGAAGATTTATTAGGGCAGGCAAGTGAGTGGTGCCCACTACTGATGAACTATGAACATCAAGCGGAAAAAGAATCCATGTCAAACACGCCAGCAACGTATTCTTGGTACTTAGCAGGACTGGTATTTGAGTGGTTAGAAGAGCAGGGCGGCGTTGCTGCTATCGCTAAAATCAATCAGCAAAAAGCGGCTTTACTCTATAAAACGATTGATGACAGCAGCTTTTATAACAATCCAGTTGACCCCAAATATCGCTCTATCATGAATGTGCCGTTTACCTTGGCAGACAGCAGTCTTGATAAAGTGTTTTTAGAAGAGTCGGAAGCGGCAGGCCTCATGAATCTAAAAGGTCACCGCGATGTCGGCGGTATGCGCGCCAGCATTTATAATGCGGTGCCGCTAGAATGGGTACAGCAGTTGGTTGACTTTATGATTGCCTTTGAAAAAAAGTACGCTTAAGTTAGAACACGCCCTAGTACAAGTTTTAAAACAAAAGACGCAGCTTTATAAGCTGCGTCTTTTTTTATGCCTATTAGCATTTTTTTAAGGGGCATATGCGTTATGTAGCCACCTTAACCCTGCAAAGCATTAGGTTAAAAAATCTAAGTTTGTTATGATAAAATTTTGTGAATCGTCTATTTTGCAGCCAGTCTTTGCAGCCAGTCGCGCATTTTTATCCAAGTTGGTTTAGAGTAGAGGGTCGTTATGAGGGTTGTTATACAGTCATGATGCTAAAAAATACCATACTAAGGGCCGTCTTGCTTGCCACTGCTATCAGCCTGATACCTGCTAGTATCGCCGCGCCAATCACCACGACTGCGCTTGGGCATAATAGTACCACTGAGTATATTGACGTGCCATACATGCCCTATGCCAATCCAAAAGCGCCCAAAGGTGGCACGCTTTCACTGGATGCGCGCGGCACTTTTAATGCGGCCAATAAATGGATGACCACAGGCGTAGCGATGGTTGGCACCGATTATCTTTATGATACCTTGATGACGGGCTCACTCAATGAGGCCTTTACCATGTATCCGCAGCTGGCTGATAAAGTCACGTATGACCCTGATGATACCAGTTGGATTATTTACCATGTTAATCCTGCTGCGCGCTTTTGGGACGGCTCGTCCGTCACCAGTCATGATGTCAAAGCCACTTATGACGCGATATTAAATAAAGGACCGATGTATATCCGCAGTTATTTGGGCGATATTAAAGACATCGAGATTATCGACAAACAGCGCGTAAAGTTTGTCTTTAAGTCTGATGACAATAAGGAGATTTTATTAACGGTCGGGCAGTTTCCTATTTTTGCTAAGTCGTCCATCGATAAGGATTTTGAGAAAATAACCTTGACGCCGCTTATGGGCAGTGGTCCTTATAAACTTGGCCGCGTCGATGCAGGGCGCGCGGTCAGCTATGTGCGCGATCCCAATTACTGGGGTCGGGATTTGATGGTCAATCGCGGTCGTTATAACTTTGATAGGATTAAGTTTGTTTATTATCAAAGTGACGAGATTGCTTTTGAGGGTTTTAAATCTGGGCAATATCGCTTTCGCCCCGAGAACAAAGCCTCTAACTGGGCAACCGGTTATAATTTTCCCGCCGTCAAAGCTGGTTTGATAAAAAAAGAAACCATCAGCAGTGAAAACCCCGTACCGATGCAGGGTTTGGTGATGAATATGCGTCGGCCCATTTTTCAAGATATTCGCGTCCGCCAAGCATTGACGGCAGCCTATGATTTTGAATGGATGAATAAAACCTTGTTTCATGGGCAGTATGAGCGCTTACAAAGCTTCTTTCATGGCTCAGAGCTTGCTGCCACTGGTACGCCATCTGCTGCTGAGATGCAGGTGCTCAAGCCTTTATTATCCAAGCTTGAACCACTTCAGCGGCAAGCGGTATTAGATGAATGGCAATTGCCAGTCAGCGATGGTAATGGCTTTAATCGGAAAGCGTTATTAAAGGCACGGCAGTTACTGCTGGATGCTGGTTTTTATTATGATGATATGAAGTTGTATCAGCCTAACGGCAAGCCCGCCCAGATTGAGATTTTGATGACGGGCGAGACCATGGGCCGTGTATTGTTGCCTTATATTCGTAATCTAAAGCGTTTGGGCTTTGATGCGAGCTTACGCCAAGTCGATGGGCCGCAATATTACGAACGTGTGCGCCGTTTTGACTATGATATGGTGGTCGATGTCTTCGCCCAAAGTCTATCGCCTGGTGCGGAGCAAGTGGGCTTTTGGGGCAGTGCTGCCGCTGATGAAGCAGGTAATCATAATACAGCCGGTATTAAAAATCCTGCGATTGACGGTGTTATTAAAAAGCTGGGCGACGCCAAGAGTCGCGATGAGATTATATTATATACCCACGTACTTGATCGCCTGCTACGGGCAGGACATTATTTAGTCCCTTTATACGGAAAATCTAGCACCAATGTTGCCTACTGGAATCAATATCGTCATACTGAAAAACTGCCGACCAACGCTATTGGGATTGATTATTGGTGGGTGGATAAAGAAGCAGAAGCCCTGGTTAATCAGTATTTAAAGCAATAGCTCAAAATCACCTTTTAAAACAGTCAATAAAATAGGGCGCATTTTCAAAGTTTTATAAAAGCCTAAGATTCAAAAAATCAAAAATTTTAAGATTCAATGCAAAGCATTAGCCATAAAGATAACTACTGGTAAGGATTTAATATGAGTATTCGTATTCACCCGATTAAAGCATTTAATGACAATTATATTTGGACATTAATTAATGAAAATAATAAACAGGCGATTGTCATTGATCCGGGTCAAGCCGAGCCAGTTATTGCTTATTTAGAAGAAAACGGCTTAGAGCTAACCTCGATTTGGACCACGCATCACCACCATGATCATATTGGGGGCGTCGCAGAGCTGCAAGAATCTTATCCAATGACCCATTTGGTTGCGCATACGGAACACAATGTCGAAGAAGATCAGACCATAAAAGACGGTAATACGGTCAGTGCGTGGGGCTGCGCTGCGCAAGTGTGGGATGTCTCAGGCCACACGGCAAGTCATGTGGCGTATGTCTTAGACATCGATGGGCAAAAGCATTGCTTTTGCGGTGACACCTTATTTAGCGCAGGCTGCGGGCGCGTCTTTACCGGTACGATTGAGCAATTGCATGACAGCTTTAAGCGTTTAAATGGCTTGCCTGCTGAAGCGCTGCTGTATCCTGCGCACGAATATACCGCTAGCAACCTACGCTTTGGTTTATCTATTGAGCCTGCCAATGAAGCAATGCAGCACGCCCTTGTGCAAGCGGAAGAAAAAACCGCTCAAGGTATCCCCACATTACCGGTTACTTTAGAACATGAGCGCGCGGTCAATGTGTTTTTACGCACGCAAGAGCCGAGTGTAATCGCAGGCGTAAAGTCTAAAATGGCTATCGATGATGAAAAATCGTTAACGATATTTGCTGCGCTACGTGAGCTGAAAAATAATTTCTAAATGTTAAGTTGCCATATTTCTTTGTTGTAGGAAGCCGCCATTATGGGTCGTTATATCTTAAAAAGGTTGCTGCTGATATTACCGACGCTATTTTTGATATTACTGGCGAACTTTGTGATTGTACAAGCGGCGCCGGGTGGCCCTGTTGAGCAGCAGTTGGCGCTTATCGAGCAGGGCGCAAAAAATAATGCACTCGGCGGCAACATCGGCGCGGGCAGTGCAGGTGGTAATAATAGTACTTATCAAGGCACGCGCGGCTTATCAGAGGAAATGGTAGCGGCGATTAATGCGCAATACGGCTTTGATAAATCGGCACCTGAGCGCTTTTGGCTCATGCTAAAAAATTATGCCAGGCTTGATTTTGGTGAGTCGTTTTTTAAAGGTCAATCGGTCACGGATTTAATTATCGAAAAGTTGCCCGTATCCATCTCGCTTGGGCTTTGGAGTACGCTGCTGATTTATCTGATCGCCATTCCGCTTGGCGTCTATAAGGCCATGCATCATGGTTCAGGGATTGATAAAGCCACTGCCATGCTGCTGGCTATCGGCCATGCGATACCAGTTTTTGTATTTGCTGTCATACTCTTGGTGTTCTTTGCCGGTGGCAGCTACTGGAATATCTTTCCGCTACAAGGATTGACCTCTGAAAATTTTGATCAATTAAGCACCCTTGGTAAAGTGAAAGATTACTTTTGGCATTTGGCATTGCCGCTCTTAGCTAGTACCGTTGGCGGTTTTGCAGGCTTGACTTATTTGACCAAGTTTAGCTTTTTAGAGGAGCTTGGTAAGCAATACGTGCTTACCGCGCGCGTAAAAGGCTTGAGCGAGCGGCAAGTGTTATACGGTCATGTCTTTCGTAATGCCATGCTCATTATTATCGCCGGTATCCCAGCCGCTATCGTGGGAATTTTCTTTGCTGGCAACTTTCTTATTGAGATTATCTTTAAACTTGATGGTTTGGGGTTGTTAGGTTTCGAAGCCATCCAGCAGCGTGATTATCCAGTGATATTTGGTACGCTATTTATCTTTACTTTGGTCGGACTGTTATTACAGCTTATTAGTGATTTAAGCTATCACTTGATTGATCCGCGTATTGATTTTGAGGGGCGCTAATGTCAAGTCATCCATTATCTTCAGCGCCCCCAAGCGCATCTTCTATTGCCCGAGAAAAAAAACGTCGCCTAAATCCTATTTGGCAGGCACGCCTAAAGCGTTTTCGCCGAAATCGTCTTGGTGTGATATCGCTAGTTATTTTTACGCTGATATTTGTCATTTGTATGGCAGCCAATGTGATTGCCAATGACAAGCCGCTACTGGTGCAGTATCAAGGCGATTATTATTTCCCCGTCCTAAAAGCCTATCCCGAAACGACATTTGGCGGGGTGTTTGAGACCGAAGCCAATTACAAAGACCCTGCGGTGCAAGCGCTGATTAATGAGCAGGGCTTTTATATTATGCCGCCCATACCATTTGCTGACCAGACGCCAAACGTTGAGCTAGGGATTCCGTATCCTGCGGCGCCCAATAGTCAAAATTGGCTTGGTACCGACGATTTAGGCCGCGATGTGCTAGCACGGATACTTTATGGGCTGCGGGTATCATTATTGTTCGGTATTGCCTTAACGCTCGCGGGCGCACTGATTGGCATTATCGTCGGCGCGATACAAGGTTATTATGGTGGCTGGGTAGATTTGGCGGGGCAGCGCTTTATGGAAGTGTGGGGCGGGATGCCGCAGCTGTTTATGATTATTATTTTGGTCAGTTTGTTTAGCCCTAGTATCTTTATGCTGTTTGCCATGATGCTGTTATTTGGCTGGATGGGTTTGGTCGGTTTGGTGCGGGCAGAGTTTTTGCGCGCGCGTAACTTTGATTATGTCCGTGCGGCGCGTAATCTTGGCGTGTCAGACAGTCAAATCATGCTCAGGCATATTTTGCCCAATGCATTGGCATCAAGCTTATCGCAGCTACCATTTATTTTAACGGCTAATATTATTGCTTTGACGGCCCTAGATTTCTTGGGTTATGGCCTGCCGCCTGGGTCGCCGTCGCTGGGTGAGCTGATGGTACAAGGAAAAAATAACCTTGATGCCCCATGGCTTGCGCTATCGGGATTTTTTAGCTTAACTTTTATTTTGTCATTGCTTATCTTTGTTGGCGAAGCGCTACGTGATGCCTTTGATCCGAGGCGCTTCTAAGATGACAACTGATAATATGACAACTGCTCCTGAGCAAAACACCTATTTAAATCATAATGATAGCAATAGCCAAAATGAGCCTATGCTAATAGTGGATAAGCTGAGCATCGTTACTAACGCGGGCGTCACTTTAGTCGATGAGCTATCTTATGAGCTGCGGCAAGGCCAAACACTGGCTATTGTTGGTGAGTCAGGCTCTGGCAAGTCGATTGCCAGTCTTGCGCTATTGGGTTTGTTACCAGACAGTTTGACCGTTGCAGGTGAAGTAAAACTAGCAAGCTCGGCGGGTATGGATAACCTACCGATAATCAATAATAAAAAGCGTAATGCTGCATTGCGCCTCATTCGCGGTCAGCGCATCGGCATGGTGTTTCAAGAGCCGATGACCGCGCTTAATCCTCTGCATACGGTTGGCAAACAAATTGCTGAATCCCTGCATTTAAGCGCTGTACCTAAAAAGCAATGGCGCGAAAAGAGTATCGCCTTGTTAGACGATGTCAATATTACTGACCCTGCTGATAAATTAAATCGCTATCCACATGAGTTATCAGGCGGTCAACGCCAGCGGGTAATGATTGCCATGGCACTCGCGCAGCAGCCTGATATCTTAATTGCTGATGAACCAACCACCGCGCTTGATGTCACCCTCCAGCACGAAATTTTAGATCTATTAGATACTCTCAAGCGTCAGCACCATATGGCGATGATATTAATCAGTCATGATTTAAATTTAGTCAGACGCTACAGTGACGACGTCATCGTCATGCGCCAAGGGCAAACGATTGAGCAAGGGCAAACCGCAGCTGTATTTAATCAGCCTAAAGCAGACTATACGCGTACGCTTATCCGGCAAGATTTCGGCCAAGCGCTAAGCTTCAATGACGAGCACAATCAGCAACCAGTTGTATTGCAAGTAAATAACCTACAAGTGCAGTTCCCGATAGAAAAAAGCCTGTTTGGTGCCACCAAATGTTGGTTTAATGCGGTAAAAGACTTGGATATGAGCCTGCAAAAAGGGCAGGCATTAGGTATCGTTGGTGAATCAGGCTCTGGAAAAACGACGATTGCCCTTGCCTTAAGTCAATTACTTAGCAATCAAGCACGTGTCAATGGTCAGATAATAGTCAATGGGCAAGACATTACGGCATTGTCCAAACGGGAGCTACGTACCTTGCGCGCGCAAATTCAGATGGTGTTTCAAGATCCCTTTGCCAGTATCAATCCGCGCATGACAGTCATGCAAATTGTGGAAGAAGGCTTGTTGGTACAAGGCGTCAATAAACCAGCACGCCAGCAAGCGGTGATGGAGAGTTTGGCGACCGTGCATTTGCCATTAGAGTTTGCGCAGCGTTATCCGCATGAATTATCAGGTGGTCAACGTCAGCGGGTCGCGCTTGCGCGCGCCCTGATTATGCAGCCAAGTCTGTTGATATTAGATGAGCCAACGTCTGCGCTAGATAGCACCACGCAGGTTACCGTGGTTAATTTGCTACGGGAAATTCAGCAAAAACTGCAAATCAGCTATGTGTTTATCAGCCATGACTTAAAAGTAGTCCGCGCCTTATGTCAGCATATGATGGTGATAAAAGATGGCATGTGTATTGAGTCTGGGCGTAGCGAAGCTGTGTTTAATAATCCACAGCATCCATATGCCAGGCAGTTATTACAAGCAAGTGTAATTTAGCCTAAGTATTAAAAGCTACACAACTATCTTAACTACCCACCTTAACCAGCTTAATTTTAGAAAATTGGAACACCTTACATGATTGGCAGGCTCAGCATAAAACCTATCCAAGCCCGAGATACCAGCGAGCCAAATCGTCCCTCAACCACGCTCGAGCTACTATTTGACTTGGTGTATGTCATTGCTGTCGCCGCCGCTGCCAATGGTTTTTATAATCGTTTGAGTGAGCATGACCTTTCAGGTTTTTTGACCTTTATCATTGCATTTTTTATTCTTTGGAATGCATGGACCAGCTTTACTTGGTTTGCGTCAGGCTACGATCCTGATGACTGGTTTTATCGCTTATCGGTGATGTTTCAGATGTTTGGTTCGCTCATGATAGCAGCCAACATTCATCAGTTTTATGAGCAAGGCCTGACATGGATTGGCGTTACTGGCTATGCCATTATGCGGCTGGCGAGTTGTAGTCAGTGGTGGCGCGTCTATCGCCAAGTACCGGGTCACCAAAAGGTTGCTGGTCGCAGTATATTTGGTTTGTTAAGCTTGCAGGTCTTTTGGATAAGTTGGCTGTTTTTACCTGCCTCTCTACAAAGGCCAGCTTTGTTTTTATTTATCCTAGCTGAGCTTATTATGCCGATGTGGGCGCGCTCAGAGCAGTTTAATAATTGGCACCCCGGACACATTGCCGAGCGTTACGGGCTTTTGACCATCATTGTCTTGGGTGAGGGCGTGGTTGGCGTCAGTAATAGCATTCAGTACTTTTTGGTCAATTCTGCCTCAGCCGCCAGCTCTATTATGTTTTTGGGTTCAAGCTTGGTTGCTTTGGTTTTTTCTTTATGGTGGCTGTATTTTATCGTCCCTTTCGCTACCATTTTAAATAAAGAGCGCCGCCGCCATGGTTTATTTTTATTTGGCTATGGTCACTTTTTTATCTTTGCCTCAATCGCCGGGCTAGGCAGTATGCTAAATTTGGTCACAGAAGCTGTCGCCGCCGACACCAGCGCTCCTGGCTATCAAATTATCTCCCAACCTTATGCAATGGGCATGTTGATGGGTATGTTAAGCGTTTTTTTACTGACGCTTACGATACTGCGCGAGTTAACGTGCCATAAATCAAGACATAATATTATCGCCGTACTCGTCGCCTTGACCATCGTCGGGCTAAGCTATATGGCGGTCGTACAAGGACTGCCAATTACCTATGGTATCTGGCTAAGTATCTTGGCGCCTGTGGTGATGATTTGGTATTTTGGGCAAGATAATAAGCAGTGGCTGGTCAAAGAAGCGCGCTGATAGGCAGTACATAGCAGTTCATAATAATCGCGACATCTTAAAAATGGCGGTGGTACAATAACTTTAGACAGTAGTTTGCTCTAGGCAGATACTGACGTTGTAGGTCAGTTTTTACTTTAACAGCGGCTATGCTTCGCTGTTTAAAGTTGTCGTTACTGCTAGTATTAGCACCATTAAAAAGGATTTTTATGCCCATGAAAAAAAATATTATTTCTAAATTAGTAAGCAATAACCCATTACAGCAGGCCGGTTATTTGGCCGTTGCCAAGACACGCGCCAAAGTGTTAAAAGCCTTCGCTTACGTTGTGCCTATCAGACGGCCGATGTTATTTGTCGGCGAGAGCTCGTGTGAAGATTTGTGCGACATGCTCATCAATGAAGGCAATACCAACGTGTTTATTGTTACCGATGCGGTGTTAAACAAGCTTGGTGTCCCTGCCAAAGTCACTGATTATCTCGATAAAAAGAATATTAGCTACAAAGTCTATGATGGCATTACCCCAGATCCTACGTTTAAAGTCGTCGAAGAAGGGCTGCGTAAATCTGTTGACGCTAAATGCGATTCGATTATTGCGATAGGCGGCGGCTCGGTCATTGATGCTGCTAAGATGATTGCGATGTCACAAGGCAATAACTGCAAGCCAAAACAGCTTATGGGTATCTTAAAAGCCAGAAAGCCTTCGGTGCCACTTTATTGTATTCCTACCACGGCTGGCACGGGCTCAGAAGCGACCTTGGGCGCGGTGGTGTCAGATGACAAGACCCATCAAAAAGCCCTATCTATCGACCCAAGAATGGTGCCATTAGCCGCTGCTATCGACCCTGTCATTATGAAAGGTATGCCAGCGCATATCACAGCGGACACGGGTATCGATGTGTTAACCCATGCTCTAGAAGCGTGGATGAGCGCCAATGCTAGCGTTGAGACAGATTATTATGCTGCCTCTGCGGTTAAATCTGTCATGCAAAACCTACCGCTGGTTTATAAAGATGGCGGCAATCTTAAAGCCCGTGAAGAGATGGGCATTGCCGCTCATTACGGCGGTATCGCCTTTAATAAGGCGGGTTTGGGCTACGTTCATGCCATCGCTCACCAATTGGGCGCGCACTACAGTATTCCTCATGGCCGCGCCAATGCCATCGTGCTGCCTTATGTTCTTGACGTCAACCGTAAAGGCAGCAAAAAACGCTTAGCGGCGCTGGCTCGTAGAACGGGTATGGTAAAGGATGGCCAAGCTGGCAATAGCGATAGCGACATTGCAGACCATCTCATCGCGCAAGTATGCGACCTGATTGCCACTTTAAATATCGATCCGACGATTAAAGACATGCAAAGCAGTGATTTTGATGATATTGCCAAAGCAGCAGCAAAAGAAGTCAGTGATACCTATGCGGTGCCGACCTATTTGTCAGCCTCTGAGATTAAGGCTATCTTAACAAAGATTAAGCAAGCCAGTGATGAGCATGCCAGTCGTGATGCTGAAAATGATAAAGTTGCTTAACCTTAAAAGCCAGTGAATAACCTCTAAAAACAAAAAAGCATATTACCTTATCAGTAATATGCTTTTTTTATGATTTTAAACAACCCACTTAAAATGCAGGGCGGCGTTTTGGCACGGCATCTAAAAATTCATTACGCGCTTGATTGTCGTGTACATATTCGCCGAGCATCGCTGTGCTGCGCGTGGTCGAATGCTGCTTGCTGACACCGCGCATCATCATACACATATGCGCTGCATCCATGACTACCGCCACACCGCGGCAACCTGTCACATCCATAATGGCTTGTGCCACTTGTTCGCTTAAATTCTCTTGAATTTGCAAACGACGGGCAAACATATCGACGATACGGGCGAATTTTGACAGCCCTAATACTTGTCCATTTGGCAAATAACCAATGTGCGCGATGCCATGAAACGGCAACATATGATGCTCACATAATGAATAAAATTCAATGTTTTGCACCAACACCAATTCACGATTGGTCGATGGGAATACCGCGTCGTTGACGACTTCCTCCAAGCTTTGATGATAACCTTCAGTCAAGTGCGCAAACGCTTTTGCTGCGCGCATCGGGGTTTCTTCTAAGCCGGGACGCTGTAAATCTTCGCCAGTTGAGATGATTAGCTGACGATAAGATTCGATACTTTCTTGATAATCTGATGTAATTGTTGGGGTATTGCTCATAAGTTTGGCAGCCATCCAAAATGTGGGTGTAGCTTAACGCTAAATCCTCGTTTACAAATAAGCGTTGTAAAGGACTTTATAAAGATTGTGCAAGCTGGGAAGGGTTGTGATTATACTTGAAAAGCACTCAACTTCATACCGTTATGGACAATCCCTATCAGCTATCTGCAAAAACCGTCACTCAAATGCTGGTTATCTGAAGGGTTACGCGCACAAATATAAACAGTAAAGGTGAGCGATTGGCAAAGAGAGTTATAGTTTACGACTGTTTACTTAAATTGATTCGTGTATAATAAAGCCACTTTATATCTTTACTTGCGCTCTCTTATATTGGCTCATTTTAATGAGTTTCAATAGTTTAATCGTTCAACAAGGAAATATTATGCTACTACAAGGACAACGCTTTGTCGTCACCGGCATCGCCAGCAAACTCTCTATCGCTTGGGCAATCGCTGAAGCGCTGCACCGCGAAGGCGCGTCGTTAATTTTGACGTATCCCAATGATAAAATTAAAAAACGTGTCGATATGGCCGCAGAAGCTTTTGAAGCTGACCTAGTGCTTGAGTGTGACGTGGCGTCCGATGAGTCAATTGCTGCGTGCTTTGAGCAAGTGACCGCGCACTGGGGCGATGGCATTGATGGCGTTGTCCATGCGATTGGTTTTGCGCCGATGGATCAGCTAGACGGCGATTTTGTTAAGGCCACGACCCGTGAAGGCAGCCAGATTGCCCATGATATCTCAAGCTACAGCTTTGTCGCATTGGCAAAAGCAGCGCGCGAGCTGTTAGCCATGCGTCACGGTTCTATGCTGACCTTGACTTATGAAGGGAGCATCTCGGTATTGCCAAATTACAATGTCATGGGTATGGCAAAAGCCAGCCTTGAGGCCAGTGTGCGCTACCTTGCTACCTCGATGGGCGGCGAAGGTATTCGTGTCAATGCCATTTCTGCTGGTCCTATTCGTACCCTTGCGGCAAGTGGCATTAAATCGTTCCGTAAAATGCTCGACATCAGTGAAAAAATCGCCCCGCTACAGCGTAATATTACCCAAACCGAAGTCGGTAATGCCGCGCTTTTCTTGCTGTCACCGTGGGCATCTGGTATTACTGGCGAGATTATGTTTGTGGATGCAGGTTTTAATACCGTCGCCATCAGCGAGCAGTTAATGATGCTTGATGAGACAAAATAACAGCTACTCATTATACTGCCAATGCTAGATAATGTGCTTTAAGCAGGTCGGAAGGCAGCCAATTGGCTGTCTTTTTTAGTTATAATAGGGGCTTTTTTGGTGCTAGGCCATTGGGCGGCGAATATGATAACCAGATTACCAAAATGGATATTGTGGGGCGGCGCTGTGCTGGCATTTAGTGCTGGCTGCGTCAATACGGCGGCATTGATGGGCTTTACCAATTTGTCTGTCTCGCACGTGACGGGCAACGTCAGCTTGTTTTCAGCCGCGATTGCTCACTTGGACGGCCGCAGTATTTTATATATTGGCGCGTTGTTGCTATCGTTTTTGGCAGGGGCAATATTAAGCGGTTTTGTCATTGGGCAACGCTCATTAAAACTGGGCCGGCGTTATGGCAGTGCGCTTTATATTGAAGCGGCGTTGTTATTGATTAGCTACTGGTTATATCAGCAGCATGATTATTTAGGACAATTGGCGGCGGCAATGGCGTGCGGTTTGCAAAATGCGATGGTTGCTACCTATAGCGGCGCGGTTATTCGCACCACGCATCTGACTGGCCTGACCTCTGACATGGGCGCTGCCATCGGTAATTGGCTGGCTGGTCGTCGTATCAGTAAGCCGACATTGGGTTTTCAAGCGATTATTTGGTATTGCTTTTGCGGGGGTAGTACAGTCGGCGCGTTTTTATATGCCAAAGTTGGTTATGGCGCGTTATTTGTGCCCATTAGCATTGTTTTAAGTGCAGCCTTTTTTTATAACTATATGTCAGATCGCCTACCAGAGAAAAGACAGCCTAGACAAAAAAAGCGCCCATCTCTTTGATGCGCGCTTTTTGTTTTAATTTTATCGTTTAAGTAAGCTTAATGATATTGTTTAAACAAGCTTAATGATTTTAGTGACAATGATAAAGCCAGATTATCTATCGTCTTCTTCATGATCTTCATGTTCGTGCAGGCCTTGCATCATGTCCAACGCCGAATCATCAGTACGCTGCTGATCTTCCTTGTCCAAGCCATCTTGATTGATGTCTTTTGGCGCCATTTTGGTGGTTGAGTCGGTTTTATTGGTATTTGGCATAAGATACTCCTGTTTGTTTTTAGCAATTTTCGATAGAAATTCTTAAAAGTACAATTGTTAAAAATAGAGCAAGTTTATTGATATTTGGTTTTATATTAACTTATTTAGTATGGGATAGCGTCATAGGGTTGTACAGGTATAATATGGACTTATTTGGTGACGATGTGTAACCGCATATCACGAGGGTTACGGCTTAATAATATTGATGCGTTAATCTTCGACCAGCGTTGTTTTTGTCTATCGTTTCCGTCCATTGTTTGCGTTTTAATTGGTATGGGCTATATCTAAAATGCATGGCCTAAAGAACATTTATTAAATTCTAATGACGTTATTTCACACCAATTTTAAGAACAGTTTTTTTTGCATTCGTTTTTTTATATATCCGCTATGATGAAGACGTATTTTTGCGGTTGTCGGTTAAATAGTTGCCAATCGCTAACATAAACATACGTCTTTGCTTTAGTATCTTTTACACTGTCTTTGAGGAAATAGGGACATTTTATGTCAGAGAAAAAACTAGACAGCCATCTTCCTGACGATGGCAATGAGTATTTATTTACCGATACCTTTCCAAAGGGTACGGGCAAAGGGTTGGTCGTTGTCGCTATTGCAGCGATTATCAGTATGATTATCTATAACGTCTTGCCATTCGATATCAATGCCAACAAAGGCCTTGCGATGCTGTTTTTTATCGGTGCGCTGTGGCTAACAGAGGCGTTACACGTGACGATTACCGCGCTTTTGGTCGTCGTCGTTGGGGCGCTAATTGGCATTCCAGAATTTGATGCAGAGATTGGCTTACAAAGCTTTGCCAATCCGACCATTTATTTATTCTTTGGTGGTTTTGCGTTGGCGGCGGCATTGCATGTGCAGCAATTGGACAAAAAAATTGCCCTAAAGATTTTATCGATGTCAGGCGGCAAGCTAAGTACGGCAGTGTTTTTGATATTTGGCGTAACGGCATTTTTGTCGATGTGGATATCGAATACGGCGACCGCGGCGATGATGTTGCCATTGGCGCTCGGTATTTTAACCCAAGTTAACCGTGAAAAAGACCGTGGCACTTTTGTGTTTGTACTACTGGGTATTGCTTATTCGGCAAGTCTTGGTGGCCTTGGCACCATCGTTGGTTCACCGCCAAACGCCATCGCGGCAAAGGCGCTTGATATTGCTTTTGTAGATTGGATGAAGTTTGGCATACCGATGATGCTGGTGCTACTGCCTTTATTATTGGGTGCCATGTATGTGTACCTAAAGCCAAATCTAAATCGTAAAATTACGCTCATTGATGACGATCCTATCGCGTGGAATAAACCGCGCATAGTGACGATTATTGTCTTCATCATCACCGCACTTAGCTGGATATTCTCTAAGAAAATCGGTGCAGTATTGGATATCACAGATACCGATGCCGTTATTGCCTTATCCGCCGCTGCTGCTGTGGTCAGTTTGGGCTTGGTTTCATGGAAGCAGGTATCTGATAACACCGACTGGGGCGTGCTCATGCTGTTTGGTGGCGGTATTGCCTTATCAACGATTTTGAAAGTTTCGGGCGCGTCTTTGGTACTGGGTGAGACGGTGGCCAATGCGCTGTCTGCTGCACCGCTTATCGTGGTGATGATTGCGGTATCGGCATTTATTATTTTCTTGACAGAGTTTGCTTCTAATACGGCTTCTGCTGCTCTATTGGTTCCCGTGTTTGCTGCTATTGCTGAGCAAATGGGATTGCCGCATGAAGTGCTGGTGTTGATTATCGGTATTGGTGCATCCTGTGCCTTTATGCTACCAGTTGCGACGCCGCCAAATGCGATTGTCTTTGGTACGGGGCTGATTAAGCAGAACGAGATGGTTCGTACGGGTGTCATTCTTAATATTATCGCCACCCTTGTGGTCGGGCTGTGGGCGTATTTTTTCTTAATATAGCCTAAGCCATAACTTGTTAGTCCAGAAAAACCCGATGTTTATTAAATATCGGGTTTTTTATTTCCTTTTTATTTGCAATGACTGTATAACTAAAGCTTAAGGATGAGCTTTATAGAATGGATCAGATAAGGACTGGGTAAAATGCTAACACTGTTTATGGTGCAACTTGGTGGTCGCCCAAAAGGTCGTTTAATTGAGCAGCACGATATGTTTTTTGGCGTGGCCAACCAAGTCAGCGAGCTGATAGACGATATCAATCAGCACTGGCCTGAGGTCAAAAATAAATGGCACATTGACTCGTATCGAGCGATTAGCAAAGTTGATAATTATGCGATTAAATTGGTCGAATTAAGTAACCAAACAGAGAGTGCCAACGATTTAAAACTGTTCTTTATCAATTTAGGTGGTTATCAACGTGGCAGTTTTGAGGAGTTTCATTACAAACTGCTTATCGTTGCTGCTACTCAAGCGGACGCTATTAAGCAAGCAAAGCAGAGCGAATTTTATAAAGCCTTTACTTATAAGGATAAAGAGTCGCCTTTTAATGCCGCCTCGCATATTGATGATAAGTTTGAAGTAGATATCGATGATATATACAACGTCAATGACCTTATCTCAAATGTTCGGCTACTCATTGAGCCGATTAGTAATGATCGTCATGAGCTTGTACAGGCTGATGATAAAGAGTACGTTGGTTATCTGAGTATCAAGAATTTAAGGAAATTAGCATAATATGGCTTTAAATATGTACTATAAAAACGGCATCATTCGCAAAACGCGCAGCCAGATATCTGATGAGCTATTGACCACGCTTTATCAGGTTCACAATAATACCAATTTTCCGCAATTGACGTGGTTAATTGATAACCTTTATGAAAATCCACAGATTCAGCCTGATGTCGCGCAGGCGTTAGCTGATGAGGTGGTCGCGTTTGAAAGATTGTTACTTTCGTTGCACCTGCCTTTTCCTATGCTGCCACTGCAAAAGCTCCATACCTTTTTTACGGGAGCTGCGACTAGCAGGCAGCCCATTTATACCAGTAATTAATGAATTTTTCGCTTTAGCCCGTTTCTATAACTATCTTGAATCATGCCCAAATTACCCCCATAATCTAAACACTTCTAAATAATAAATAGCCTAAGTAAATATGCCCAATACTCCTAAAAACAACTCAGAAATACCTACTTCACAAACGTCAATCAAAAACAAAAGCAACAAAGCAAACAAAGTGATAAATCCGAACGATGATTCTACTGTCACAGTAAACACTGATAACGCATCTTCGCACGCTAAGGTTGCTGCCGATTTGCCAGTTTTAGCAAAAGATAGCTATTATCTCAGCCGTTTAGAGCGTGAGCTGGCGCGTGCTGCTGTGGCTAACAAGAAGAGCGATCAGAAAAGTTCTGATAATAAAGCAGAAGATGGGCTAACCAAAAAACGCGCCCAGTACGACAAAATAAAAACCCGCTCACAGCAAGCGGTGCAAGCGCGTATCGATAGTATTCCTCAAGATTTAGCAGCCAAGTTAAATCTTGATCTGCCAGTAAGTCAACGCGCCGATGATTTGGTACAAGCGATTATTGATAACCAAGTGATTATCGTGGCAGGTGAGACGGGTTCTGGTAAAACGACGCAATTACCGAAGCTTGCCATGCTGGCAGGGCGCGGTATTACGGGACAAATAGGACATACCCAGCCAAGGCGACTGGCTGCTCGTAGTGTGGCAAACCGAATCGCGGAAGAGTTGGGCGAGCCGCTCGGTAATAGCGTCAGTTTTAAAATCCGCTTTAATGAGCAAGGCTCGGCGCAGTCTATTGTGAAATTGATGACCGATGGTATTTTGCTTGCTGAATTGGGTCACGATCGTTTCTTGAGTAAATATGACACCATCATCATTGATGAAGCCCATGAGCGTAGCTTAAATATTGACTTTATTATGGGTTATCTAAAAAAGCTGCTGCCGAAACGTCCAGATTTAAAGGTCATTATTACCTCTGCCACTCTGGATACTCAGCGTTTTAGCGAATACTTTAGCCATTATGATAAGAAGCTAAAACGTAACGTCCCTGCGCCGATTTTTAATGTCGAAGGACGTAGCTATCCTGTGGAAGTTCGTTATCGTCCGTTGACCGATGAGCCAGTGAGTAGCTCGGATGATGATAGCTATGATGACTTTGAAGAGAATCTGCCTCGCGCGGTGGTTGCTGCCGTCGAAGAATGTTTTAGCGATGCACAAAATAAAGGGCATGCCGATCAAGCAGATATCTTGATATTTGCTGCCACAGAAGCCGAGATTCGTGAGCTCCAAGAGGTGCTTGAGCGTCATGGGCCCAAGCACACCGAAGTATTGCCACTATTTGCACGGCAGACTTATGAAGAGCAGCAGCGCATCTTTCAGCCTTCAGGTCGCGGTCGGCGTATCGTTATCGCCACCAACGTTGCTGAGACGGCGCTGACCGTACCTGGCATCCGCTATGTGATTGACTTAGGATTTGCGCGGATATCACGCTATTCGTATCGCTCTCGCGTGCAGCGTTTACCGATTGAAGCCATCTCGCAAGCGGCGGCCAATCAGCGTAAAGGTCGCTGCGGCCGTGTCGCACCTGGCGTTTGTATTCGTCTTTATTCTGAGGAGGACTTTGGCGGGCGTCCAGAATTTACCGAACCTGAGATTTTACGCACTAATTTGGCGTCGGTGATTTTGCAAATGGCCAACCTGCGCTTAGGCAGCGTCGAGGATTTTGCCTTCATTGAGCCGCCTGATAGCCGCTTGGTTACTGATGGGCATAAACTGCTCGATGAGCTAGGCGCGATTACGTCTAAAGGCGGCGCCGCGAGTCATGCTAAAAGGCAAAAAGGGTCTGATCACCTGCGTCTGACAGCGATTGGGCAAAAAATGGCGCGTATGCCAATCGACCCGAGGCTTGCGCGTATGTTGGTTGCTGGTAGCGATTTTGATTGTATTCGTGAGATGCTTATCGTCGTCGCGGCGCTTGCCGTGCAAGATCCACGCGAGCGTCCGGCCAATAAGCGCCAACAAGCGGATCAAAAGCATGCAGAATTTCGCCAAGATGACTCAGACTTTTTATTTTATCTGAGTCTGTGGAAAGCCTTGTTTGAAAAGGATGAAGACGGCAACAAACTGTCTGGCAATCAGCGTAAGCAGTTTACCAAGAAAAACTATCTGAGCTTTCCGCGTGTGCGCGAGTGGAGTCAAACCCATCGTCAGTTGGTACAAATGGTCACTGAGCTAAAGCTGACTGATGTGAAAGATGCAAAAACTACTAGTAAAAATGCTTCGTTAGAGAATGTGACGAGTGACCCTACTGCGATTGAAGATGAGGAACTTAAAGCCGTTAAATATGCCAATTTACATCGCGCATTATTAACAGGGCTGTTATCGACGATTGCGCATAAAACCGAAAATCGCGGTGAATACTTAGCTGCGCGCCAGCAAAAAGCCAAAATTTTCCCAGCCAGTACGGTGTTTAAACAAGTACCGCCTTGGGTCATGGCTTTTGAAGTGGTCGAAACCTCACAAGTCTTTATGCGTACCGTTGCCAAAATCGAACCAGAGTGGATTATCTCAGCGGCGGGTAACTTATTAAAATATCACTACTTTGAGCCGCATTGGTCGAAAAAAACCGGACGCGTCAAAGCTTACGCGCAGATTAGTTTATTTGGTCTGATTATTATTAGTAAACAGCTGACCAATTATGAGCAGGTTAATCTCAGTGAATCGCGGGAAATCTTTATCCGTGATGGTTTGGTGACTGGTAACTTGGGTCGGCAAGCGCCATTTTTACAGCATAATATGGACAAAATCGCTGACATCGAACGCCTTGAAGACAAATTACGCCGCCGTGATTTATTGGTTGATGAAGAAGCGCTGTATCAGTTTTATGATAAAAAAATTCCCGAGCATGTTGCCAGTCGCAAAGCCTTTGAGGATTGGCGCGCTGAGGTGGAAAAAACCGATGCTAAATATTTATTCTTTACCGATGAAGATGTTCTTAACAGCCAAGCCCCAACCACAGGCGATTTCCCAGAAGTGTGGAAACTGGGTGATTTAAAGTTGCCGCTACGTTATGTCTTTGATCCGTCAAGCGATGATGATGGCGTGACCATTCGTGTGCCACTTGCGGCGCTACCGCAGCTTGATGCAATTGAGCTATTGTGGGGCGTGCCCGGCTGGCGTTATGAGCTGGTATTACAATTGCTCAAGTCATTGCCGAAAGATATTCGTCGTCAAATCGTCCCTATTCCTGATACGGCCGATAGCCTTTTTGATGAATTGCAGCCCGCTGGAGGCCAAGGGCTACTTAAGCAGCTTTGCCAAGCATTAAATCGCCGCGGCATTATGTCGGTGACGCCTGAGAGCTTTAATCCTGCTAGCATTGATCGTTATTTGCAGCCGCAAATCTGTGTCGTCGATGACAAAAACCGCATTATCGAAAAAGGTCGCGACTTACAAACGCTGCAAATTCGTCATGCTAGTGAGACCCGCCAAGCGGTGAATGAGCAGCAAGGCACGCATACCGAATTCCCTGAGCACTTTGCCTTTAGCAAAAACCATCATAGCGCAGGCGTGGTGATGAAGCAGTTTGCCGCCTTGGTTGCTGACGAAGCGGGCGAAGCGGTATCGATTCATCAATATACCGATGTCAATGCGGCGTTGCAGGCGCACCGTATCGGCGTTTTGACCTTGATAAAAGCTAAGCTTGGCGCCAAGAAAAAGCAGCTCACCAGTCAAATCGATAAGATATTTAAATTGGCCTTTGCGCCACTTGGCGATATGGAGAAGCTAAAAACCATCGTTATCGATGCGGCATTGGATGCAGCGCTCGAAGAGCACTATGTGTTATTTGATCATAGTGCCGATTTGCCTGAAAGCGCTGATGATAGCGCTGTGGCACTGGCTGAAGAATTGCCCTTTACTGCTGAGGAGTTCGAGAAAACCTTAGAAGTCGTCGCTGGTAACTTCCTATTAACCGGTCAAGACGTCATAAAAACGCTTAAAAATGTCTATACGCGTTGGCAGCGTATTCGTCAGAGTTTACTCATGCTTGATCGGGAGATATTTGGCGAATCTATCGAAGATATCGAAGACCAGTTAGAAGATTTGCATTTAGCCGACTTTGTGTATCGCATGGATTATAGCCACTGGCAGCAGTATCCGCGCTATTTGGAAGCGCTAGAGATTCGTCTTGAGCGCCTTGAGCACAATCTTGAAGCCGACCTCGATGGTGTCTACGCTCTTGATGAGCATATGGAGCGGCTGGCAAATCGCGCCAACGATAAAGCCATCAGTGAATACCGCTGGATGGTTGAGGAGTATCGCATTCAGCTCTTCGCGCAGCCGATGAAAACCCGCATGGCGGTATCACCGAAGCGTTTGAATAAGATATGGGATAAGATGCGTTAAAAAATTGCATTGCAATTTTAGCATCGCAAGTGAGTAGGGTGCGTCCAGCGCACCATTTCCATGTAATGTCCTTTTATCGGTGCGCTAGGCGCACCCTACAATAATTTCCATATCCAATGAAAGACAATAAAAAAGGCTGGATTAGCAATCGCTAATCCAGCCTTTTTGTTTAACTATAGATAAACTATAGCAATGCTCTAACCTTTGGATACACCATATTGGCAGGAGACAAGATATCGTCTAGCGTCTCTTTATCCATCAGTTTTTCTTCTAATACGATGTCATAAACACTACCACCAGTCTCTTGTGCTCTTCTTGCGACAAAAGAAGACGCTTCGTAACCAAGATGTGGGTTCAGCGCAGTCACCAGTCCAATATTATTAAATACCTCGACGCTACACGCCTCGTTATTCATCATCAGACCATCGATACAGCGGGTAGCAAACATCTCGCAGATGTTAGCCAGCATGCTCATACCGGTAAATAAGTTAAAAGCAATCACCGGCTCAAAGACGTTGAGCTGTAGCTGACCGTTTTCTGACGCCATAGCGATCGTATGATCGATACCCATGACATGGAAACAGGCTTGGTTCACCACTTCTGGGATCACAGGGTTTACTTTACCCGGCATGATTGAGCTGCCAGGTTGCATTTCAGGCAAGCGATATTGCGCTAGACCAGCGCGCGGGCCCGAAGATTGCAAACGTAAGTCATGGGCAATCTTAGATAAACGCGCAGCAAAAAGACGCAAGTTGCCAGATAGTGCAACATAAGCGCTGGTGTCTTGTGTGGCTTCAATCAAGTCTTCAGCGATATAGTAAGGTCTGCCAGTCAGCTCAGATAAGGTTTTGGCAACTTCTTCAGAATAACCCGCTGGCGCATTCAAACCCGTACCAATTGCTGTGCCGCCCATATTGATTTCATGAAACAGCGCACGAGTAGTTTCGATACGATCCATCTCTTTTTTGATCATGGTTGCAAAGGCATTGAACTCTTGACCCGCGGTCATAGGCACGGCGTCTTGCAAATGCGTACGACCCATTTTTAATTGATCGGCAAGCTCGGCGCTTTTATTTTTAAGGCTGTTATACAAAATATCCATTTTACCTAATAGATGAACGCAGTAATCATCTAACGCCACATTCATCGCCGTAGGGTAGGCATCATTGGTTGATTGCGACAGGTTGACATCGTTGTTTGGATGCACGTGCTGATAGTCGCCTTTTTCATAACCTAAGATTTCGAGCGCTCGGTTAGCAATCACCTCATTGGCGTTCATATTGGTTGACGTACCTGCGCCGCCTTGGAACATATCAACGATAAACTGGTCGTGATATTTATCCGCGATTAAGTCATCGCACGCCGCCGCAATAGCGTCTTTAACCGTCTCATTTAGGACGCCGACTTTATTATTGGCAATCGCCGCCGCTTTTTTAACGGTCGCAAAAGCGCGAATAAAGGTCGAAAATTGATTTAAGCGCACGCCACTGACGGTAAAGTTTTCAAAAGCGCGTAAGGTTTGGATGCCGTAGTAAGCATCAGCGGGCACGTCACGATAGCCGAGCAGGTCATGTTCTTGGCGAGTAGCAGTAGTCATTTAATAAATCCTTTCAATAAAAAGCCCTGATTAAGACGCGGCGAGACCGTCATTTATTAAAATGACAGCAGTAGCATCACATTAGTAAATCAATTTTTAACCTTACAGCATAAGCTTTTTATGAAGTGATTAATAATGAATATTTATTGCATGACGCATAATGAAACAAAAAACTTTATATGATAAATGATAAATGATAAATGATAAATGATAAACGGCCAGGTTTTTGCTCAGGTTTTTGGTTGAGTAAAGCGAGAAAGTCATAAAGCCATAAATTCAAAGCAAAACTGATGTTTAACGCTTGATGTTTAACAGCGGATACCTAACCACTATAAAAAAATATAAAAATAACATGGCTTTCAATGGCTTGGGTGCATAGAGTGTTCAAAAAGATATTTATTGCGTGATACAATTTTTCCAGCGAGGAAGACGATGTTAAAAAAATTATTCAAACCTAAATACGTGCCTTATGAGGCAAAATACATTCAGCTAAGCGCAGCAGACGAGCGTAATATCCGTACAATTACTGACGATATCAAAAACTATATCGCTAACAGTGATAAAGTCAGTAACGTCAATTATCATACGCGCGATGCCCATGCCAAAGGCTACTGCGCACTTAAAGCCAAATTTGAGATTTTAGATGATTTGCCTGCCGAGTATGCCCAAGGTCTGTATGCTGAGGCTGGTATACATGATGCGGTGATTCGTTTTTCTAACGGTGCACCTTTTGTTGCTGCTGATCGCAAACTGGGCTTAGCGCAAGGTTTGGCGATAAAGGTCTTTGATGTACCGGGCAAAAAATTGGCGCCGGGTGAAGAAGACAGTACTACTTTTGATTTTAACTTGGTTAATTACCCTGTGTTCTTCTGTAATAGAATCGAAGATTATGCTTATATCTCTAAGCTGTTTTTAGAATTGCCAAAATACATTGAAAAAGGCGCGATTGGAAAAGTAAAATTGGCCTTTAACTGGTTGACCAATTACGGTTCAAAATTCCCGACCAAAGAATCCTTAAAAACGTTTAAAGCGGTTAGCGGATTTGTGAAAATTGAGCCAAAAAACACCTTGCTTTATGATTTTCATTCGCAAGGCGTGGTGCGTCATGGCGATTACATGGCAAAAATACGGGCAACGCCAACCAAAGCATCGGCGAAAAAAGTCACTCGCCGCGAAGTAGATCTGACGGCGCGCGAGGAGGCGTTTCGTCCGCTAATTATTGATGAGATACGTGAGCACGATTATCAATTTGATGTCCAGATTCAGCTGTGCCGCAATCTAAAAAAGCAGCCAATTGAAGAGATAACCAAAGAATGGAAAGCGTCCGATGCGCCATTTGTGACGGTAGCAAGGCTTACGATTCCTTGCCAAGATGTGCCTGATGATGGTCATTTTGAGATTATGGAAAATTTATCGTTTACGCCGTTTCGTTGTTTAGAAGAAAACCGTCCAATCGGCAATCTGCAACAGTCGCGTTTAAAAGCCTATCAAATAGCAGCGGAGACGCGTCATAAATTAAACGCCGTCAAACACTGTGAACCTAAAAGCTTAAAACAGACCTTTGATAAATCTTTCTTTTAAACCCTTTGGTAGGTTTACATAGATTTTATGATTCAGTTGTTAAGACAATTTATTCAGCTTAAGCACAAAAATAGCCAGTAGTTTGTCTACTGGCTATTTTTTTAAACAGATTTTAGTAAAAATATAGACCTTATTTAAGTCACTGTTCATTAACTACCAAGTATTATTTCAGGTGATTATAGTTGGCAATTCACTTGGTATTCCTGGCCGTTGTCAGATTTAATGGACATAATACCGAAATCGGCTTTGGTGTGCCAATCATAAGTCGTCTGCGGATTAACATCGTTGACGTAACGCGCGCCAGAACCTGATACCGCTTGCTTCATGCTGACTTTAGCGTTATTTAGGCCAACTTTTGGCAGGGTAACGTTTAGGTTAGCAATTTGGCCATCTGCCGTATATGCAGCAGTGATTTGACCATTGTCTTGACAAGTAAAGGATTGAACCACTTGCTGGGTATTAGTAGGCGGGGTCGTAGTGGTTGGTGCGCTAGTGGCACAAGCGGCTAGTAGGGCGGCAAAAGGGGCGACAGCTAATAATTTTTTCATAATATGCCTCGAAACTTAAGGTAAGTTTTATTTGTTACGCTGAGCGGTATCATACAATAAAAAATGTAAATTCGTGTTGTGGTTCGTATTTGGACGAGTAACACCGACTCCCAAATTCAGCGCTACCTTTTGATAAATGCCCCAACCCATCCACATAAGCTGCCTGGCTGAAACCAAAATAAGCACGTCCTAAAGCCTGCACTCTTTTTATTTGAGATTTGCTATATACAAGGTAAGGCATATAAGGTAAGCCGGCTTTCAAAAAAATTCCTACGAACATTAACAGGGTTTTTGCATAAAATAGGGCAGCTTTAACCAGAGCAATTTTAAAGCAGGTATTTTATTAAAAAATAAGGCGGTGTTCTAAAAAGTATGCTGGCGGTAAAAGGCAATAGGAAATCTAAGCTAAGTTCTCTGATTTTATAAAGCTTTCAAGGCTTCAAAAATTGTTCAAATTTTAATCAGTATGCTTTTTGGCACATCACCAGCAAAAGAAGGTTTTGATAGGTGTCTATGTGGAGCTTTTAAAACGTACATATGAAAGCTGCAATATTGATCTTGGTTTAAATTGCTTGGCACGTTTGCCGCACTATATTATCGAAAGAACTGAGCTTCACTCATATACTCATATTATTTTGCAGAAAAGTGATTATGAATGCAACATAATGGTTATTATTGAGCCTTACTGCATTAAGTCGATTTTTATATGAGACTGTGATACTTTTAGATAAAGATCAAAAGACGTAGTTTTGCTTTTTTATTGTCCTATCCTCTCAGAATGTTAGATCTCCAACAATCCTAAGGCAGTTTATTTCTCTAACCCCAACCTTGTTGACGATTACGTACGTAAGGTAGAAGTGAAGCCAATGCCAATGCTGCTAATATTACACCAATCCATAAGCCTGAACGTAAACCATAACCATTTGTAATTGCTACACCACCTATATATGAACCACCACCTAAACCAATATTAATTACTGAGGTGTGCACTGCATTGACCATAGGACCCGGATGCGCAACACTGACAATCCTTGCCATCATTGCTGGGTTCATTGGCACGCCAGATAATCCAATCAAAATGATTGCAAGGATCGCTACAGTTTTGTATTCAGCGAAGATTGCAAAAGCAAATAAAGATATGCTTAATACGGTTAGACCAACGAGCATAATTTTAAGGCTATGATTATGTGCTAAACGACCAGTAATCGTATTACCTACAATATTTGAAAACCCAAATGCCATTAAAATGAAAGGTACGACATGCATGCTAAATCCAGTTATATCGACCAAAACAGGGACGAAATAACTAAATGCAGCAAAGCTTGCGCCTAAAATCAAACAACTTGTTACGCAGGCTTTCCAGTAAGCTTTATTTTTAAAGGCCTTGATCTCTTCTTCCATTCTCAGCTGTCCACCACCTGACACTTCAGGTAAAAGACGTACTAAAGCGATAAGAGAAACGAATACCAATACAGCGACTAAGCCAAAAGTAATGCGCCAACCCCATTGTTGATCAATCATCGTCGCAAGAGGAATGAGCTATGCTGAAGAAAC
>NZ_DHYG01000016.1 GCF_002414005.1 Psychrobacter sp. UBA5136
TTTGGCTTAATTGATGACACGTCCTAAGACAATACCGAGCTATCATGACGCGCCATAATGCTGGAGAAATCCTTATCGCCGTTTTCTAGCACATGGGCTGCATAAAGCTCCGCCGCTTTGGCACCCATCGGCGTTTCAACCTCTGTGTCCTGAGCCGTTTGCATCGCAAGATTGAGATCTTTTTGCATAAGCTTACTCATAAAACCGCCTTTATAGCCATTGCTAGACGGTACATTTTCTAGCACTTGCGGATAAGGGTTGTAAACTTCTAGCGTCCAGTTGCGCCCTGAGCTTTGTAGCATAATGTCGGATAGCACTTTAGGGTCGAGGCCGTTTTTGACGCCTAAGTTAATCGCTTCTGCCGTCCCCGCCATTAAAATACCTAATAGCATGTTGTTGCAAATTTTCGCCACTTGTCCGGCACCGTGTTCGCCTGCATGAAAGATGTTTTTACCCATGACGGCAAGTATCGGCTCAGCTTTAGCAAACGCCTCAGCGCTGCCACCAACGATAAAGGTTAAACTACCTGCGATAGCGCCGCCCGTACCGCCAGAGACTGGCGCGTCTAAGAAGTCGATGCCAAGTTTGCTGGCTGCTTCTGCCACCAACCTTGCATCCGCCGCCGCGATGGTACTGCTATCAATAACCAATGTGCCCTTTGGCAGCTCTGCAAGTAAACCATTTGCGCCATCCTCGCCTAGATAGACAGAATGGACGTGTTTGCCTGCGGGCAACATGCTAATGACGACTTGCGCATTGCTTGCCGCGTCTTTTGGGCTATCCGCCACGTTGGCACCTGCCTGCTGCAAGCGCTGAGTCGCGTCCGCAGACAAATCATAGACAGACAATTTATACCCGGCTTTTAACAAATTCTCCGCCATTGGTGCGCCCATATTACCAAGGCCAATAAAGGCAATATTTGCTTTTGTAGTATCGTTATCAGTCGTGGCTGTATTATTTGTTTCTTTATTACTTAACTCTTTATTACTTAACTCTGAATCCTTTGTGCCCATCTCATCGCTCCTTGATGATTGTTTATTAAGCATGCGTACTATAGCGCATGATTTAAGCGGTTTTATTTATCCAAAACTTAGATTGCGACAGTCAATTTTTAACGCACCAGTTGATTAGCTAGAGCGTCTTCACCGAGCCAATCGCCCAATGGATGCTGACCTTTAGCATAAGGGTTGGTGAAGTGCTGCTGAATATACGCTTGACCATCAGCGCTGAGACAGTCTGCTAATGAGCGTGACCACTGTGGATTGCGGTCTTTGTCAATCAGTAGCGCGCGCACGCCTTCTTTAAAGTCAGGATTGGCCGCGCAGTGTACCGCCACGTTGGTTTCTAAATACAGGACTTGCTCAAGCGACAAATCAGTCACTTTATGATAAAGGGCATAGGTTAAAGCGGCGGTCACCGGGCAGCCATGTCGATAAGTGGCGACTGCGCGCTGCGTCCAGCTATCTGCTGCAAAGTCGGCATCTAGCTTTGTTAGCGCGTCATCGCTTTGTAGTATGGCGTCAATGTCTTCTAAGCCGCCGCTATTCATCAACTGCTGGATAGGATGCCAATACATTGCCAATTTACTAGTGGGTAACTCAGCAACAGGCTGCGCCGCCAGTGCACGGCTAACGATACTATGAGCGCTGTTGTTGTGGCATTTATCTGTGCTGCTAGCTGCCGCTTGCCCGTCGCTTTGTTTCCAGTCACTTTGTTTTAAGCGCTGGATGATGGCATCATAATCACTACTGGCGACGCCATACTCTGCAAGATTGGCTAATAGCGCGTCATTGCCATTACACATCGCACCCGTTAGTCCTAAGAATAGGCCCGTTTTGGCAGGCATGCGCTGCAAAAACCAACTGCCCGAAGCGTCAGGAAACAGTCCAATGGTCACTTCTGGCATGGCAAAGCGGGTGCGCTCGGTGACCAAACGATGACTACAACCTGCCATCAAGCCCATGCCGCCACCCATGATGATCCCATCACCCCAAAGGATTAACGGCTTTGGATAAAAGTGCATTTGCCGATAAAGCCGATACTCATGACCGAAAAACTCTGTCGCATAAGGGTTCGGTAGCGGCGCGTCGCCAGACATACTGTCATACAGCTTACGAATATCACCGCCAGCACAAAACGCCTTATCGCCCGCGCCTTTTAAGACTAGCGCCACTACCTGCTCATCATTTTGCCATTGCTTTAGCTGCTGTGATAATAACTGACACATCTCAACGCTAAGCGCATTAAGAGATTTTGGCGTATTTAGCGTCATCACTCCGATTAGGTGACCACAGTCTGTGGGCTCAGTTTCGAACAATACGGGCGCCTCTTGTGCGCTTTCTGCTATCTCTGTCATATTTGCCGTCATAAAAAGCAACCTACAAAATTAAAAGGGGAAACATCAAAATTAAAGCTCATTTTATAAAACCAAAGCGCATTTTATTTATTTTGCCAACTAGGCTTACGCTTGTCTAAAAACGCTTGCACGCCTTCGCGTTGATCACTGGTGTCAAACAATTTAACAAAAGCTTCGCGCTCATGGATAAGGTTTTGGGCAGGCGGGTTATTTCTTGCCGCTTGGATAAGCTGTTTCGAATAGCTGACGGCAACGGGCGACTGCTTAGCAACTTTTTGCGCTAAGGCTTGCGCCGCTAATAAACCGCCACCCTTTGCTGTGACTTCTTCGACCAAACCAATACGCAAGGCTGTCTCGGCATCGACGCGCTCACCGCACAGTATCATACGCTTCGCCCAGCCTTCGCCAACGAGCCAAGGTAGATTTTGCGTACCGCCTGCGCAGGGCAAAAGTCCCACGCCCGTCTCTGGCAGTGCCATTTGTGCATGCGCCTCTGCAATACGAATATCGCAGGCAAGTGCACACTCAAGCCCGCCGCCCATAGCATAGCCGTTGATAACCGCGATACTGACACCGCGATAGGCTGATAAGGCTTCAAACGCTTCGCCAAAAGCAATGGCCATACTAATGGCGCGGCCTTTATCGCCATCGGAGAAATTATTTAAATCTGCGCCTGCTGAAAAGAACTTTTCGCCATCGCCATGGATAATTAAGGCGTAAACGTCGTCATTGGCATTTAGGTCAGTCACCAGCTGCTTTAACGCGGGCAAACTGTCCATCGTCCAGGTATGAGCTGGCGGGTTATTTAAAGTAACGGTCGCGATGTGACCGTCAATCGCTAGGTTGAGATTGGTATAATCCGTCATAAACAATCCTTTATTTTTATAAAATGTCGATAATCTTAACAGCAAAATTAACGCAGCTTACTTAGCCCCTCATCTTGCATGAGCTGACGCGAGACAATCACGCGCATAATCTCATTGGTACCTTCTAAAATCTGATGCACGCGCAAATCTCGTACATGGCGCTCAAGCGGATACTCATTGAGATAGCCATAACCACCATGCAGTTGTAAGGCTTCATTAGCCACCGCAAAGCAAAGGTCAGTAGAAAGCCGTTTTGCCATTGCGCAGTAGGTAGAGGCTTGCGCATCATTGTTATCGACTTTATTTGCTGCCAGGTACAGCATTTGCCGTGCGGTAATCGTTTGAGTCAGCATATCAGCAAGTTTAAACTGTACCGACTGTAAGCTGGCAATTGGACTACCAAATTGACTACGCTCTTGCACGTAAATGGTCGCGGTCTCAAGTGCTGATTGCGCCGTACCGACCGCACAAATACCGATGTTGATACGGCCGCCATCTAAGCCTTTCATCGCAATACGAAAGCCTTGACCTTCCTCGCCGATGAGGTTTTCTGCTGGCACTTTGACGTTTTTAAAGCTGATGGTGCGGGTTGGTTGGGCTTTCCAGCCCATTTTATGCTCGTTTTTACCGTATTCGATACCAGCGCTATTGGCATCTACCACAAATGCCGAAACCCCTTTGGGCCCTGCCGCGCCCGTACGCGCCATCACTACCAACACATCGGTCGAGCCTGCGCCTGAAATAAAGGTTTTCTCGCCATTAAGCACATAATAATCGCCCTGCTTATCGGCTTTGGTACGTAATGAGGCAGCATCAGAACCGGCATTTGGCTCAGTTAAGCAGTAACTGCCAAGCCATTCACCGCTGACCATATTGGGTAAATATTTTTTGCAAAGTACATCGCTGCCATATTCACCAATCATCCAGCCCGCCATATTATGAATACTCATATAAGCAGCTACAGCGGTGTCGCCCCACGCCAGCTCTTCAAACACCATCGCAGAGTCCAAGCGCGGTAGCCCTAAGCCATCATATTTGGGATTGGTATATAGACCTAAAAATCCAAGCTCACCAGTTTTTTTAATGACATCAATGGGAAAATGCGAGGTGCGGTCCCATTCAGCGGCGTTTGGCTTTAGCTCTTTTTGGGCAAATTGTCTGGCCGTTTGGCGAAAGGCGATTTGGTCTTCGGTCAATGAAAAATCCATAGGGTCATCCTTGTACGTGCTATGCAAATATAGTGCTCAGGTTTGATAAAGGTTCAATTTAACGGGATTTATACCGTAGATATTTATACAGTATAACAGCGGCATAACGACAATCATAAAATCGTGCTTTATTAAAACCATGCTCTATTAAAGTCAGGGCATAATAAGCAAGATTGCCGTTATAGCGCAAATACAAAGCATGAATAATTACATTGAAATGGTGGTATTGACCCCGCGGCTCGCTTCATCATCAAACCAGCGCGCAGTGACGGTCTTGGTTTGGGTATAAAACTGCACCGCTTGCTTACCATAAGGGCCCAAATCACCAAGCTTACTGGCACGTGAGCCTGAGAATGAGAACATCGGTAGCGGCACAGGAATGGGCAAGTTAATACCAATTTGACCAACCATAATATCCTGTTGGAACTTATGCGCAGCAGCGCCTGACTGAGTAAAGATAGCCGTACCATTACCATTTGGATTGGCATTTAGTAGCTCAATCGCTTCATCAAGGTCGGCTGCGCGCATGATACAGAGGACAGGGCCAAAAATTTCTTCTTTATAAATTTGCATCTCCGCGGTGACGTTATCAAAGATAGTCGGCCCTACAAAGTTGCCTTTCTCAAAGCCTTCAACCGTGATACCGCGACCGTCTAATATTAAACTGGCCCCTTCTTCTACCCCTGTACCAATCAAGTGCTCAACCCGCGCTTTTGCGGCAGGAGAAATCAATGGACCTAAATCTTTATCATTTTTACCTGCGGAAACAACCAACCCTTCCGCTTTGGCTTTGATATCCTCAATCCACTCACCTGCTGCACCGACTAATACCACAACTGATAGCGCCATACAGCGTTGACCAGCAGCGCCAAAGGCTGCGCCCGCTAACTGATTGAGCGTTTGTTCTTTATTGGCATCCGGCAAAATCACTGCGTGGTTTTTGGCGCCCATCATACACTGGGCACGCTTACCAGATTTGCTGGCGCGCTCATAGACGTGTTTGCCGACCGCAGTCGAACCAACGAAGGAAACCGCTTTGATATCTGGGTGATCACAAATGGCGTCAACGGTTGCTTTCCCGCCATGCACGACGTTTAACACGCCCTCAGGGACGCCTGCTTCTACTGCCAGCTCAACCAAGCGCATGGTTACCATCGGGTCTTGCTCAGACGGCTTTAAGATAAATGTATTGCCCGTGGCAATCGCCATGGGAAACATCCATAGCGGAATCATCGCTGGGAAGTTAAATGGCGTGATACCTGCGCAAACGCCAAGTGGCTGCCAAATGCTATAAGTGTCAACGCCTGTCGCAACGTTTTCAACGAAATCACCAATTTGCAAATTGGCGATACCTGCAGCATGTTCGACCACTTCTAAACCACGAAATACATCACCGCGCGCATCGGCAATCGTCTTACCCTGCTCTGCGGTCAAAATTTCTGCCAGCTCATCCATGTGCTCACGAATCAATTCTTGATATTTTAAAAAAACACGCGCACGTGTGGTAATCGGCGTTTTGCGCCATGTTTGAAACGCTTTTTGGGCGGCAGCGACGGCTTGATTGATTTCATCGTCGGTGGTTTGCGGGACTTTAGCGATGACTTCTTGGGTGGCAGGATCGGTGATATCGATCCATTCGCTGGTAGTAGAATCAACAAATTGACCATTGATGAGCTGCTGAACGTGGTGCATAAGATATCCTTATCTTGTTTGCTGGGTCACCATTAACGGTGTCCTGATATTTATAAGAGGGATAAAAAACTAACCGTTATTATCCTTTAAACCTAATTTTAAAATGATTTATTTCGTATCGTTATTGACTATAGCAATAAATCAATTTTAGGGTCAAGCGCTTTATCAAACTTTTATTTGCGATTATATTTGTGGTCATAGGCATCTACAAATTTAACAAGGCTAAAAATCAAAAAGCTCATGATGGTGCATGAGCTTTTTACTACTTTTAAAGTTGTGTTTAAAACTGCGATTAAAATTTTGCTTAGAATTGATGAGGGCGTGCCAGCAATTCAATCAATGGCTTTTTATCTTAGTAGTCCTTCATCGATTTTTTAATGGCATCAATCGCGGTTGGATTATCAAGCGTTGACATATCCCCTGTCTCCTTGCCTTCTGCTAAGGCGCGAATGGCGCGGCGTAATACTTTGCCAGAGCGCGTTTTTGGCAGCGCTTGCGGGAAATAAATCGCCGCCGGTCTTGCGATACCGCCAAGCGATTTGACCACAGCACCAATGACTTGTTGCTCAAGGCGAAAGCGGTTTTCAGTCGTCGCCACTTGCTCATGATTTTTTAGCACACAAAACGCAATCGGCAACTCGCCTTTCAATTGATCTTGGATACCCACGACTGCACACTCTGCCATCTCGGGATGGGTGCTGATGGCCTCTTCAATCTCTTGCGTGCCGAGACGGTGACCGGCAACGTTAATCACATCATCGGTGCGTCCTAAGATATAAAAATAGCCGTCGTCATCGGTTACTGCGTAATCTGACGTCGAGTATTGCTTGCCATCAAACAGACCAAAATAGCTATTAATAAAACGCTCATCATTGCGCCATACCGTGGTGAGACAACCGGGCGGCAAGGGAGCGCTAATCGCAAGCAAGCCTTTTTCGCCAGCTTTACAAGACTCGCCCGTTTCTTCATTGATGACGTGCGCATCATAGCCATACATAGGATAACCGGGCGAGCCTTGTTTGTGCGGTTTATGATTAAATTTGGGCGTGTTACTTAAAATTGGCCAGCCAGATTCTGTCTGCCAGTAATGGTCTAAAATTGGCACCCCTAAATGCTCGGTCAGCCAATTGGCCGTTGATTCATCCAGTGGCTCGCCTGCCAAAAAGAAGGATTTAAGGCTAGAGACATCATAGCGCGTCATCCATGTTTCATCTTGTTTTTTTAGCATTCGCACACCCGTCGGCGCAGTAAATAAAATATTCACTTTATTTGCTTCAACAATTCGCCACCAAATACCTGGGTTTGGACGATGCGGCAAGCCCTCATACATGACGCTAGTCATACCAGCAAGCAGCGGCGCATAAATAGTATAAGAATGCCCAACTGCCCAGCCGATATCCGATATCGCCCAAAACGTCTCGCCCGCTTTACCATCGTATACATAATCTATCGATGTCGTCAGCGCCACCGCATGACCGCCGGTATCACGCTGAACGCCTTTTGGCGTACCGGTAGTGCCTGAGGTATAAAGCAAATAAGAGGGCGCATTGGACTCTAGCCAAACTGGCTCGACAATCGCATTGGCTTCACAACTAATACGGCGCTGGGTTGCATAATCGACATCGATAGCTTTTGGCTCAAATGGCAGTACACCGCGATTGACGACCAGTACATGCTCAGGCTTGATTGTCGCTTGCTCAACGCCTTGATTGACGAGGCTTTTATAATTAATCACTTTACCGCCGCGTAGACCTGCATCGACAGTGATGACCATTTTTGCTTCGGCATCATCCATACGTATGGCCAAGTTATGGGCAGCAAAGCCACCAAATACCACCGAATGCACCGCACCAATACGCGCGCAGGCGAGCATGGCATAAGCGGCTTCTAAAATCATCGGCATATAAATAATGACCCGATCGCCCTTACCAACCCCGTGACGCTGTAGCACATCAGCAAAGTAATTGACTTCTTTATAAAGGTCATTATAGGTCAGGCGGCGCTTGGTGTAGTCGGTATAAAGCTCAACGTTATTGCCCAAATCTTTAAAGGCATCGACAACAGCAGGAAAGGTTTCTATCAACTCCTGGTTAATCTCGGAGGATAGCCAAATAAAGGCATCTTGCTCGGCGCGCTCGGCAAGATGGCGATCAACGCAGTTATAACAAAGATTGGTTTCGCCGCCAACAAACCATTTGGCAAACGGCAGATTGCTATCATCAAGGATTTGCTCAGGCTCTTTATGCCAATAAATGCGCTTGGCTTGCTCCGCCCAAAACTGCTCGCGATTGTTTATTGAGGACTGATAAATATCGGCAAAGGTTTGACTGCTATCAGGTGACGCCTGAGAATTTGGGTTAGAGGATTGATGAAAGTTTTGCTTATTATTGTGATTGTTATTTTGATTCACAGCTTGATTGCTGGTCTGATTATTGGTTTGAAAGTTAGCTTGCTCGTTCATAATGGCTGTCCTTAGCGTAAACGATGGGTAGTGCGGTAAATTTTTATAAGAAACAATGTTATAAGAAGCAATGTTATAAGATACGACTTTATACTATCGCTCTTTATAAGATACGCTCTTATCGAATATTTTCATAATATAAAACTGGCTTTCCCTGCCAGAATCAAAAAACCGATACGTTATGTATCGGTTTAAAATGTAGCAGAGCGAACGATAAAGGTCAACTATTAAGCAGATCAAGCATTCGTTATTTTGTTTACCATAAACATATTAAAAAGTTGATATGCCGTTTAATTATCCCTTAGCTTGAGTGTCATACATCTCACGCATAACCTTTTTGTCATGCTTACCGACCGAGGTTTTTGGCAATTCATCGACAAACTTAAACTGACTTGGCACGCCATATTTAGGAATGATACCGCGTTCAACCGCTTTTTCAGCAATAGCTTTGATGTCATCGGCGCTGGTGTCTTGGCAGGCAGGCTTGAGCACTACTAAAGCGAGTGGACGCTCACCCCACTGCTTATCACGAATACCAATCACAGATACGTCAGCGACCGCAGGATGCAAGGATAAAATCGTCTCAATCTCTAACGACGATATCCACTCGCCGCCCGATTTGATGACGTCTTTTAAGCGGTCAGTAATCTTAATATAACCGTCGGGGCGCATATAGGCGATATCTTGGGTATGCATATAACCATTTTCCCACAGCTCTTTACCAGCATCGTCATTTTTCAAATAGCTCTGCGTTAGCCAAGGGGCGCGCAGCACCAACTCGCCCGTATTGTCTTTGCCCGTACCGACGGGCTCATTGTTGGTGTTCCATATTTGCGCATCCACCATCAGGACTGGTTTGCCGGTCATACAGCGGCGCGCGACATCTTCTTCTTCAGACATCTCAGGCTCATTGAGGCTAAATTCTGTCAAGCTAATCAGTGGCGCGGTCTCAGACATGCCATAGCCAGTATACACTTCAATGTCTTGCGCCAGTGCTGCTTTTGCCAAGCCTTCGGTCAGTTTCGAACCACCGATAATCATTTTTAACCCATTAAAGCTGGCCTCGCGCTCCTGCGCTTCTTTGAGTACCATTTGCAAAATCGTTGGTACGCAGTGGGTGATACTGACTTTTTCATTAATAATTAAATCCATTAACACGTCAGGTGCGTAGCGTCCCGGATAGACTTGTTTTAGGCCGACCATGGTGGCGGTAAATGGGAAACCCCACGCATGAACATGGAACATCGGCGTCATCGGCATATAAACATCGCCGTAGCTGACACCTTGCTTATTGGGCAGCATACCTAAGGTCGCTGCTTCGGTCAGGCTGTGCAACACCAATTGGCGGTGGCTAAAGAACACGCCTTTTGGATCGCCTGTCGTACCTGAGGTATAAAAAGTGGTAGCAATGGTATTTTCATCAAAATCTGGGAAGTCAAACTCGCTATCAGCGGCGGCTAACAACGCTTCATATTCACCGATGACGCGGTTTTGATTGCCGCCAAAGACGCCTTCATACGACGCCCCATTATCATCAAGCCAAATAATATGCTCGATACTGGAGTTTTCAAACTGATAATCTTTCACCAAAGGCGCAAATTCAGAGTTGAGTAGCAATACTTTTGGCTTAGCGTGATTAATGGTATAAAGGATTTTTTCCGGTGACAGACGGATATTGACGGTTTGCAAAATGTACTCTGACATCGGTACAGCAAAGTATGATTCTAGATAGCGATGACTGTCCCAGTCCATGACCGCAATCACATCACCGGCCGCAAGATTTAAATCGGCTAAGACGTTGGCTAAGCGATTGATACGCCCAAACAACTCTTTATACGTGAAGCGTTTTTTATCGGCATAAACGATTTCTTGCTCTAGCGACACCGTTTTGGCGCGGTTTAACAGCTGCTTGACTATTAACGGATAATCGTAGGCTGATGGTGCACTATGATAAATATTTGACATAGATTTGACTTCCTTGTTTGTCATACTGCTAAGTGATATGGGTGGTTTTTTATCGACTGCTATTCATAGCTGAATTATTACTAGTAACCTATTGATAGTAGAAAAAATCCTTCCCTGTGTAAAGATACCACGCGTAAGCACTGCAAAACTCAGTGTTCGAGAATAGTTGTTTTACTGCTCGTTGCCTTGTGTTACAGCCTAACTATTTAAGTAGAAATTCGGGTAGAACTCGGTTTTGTTTTAATCATACCAATACTAGCGACTAGCAACGCCAGCACTTGCACAAACAGCAATAACCAAACGGTCAGCGACCATTGCCCACGCGCATAAGCGATGCCGCATAGCCACGCGCCCAACGTCCCGCCCGTGTAATAGCCCATATAATATAAGCCAGACGCCAATGAGCGACCTTTTTTAACATTGACCGCGATATAGCTGATGGTCGCCGCTTGGGTAATAAAAACGCCGGACGACATGACCGCAAGCCCGAGCACCACGCCCCAAAGCGGCGTCACTAGCGTTAAGAGCACACCGAGCATTGATACAATCACCGCTACCCGAACCGTCCGTGCTGAACCAAATCGCCGTAGCAATGTGGTCGATAAGGGCGTGATAATGACGCCAATTAAATACACGGCAAAGATATTGGCAAGCGCACCCGTGCTTAGCTCATAAGGTGTATCCGCCAGATGTAGATTGATAAAAGTAAAACAGCCAACCAGCGAAAACAGCACGCAGGCACCAAGCAAACACGACGTGACGACGTAACGATTGACCAAATGCTCACCCAGCGTCTGCATGGCTGAGCGAAAATTGGGATTGGCGACAAAGTGCCGTGACGCGGGCAGCATTTTACCGACCCACAGTGCCCCGATAAGCGTCATACCTGCCATCACATAATAACCGGCGCGCCAGCCAATAAGCTCATGTAAGTGCCCAAGTAAAAAACGCCCCATAAAACCGCCAAGCACCGAACCTGACACATAAAACGACATCAGCTCAGCGAGCGCGCGACCTTCAAACTCTTCGCCAATATAAGCAATCGTCACCACCGTAATACCCGGCACAGACAATCCCTGCATAAAGCGCCACATGCCCATCCAGCCAATATTGGGACTTTGCGCGATTAACGCAGTAGGTATCGCTAAAAACAGTAACGCCCCAACGATAAAGGATTTGCGCCCTACGGCATCAGATAGCATGCCCAAAAATGGCGACATAATCGCAATCGCTAATATGGTGGCGCCGACGATCATGCCAGCCTGCACCTCAGTTGCCGACAAATCCATCATCAACACCGGTAAAATAGCCTGAATAGAATAGACCTGCAAAAAAGCAAACATCCCAATCAAGCCAATCGTTAGCTTTAACACCCACGTGGGAGCATGAAATGGCAGTGGCTGCTTGGGTGGCTGACTGGGCGTTTGAATATGGCGGCTGATGGCGCTGCTATCTTTAGCATTGCCATTGCCATCGTTATTGCCATTAATGGCGTTATTTGTACTGTTGTTTATATTAGTATTCAAAGTAGTACTGACTATATTGGACGCCTTTTTAGCTTGTGCTAGCTCGGACTAAACGGCGCGTGGGTGATAGAAATGGGACGACAGCGTTTTCAATTATCATAACAAAACTGATGATTGACGATAAAACGATACGTGATTGATGATTTTATCACATCAAATACCAAACTCAGGTTTCGGTGTGTTATTCACGCCAGTTTTATAAATGCGGCTTTATAAAAGCCGTTTTAGCACTGGAGAGGTGACTGTTATTTTTGACAGCGAATAGATTACTGTCTACTATTATTTTGCTTTTCTATTAAAACCAACCATCATCTAACAGACTCTTTATCATGTTAAACAACCCTTTTTCTTTAAAATTGATTACCCTAACCGGCACACTGATTATTTCTGTGAATATGGCAGCAGTCGCAGCACAACCAACAGACTCAATTCAAACCCTTTCAATTAAAGAGCAATCAACCGTTACCTTACCAACTACAGCAACCAAAATACTTTCAACAGAAGCACTATTAACCAAAGTGCTTGCAAGTAAAGCACCTTTAACCACCACAACATCTATAGCCTCCAGATCAAACTGTATCGCTGATAGTGTCATTACCGCAGCTGAGCTGTCAGCTACGCGTGATAACGGTCCTTTTACGGTGGCGAATAAAGCCGTTCCCCGTCAGCTAGCAAATGGCTTTGGCGGCGGCACCATTCATTATCCTACCAATGCTGGAGACTGCGGCCTGTTAGGCGGCATCGCAGTGATTCCCGGTTATGTGTCTTATGAAGCATCGATTAAATGGTGGGGTCCGCGTCTGGCATCTTGGGGATTTGTGGTGATTACTGTCGACACCAACTCTATTTATGATGACCCAAATAGCCGTGCGACGCAGTTGAGCGCCGCCCTCGATCATATAGTGAGCGATAGTACGGTAGGTACGCAAATAGATAGCACACGTTTGGGCGCCATCGGTTGGTCGATGGGCGGTGGTGGCGCGCTGCAGTTAGCAACCCAGCGTAGTGACGTTCGCGCCATTATTTCGCAAACGCCCTATCATGATAAAAATTACGGCGTTATGGACACGCCCGCTTTATTTATCACTTGCCAAAATGACCGCATTGCCTCTAATAGAAAGTACAGTAGCCCGTTTTATAATCATGCTGCTGGGCCAAAAATGAAGATTGAGATAAAAAATGGCAGCCACTTTTGTCCAAGTTATCGTTTTAACGAGATATTACTCAGTAAACCGGGTATTGCTTGGATGCACCGCTACATCAATGGTGACACTCGCTTCGATAAATTTTTATGCCATAACGAAAACTATGGCAGCAGCCCTCGTATATCTGCTTACGATTATAAAGATTGTGGATAGGCAATGCTCTTAAATCGCCTTGCATTTAATACTTTTTCTCATTTATCTTTTTCAAACTTACATATTTATAGTGCTGATATCCTTTTGCTTACATACTTTGCATGCTCAAAAAATCATAATCAAAAACTATGCATATTTATAGCTATAACCAATAATGAAAAAACTCATAAAATAATGATTAAGGAAACGATCAATGACCGATAAAATACATGATTTAGGCGCCGGGTTTTGGAATATTCGCGGCTCGTTTCGCTTAGGCGGTGTAATAAATATAGGCACCCAATGCTCACTTATAAAGTTGGATTCAGGGCGTTTTATTTTTCTGGACAGCTACGAGCTCACGGGCGACGTACGCGATACGGTCATGGCATTAACCAATAATGGGCAAGACGTTGAAGCGGTGCTCAATGTTCATCCCTTTCATACGGTACACTGCGCGCAAATGGCAAAAGATTTCCCGCAAGCAACGTTCTATGGCAGTCGTCGCCATCATAAAAAAATCCCTGAAATACAATGGGCGGATGATTTGGTCGAAAGCGATGCGGTCGCCGAGCGCTACCCTGAGCTGAAATTTTCTATGTCGGAGGGCATTTATTATATTTCGCCCAATGAGATGATTCATGCAGGCTCGCTGTTGGTCTTTCATCCTGCCAGCAAAAGTCTGCATGTTGATGACACTTTTATGAGCCCACCAACCAAACTCCTAGAAGCGGTATTGCCTGAATTGCTACTGCACCCAGCCACCAAAAAAGCGTTAAAAGACGAGCCTGATGCTGGCAAGCAATATTGCGACTGGGCGACCAATTTGGCGCACGAATGGCGCGAGGTGCGCAATTTTTGCGCCGCGCATTCTTATTTGGTGAAGTTTAAAGACGGCGAGTTTGAAAAAGCCTTGTTAAAAGCCATTGATAAAGCGCGTCCTAAGCTTGAAAATGCTTAAATGCTTTGTAAATTACTCATAAAAAAGCTGCCTCGTTATCATTAGCGAGGCAGCTTTTTTATTTTAAACGAGATATATAAACTTTACTTTAGCGATGAGTTTTTTTACTTAACAACGTGACTTAGGCTATTTCTATAAAATAATAACTCCGCCAACTCTGACTCGTTGCTGATAATATCGGCCAATGTGTAACGCTCAAGAACCTTTATAAAAGCAGTCAAGGCTTCAAAAAACACTTGCTTGAGCTGACAAACAGGGCTAATAACGCAGCCTGATCTGACTCTCATACTCGCCTCTTCATCGATAAGCTTCAAAGACAAATCTTTGGCAACCGCTTTATCATCAACACTGTTGACAGGGCTATTAGCATTAACGCCGCTCTCACATTCAGACTTAGGAGTAACCAATAAATCGGTCGAAAAACACTCAACCAAATTAAAATCTGGCTCAATTTTTTTGATTAATACGCCCAAATTGATGTCTTTTGGCGCACACGCCAAGCGGATGCCACCATTTTTACCGCGTACACTATCGATATAACCAAGTTGCCCAAGCTGGTGGATGATTTTGGTCAAATGACTTTTAGAGATGTGATAACTATCGGCAATGTCACTGATATTTGCCAATCGGTGCGGCTCAGGCTTAATCGCCAAATATATTAACGAGCGCAGCGCGTAATCACTATAGTTGGTCAGTCGCATTTTTTGCGCTCCCATGTTTGAGGTGAATATTAACTTTAGGTTTTAAATAGCTTTCTAATTTAAGTTTCTTTTTAAGCAAATCTAATTTTTGTATTGCTTTCATTTTAATCGTTGCCAATGCTTATTAACCGAATAAACCGTCTGGTCGCGGGCGCGCTAGCATCGGTAAATAACTGAGGCAAAATAGCGCAAAACAAGCAATCCAAGCACTTTGTCCCACCATAACCCACAGCAAATAATGACTCATATCGACCAAAGGTAAAAATACCCGACTGACATACGCCAAGACCATCAGTGCAAACATGGCATTGACGATTTTAGGCGGTTGATGGATACTGCGCCCCGTGTGACCGAGCGATACACGTGCCATCATTGCCACCGTCATCATGCCCACGCCAGAAATCGACAATCCATGCACGGCAATACTATGAGCGTAGCCAAGCCAAGGTTGCAATGCGTATAAGACAAAACTCAGACACATGCCTAAAAAGGCGAGAAATAGCGACCATAGCAGCGGTTTTTGCCAAATGCCGCGATGATACCAGCCTACCAAACGAACGATATTGACCACTGCTACCCCAAGCGCACTGATGGTCAGTAAGTACTTGTTGGGATAAAATAAATCGACGAGGAAAAAAGCAAAGAAGAATAGCAAACTGGCGATATCCTGTGCTTTATTATTCCGCACCGTCACTTTTTCTGTTTCGCCCTTAGCATTTGGAATACTCAAACCACGCTCAATAAAGAACGGCACCACGCGGCGACCAATGGTTAATACCAAACCGATAATCAAATAAAAGCCTAAATAAACGCCTGTTTTCGTTAGATTCATATTGGCGCTGATAATACCCCAATAGCACAAAGCATTACCAAGTGTCAAAAGCGCAAGCTTGGCCAAAATTCCCATTTGCTTATATTGCTTAACTTGCAGTACAGCGCGGAAAATCACAAAAGCCATCGAGCCGACAAACAATAAGTCAAATATCGCAGCGGCATATAATAACGCCGTGCTACTGCCAGCAACCATGACACCGAGACCAAATGCCACCCAGCCCAAACGCGCCAGCAACCAACACATAAAAATACCGAGCAGCTTATAACCATGCGGCATCATCACGCCTGTCCAAGTCTTTACCGCCGTCAATAAAAAGCCTGCCACAATCGCCAGCGCATAACCATAAACCATTTCATGACCATGCCAATATAGCGGATTCAACGTTTGCGCATCGATATCCGTATGGCCGGTAAAAACAAACGCCCATAGCGCCATGGTGATAATAGCAAATAGCGCCCCGGCACTAAAAAATATTCGAAAGCTCAAATTGAGTATGGGATGCGGTGAGCTTGGCGGTTTGGTAGGTAAATTAATTGATTGCATAGCAGACTTCTTATAATCAAAGTTAGAAGGTATGGCTTAAAGATACATTTTAAATGAATGTTATAGATAATACAACTGAAACTATATGACTGCTAGGATGGATTAACGCACTTATTATATACAGCTTTGACTTATATAACGCGCTACACTGAATAACTTATATTATATTAATCTGTATTCTATCACTTTTATTAAGAGACTGATATTGAGAAGCTAGGGGTGTATAGAATTCAAATCAACGGCAACTAAATAAAAACACAAGCTAGTATGATCGCAGCCTTGTAACTGTCTTTAAGCTTATCATAACCTGAATTCGGGATAAGCCAGTGCTTAAGTTGTTGATACTATTTGCATAATTATTATATGACCTTATAAAATCATGCTTTTGACAGTAGTTTATAGAGAAGCCTGCCTTCAAAGACCTAGCTGGTCTTCAAGAATAATAGAAAATATCAATACTATCAGCAGCTTAATGGATCATTTATCCCGAACTAGGGTTATAACTATCATTTTGACTCCTCCTTTATCATCGCTCTAAATCTATCGGAAAAGTCAGGTAAAACGGAACGCACTGTAATCCACGGAGAGAGGGATGCAACACCCATTGGATCCTCACAAAACTCAGCTGCAGCTTCTTTGATAGCCTCTTCAAAAGCTTCGACTGCCCTTATCTCATCTTGGCGGTTATACTCAAGGGCATTTATCTTACTGAGTGCATTGTACTTTGAAATCTCAATACGCGACTGCTGGTAGTATGAAGCAAGGAGTGTTTTAAAAGAGGCTTCTGAAAAAACCACTCCCTCTTGAGCTAAAATTCTAAAAAGAGTTTTAGCTATATCGTTTGCCATCTTGTAAATGCCACCACCTTCACTTTTTGAGCCTAATTCTTGATGTTTATGCTCATAACTCTCCGTGATTTCTGTTTGACAGATACGACAGCTTGAGGTGTTTTTATAAACTTCTGAGAGTGTTGAAACCTCGAGCCCCCAAGTAGGAGAAATCCCAATACCACGACCAAGAGAGCGGATAAATGCGAACTCTCCAGAGAGGGCATAACGAAAATTCTGCATATACTCCAAGTAGTGGTTTGAGCCAAAAGTAATCTTGAGTGCTTTTATGAGTGGTGTATAAAAAAGACGGGTCACACGACCGTGGAGCTTGTTTGTAACGCGAGAGTAATAGCCTTTATTAAACTCAAAATCAAGTCCTGGGTGTACTATGGGGTAAAAAAGCCGTGCAACAATCGCTCGTGAGTAGTTTACTATGTCACAATCATGCAAAGCAAAAGCATAGTTATCTTGATCTGTGAGACCATAACCTATCATCGTCCAGACATTACGACCTTTTCCTGGAGTGTCTAAACCAGGAAAACCCTCATCTGTAAGCTCTTTATATATCTTTTTTATATTTGGACCATCATTCCAAAGCACATCAACATTACACTCCAAAATGCTCATACGTTTCTTTACTTCTAAATACTGCTCTTTAGTTGCACAGTCGAGTCCAAGTATAACTTTATAGAGATACTTCACGTTTTTGAGCTCATCAATAATAGTCTGCATCGCTGGCGTTTCAAACTCTGAGTAGAGAGCGGGAAGCAAAAGCACCATATTTCTGCGTTTTGAAAAGTGCAACAATTCTTCTTCTATGCTTTCTAAGGAGCGATTTCCCACATTTTGTAGTGTTGTTATAACACCGTTTTGAAAAAAATCTGACATCTTATTCTCCTTTTTGATGTTATCTCATATAACTAGACTGCCATGACTTTTCAAAAACTCGCAGTGACAGCAAGTGTCATTGCGAGCGAAGCGCGGCACTCTAACCGTCACAGTTACCTTTTATTATTATCGCTACATCTATCATATTTGTGCTACTACAGTCTTATGTTTAGAAGGGTTACCATATTTCTTGCTACCTATACTTAAAATATTTTCTTTAAGCTAGCAATATTTTTAGATGAATTTTTTTAGCAAAGACGCCTCAAATGCATCGGCAAATATCTTTCTTGCAGGCGCTTTAGAGTCCATCAAATATCTCCAGTATAGAGCTATTCCAACCTTTTGGTCCTGGGTAGTCTGCTCTTTTTATATCTGCGTTTCCTATGGCACTAAAAGAGCCATCATAGAGGGGAACTAACACACCAATATCTGCTTTTTTTATCATAGTAAAGTCATTTGCACTATCACCAAGGGCTATCTTGGTACACTTTTGGTTGTAATACTCTTCATACATGTGAGCAAGTGTAAGCATGGCGTTTGCTTTGTCTTGTAGGAGTGAGACAAGGTGAAAAAATCTTCCCCCTTTTACTATATCAAAGCCCTCTTCATTTGACTCTTTTCTAAGAGTCTCAAGCTCTCTTTCGTCTTGCATCAAAAAAGGCTCACTAAAGTCGCGTTTCATGGCATTTAGGCTCTCTTCTCTTGGCAAACCTGTATGCTGCATTACTTCATCAACACTCATATCTCCAAAACCTTTTATAGAGTAGCTCCGTTTCATGTGTGTGAAAAAAAGTCTTAGTTCTGTGTAGGAGTAAGCCTTAGAGAATTTTATCCACTCCTCTTTAACCGCCATCTCTTTTGCAAGTACACACTCTGAGGGCACAAATATCCCAGCACCATTCTCAACAATAAAAGGCTGCCGAATGCCTAACTCTTTTTGAAGCACCACTACTTCACTAAAGGTTTTGCTCGTAGCGATAATGAGAGGAATTGAGCGATATTTTAAAAGTGCTAAGGCTTCTTTTGCAGGAGCGAAACTATAATCCTGGTGATTGAGTAGTGTTCCATCTAAATCGGTAAATACAAGATATTTCTTCTTCATAGCAGTAAGATACAACGCAATTATTTGTCATGGTCGACTTATTTCAGACCACTTCTTAAAGGTTTTTATTGAAATAAACGCAGTCGAAAATGCCATGGGATCTCTTATGATATCCAGCACTTTAGAACAACCCTTTGAGCAATTACTTTATGGACTAACAACTTGGGTTTATTACAACTTAGATTAGGGGCTGTATAGAATTCAAATCAGCGGCAACCAAATAAAAACACAAGCTAGTATGATCGCAGCCCCGTAACTGTCTTTAAGCTTATCATAACGAGTGGCTGCACCTGTACTGTGCTGATGGGCTTTGACCACACTGCCATCTATAAATAACCATTCGCTATCATAGTCTACTGTTACGATTGCCATAAGTTTTTGCCACTTACCCGTTTTACGCCAATAGCGGTTTGGTGATGACGCTAGACCAATTGCCAAAACAGGGCGGTAAGTCACGCCATGGACAGCCCACTCGTATGCGATATAACATCGCTTCAACGGTGCGTCTTAGATTGGGCTTGTTATATATGTTGATTTGTCGCAATATATTAGACAGCTTGTGCCAGTACTCATCAGCGAGCTTGGTGCGAGCCATAAGTGACGCCTTTTTTCTTTGTTGTGGTAAACAAGAGGGTAAGGCGTTGCTTATTTTTTTCAATTAGTGAATTCTATACAGTCCCTAGTATTAAACAACTGCTATCAAATAGTTTATTGCAAATAATTTATCGTAAACAAATGGCATTGGCTGATTGACGGCAGTATGAAATCAAATTTTAAAAGCTAAAATTTATAAATTAAGCGCTATAAACTAAACGTTAAAGTAGCCCATACCTTGATATTTGCCCGTACTACAGCCATCATAAGAATTAACCACAGTGAATTTGACTGCGTAAATGATTCACCCTTAGGAGAATGTCATGACAGAAGCGCACGCACCGATTGAAAAACGCAAAATCGTTAATCGATTCTTAACCCTACTGACCGAACAGCAACCACAAATGTATTATGCCACGACAGCAGAGGTCGCGCGCAGTATTCATACCATGCTCAAAGAGCACACTAATCGCCTGACGGTAGAGGAGCAAGCCCTGACCAGACGGATGACTATTGAAGAGATCGAAGCATTACTCGGCTTTCATTCTAAACATCATTAAAACCATAAACCTTTAGAATAATGGCACGACGATAAAAGAGAAAAAGACCACCAGCAAGGCGGTCTTTTTTTATGTCACAAATTTTTATGTCACAACGTTGATTTTATCTACAATGAATTGATTAAACGCCCTGATTAGAATGGATACTCACGTGGTTCATGCTGCACTGAAATCCAATGAACGGTAGTAAATTCTTCTAATACCCACTCGCCGTTAAAGCGGCCAATACCAGAGTTTTTCTCACCACCAAATGGCGCATTACTTTCATCGTTGATCGTGATATCGTTGACATGGGTCATGCCTGCTTTGATACCGCGCGCAAAGCGTAGCCCTTTTTCCATACTTTGGGTAAAGACCGCACTCGATAGACCGTACATAGTAGCGTTGGCAATTGTCAGCGCGTCGTCCTCATCTTTGGCACGAATGATACCAACCACCGGACCAAACACTTCATTGCACGACAGATCCATCTCACGCGTCACTTCGGTAAAGACATGCGGCGGTACCACTTGGCCTTTAATCTCGCCACTTAATATCATCTTAGCACCTTCTTCTTGCGCTTTAGCGATTTTTTCTTTTAGTGACTCGAGTTGTTTTTTATTAATAATTGGCCCAACTGCGGTGTCTTCTTTGCTAGGATCGCCGACGTTTAAGGTTTTTACGTGGGCTACAAAACGCTCAACGAAATCATCGTAAATCTCATCTTCAACAATAATGCGATTGATTGCAATACAGATTTGACCTTGATGGAGAAATTTACCAAATACCGCAGCCTTTACCGCTTGCTCAATATCGGCATCTTTTAGCACCACAAAGGGGCTGTTACCACCAAGCTCGAGCGCGACTTGTTTGATATAGTCGCCGCCATTGGCAAGCTCGCCGATATGTTTCCCAACCGCCGTTGAACCAGTAAATGACACTAAGCTTGGGATATCATGTGTGACAATCGCATCGCCTATCTCGCTACCCGCACCAACGACCACGCTGAGCAAGCCTTTTGGCAGACCGGCTTCTTCAAATATTTTTGCCAATAGCAGACCACCGGTAATCGGCGTATCGCTGGCAGGCTTAAGCACCACGGCATTACCCAAGGCTAACGCGGGCGCAATAGAACGCTGGGTTAAATGCAGAGGGAAATTCCACGGGCTAATCACCGCAATCACGCCCATCGGTTCACGATAAATGAAGTTTTCTTTACCAGGGGTATTAGAAGGGCGTATCTCGCCATGCACGCGGTTGGGAAAAGTAGCCGCTTCTAGCGTAATCGCACGCGCACTACCGAACTCGACCATCGCTTTGATACGCGTACTGCCCGATTCCTTTACCAACCAATCGACGATTTCTTCTTGGCGCTCATCAAAGATGTTAACGACTTTATATAATACCGCGGCACGCTGCGCTGGGGTTTGTTTCGCCCACTCTACTTGTGCTTTAGTCGCCGCTTGATAAGCTTCATCAAGCTGTTTTTTAGTTGCTTGCTGGATTTCTACCAAAGTTTCGCCGCTAAAGGGATTGGTATCGGTATTGACGCTATCGTCTTGACCTTTTTGCCACGTACCTGCGATATATTGCAAATCAAAATCGCTATAAGCGCTCTGCTGAGTGTTGTTAATATCGGTTGACATAATAATCCTTATTTATTTTATGGTTTTTTTAACTGCTATTTAATCAAAAACCTTTCTTTAATTAAAATATGAGGTTCATATAATAAGTCTACGGTTTGTCTATTGTGCAATAAACATTTGCTATTAAACGTTTGTAAAAGGTTACTTAACAAAGGTAAATTGATAATGGCAACTTGCTAGACGACTGGTCTAATGCTACCATAGACGCTATAAAAACAAGCATCATTTATGGCTAAGTATTGTTGAAGAAACGTAACCCGAACCTAGCACTTAGAAAGTCTTGCACTTAGCAATTATTATAAAAATACGATCAAAACGACTTTCAATCCAAATGATTTATGTTTTATTAAATCACAAATAAAGCTCTAAGGAGAACATCCTCTTCATGTCTGATATTACCACCCCTGCTGCGTCCGATACCAAAGCGCATCTGTTAGCAATAGGTTACCAGCTTATTGCGCTAAAAGGCTTTACCGCTGTCGGCATCAAGCAAATACTTGATACCGCTGGTGTACCTAAAGGCTCTTTTTATCATTACTTTGCCTCAAAAGAAGCCTTTGGTGAAGCCATCATCGAGCATTATTTTGGCAACTATAAAAAGCGCTTAGAGTCAATTGAGGCTGAAGATATTAGTGCGCAACAAAAGATTTATAACTATTTTCAAAACTGGTACGACACCCAGCAAAACGGCTGCGACCATGAAAAATGCTTGGTGGTAAAACTTAGCGCCGAAGTGGCTGATATGTCAGAGCCGATGCGTAAAGCCCTGCACGCTGGCTATCAGCAAACCATCAATTGGATTGCCGAGCAAATAAAAGCGGGTTGGACAGATGGTTCTATACCCCACCCCGACAATATCGCCGCCGAGAGTATGGCCAAGCGTTGGTACTTTGCTTGGCTTGGTGCCAGCTTAATTGCCAAAATCAGTCAAACCAATACTCCACTGGCGGAGGTTTGGCAGATGACTACCTCGCAGCTTGGTCGTTAGCTTAGCTTCGTATTCAAACTCCTAATTAATAAACAACCCTTTTCAATTATAAGAGAGTTTTGTAAAATCACTTAAAAATTACTAGACGACCGGTCTAATTACTGTACAATGCGCACAGATAGTAATAAACGCTATAACCATATTTAATATAAAAACGCTCGATACTCATTAAAATTTGTATTGGTTAAAACCATCTTAAAACTTCTCATTAGCAACTAGGCAAATTAGGAAAACTATGAATAATTTTCAATATTACAATCCCGTTCGTATCGTCTTTGGCGAAGGTCAAATCAAAAAATTATCAGAGCTCGTACCAACGGATGCCCGCGTATTAATTACTTACGGTGGCGGTTCAGCGCAGCGTACCGGCACCTTAGATGAAGTCAAAGAGGCGTTATCCGCCAATGGCAATCGGGAAATATTTGAATTTGGCGGTATCGAAGCCAATCCAGAATTTACCACTTTGCTAAAAGCCGCTGACATGGTCAATGAACATAACATTGATTTCTTATTGGCGGTTGGTGGCGGTTCCGTCATTGATGGCAGTAAGTTTGTCGCCCTTGTTTCTTCATTAACCGAAGATGGCAGCACGGATGGCACGGTCTCGCGTGAAAAAGCGTGGGATGCGCTGACCAGTTATTGTAAAAATATCGATTCAGCCATTAACTTGGGCGCGGTACTGACCATACCGGCGACAGGTTCTGAGATGAACTCTGGCGGCGTGATTAACCATAGCGAACGCCAAGCAAAACTACCGTTTGGTAATCCTCTTACCTTCCCTAAATTTTCGATTTTAGACCCGACTAAAACCTTAACCTTGCCTGAGCGCCAAGTGATGAACGGCGTTGCCGATGCCTTTGTTCACGTCATGGAGCAGTACCTTACCTATCCTATTAATGCCAAAGTGCAAGATGCATTCTCGGAGAGTTTGTTAAAAATCCTTATCGAGGAAGGCAAAGCGGTTAAAGCTGACCCAGAGAATTTAGAAACGCGTAAAAACATCATGTGGACGGCAACCATGGCGTTGAATGGTCTGATTGGTACTGGTGTACCACAAGATTGGACGACGCATATGATTGGTCATGAATTGACTTCACTGCACGCCATTGACCATGCTCGTACGCTCACCATTTTATTGCCGTCAGTCATACGTGAGCTTAAAGACAGCAAAAAAGACAAACTGCTACAATATGCGCGTAACGTTTGGGGTATTAACAATAACGATAGCGGTACAGATTTAGACGACGATACCATCATCGAAACTGCTATTGTGCATACTGAGAACTTCTTTCGCGAGCTTGGATTGCCAGTGAGCTTAGAAGATGCTGAGTTAGATAAGTCGGCGATCGATCCTATCATCAAGCAACTTGAAGCACACAAGATGGTGAAATTGGGCGAACATGGTAAAAATGATTTAGCCGTCTCACGTCGCATCTTAGAGCGCGCTTTGACGAGTAAAGCCTAATTATTTAAAGTCTAATCATCGTAACTTTCTATGTCCACAACAATCGGTAGCCATCCACACTGGTATGGCTACTGACTTTAAGAACTTTAAAACGTTAAAAAAACCAATAATGACGACCAATAACTAAAATAGGGAGCTTTAACATGAGCTTTAATGAACAACAAAACCAACAACAAAATCGTCAAATCAAACTTGCCAGCCGCCCTAATGGCGCTCCAACCAAAGATAACTTTGAGCTAACCACCAGCGACATCCCAACGCCTAACGACAAGCAAATGTTACTGCGCACGGTCTATATGTCGCTTGACCCGTATATGCGCGGGCGTATGAGTGCGTCAAAAAGCTATGCTGACCCACTAGAAGTCGGCGATGTGATGATGGGTGGTACGGTCGCCCAAGTGGTCGAATCTAATATCGATAAATTTGCCGTTAGTGATTTGGTAGTATCAAACTCAGGTTGGCAGGATTATAGCGTCAGTGATGGTGAGGGCGTGCTAAAACTTGATAAAGACATGCCCAACCCTTCTTATGGTTTGGGCGTGCTTGGTATGCCAGGCTTTACTGGTTACATGGGTTTGACCGATATTGGTAAGCCAAAGAAAGGCGAAACCTTGGTTGTCGCAGCAGCAACCGGTCCTGTTGGCGCAACCGTCGGACAAGTGGGCAAGCATTTAGGTTTACGTACCGTCGGCGTTGCAGGCGGCGCGGAAAAATGTGCCTATGCGGTCGAAGAGTTGGGCTTTGATGTTTGTATCGATCATAAAGCCGACGACTTTGCCGAGCAGCTAAAAAACGCTTGTCCAGATGGTATCGATATCTATTATGAAAACGTTGGCGGTAAAGTCCTCGATGGCGTATTGCCATTACTAAATGCCCATGCGCGTATTCCAGTGTGTGGCCTAGTGTCACAATATAATGCGACCGAGCTTCCTGATGGCAAAGACCGCCTCGGTATGCTAATGGGTCTTATTCTGAGCCAGCGCTTAACTATCAAAGGCTTTATTATCTTTGAAGAATACGGCGATCATTTCCCAGAATTCTTAAAAACCATGGGTGAATGGGTTGAGTCGGGTAAAGTCAAAACCAAGGAGCACATCGTTGAGGGTTTGGCTCAAGCACCGCAGGCTTTCTTTGACATGCTAGAGGGTAAAAACTTCGGTAAAACCGTGGTTAAAGTTGCCGATGTTCAGTAGTGGTTATTTTAAATAGCGCAACTCTAAGAACAACAGAATCTCTCAGCAATATTTAACAATCAATACCAATATCAATAATAAATAAGGAAAATTATGAACATTTTAATGGTACTAACCTCACACGATAAACTGGGCGATACTGGTAAAAAGACTGGCTTTTGGCTCGAAGAATTTGCCGCCCCTTATTATGCTTTTTTAGATGCTGGCGTCAATATTACCCTAGCCTCTCCTGCTGGCGGTCAACCACCACTCGATCCGAGTAGCGATACGGAAGACGCGCAAACCAAAGACACCAAGCGCTTTAAAGACGACAAAGAGGCGCAAGAGCGTCTTGCCAATACCAAAAAACTTGCCGATGTAAAAGCCGAAGACTTCGATGCTGTCTTTTATCCGGGTGGTCATGGTCCATTGTGGGATTTGGCGGTCGATAAAAATTCTATCGAGTTAATCGAAAGCTTTGTTGAACAAGACAAACCGGTTGCTTTTGTTTGTCACGCTCCTGCAGCGCTGAAAAACGTCAAAATCGATGGTGAGTATTTGGTCAAAGGTAAAAAAGTTACCGGCTTTACCAATACCGAAGAAGAAGGCGTACAGCTCACTGACGTCGTACCTTTCTTATTGGAAGATGTTTTAAAAGCCAATGGTGGTGACTATCAAAAAGGCGCCGATTGGGAATCTTATGTCGTCGAAGACGGTCTATTGATTACCGGCCAAAACCCAGCCTCATCAGAAGAAGCTGCCAAACGCTTACTGGCTAAACTGAACGCTTAACATAAAATACAGCAACAAGGCTGGCATCATGATTCGCTTACATCATCTTAATCAATCACGCTCACTACGTACGCTATGGCTACTAGAAGAATTGGGGCAACCTTATGAAATCATTAGCCATCAGCGCGATGCCAACACGCATCTGGCACCTGATAGCCTAAAAGCAATTCATCCACTCGGTAAATCTCCGGTTATTGAAATGGATGGCGAGCTTTACGCCGAATCTGGGGCGATAATCGAGCTATTGATTGAGCGTTTTGCGCCAGAGCAATTACGCCCTGCGACCGACAGCACTGATTATGGTCATTACTTGCAGTGGATTCACTTTGCCGAAAGCTCACTGATGTTGCCGCTATTGCTTGAACTGTTTACCACTAAAGCAGGCGTTGGCGACAATACATTTTTAACCAGTTATATCGCTCAAGAAAAGCACAAACTGCTGAGCTACTTAGATGACGAGGTGAAAGACAAAACGTTTATCGTCGGCAACAAACTAAGTGGTGCAGACTTCATGCTGTCGTTTGATTTAATCATGCTTGCTAAGCGCGGCGCGTTAGAAGATTATACCCATATCAAACAATATGCTTTGCAACTGACGAGCATTGATAGCTACCAACGCGCCATGCGTTTGGAAGCCAACTATGATGACTCTATTAAGCGCTAAGTAAGATATTTTTAATGGTTTAATAAAAAACAGCTCTTGATGAGCTGTTTTTTTATGGCCAATTAACCATTTAGGTCATTTATAAAGATTTTAAAGGCAAAACTTTTGCTCAAGCCAGCTATTCATAAAGACATTATCAGGATCATACTCGCGGCGTATCTCCAAAAAACGATTGAGCTTAGGATATAAGCTTTGCAGCTCTATACGGCTCAATTTATTGACTTTACCCCAGTGCGGGCGACCTTGCCATTTTTTCATATACTCGTACAGCCATTTAAACAATGGCTCACAGTCCATACCTTTATAGACATGGAACGATAATACCGCGCAATCCTCTCCCTGCGTAGGGCTTAGCATACCCGTCTCGCCTTTATGCGTGCGCACCTCAATAGGAAAGTGCGAGCCTTTATTATCGTTTAATAAAATATGATTGACCTCTGAGATACATTCGTCAAAGTCAGATAATTTAATAAAATACTCAGACTCGTTAAATTTGACGCCGCGCGGTGTCGGGAATACTTCGTAGCTATAGCCTTCGCGCTTGGTATTAGGAATAGAGCTGGCTGATATTTCACTGACCCTTTTGGTCAGCGATGGTTTCATACGAGCCAGCTCACACAGTACATAAAAAGCACCATTCAAGGTGACAATACTGTCGAAATGATCTTTTAGCTTTTGCGTGCCAGTCATGGCTTTGGGCTCTATCACTGAGAGCGTTTTTTGCTGAATTTTATTGGTACCGGGAAATAAAAACCATTCCATATGCCGATGGCTGTGCGCGGTTTCATGAAAACGCGCCAATCCTTCCTCAAAACCCAACACTTCGTTAGATTCTTTAAGACCATATAAGTCGACCACTTTAAGCGTTAATTTGGTAAAAATACCAAGCATACCAAGGCTGGCATGTAAGGCATTACCCAGCTCGTCAGTTTTCGGATCACCGCGATGATGAGTATGCAGATCGCCTTTACCATCGACCCACTCCCACGTTACCACTTGATTGGCAAGAGAACCCAAAGATATCCCTGTGCCATGGGTCGCGGTACTAACCGCCCCTGCAATGGTCTGCGCTTGCACATCACCCATGTTTTCTAACGCCAAGCCATGCTCTTTAAGCGCTGCGCCGATTTCATATAAATAAGTACCGGCGTGTAAAGTGGCAAGCTTCGCCTCTTTATCGACTGAAATCAGACCGCGCATATTATGCAAACTAACGGCAATTTCTTCAGGTTTTGCGCAGCCACTAAAAGAATGTGCCGCGCCCGTGACTCTAACGCGCTTTTTATTTACCCGTGCATTTCTAACAATCTCTTGTAGTTCTGCAACCGATGAAGGCGCCAGTTTTTGCTCAGGGGCAGCGCGCTCGTAGCCTACCCAGTTTTGCCAGTCGTTGCTTCCTTGCCACTGCCTTAATGAAAACATTTGCCCTCTCCTCGGTAGGTTGTCATCGTTTGCTGCTTTTCTGCTTTGTCTGCTGTCGTTTTGGGCAATCCATTGCCTGTTGTCCTATCTGCCTTCTTTATATATTGACCGGACTGTCGATAGCAAATGAGTTCATTAAAATGCTCACACAGCTCGCCTGCTTTTGCATGGCGGCACCAAACCACATCGCCGATACTAAGATGCGGCATGTCGTTGCTGTTCTTAGTTTTGGTAATTGCCATCGGCGTTTGTACTTCGCCAAAACCTTCATCGTTTAAGAGTGATAAATGTTTGGGATAATGGATGACGGGCGCTTTATCGGCGCCCGCTGCACCCGAGGCGATAAAGCCGCCACCATGACAGGTTATGACGCCTTTTTCTGGTTGACGCGTCACGGGTAGCACAAAGCCAGCGGCTGGCTGAAACGCGTCCATACTGTCCATATAATCGAAATAAGCTGGTTTATAATAGGCAGAACCAACGGTTATCTCGCTAACTTCAGGCTGACTTGAGGTGAAATCCATGCTGCCGCTACCGCCACCGTTGACGAGCTTAAGCGCATAGCCCTGTTTATGAAGATAGTCAACGATGGCGCGACGGCGCTGGCTGACTTGTTTTTGTGAGCGATTTTTTAATAAACGAATGGCGGGCGACAATAAAGCCTTGCCCGGTAAATGCTCAGGCAAACCTGCAATTTGCGCCTCATAACCCATTGCCGCACTGACCTTAATATTGGGGTATTTTTTGATATGTTTCAGCAGTTTTTTCACGTCTTTAATGCTCATCAATGCTGAGCGCTTGGTACCGAAATACAGCTTTGGTAGCGGCATCGACATATTGATATCAAGGCAAACCTCAATGGTGACGTCATGGGCTTTGGCAACTGTATTTAATACATCTACATGTTCAGGGCGATCAACCATCCAAATCATGGTCGCATCCCGCTCGGTATAGTCAAAAGTTGCGGCAACGCTTATCACATCCAAAGTTGGATAAGCGCAGAGGATATTATCAAAGCCATTTTCTAGCAGATACAACGACTCATCAGCAGCATAGGACATGAGACCGATAAAGTTGGGAGAGTTATCTTTAATATAGTGAAGAACATCGAGAGAGCGAATAGACTTGGTCGCCAAGCGCAGTTTAACAGCTTGGGTTTTTTGGTTGACCAATTTTATATTATGATCAAGCGCGTCCATATCGAGCCACGCACTCGGGGTTTTTGGCGGAATAATGTGGGCAAAATCCATTTTACTTTCCTTGTAACGACCATTAAACACAGCCTTGTGTTTTTTATTATTTTGGCATTAGATGTCTGCAAAAGACCATAAACCAGCATCATAGTTTGAACCTAGAGCGTAGCTCAGTCAAGCGCCATATTTATAAATAATCAACGGTTGTTAGGTGTTTTAAATACATTCAATTGATAAGCCCATGATTAAGAAGGTCTAAATCAAAGGTGGATTATCTATATTTTAAGCATAAAAATAAGCGCCAACGCTCTCGTCTTTTTAAACTAAAAAAGTACAATCGCTAAATAACCTTAAATTAAAATCATGATAAAATAGTATAAACAGTCCCGAGGCTGTTTTTTGGTTTTTTATGGCCGTTAAATTAGGCGTTTATCGTTTAACGGCGGTTAGTCTAAATACTGCTATTTTTGCTCGTCTGGGAGTCACGCTATGTCACTTTACCTTTTTACAAATTTTATTCTGTGGCGATAGGCAATGAGCAACGAATACCAATTTAAACCGCACGAAAAACCCTTTATGGTGGGCTCCCCCGCCAATCCTGACCATCCTACGCGCCGCAAAGTATTTTATTTACTGATTGGTATTTTTATTGGCATCACTGCCAGCTTTCAAAATGGTCTATTGGTAGCAAACCTGACTCAGATTCAAGGTGAGCTGGGACTAACACCGATCGAAGGCGGCTGGATATCGGTCGCCTATAATATGACCAATGCTTGTATTACGGTACTGCTATACAAAATCCGTCAGCAATTTGGCATGTCGCTCTTTAGTAAAATTACCCTGTTCTTTTTATTGTCTGCGACCACGTTACAATGGTTGGTCAGTAGCCATCTATTGGACACGAGCGCTATCATCATTGAACCTTATTATCTAGAAATCATCGCGCGCGGCTTAAGCGGTATGGTTGCTAGTGCCATGACCGTACTGGCTATTTTTTACTGTCTGCAAGGCATGCCGACCGCCAAACGGATTAGTGGTTTAATTTTAGGTTTTGGCTTAATACAATTTGGTACGCCACTTTCAATGATTATCTCGCCTTATCTCGCCGTCGACGGTCAGCTTGAAACGCTGTTTTTATTTGAATTGGGCTTGACGCTGATTTGCTTTGGCCTGATTAATGTCTTGGAGCTGCCCCCCGGCATCACCGAAAAAGTATTTGAAAAACTTGATTTTTTAAGCTTTGCCTTTTTTGCTAGCGGTCTTGCGGCGTTAGCGGTATTTTTTGTACAAGGTCGCATTCAGTGGTGGACGACGCCGTGGCTAAGCTATCCGCTTATCATCGCGGTGGTGACGATTAGCATCGCCTTATGGATTGAAACGCACCGCAAAAACCCAATGTTACAAGTACGCTGGATGCGTAGCCGCAATATCATTGCTTTTACGATCACAGGTGCGGTGATGCGTATTTTATTGTCTGAGCAAAATGTCGGCGCGGCAGGATTACTGGCCAATTTGGGCTACGGCAATGATCAGCTGATAACGTTTTACGCGGTGATACTTGCCGCCAGTATCTTGGCACTATCCATCAGTATTTTTACTACCAATGCAATGGATTTACGCCGTCCAGTCATTTTCGCCGTTGCCTTAATTGCGGTTGGCGCATGGCTAGATACAGGCGTTTCGCTAAACTCTGCGCCCTATATGTTTTATGTCAGTCAGTTTATGATTGCCTTTGCTGCCGTCTATTTTATGGGCCCCATGGTTTTTGAAGGGATGTTTCGCGCTATCGCTAATGGCCCTGCTTACATTATTAGTTTTTCGGTCATTTTTAGCATCTCGCAGACCGTTGGCGGACTTGCAGGCGCGGCGGCAATTCAAGCATTTACCACGATTCGTACAAAGATGCACTATGCCGATATGGTCAGCTCGCTTAACCTAGGAGATCCTGCCTTGATGGGACAAGTAGCGGGCGCACGTCGTATGCTATCTACCCAAGTCACGGATGCAAATCAAGCAAACGCCGCTGCTATGGGACAAGTATTGCAAGGCATTCAGCAGCAAGCAACGGTCGCCGCCTATGATGATTTGTTTTTTCTTATGGCCAGTATCGCAACCATCACGACGGTGATTTTATTGATTAACTATATTTATTATCGCTACCATAAACGCAATCCACTGGCTAAAGAGCTGGCGGCGATTGCAAAAATGCGGGAAGCAAAATAGCCCAATGCATTAAGGCGTTTTCGCCTTTGAAAATGATGCGTAATATATCAACTAACGAAGACTTATGACAACTACTCAAATTTTAGGAGCGCGGCATGAGCCAAGAAAAATCTGATGAGCTTAACCCAAACCCTCAGACGCCGCCTGCCGCGCCAACCAAAGACGCTGCTGCAAGTCCTTTAAACGAGCAAGAATCTACGGCAAAACCTGCAGCCAGCCCTGCTGGCATGGATAAATCAGCTAACGATAGGCTCGTAGATGGCGACAACCTTACCGATAATGATAGCCCTGTCGATAATAATGAGCCGCCTATGCCGCCAAAGGAGCCGATTCCTAGCAGCGACGGTTGGTCACCGAAGAAGAAATCCTATTTAAATCTAGGGATTTTAATTGCCTTGATTGTTATTGGTGTGGCGCTGATTTTGTATGCTTGGAAGCTGCCGCCTTTTACCCCGACTGTGCAGCAGACCAATAATGCTTTTGTTAAAGGGCAAACCACGATTATCAGTCCGCAAGTATCTGGCTACGTCACTGAGGTGGCAGTAGAGGATTTTGCCAATGTTAAAGAGGGCGATTTATTAATAAAAATAGACGATCGCAGTTTTCGGCAGCAGCTTGAGCAAGCGCAGGCCAACATCGAAGTAGCTATCACCAACCGAGCTAGTAATGAGCAAGATACCCAAACCAGCCAAGCGCAAATAGAGGCACGCGAGGCGGATTTATATAGCGCCAAAGTCAGCGTCGAAAGTGCGCGAGAAGACGTCAATCGCTATGAAGGCTTAGATGCTATTGGCGCGGTATCAAAGGCAGAAGTAGCCCATATAAAAGCCCAGCTTGCAAAGGCGCAGGCCAATGTACAGCAAGCGGAAGCAAACCTACAAGCGGCGCGTGAAAACCGCAAAAAGACCAGCGGTAACCGCTCATCACTTGATGCCAATATCAAAAATGCAGAAGCAGGCGCCAAACAAGCCCAGATTAATTTAGACAATACCATTATCAGGGCGCCAGAATCGGGACAACTGAGTCAAATCAGTGTTAAAGAAGGCCAATACGTGAGCGCAGGTACCCAGCTGATGTATATCGTACCAAAGGGCGTATGGATTATTGCCAACTTTAAAGAAACGCAAGTGGCCAATATGAGTATCGGTGAGCCGGCTACTATTCGTGTCGATGCGCTCGGCGGCGCCAAATTTAGCGGTCATGTCAGCAATATCTCGCCTGCAACAGGCAGTGAATTTAGTGCTGGGGCGGCAAATCCTGCGACGGGTAACTATATTAAAATTGCGCAGCGCGTTCCGGTACGGATTGATTTGGACCAAAACCAAGCGAATCTTGCCCAGTTACGTCCAGGTATGTCGGTTTCAGTGGATGTCGATACCAAAGCCAGAAGTTAAACTAAAAACCAACGCAAAAAAAGCCTCTTTAAGTGCCTGTCATATCAGGTTTAAAGAGGCTTTTTTATGTGTAAAGCTTCTATGAATGAATAAATCTTACGGTAATAAGCGTTTGGTTGTCCAGTTTACCGCGCCGTCCGCGCTGCTATTATCTTGCGTGTACACAATGCGGTCATGCATACGGTTGGCGCGGCCTTGCCAAAACTCAATGTTCTCAATCGTAATCTCATAGCCGCCCCAAAACTCAGGGGTTGGTACCTTGCTGTCCGCTGGATATTTAGCTTGCAACTGCGCAAACGTTTGTTCCATCACGGCGCGGTTGGCAACCTCGCCACTTTGCGGCTGGCTAACCCACGCGCCCACTTGACTGTCATGCGGACGTTTTTGAAAGTAAGCTGCGGATTTAGTCGTATCAATTTTGGCAATACTGCCACTGATACGAATCTGACGCTCAAGCTTGGGCCAAAAAAATAGCGCTTCTGCATTGGGGTTTTCAGCGATATCTTGACCTTTTGCGCTTTCGTAATTGGTGTAAAATACAATGCCCTTCTCAGTAATCTCGCGCAGCAAAACGATACGCACGCCAGGCTTATTATCTGCCCCGCACGTCGCTAAGCTCATCGCATACGGTTCTTGCACTTGCGCTTCTATGGCTTCATTCATCCAAGTGTGTAACAGCTCAAACGGCGATGTGGGGATTGACTGCTGGTCGAGTTGACCTTTCTCATACGATAAGCGCTGATCGGTAAAATCCATACTCATGATTGTTTCTCGCTAACTTTCGAATAGTATTCATTTAATTCTATTTAATACAAAACCTTTAGCCTAGCCTAAAACCGTTTTGATTTTATCGGCTAAATCATTGGCCATCACATCGCATTCTATCTCATCATCCGACTCAACCATGACTCGAATCATCGGCTCTGTGCCTGATTGACGGATAAGCAGGCGACCACGACCTTCCAAAGTAGCGCGCGCTTTATCAAAAGCAGCGACAAGCTCTTCATGTTCAAACGGATCTTGCATTTGCGATAAGCGCACATTGACCAGTTTTTGCGGCAATAGCTCAAAACCTTCGGTCAAATCGCTAAGCGCTTTACCGCGTGCCTGCATCACCGCCAGTACTTGCAAGCCTGCAATAATGGCATCGCCCGTGCGGCTTTTATCCAAGCATAAAATATGCCCGGATGGCTCACCGCCCAGTATCCAGCCATTGGCTTCAAGCTCTTGCATCACGTAACGGTCGCCCACTTTTGCACGGGTAAACGCAATATCAGCATCTTTCAAAGCCAGCTCTAAGCCCATGTTACTCATCAATGTACCAACGACGCCTTCGGCCTTAGTTTGACCTTGGGTAGCAAGGACATATAAAATACCGTCGCCATCGACCAACTCGCCCGTTTCATCGACCATCACAATACGGTCGCCATCGCCATCTAAAGCAATGCCAATATCGGCTTCATACTCCAGTACCGCTTTTTGCAGACTTTTAGGATGCGTGGAGCCGCAGCTCGCATTAATATTAATGCCATCGGGTTTGTTATTAATCGCAATAACGTTGGCGCCAAGCTCGCGCATGACTCTTGGTGCGACGCTATAGCCTGCGCCATTGGCACAGTCGACGACGACAGTTAGATGGTCTAAGTCATATTGATAAGGGAAGCTGCCTTTGCAAAATTCAATATAGCGGCCTTTGGCGTCGTTAATACGGTTGTTTTTACCCAATTGTGCCGGATCGAGAATGGGCATGATGGCATTATTATCGGTATCTGAGGTCGTCATAATCGCGGTCAATTTATCGTTAATCGCGCTTTGCATCTCATCGGTTAATTTTTTCCCGTCACCTGAGAAAAACTTAATACCATTATCAAAATAAGGGTTGTGCGAAGCAGAAATCACCACGCCAGCATCGGCATTAAAGCTGCGCGTTAAGTGTGCAATAGCAGGCGTTGGTAGCGGTCCTAGCATGTGTACGTCGACCCCTGCGGCGTTAAAGCCTGCTTGCAGCGCCCCTTCAATCACATAACCGGACAGACGCGTATCTTTGCCAATCACCACGCTCGGCTTACGCGCAGGATTATTGTTGTTTTCTATCAGCACCAGCCCCGTCACATAGCCTAACTTTAAAATAAAATCAGGGGTAATGGGTAACTCACCAAATTTTCCGCGAATACCATCAGTGCCAAAATAACTCATTATTATTATTCCTCAATTCCATAAAGTAAAAATCAAACGTCCGCACGCTATAATTAGATTAAAACAAAAAAGCCCATCGTTAAAAAGCATAAATTTAATAACAGCTTTAATAGCAGCCTACTAGTATATATTTTCCTTGATTGCCCTCTTTCTTCCTATATGCCTCACACTTTTCGATGCTACAAAAAACTCACCCCGGCAGTAGCGAAGTCTTTTTCGAGTGCAGCAATGATGGGCAACAAATCCAGATAAGCGATCTGGCCGTAGCTAGGCCAAACCAATTCTGTATTTTACAAAAAAAACAGCCAACAATACCAGAGCATTGTTGGCTGTTTGTATCTTGACGTCACTACAACGCTACAGAGCCAAAAGGTTGTACTCACCTAGCGTTAAAAAGTGATTAGTCGACACGGTAGTTAGGCGCTTCTTTCGTAATTTGCACATCATGAACGTGGGATTCTTTCATACCCGCTGAAGTGACTTTAATAAATTGCGGTTTAGTACGCATCTCTTCAATCGTGGCCGAGCCGGTATAACCCATTGATGAACGTAAACCACCTACCAATTGGTTAACGATACCAGCCACTGGACCTTTATAAGGTACACGGCCTTCAATACCTTCTGGCACCAGTTTTTCTACGCCGTCTTTGGCGTCTTGGAAGTAGCGATCTGATGAACCATGCTGACCTGACATCGCGCCTAAGCTGCCCATGCCGCGGTAGGCTTTATAGTAGCGACCTTGGAACAACTCAACTTCACCAGGCGCCTCTTCGGTACCCGCCATCAATGAACCCACCATGATGCACGACGCGCCCGCAGCAATGGCTTTTGCCATGTCGCCTGAATAGCGAATACCGCCATCAGCAATCAAAGGAATACTGTCTTGTAACGCGCTTGCCACGTTATCAATCGCAGAGATTTGCGGAACGCCAATACCAGCGATGATGCGTGTGGTACAGATAGAACCTGGGCCGATACCTACTTTTACCGCATCCGCACCCGCATCGCGCAGCGCTTTGGCCGCGTCGCCAGTGGCGATATTACCGCCAATGACCTGAACATTTGGAAAGTTCTTTTTAATCCAAGAAACTTTATCAATCACACCTTTTGAATGGCCGTGCGCCGTATCAACAACGATGATATCGACGTCAGCAGCAATCAAGGCTTCAACACGTGCTTGGGTGTCAGCGCCTGTACCAACAGCCGCACCAACGCGCAAACGGCCCTGTTCATCTTTACAAGCGTTGGGGTTATTTTCGGCTTTGGTAAAATCATTGACCGTAATCAAACCGCGCAGACGAAAGTCATCATTAATCACAATCACTTTTTCGATACGGTGCTCATGAAGAAGTTTTTTGATATTTTCGTTGCTCTCGCCTTCTTTTACGGTAACGAGCTGATCTTTTGGCGTCATGATATTGCTGACGGGCAATGATAAATTGGTCTCAAAACGCCAATCGCGATGGGTGACGATGCCGATGACTTTATCAGTGCCCTTTTCAACCACAGGCACCCCTGAGATGTTATTGTCTTGGGTCAATCTTAGTAGCTCACCAATCGTCATCTCTGGATGAACCGTGATAGGATCAACCACCGTACCCGCTTCGAATTTTTTGACGCGGCGTACTTGCATGGCTTGCTTATCGATATCCATGCTTTTGTGCAAGATACCCAAACCACCAAGCTGTGCCATGGTAATAGCCATCTCAGATTCGGTGACGGTGTCCATAGCAGCAGAGATAAGCGGTAGGTTTAAGGTGATATTTTTGGTTAGGCGGGTCGTTAAATCAGCAGCTTTTGGTAGGACTTCAGAATAAGCTGGCAACAATAAAACGTCATCAAAGGTTAAGGCTTCATCGACAATTCGCAACATACAGACCCCTAGTGGTGGTTATTTTGATGGGTGGGCAATGCAGTATCAAGTCGATAAATGAACGTTTTGTCAAAATCAGCAAGCTAATATGCAGACTAAAATAAAGGCTTTAGATTGTGAGAAAACCATGAGGAACAAATCCTAAATACTGCTATTCGCTCGGCACGTTATCTATTTATCAGCGGTAATAAAACGATTGAGGAGGTAGAGTTGCCAATATAGCGTCTCTAAACATCCTAAAATCTGATTACACGACGCTTAATAACTGAATTATCCCTTAAAAATAACGCCATATTATACCAAATAAAGCAAGCATTCGCATAACATATTTGTCAGCTTATTTTACCAATATAGCGCCGTTATTTTAGTCTTGCTCTGTTTTAACTTTCACCTGCTTTTACGAGCAAACGCTCCACCGGTAAATAATCCTTTTGTTCATTATATAAATAGCTTAGCATTTGCTCACGCACTTCACACTCGAGCAGCCAAGCATTGACTGGGCTATCAGACGCTTGGCTACAGCGTAGTTTTATAGTGGTTTCTGTTACTTCTACCGTGTACATTTCAGGCTCAGTAACACCATCCCAAAGCTCACTTTTTTTTACCAGCTCAATATATTTTTGCCGTATCGCGTCGATGTCCACGCCATAATCGACGTATAAGTAAATCACCGAGATTTGATGCGACTCAGTATGCGACCAGTTTTCCACAATCTCAGTGACAAAATGACGCATGGGCACAATCAAGCGGCGCTCATCCCATACTTTTAGTACCGCATAGGTATACCCCAAATCCTCAATCGTACACCACTCACCCTCCACCACCACCGTATCGCCAATACGCACGGGCTGCGTGATTGCAACCTGCATGCCTGCGATGATATTTCCTAAAATAGGCTGCGCGGCAATACCGATAACCGCCCCAGCAATACCCGCCGAGGTCAGTAACGTCTTGCCCAAACCCTCGATATTGGTAAATTCGCTCAGGCCTACCCAAATGCCGCCCAAAATCATCACAAAGATAAAGATGCGACGAAAGATAGACACATAGGTGCGGCGGCGGCGTCCTTTATCAAACTGCTCATCGCCTAGGTTTTCGATTTGCAAGTCTTTATAACGATTGGCAAAGAAATTAATCGCCCGAGTGCCGAGCCACATGGCGCTAAACACCAAACCGATCCAAATAATTGGCCGTGTCGATGAGGCAAGCGCATCCAAGTAAGGAAAGCCGCCCGATACCAAGGTGTAGACAGAGGAGAAGCTAATGGTAAAGGTTAAAGGTACGGTGAGCTTACTGACTAAGTCCTCCACACCATTGTGATGAATGGTGCTGAGGCGGTTGCCTTCTTTATCTAAAACATACCAGTTCAGCAGTTTTCCGGCAGCTTTACTTAATAACCAGCCAACGCCCATGGTAAAAGAAAAGAACAAGAATAAGGCTAAAAATTCCCAAATAGCAATGCCAACAATCTTTAGTTTGGTCCAACTGGGCAAATAACGCTCAAACTTGGCAGGGTGATACTGCTCGTATAACTTATCAATATTGGCGACCGTCTGCGCCGAAAATACCCAAAATGGTGCGCTGTCATCAATGCGAACACGCTCAAGGTGAATCGGTACACGGCGGTCACGATACACAATATAGCCTAGCTGAATCGAGCGCCTTGGAATGCCTTGGATACTGTTATTGCTACCAAGCGGCGGTTCAATCAAGCCATCAGGACGGTCGGGCAACTTATCAAACACATACAGCTTTTTTTCCATCAATAAAAAATCAAGTTGTTTGGTAAGCTCCATCGCGCGACTAGGCTGCAACTTTTCATCAATTAAATTCATATTAAGCGCATAAGCCGCCAAGTCGTACTGCTGCTTCATGACCGCTGATTGAAAAAACTCTAAAGTTGCCAGCGGTGTCGATAAGTTTGGCGGTTCAGCTAATGGCGGCAAGCCTGCATTTAGCTTACTTAAAACATAGTAGCTTTCGTTATATTCGCCCGTCAGACCAGAATCACCCTGCAGCACCCCTGCTTGCTGTACCGAGGTTTTTTCAAGCGGGCTTATCACTTCTTCTGCAATGGTAGAGAGGCTCAGATCTTCTCTTTTAAGCTCATCGATTTTTTGCTCGGCATAATCAGCGAGCGTTTCTGGCGCGGCAGCGGCTGATGCTTTTGGATTATTTTGACTGTCAGCCGCCTGATTTTCAGTCGCTTGATTTTCAGTTGCTTGTTTATCCGCCGCTTGATCTACAAAAGCAGGATTATTGACCGCCGCTTGATCACTGCTAGCGGCATAAGCGGGCAAATAAATAGCACTCGAGATAATAATAAGCACGCTAAGCATAAGTTGCCCTATGCTTAAAAACTTTATAAGCCATCTATCGCTAGTCATAGCGCTATTCGAGCTTTCAAAGCGAAAAAAATCAGCGTCGTCAGTATCGCCCGTGCTAGGCGTTTGGGTGTTTTTAGCGATTAAAGGCTGAGAAGAATGTTTCATACGATAAAGTTCTTGGCGGAATATTAAATTTGCATCTACGTTTAAGCTAATGCACGGAACAAAAAAAAGCCAGCGTGAAGCTGACTTAATTTATGGGTAAACTGTTAATCGATACAATTGGTTATATGGAGAATATAACTTAAGCGCGGCGCCAAGTCGTACCCGTACGGCTGTCTTCAAGCTCAATACCCGCCGCTTTTAACTGCTCGCGTATCTCGTCAGCACGGGCAAAGTCTTTATTGGTTTTGGCATCCGCACGCGCGGTGATTAACTCATCAATAGCAGCGTCGCTTAAACCGCCCTCTTGCGCCTCACCAACGACCGCTTGTAAAAACTGCTGTACGGGTAGCTGCAATATATTGAGTGTCTGCGCCAGAGCTTTTAGCTGCTGTGCCAATTGCCATGCGGTTTCTACTTCTTCCGCTTTAACCGCTTTATTGATATCGCGCGCCAACCCGAACAATACGCTGATAGCCGTTGAGCTATTAAAATCATCATTCATGGCTTTGATAAAATCTTGTCCCGCCGCACTACTATAAACCGATTTTGCAAGCTTATCATCAAGGATAAGCTCTTGCCCTTTTTGTTGTTCAGCGGCCTTGATAGCTTGATACAATCTGCTTAGGCTATTGTGCGCTTCATCTAAAGCTTTATCTGAGAAGTTGACTTGGCTGCGATAGTGACTTGATAGTAGGAAAAAACGCACGGTTTCAGGATGGTACTTGGCAATCACATCGCGAATGGTAAAGAAATTATTTAGCGATTTGGACATTTTTTCGCCGTCGACATTAATAAAGCCAACGTGCATCCAATTGCGCGCGTACTCACAGCCCGTTGCCGCTTCAGATTGCGCTATCTCATTTTCATGATGCGGGAACTGTAAATCATGACCACCGCCATGGATATCAAAGGTATTCCCAAGATGCTGGGTCGACATCGCCGAGCACTCAATATGCCAGCCTGGGCGCCCCTGCCCCCATGGCGATGCCCATTGTGGCTCGCTAGGTTTCGCCGCTTTCCAAAGCACAAAGTCAAACGGATTGCGCTTGTCATTTTCGACATCAACGCGCGAGCCCGCTTGCATGTCATCCAAATTACGCTTGGATAATTTGCCATAATCAGGAAAGCTATCGACTGCATAATAGACGTCGCCATTATCGCCAGCATAAGCGTAATCATTGCTGACCAATTTGCCAATCATCTGCTGCATCTCATCGATATAATCGGTCGCGCGCGGCTCAGCATCAGGCGCTAAGCAGCCCAGTGCCGCGAAATCTTCGTGCATCGCTTCGATAAAACGCTGCGTTAAGGCACCAATTTCCTCGCCGTTTTCGACAGCGCGGGTGATGATTTTGTCATCTATATCGGTGATATTACGCACATAATTGACGTCATAACCCAATTGCTTAAGCCAGCGCACCACCATATCAAAAGCAACCATCATCCGCGCATGACCGATATGACAATAATCATAAACCGTCATGCCGCACACATACATGCCAACTTTGCCCGCAACAAGTGGCTTGAATATCTGCTTGCGTCCGTTAAGTGAGTCATAAATGGCAAGCTGAGACATCGCGTCTGCAAGAGGTGTGGTCATAAAAAAAGCCTTTTGATAAAAAATATAAGGAATAAATGAGCTTATTTACCCTGCATTCTATAGTGATAAAAACGTCACTTTTTGAAAGTATTGAACGCAATGATTACTTTAAGAAAAGCAGCAATAGAAAACTTAACCCATTATCTTAGCGAAAATGCTCGTAAAATACTACAATGAGCACATAAGTAAGACTTTGCAATGATAAAAAACACTGACCGCTAAGGATGCAAACATGGGCAATCGTTTAAGCAAAATATATACACGTACCGGAGATGACGGCACCACGGGCATGGCAGATGGTAGCCGCGTGAGTAAAGCGGATAATTTATTTAACGTCATGGGTGATGTTGATGAGCTCAACTCACACATCGGCTTAGTACGCGCGCAATTGGCACAAATGACGACTGATGCGAAACAAAAAGCCGATTTTGCGCAAGCATTGGTCATTATTCAGCACTTATTATTTAACATTGGCGGCGAGCTTGCCATGCCAGAATATGAAGGCGTAAATAGCGCTCACATTGAATGGTTGGAGCAGCAAATTGATAGGATGAATAGCAGCCTGCCCGCGCTAAAAGATTTTATCTTGCCGACCGGCTCCGTGCTGGTCAGTCAATTGCATGTGGCACGTACTGTCTGCCGCCGAGCTGAGCGCCAAGCGGTGTTATTGCAACAACAGCGCCCAGAAGCCATCCGTCCGACCGCCATTAGCTTTATCAATCGCTTGTCTGACTGGCTATTTGTCGCCGCGCGTTTTTGCACCGACCCTGAACAAGTTTCTGAAGTGCTCTGGGACAGTCAAGTATTACAAAAATTCGCTGATAATAAATAGTTTATCATTTACGGCTTACTGTTTACTGCTCTCTAAATATTGACAGCTAAAAACTGATACCAATAAAAGAAACGCCCGCAATTGCTGACAGCGACGGGCGTTTTTGATATTAAGTGCTAAGTTTTAAATGTTAAGCTTTAAGACAAACTACTGACGCACTATTAATAAGTTGCGTCTTTATCTTCGATAATCACCATATCGATACTGTCATCTTTCGGCACTGATTTTGGTGTGGTCGGAGTTGCAGGTGCTGATGCCGAAGTGCTAGGTGCTTTGGCGGCTTGATTGCTGCTATCTTGACTGCTGCTTTGACCGTTTTGATTTATAGTGGGCGGCGTAGCAGGTTCAGCTGGACGTATAGGCGCCACTGGCGTGACTGGTTTTGGTTGACGCGTTTGATTTTCGCTATTGTTTTGCGCAGCACGGCGGCGCTCTGCTTCTTGCGCGGCGCGCTTAGCATTTTGCTCTTCTAGCGCCGACTGAAAGACTGAGCCTGCTACCACTTCTGACACCACGGTAAGCAACGCAGGCTGCCCAGCGATACGCGTACGTACTTGGCCACCTTGCGTACCAACGACATAAGTAAAGGCATCATCAACGAGCATGTTGTTATTGATACGGATATTGTCGTTGGCCAAACGCGATTGCAGACTTGGCTGATTGTTAGCCGCTTGCAGCTGGCTGGCTTGATATAAGTCCTCACTTGGCAAGGTCATGCTGACGCTCGCCTGACACGTGGTCATGCCATTGTCGTTGGTAGCTTGTAATACCGCGGCGTTTTGCACATCGATGACGATACCATTGGTTTTAGCGGTGATAACGCCACTACTTAAACCAATTTCGGCATCGTTCGCGTAACTTGTCGCTAGCGTTTGAGCTTGTTGATTGAGCGTATTTTTTAAGGCTGATTTGAGGCGGTCTTGAACCATTGGGTCATCACAGCTCACCGCCGTAGCAGCCGCGTTTTCATTAGCGGCGATTTCTTCGGTCAGCTCTGCAGTTTCCGTCGGGTCTTCTTTTTCTGAGCGGTCACAGCCAGCAAGCACCAAACTACATGCGATACCTATACCAGCAACTTTATACCACTTGCTCAAACTTTTATTTGCTACGCTCATCTTTTTTTTGCTCCAATTTCTTGATTCGTACCGCCACCGACGGACAGTGTTTGACATTCAAAGCTTTACACGCACATCATCACGTTTAATCCGTATTTAATTCGTAATGGTCATCGTGCAAGTTTTGAAAACCCCATTATTATACGGTGTTTGTTTTAAATGGTCATCAGTGTAGCCTACCGATATACAAATAACGTCTAACATTGGGCGCAAAACCTCGGTTTGGTTGCAAAAACGCTACAAATACATATGTAAATAATGGCGTAGTTTTTAACTCGTGCAATTCTTGACTCGCCTTACTAATGGTTAAATATTCTGTAGGTGGAGAATGTTTGGTGAGTAGAGATTGTATTAGACCCAGTTTTGCAGAAACGCTATGATGACGGTAAAAATGATCAATAGTTATTTATAATGATAAATCTAAACAATACACTTTTATTGGGGCATCGCGGCGCGCGCGGTGAAGCGCTAGAAAACACCTTAGCGGGCTTTAAGCTTGCACAAAAACTGCAAACCGCTGGCTTAGCAGGGGTTGAATTTGATGTGCAGCTAAGTGCGGATGGGCACTTGGTGGTTTTTCACGACGATAATTTACAACGCTTGTGCGCTCAGCAATCGTGCGTTGATCAGTTAAGTCTTGCCGAAATTCAGCGCCATTTACAGTCCGGTCACGCAATTACGCCGTTAGCCTATATAGCGTCCGTACTAGAAGGCTTTAATTATATTGAGCTTGAGATTAAAACGCACGAGCGCACGGATTATAGTAAATTGATTAAAGCATTAACGCGCGACTTGATTGACAGTCCGCTTGCTCGCCTACCAATAGCGCTGACCAGTTTTGATGTTGAGCTGCATGCACGGCTGCAACGCAATAAAAGCTTACAACATCTGCCGCGCGGTTTACTGATTCGTACGCTCGAGACCTTGATCACGGCGCCGCATACTGCCTTGCAACTTGGCTGCGTCCAGTTGGGTATTCACTACCCGCTGCTCAATCAAGCGGTCATTACCCACTGCCATCGTTATCACTTGCCTGTAAGTGCGTGGACAGTCAATGATAGCGAGATAATTAAACAGCTGATAGCTTGGCAAGTCGACGTCATTATCACCGATTATCCAACTCAATTCCTCACGCGTTAAGTAAGTAAAATTCTTACCCAGCTTTTTCTCATTCTTCAAAAAAACTGCTTAGTATTTTATTTAAAAAGCCACCTAATTAATTATCTGCATAGTCACTAAAATATTTCGCTGGTCTACATATTTGCCGTTTTACTTACACTTTTACTTAGTTGCTGATAAGTCAGGGATTTTTTGCATTAATACCTTCTATAACTCATACAAGTTATTGTTATTTAGCAATATTTTTCTAGTGTATAACTGTTCACTTTATACTTTATTTAGGGTAAGATGGAGGCTGAAATTAATATCATTAGGAATATTACATGATTGCTAAAAAAGTAATAGGCTTACCACTTAGGGGCTTGCGTTTCGCTATAAAGTCTGGTGATACGCTTATACAGCATGCTGGCACTCAGGCGCTGCGCGTTAAGACGTGGCTTGATAATCGCAAAAGCAAAACTGATGACGCTGCCAATACGCAGTTTGCTACGACTAGCGGTTATAAAGACGCGAATGCAGTGGCCAACTATGAGGGTATCGATCCTCTGGAGCTTGAATTTCAAAAGTCGCCAATCAACTTGGTTCCAGCGATTTTTCTAATTACAACGCCCATTGCTGCTGCGGTTATTACCCCTTGGTACTTACTAACCCATGAGGTTAGTGCGCCAGTTTGGGGTGTATTTGGCGCCTTTATGGTGTGGACTGGTATCAGTATTACCGCAGGCTACCATCGCCTACTGTCGCACCGTGCCTATAAAGCGCATCCTTTGGTAAAAAACTTCCTATTACTTGGCTCAACCCTTGCCGTTCAAGGCTCTGCCTTTGACTGGGTATCAGGCCACCGTACGCATCACCGTCATGTTGATGATCGTATGGAAGATCCTTATTCAGCAAAACGCGGTTTTTGGTTCAGTCATATTGGCTGGATGTTACGCAATTATCCTAGTGGTAAGTTTGACTATAAAAACATTCCTGATTTAACCAGAGATAAAGTGCTACAAATTCAGCATAAATACTATGGTTTATGGGTAATCGCTACCAACGTTGCGATGGTTGCGGCAGTTGGCTGGTTAATTGGTGATGTTTGGGGTACGCTCGTATTGGCAGGTCTACTGCGTTTGGTACTGACCCACCACTTTACCTTCTTTATCAACTCGCTATGCCACATGTTTGGCACGCGTCCTTATACCGATACCAATACGGCGCGTGATAACTTTTTCCTCGCTATCTTTACGTGGGGTGAAGGCTACCATAACTATCACCATTTCTTCCAATACGACTATCGTAATGGCGTAAAATGGTGGCAATACGATCCAACTAAATGGTTGATTGCTGGTTTATCTAAACTTGGCCTAACGAGCGAATTGCGTACCGTTGATGACACCACCATCAAGCATGCAGAAGTGCAAATGCAGTTTAAAAAAGCCCAGCAGCAAATTGATAATGCAACCTTAGGTGGTCTGGATATTTCTCATGCGATGAAGAGCTTCCAAGATCGTATCAAGTTTGAATACGAAGCTTTTATGCAAACGGTCGAAGAATGGCAAGCGCTAAAAGCCAAAACCATTGAGCTGAAAAAGACAGAGTTTGCCGATCGCTTGCATGAAGTTGAAGAGTTGCTAAAACACGACTATGCCAAAGTTGAGCAAAAGATACTCGCGCATAATAGCAATCTAAAAACTGCGTTTCGCTCTATCGGCCAAAGCCCAAAAGCGGCGTAAGCGTTCATAGCAAATCAATTATCTAACTTTCTTATTGTATGTCTCTCCTACCCTCTATCTGTAAAGATAGGGGTTTTTTTTAATAATGATTTGGGCGCTAATTATTTGCGTATTTATTATTTTTGCGCGCTTATTATTTATACGCCAATTACAAGAGATGGACAGAGTGAAACGCGGCATTATTAAGGCTATGCTATAGTGAGTTTATTACTTTCGCTTTCATAAGTTTATGACTTTCATTAGTCACTTTTATACGCAAATTTCTGTATTAAAAATCTATATACCAACATTGGAATGGCACCTATGCGCTATCAAAATACTTACGTTACATTAGACACTCGCCTCTACCATGAGCAGCAGCCGACGCCACTTGATAATCCTCGCGCCGGTCATTTTAATACGCAAGTTGCCCAGCAGTTGGGCTGGCTTGACGATGACGACTTGATGGCGCGTTGGGTTGAAATCTTAGGCGGTCAATACGTGCCAGCCGAGTTTCGACCGCTGTCGATGGCGTATGCTGGTCATCAGTTTGGGCAATGGGCAGGACAATTGGGTGACGGGCGCGGCTTACTTATGGCGCAAGTGCTCGATAATAACGATAAATTGCAAGATTTGCATCTCAAAGGCATCGGCTTAACGCCTTACTCACGCATGGGCGATGGGCGGGCGGTGCTGCGCAGTACCATTCGCGAGTATTTGTGTGGTCATGCGCTAACCCAGCTTGGCATTCCTTCGTCTAATGCTTTAGGGTTTGTGGTTTCTGATACCAAAGTTCGCCGCGAACGCATAGAAGCTGGCGCAGCATTAATGCGCGTTGCTGACAGTCATATTCGCCTTGGTCATGTCGAATGGATTGCGAGCTTTGCGCCCGATTTGCTCGGCGAGTTTACCGACTATATGATTGATACTTACTATTCAGAGTGCCGTGATAGCGAAACGCCCGTCTTAGCGTTTTTACAAGCGGTGGTTGAGCGTACCGCGCGCATGATTGCCGATTGGCAGCTGATTGGCTTCGCCCATGGCGTTATGAATACAGATAATTTGTCGATAACTGGCAGCACTTTAGACTTTGGGCCGTTTGGTTTTATGGAGCGTTTTAATCCTGCTTGGATTAACAATCACTCTGATTATACTGGCCGTTATGCCTATCAAAACCAGCCTGCTATCGGACACTGGAACCTCAATATTTGGCTACCGCACTTTATGCGCTTGGACGGTGTGACGCGCGACACGCTAGCTGATTGCCTAGCGCCCTACGAAGCCACCTTTATGCAACATTATCAGCAAGGTCTGTGCCGCAAGCTGGGATTACCGCATAGCAAAGAGAGTTTGGAGCTTGCTTTTGACTGGTTAAGTTTGTTAGAAGACAACTTACTCGACTATACCAATAGTTTCCGCGCGCTACTGGGTTTGGTCGCGCCAAATGAGCATCCTTATGAAGAGCAGCTGCTCACAATAATGACTGCTGAGTTTAATAATGAGGCGCAGCAAACTTGGCAAGCGTGGTCAACGCGTTATTTAGCGCACATACAGCCGTTAGCTCGCGAGACGACTATTGAGCAAATGCGCAGCAATAATCCGGTTTACGTGTTACGCAATAGCGTGGCGCAGCGCGTTATCACAGCGGCTGAGCAAGGGCAGTTTGATGAATTAAATCGCGTCTTTGACTTGCTTGCTACCCCTTACAGCGTCCAAGATATCGCCACTGAGCTTGATACTGCACCGCCCGCTCCCAATGCGCCGCAGCTGCCGATTAGCTGCTCGTCTTAATAACTCGACACTGTGTAATGTTTTGAAACATTATGCAATTAAGGTTGATATTTCACTGCATTTTTTGCCATTATCAACCAGCGAAATAATGAATATCATTTTATTGTATTGTTCGCACGATTGCGCCGAGTTGACTAGGCAGTGAAATGCCAATAGTGCTAGAATACCAATTTCTGCAAGACTGCTATTTTTACGCTGATGTCTAGTCGCCGATCACGACCGTTTTAGTATAAATGTACCCTCAATATCATGTTTTGTGCTTTTGAGGCGTAGACGTTGGTTTTTATCACCATTTACTTTATTCCAATTATTCCAACCATGGCAATTATTATGAATGACGATATCACTTTGAATACGGATACCCCTGTTACGGAAAAAGAGCAGTTTGAACAATCTGCCTTACATTACCATGAGTTTCCACGCCCAGGTAAAATCTCAGTTACGCCGATCAAGCAATTGGCCAACCAACGTGATCTGGCGCTTGCCTATTCACCAGGGGTTGCGATACCGTGCCTTGAAATTCAAAGAGAGCCAGCGTTAGCAGCTAAATATACCGCCCGTAGCAACTTGGTTGGGGTGATTACCAATGGTACTGCGGTCCTTGGTTTAGGAAATATTGGTCCATTGGCATCGAAGCCTGTGATGGAAGGTAAAGGGGTTTTATTTAAAAAGTTCGCTGGTATCGACGTTTTTGATATTGAAATTGCCCAAAATGATCCAGACAAATTTATCGAAGCGGTTGCCTCTCTTGAGCCTACCTTTGGCGGTATTAATTTAGAAGACATCAAAGCGCCAGAATGTTTTAAAATCGAGCGCGAATTGCGTGAGCGCATGAATATTCCGGTATTCCACGATGACCAGCATGGCACCTCAATCATTGTGGCGGCGGCGATGCTAAACGCGCTGCTCATCACTGGTAAAAAAATCGAAGAGATTAAAGTGGTCTGTTCGGGCGCGGGCGCAGCGGCCATTTCTTGCTTAGATATCATTTGCGCCCTTGGCGTTGATAAAAACAATATCTTTGTATCAGACTCACGCGGTATCATCAGCACTAGCCGTGAAAACCTTGATGAAACCAAGCAGCGTTATGCGCGTGACACCACCGCGACCACCATCGAAGAAGTGATGGATGATGTCGATATGTTCTTAGGCTTATCTATGCCTGGCACTTTGACAGAAGACATGGTTCGCCGTATGGCAAAAGACCCTATCGTCTTTGCCCTTGCCAACCCAACGCCTGAAATCATGCCAGAATTGGCGCATGCGGTACGTCCAGACGTTATCATGGCAACGGGTCGCTCGGATTATCCAAACCAAGTAAACAATGCGTTATGCTTCCCTTATATCTTCCGCGGTGCGCTTGACGTTGGGGCGACAGCGGTTAACGAAGAGATGAAAATCGCTTGCGTAAAAGCAATCGCGGCTATGGCACACGTTGAAGCGACGCCGATGAGCAACATTAAAAACGTGGAAAGCACGCCAAGCTTTGGACGTGATTACCTTATCCCAGGGCCTCTTGAGCCAAACCTAATCATTGAAATCGCTTCTGCCGTTGCTAAAGCGGCGATGGATTCTGGTGTGGCAACCCTGCCTATCTCAGATATGAAAGCCTATCGTCAACGCTTGTCTGAGTTTGTTTATAACTCAGCGTTTGTCATGAAGCCTATCTTTGCCCGCGCGAAAGCCGATCCTAAGCGTATTGTTTACTGCGAAGGCGAAGACAGCAATGTATTGCTAGCGGTACAAGTGGTCGTCGATGAGCAATTAGCACATCCAATCTTGGTTGGTCGTCCGGCTATTATCGAAAAGAACATTGAAAAGTTAGCGCTACGCCTAAAAGATGGTGAAAACATCACGATTGTCAATCAAGATGATGACCCACGTTATAAAGATTACTGGCAGGGCTACTACGAGAAAAACAAACGCAATGGCGTTAGTATTGAGCTTGCGCGCCGCGATGTGCGCCGCAAAACTTCTTTAATCGGTGCCCTATTGGTTGAAAATGGTGATGCCGATGGTATGATTTGTGGCACATTCAGCTACTACCATTTGCATTTAAAATATGTCAGCCGTGTCATCGGTAAAAAAGAAGGCGTCAGCGATTTTTATGCGATGAATGCCGTTCTTATGCAAGATCGTAATATTTTTATTGCTGATACTTATATCCATGAAGACCCAACTGCTGAGCAATTGGCTGAGATGACAGTATTGGCTGCCGATCAATTGCGCCGCTTTAACATTACCCCGCGTGTGGCGCTGGTATCGCATTCAAACTTTGGTACCTCAGACCGCGAAAGCGCGGTGAAAATGCGTAAGGTGCATCAACTACTGACTGAAATGAATGTCGACTTTGACTTCGATGGTGAAATGCAAGGGGATGCTGCACTTGATGAGCATATTCGTGCCAATGACTTGCCATCAAGCAACTTAAAAGGGTCAGCAAACTTGCTTATCTTGCCAACGCTTGATGCGGCAAATATTGCTTTTAATCTGCTAAAAACGGCTACCAGCAGTGCGTCTATTGGTCCTATCTTGCTCGGCGCGAGTAAACCTGTTCATATCCTAACCCCATCAGCGACGGCGCGCCGTGTGGTAAATATGACGGCGCTTGCGGTCACTGAGGCTCAAGACTTAGAAAGTGCGCAGCAGTAGGCGCTTATACAACCTAAAAGCGTAATCCTAAAACAGTCCTCTATCATTTATTTATCGAGGCCGTCTGTTATACTAAAACCAGTCAATGCTTATGAGCGTTGACTGGTTTTTTTTGAGTAGAAAAATGTAGTAAATACTGGACAATGACAAAGAGACTTTTATGCAAGTATATCTCGTTGGCGGCGCCGTCCGTGACCAATTATTAGGGCGTCCTATCAAAGACAAGGACTTTGTTGTCGTTGGCGCAACGGTTGCAGACATGCTGGATGCTGGCTTTCAACAAGTGGGCGCAGATTTTCCGGTATTCTTGCATCCTATTAGTAATGAAGAATATGCCTTAGCCCGTACTGAGCGTAAGCAAGGCTTAGGTTATCAAGGCTTTAGCGTGCACGCGAGCCCCGATGTAACGCTGCGTGAAGACTTGCAGCGTCGTGATTTGACCATCAATGCGATGGCCATTGAGGTTAAAAGCGTAACCGATGATACGCCGATAAGTGGCGACGTAATTGACTACTATGGCGGATTGGATGACATTGAAAGTAAAACCTTACGACATGTCTCAAGCGCGTTTAGTGAAGACCCGTTACGGGTACTGCGAACCGCGCGCTTTTATGGGCGTTATTATGATTTGGGCTTTAGTATCGCTGATGAAACCTTGCAATTAATGCGCGAGTTGGTGGCCTCAGGCGAGCTTGCGCATTTAAGTAGTGAGCGCATTTGGCAAGAATCAAGCTGTGGCATGCTACAAATATCACCGCAGGTGTATTGGCAGCAGCTGTTTGAGCTCGGTGCGCTGACAGAGTATTTTGCCCCACTCCATCATGCTTGGAGCCATGCTCAATACGGTCAAATACGAGAGATTGTACAAACGGCATTGTATTTTGCCGGTCAAATGCAGTTAAACTTATCGCAGCGCTGGGCTTTATTGATGGCAAGTTTAAATACCGATTCATTTACTTTTAACTCTACAGAAATTCATTCGGTTAATACAGAAACAGCGACTAAAGCTATTAACGAGATAGGAAATAGCGTAAAAGTGCCTAAAGTGCATACTCAGTTTGCCAATTTATTTGTGCAGCAAGCACAAAAGCTTAGCAGCATAGACCAGCTGAGTGCCGCTGAGAAAATCGACCTTATTCAAGCCTGCGGCGCCCATAAAGCACCTGATAAACTCTCGCAACTTTTAGTGACTAGTCATGTTTTAAAACTGGCCATACAACACCGCCAAATGATGCTTGCGCTAAATAGTTTTCATGCAATCGGCATGGACAATATTGCCCCAGATCTTAAAGGTCCAGCGATTGGCGCAGCATTACGTCAACGTAGAATTGAGCATTTACAAATGCAAAATAGTGCTTCAAAAGTTTCTATATCATCTGAAAATGCTGTTTAAAAACGTCCTCGAAATCAGAAATATGTCCTTTTTAAAGTTTAACTATGAATCAAACCTCCAAGCCTTCTCAGCCAATTAACACGCACGCTCCCGTGATGCTAGTGACCGGTGGCGCTAAGCGTATTGGCGCTGCTATCGTCCGCGCCGCCCATGAGCAAGGCTACCGCATCATTATCCATTGCCATCGTAGTGAGCAAGAAGCCCATGCCCTAGCCGATGCGCTAAATAATGCTCGTCCTGATAGTGCGGTCGTTATCATTGCAGATTTGGCAGTCGTTAACCAAAGCGATGCGTTACATGATTTCACTCAGAATATCATGCAAGCATTTGGCCAGCTCGACGTCTTAACACATAACGCTTCACGCTTTTATCCGAGCCCGCTTGGTCATATCACTCACGCTCAGTGGGATGAATTATTTTTGACCAATGCCAAAGCACCCTTATTACTAAGCCAAGCGTTATCTCCTTATCTACGAACGCAGCGCGGCTGCATTATTAGCCTACTTGATATCCATGCGCATAATAAACCTTTTAAGGATTATGCCGTTTATAACATGGCAAAGGCGGCGCATCGGATGATGGTGCAGTCTCTAGCGCTAGATATGGCGCCAGCTGTACGCGTCAACGGCGTCGCTCCTGGCGTCAATATCTTACCTGAGCCGCATAGTGACCAGGCGCTTGACCCGCAGCAACAAAAAAGCATCATCGATTCCATCCCTATGCAGCGGATAGGCAAACCCGCTGAGATTGCGCATAGTGTGCTTTATCTTGCACAGGCGAGTTATGTAACGGGTGAGATAATTACCGTCGATGGAGGCCGTAGCCTAACATTGGCTGGCGGTCCTGTTTGATAGAAAGTCGCGCTGCGTGAAAAAATCTTGCTTAGTGTCTATCTTTTACTTGAAAATCTAGAAAAATCAGGTATCATTGTGCGTCTAACGTTAGGGCCCATAGCTCAGTTGGTTAGAGCAGAGGACTCATAATCCTTTGGTCGTAGGTTCAAGTCCTACTGGGCCCACCAAATTCAAACCCCGTAAACAAATTGTTTACGGGGTTTTTTATTAACTAAATTTTATGTAAGCACATTGATGCAGACACCTTTTTGATACTATCTTGATACTTTGACCCTTGTAGTAATTGAAGTATGATGACTACTAGGGCATGTCTTCAATTGGATAAGCCATAAATAATAGTTACAATACCGCATCTATTGAGACGATGCGAGAAGTACAAGTCATGGCAAGAACAGCACTAACAGATACGCTTTGGGAACAATTGCAATCAACAATGACAAAGCATGGCTGCTATCAAACTCAAAACAGTCGAGAGGTCATGGAAGCCATACTGTGGAAGCTACGCACAGGCGCGCCGTGGCGAGACATACCTAAAGAGTTATGTTCGTGGAAAA